>NZ_JBISBV010000020.1:0-16048 GCF_046592965.1 Marivita sp. S2033
GTGGTCATCGCCGCCGGGCTGGTCGCGTGGCTTGGCAGTGCATGGCCCGACCTGATCGTCGCGTTCGCGATCGCGGGGCTTTTCCTGCATTCGTCGTGGATGATCATCCGCGATGCCCGGAGTGACTTGGTGGAAGCTGACTAACTCCATCATGGTGCGACGCGCCGGACGAAAGCCGACATTCGCGCGCCCCGCAGCATCGGTGAGTCTGGGCTCCTTCGAGACCTTCGCGGCATCCCGCCCCAACGTCGGCAATGGTGTGAAGGGGCGTCTGTGCGCAGATGTTTTGGTCATCCCCATAATGTAGAGATCTCAAGAGTCTTATCGTCCGGGAAGTTTTGCTGTAACGTTCGATCATCGCGTGAACGGGGAATCCGAGTTGAAACAGCCTTCAGACCGCAAACAGGCTTGCGACAAAGTCAATCTGTCCAAGGTCCATTCTCCCTACCGCCGATCTCGGGTCGCTCTGAGCGTTGCAGCTATGCCGAGAGACCTAGGCGAGCTTCTGGATAGGCGCCTCGAGGACCATCGCCGTGACCGGTGAGATGACGTCCCATGATGCCTGGTTTCGGTCCAAGGTGAAGGAGGCACTGAATGACCAGCAGGCCGCGACACCGCATTCCAACGTGATGAACCTTGTGCAGGCGGTGATTGATGAGAAGCGCCGCCAACAGTCTTGAACAGTGCGTTCTGTTCTTACCTGGTACCTTCGTGCGTTTCGGGGTGTTTTGGTGGGTTGCCGCCGCTTCTTCTGTCAAAAAATTTTTTGCCGATCGGCTGCGTGACTTAGCCTTTGATTCCGACAAGGGCGGGTCGCGCTCGTGATCTGAAATTCTGCACTCACTCTCGTTGCTCAACCTCCGTCATAGCTTTCGGCGGAAACCCCAAAAAGTGTAGAGCGGGCTTTTTGTCCTTTGGAACTCAGACCCTGATCCAAAGGAAAATCCCCATGTCCAAACCCAGAACGGCCAACCCGGCTCTCGCAATCTCCGAAGCCGATCTCGCCTCTGCGCTAGCGCTTATCGGCACAGAGATCCACCACCAACCCCTGCGCAGCTCAGCGCTCGCGCGCGTCATGCGCGAGACGTTTCTTGGCAGCGATGCCGGCGGTGCCTGGGACTGGCGCATGGCATATGACCTGATGCAGGCCGCGGCTGTCCAGGTGCTGCTGCGTGGGGACGGCGTGGCAGGTGACAGCGCCGCTGCAAGGCTGCTTGCCTCGCGGCTGCTGACGGAAACGCGCCGGTCAGAGCAGCAGATCCGGCTTCAGCAGTTTTCCACGCCGCTGACTTTCGCGACCATGGCGGTGCGGGCCGCAGCGATCCGCAAGGGCGAGACCGTGCTGGAGCCCTCGGCGGGCACCGGTGCACTGGCCGCTTTCGCCGCCCGGACTGGTGCCGCGCTTTTGCTCAACGAGATCGACCCCTTTCGCCAGCGCCTCCTGCGCGCGGTTTTCGGCGGCGAGGTGACGGGCCATGACGGCGAGCATATCGACGATCTGCTGCAGTCGCCGCTTCTACCCGAAGTCGTGGTGATGAATCCGCCCTTCGCCTCCTCGGTCGACCGCTCCCGGGACAAACACATCGCCGCCAAACATCTCGTCGCGGCTGCCAAGCGTCTGGCACCCGGTGGGCGGCTGGTGGCGATCATGCCGCCGGGATTCACGCCCGAACGCGATGCCGCGCATTGGTCACGCGCCTGCGCTCTCCTGACGCCGCGATTGGCGCTGACGATGCCGGGGCAGGTCTATCGCAAGCTCGGCACAACTGTGGAAACCCAGCTCATGGTCTTCGACAAGGTGCAGGAGGACGGCGAGATGATCCGCGCCAGTGTGCGGGATCTGGATGAAGCCTTGGCATATGTCGATGCCGTAGCCGCAACCCGGACCGAGATGCGCCCTGCCCAACGGGCTGAAGCGATCCCTCATGCTCGGCCGACCGTTCCATCATCTGCCCCGCGCAAGACCGTCGCTGCGCCTGTTGCCGCCTCCAAACCCCGCGCCAATGCCGTCCGTCCGCTCTGCTTCACAAGCTTTGAGACCCCGCGCGACAACACGCCCATCTCGGACATCTATGCGCGCTACCGTCCTCAGCGGATCGAGATCGCGGATGCGCAGGAACATCCCACGCCGCTCGTCGAGAGCATCGCCATGGCCTCGGTTGCCCCGCCCATGCCCTCAAACACGGGCAGTGATGACTTGCGCTTGCCCGCCCGGTTGATCGAGGAGGGACATCTCTCCGAGGCGCAGCTCGAGACCATCATCATGGCGCATGATGCCCATGGGCGCGACCTGCCGGGGCGGTTCACCATCGATGACGACCAGACCAAGCTGACGCGCGCCGATGATGACCCTAATGCACGGGCCTATCGCCTTGGCTATTTCCTCGGCGACGGCACCGGTTGCGGCAAGGGCCGCGAATGCGCGGGGCTCATCCTCGTGAACTGGCTGGCCGGGCGCAGAAAGGCGATCTGGGTCTCCAAATCCGCGACGCTCATCGAGGACGCGATCCGCGACTGGACCGATCTCGGCGGCTCGCCTGCCGACATCCAGCCGCTCTCAAAATGGAAGCCGGACCAGCCCGTCCCGATGGGCGACGGTATCCTCTTCGTCACCTACGCCACGCTGCGGTCCGCGGGCAAATGCCGTACCACGCGACTGAGCCAGATCCTCGCCTGGATGGGTGAAGACTTTGAAGGCGTCCTCGCTTTTGATGAGGCCCATGCCATGCAGAACGCGGCAGGGTCCGAGCAGGGCAGGGGGGTCAAACCCTCCCAGCAGGGCCTTGCTGGCCTGCGGCTGCAACTGGCAGCACCCCGCGCTCGCGTCTTCTATATCTCGGCCACGGGCGCCACGAGCGTGCACAACCTGGCCTATGCCGCGCGTCTCGGTCTCTGGGGACAAGGCCCCGAATACCCCTTCCCAAGCCGCGAGAGCTTCGTTTCTGCGATGGAAGCCGGCGGCGTGGCTGCCATGGAGGTGGTCGCGCGCGATCTCAAGACGCTCGGGCTCTACACGGCGCGTGCCCTCAGTTTTGATGGGGTGGAGTATGACGTGCTCGAACACGCGCTGACCCCGGCCCGGATCGAGATCTACGACGCATACGCGGGTGCTTTTCGGATGATCCACCACAATCTCGAAGCGGCGCTGACTGCGACCGGCGTCAACGACGCCTCGGGGGAAACTAATGCGTCGGCCGCACGCGCCTCGGCCAAGTCCCGCTTCGAGAGCACGAAGCAGCGCTTCTTCAACCATCTCCTGATGGGCATGAAAGCCCCGACCATCATCCGTGCGATCAAGGACGACCTGGCGGCAGGCAATGCTTGCGTCATCCAGGTTGTCTCGACAGGCGAGAGCCTGCTGAAGCGTCGGCTTGAGGCGATGGACCCGGAGGATGAACTCGTCGAGGGTGCCTTGACGCCGCGCGACTATGTTCTGGGCTACCTCGAACAGGCCTTCCCGATCCATGCGCAAAAGCTCGTGGAGATCGACGGCAATATGGTGGCGGAACCCTTGCGGGATGAGACCGGGGCGCTCGTTGTCTCGCGCGAGGCGCTCGCCCTGCGCGATGCGGCAATGATGGAGTTGATGACGCTGGCGCCGATCCCCTCGGCGCTCGATCAGATCCTCTGGGCATTTGGCGATGAGGCCGTGGCAGAAGTCACGGGGCGGTTCATCCGGCCACTCAAGGCCGAGGATGGCCATCTCTTCATCGAGAAGCGCAGCGCCAGCAGCAATTCGTCCGAGACCCAAGCCTTCATGGACGGCGAAAAGGATATCCTGATCTTCTCCGACGCGGGCGGTACGGGCCGGTCCTATCACGCGGCGCAAACGGCGAAGAACCAGAAACGGCGGCGGCACTACCTGCTGGAGCCCGGCTGGCGCGCCGATGCGGCCATCCAGGGGCTGGGCCGTACGCATCGCTCGGCCCAGGTAAGCGCGCCCTTCTTCCGGGTCTGCACCTCGGATGTGCATGGCGAAAAGCGTTTCACCTCGACTATAGCCAAACGCCTCGACCAGCTGGGGGCCTTGACCAAGGGTCAGCGCGAGACCGGCTCGCAAGGCATGTTCCGCGAGGAGGACAATCTCGAAAGCCCGATCGCGCGAGCGGCGCTGCGTGGGTATTTCGCCGATCTTGCCGCCGGGCGCGCTGAGGCGATGAGCTACGAGAGCTTCACCGACTGGACGGCCCTGCGGCTGATCGACAAGGACGGGGTGCTCCTTGAGGAGCTTCCCCCGATCCAGCGGTTTCTCAACCGGGTGCTTGCCCTGCCCATCCACATGCAGAACGCACTCTTTGCCGAGTTCATGCGCCGGATTGCCGATCAGACCGAACGGGCGCGCGCGGCGGGCACGCTCGATTTCGGCGTGGAAACCCTGCGCGGCGAGAGGATCGAACAGGTCTCCACAGAGGATCTCTGGACCTGCCCGAAATCCGGTGCCGTGACGCGGATCATCGGGCTCAAGGTAACGGACCCGGTCCATGTCCTGGGCGCCGAAGAGGCCATATCTCGCAATCCGGACAAGCTGCCGATGGTCAATCGCGCCTCCGGTCGCGCGGCGCTCATCTCGGCGCGGCCCATGCAGATGTATGACGAGGACATTGTCACGCTGATGCGCAAGGCGGTGCGGCCAAACGGGTCGAGCTATCTCGAAGAGGCACGGTTTGAGTCCTCGGCTTGGGAAGAGATCGACAGGCCCGAGTTCGCACGTCTTTGGGATGCAGAGGCTGCGTCCTTGCCAAAAACCACCACGACCAAGCTCTACCTGCTGACCGGGCTGCTGCTGCCGATCTGGAAGGACATTCCGACCACCAATGAGCGCATCTACCGGGTCACGCCCGATGGGGCGACCGCCATGATCGGGCGCACGCTGAGCGAGGAAGGAGCGGCCGCGCTGCGCGCCCGCTTCCTCGTCTCCAACCCGCAAACACCGCAGGAGATGTTGACCGCCGCCCTCGGCACCACCGCGCCTGTCGATCTGGGCCGGGGTCTCACCCTGACCCGTCGCCGTGTCGCAGGCGAGATGCGCCTTGAGTTGTGCGGCGTGGACAGGGGCATGATTGATGGCCTCAAGGCCCTCGGCTGCTTCACCGAGATCATCGCCTTCCAGCTACGGGTGTTCCTGCCGCATGGGGACGGGATCGACACGGGAAGCATTCTGGCCCGGATCGTGGGGCAGGAAGCCGCCATGACGTCAGAACAAGCCGCCTGAAAAGTCAAAGCGGGCTTTCGGTCGGGCGTCGCGGATCGGGGTTTGCCCGGGCTGCGCTTTCCGGGCGCGGGCAGACCAATGCCACGCCCGGCCCCCCAAATTCAGACGAGAGGACAGACCCATGACCAATCCCCAGATCGATTATGCCGCAATGGCGGCTCAGTGGCGTGCAGAGCGCGAAACCACCTTGAAGGCGTCCAGAGCGGAGCTGCTCGCGCAACTACGTGCGCTTGGCATCAGCGGGGTCACTGCCGAATACGAAGGCTATGGCGACTCCGGCAATGTCGAGGATGTGACGGTGCAGCCTGCAGAGGTCCAGCTGCCGGAGGCGCTTGCCGCAGAGGTTGGCGACTTCGCCTGGTCGCTGGCCTATCACCATCACCCGGGGTTCGAAAACAATGAGGGCGGCTATGGCACGCTGACTTGGGACATTGCAGCAGACAGCATCACGCTCGATCACGCGGACCGCTATGTCGAATGCTCGCACAGCTATGACGAGGGTCTTTGAGATGGCCCATCCGCTTCATCATGCCGAAAGCTCCGCCCGGAAATTCGGCGGGGTGCCGTCTGACTATCAGTCCATACATGACTGGTTCGACGCCTCGAAAGAGTACCTCGCGCTCTTTACGCACCGAGCCATGCGTCACCATGCCCAAGGCCTATTTGAGGCCGAACGTGTCTTCGGCGTGTCCCTGACCAATAGCGCAGGTCGGGACATTCCCGTGCGCTGGATCGGCGAGCAGCATATCCGTGAAGACTGCCAGGGCCGCATTCCGAGCATGGCGGACTGGCTGCGACGGATCCAGCCCGAGCCATGGATGGCCAATGGTCATATCGACCGCCAAGTCGGCGATGATCCCTGCGGCGACCCAAGGGTCGCTTGGGCCTCCGAGGTCGCCGCCGGACGAACCGTTCTTGGCCTGAAAGATTGGATGGCGGCGCGCGCGATGCAAGCCACGCAAAGCGCCTGACAGGTCTCGGTCGTTTGCCAAACGAATGCCGCACGGAAGCCCGGTTGGACGATCGGGCTTCTTGCGTCGTTTCCCCACCATTCTTCTTGAGGAGGATCGCATGACACTCGATGAAATCAAAGCCGCGGTTGATGCCGGGCAGACCGTGCATTGGGCCAATACCGGCTACGTTGTCCACAAGGACAGGCTCGGTCAGTACCTCATCACCTATGTGCCGAACGGAAGCTGCATCGGTCTGACCGACCGGAGCGGGCACCGGTTGAACGGAAAAGAAACGGAGTTCTTCGTCGCGCAATCGAAGGACGCCGCAGAAAATCCGGGCAACCAATCAAGACCAGACGGGCAGGGGAGGGGCGTAGCACCCAGAGGCGCGGGGGCATTCCCACTCGGACAGCAGCTCTGACCCGTGGGCGGGGCTGAAAGGAAAGCAGGCTTTCTGATTTGTGATCCCTCAAGGGGTCGAGAAAGCAATCCCGGATGCGTTGGCAAAAACGTCAGGCACCGGCCAATCCAAAAGGAACCATCCCATGTTCGCAGGAACCCTCACCCGCAATGTCGAGACCGCAGCCGCTCAGTACACCGGCGTGATCCACTCGACGCGCTTTGACATCGCCATCCAGCTCGAGGCACGGGCCAAGATGTCTGAACGCAGCCCGGATTTTGACGTGACGGCAGTCAACAAGTCTGGCCGCAAGGTGCGTATCGGCACGGCCTGGAACGAGACCGGCAATACCAGCGGCAACCCCTACATCTCGATGCAGATCGATGTCGGCCTCGGCCCGTTCCGGGTCAACGCAGTGCAGACGAAAGAGGCGCGTGCGGCCCAAAGCGGCGCGTTCGAGATCATCCCGCTGGTCTCGAACGGCCTGATGAAATCCGGCTCGATCTCGGGCGAGCTCACCGCCATGGACGCTGACAACGCCTTCACCGGCTACATCGCCAACATGATGTTCGATCTGGAGTTCATGCTGATCGAGAACAGCTACAAATCCGAAGAGACCCACCCCGATTACCGGATCGAGGTCAGCTCGCCCCGGGGCACACCGATCCGCGTCGGCTCGGCGTGGATGGCCAAAAGCAGCCGCACGGGCAATGACTACCTGTCGCTGCTGATCAACACGCCCGATGGCGACCTGCGCGTCAACGCCGTGCAGAACGAAGAACAGCGCGGCGGGCAGACCTTCTCGATCATCCCGTTCATCGACAGCGGTGAGCAGCCGCAGGACGCGGGCGCGGGGCTCTCCTTGGTCGCCTAATCGGCGCGCGAGGGGGAGACGACCTGAACCGAAAGGGGAGCCGTGGGACCACGGTTCCCCTTTTTCCATGTTTGGCTGCATGACGGGCGCCATCTGCTTGCGATCTGCTGAATATGATATACGATAATATATTATTGAATGGACGAAGGTAGGCGCATGGTGGCGAGACTGGGAAAAGCTCCGTGGTTCGAGAGCTTTGATGTAGAGGCAGAGGTTGCAGAGCTTCTTGCTCATATCGAGCGTTGCACCGGATTTGCGCTGCTTGACCGCAAGCGTGATGTCATCATGACCCATGCAAGGGCAAAGCTCGACAGGACAAGGCAGGCATTTCTGGAGGCCAAGGCGGCGGGAAAGCCGGTGTCCACATCGCGCCGCGCTTATCTGACCGAAGTTCAGGACACGATCTTCATGGCGATCCCGGAGGAGAACCTCGCGCGGATGCCGCTGCGCGAGCAGGTTCTCAACGACCCGTCATTTTACGCGGATGCCATGCACCGCGCCGCCGCGATTAGCGAGGATGAGCTTTTCATGGCGTTGTCCTCTTCGCTGAAAGACATGACAGTCCAAGACGCCCGGGCCTTCGTCTCGAAGCTTTGGCACAGCACGATCGATGACAATGCCCGCAAATTCGCCGAAGCCCTGAAGCGCCCCGAGCGTGAACCGCAGCCCTTTCGTCCGGGGAACACCGTGTAAGATCGAGGCCGTTCTCTTGCCTTGGGCCTTGACCAAGTTGGCCGCCTCAAACCCCCTTTCCCGGAGGTGGCACCCTGTGCAGCGTGCGGAAGCCGTTGAAGGTGCTGTGGTGACGTCTACTGTCGCCAACATGATGAACCGGGATCACATGCGCGCCTTCTTCCGGCGCGCCGCAGCGCTTGTCGCCTTTGTCGCACTGCTCTGGGCGATTCACCTCGTCAATTGGATCATTGGTTACGGCTTGAACCCGGCCTTCGGCCTGATCCCCCGGCACGTCAGCGGATTGGATGGCGTCATCGCCATGCCCCTCCTGCATGGAAGTTTCGCGCACCTGATGGCCAATACGCCGCCGCTCCTGGTGATGGGTGGGCTGCTGGTGGCCACGACCACGAGGGCCTTGCTGCCGGTGAACGCAGTGGTGATCGGCCTCGGCGGCGGACTCGTCTGGCTGTTCGGAAGCTCCGCCATCCATATCGGTGCGTCAGGGTTGGTCTTCGGCTGGTTTGGCTTCCTCGTCGCGCGCGGCTTCGTGGATCGCTCATTGATCACGCTGGGCGCGGCACTGGTGGTCGGTGTCCTCTATGGCTCAATTCTCTGGGGCGTTCTTCCGGGCCAACCCGGCGTCTCTTGGGAGGCTCATCTGTTCGGCGCTTTGGCCGGCGCGGCCGCCGCATTTCTTGTACGAACGCATGTCCATGTGCCGCGCCTCGGCGGTGTCGATCTGGACTGAAGCCCTACAATCGGCCCTTAGCGTTCGCTCATACCATGAATCTTTAACGGCAGCTTTGCGAAGATGGTCAGGGCAAATTGCACCCCCTGATAAGTCCAAATACTGGAGGAAATGGGCCTGACGTAGAACTCTCTCCGCCATAAATTATTGAAAGAGTTGAAAGAAGAAGCTCAAGTTAGGCGCTCGGTCAGGATACAATATGCAGCAATTCCGGAGATGTAATCTTCGCGGCCAAACGCGCATCAAGGCTGAAGTGACAATCAGCCGATGAAGTCAGCGCGTCGCTCGAGCAGGCTTTCGTAGAGGAAATCGACAAAGAGCCTGACCCGATGCACCCGGCGCAGATCGCCGTGCATCAGCACCCAGGTCGAGCGGCTCTGGTCGAGGTCGGTTCCCGGCACCCGCTGCAACTCGGGAAAGACGGTTTGCACCCAGGCCGCCAGAAAGGTCATTCCTGCCCCGGCCCTGGCGAGATGCATGTGCATCGCCGGATCGGCGATGGCATGGCGCACCTTCGCATGTGGAAAAGGCGAGGCCGCGATCATCGCCTGCAACTCCGGCACCTCGCCGTAGCCAAGCCAGGTCAGTCCCTCGCCACGCGGCCCGGCATCGTGCAGATGCCTGTCGATGTAGCTACGCGAGGCGAAGACGCCCAGCGACAACGGAAACAGCTTGCGCCCCACGGCGTCGCCGGTGAGGTCGCGCACATGGCGGATCGATATGTCGGTTTCCAGCCTTTCGATCGAGTCGATAGCGTAGGACAGTTTCATGTCGATGTGGATGTCGGGATAGAGCGACAGGAACTCGCCCATAACCGGCGCCAGCAGGAAATGTGCCGTCATCGGGTCGGCCGACAGTCGGATGCGGCCCGCCGCCTCGCTGTCGAGCCCACGAACGGCGTTGAACCCCTGACGCAGGGACGCTTCCGCCTCTAGCGCCTGAGGAAGCAGCTTGCGGCCCGCCGCCGACAGCTCCAGCCCCCCTGCACTGCGCCGGAACAGTTGGACACCCAGTTGCGCTTCCAGCCCCTCGACCTGCCGACGCACCGTTGCATGGGTGCCGTCCAACTGCTCGGCAGCCCCGCGCAGCGATCCCGCCCGCGCAACGGCCAGAAAGGCCGGAAGAGATTTCCAATCCACCATATGGAACGATTATGAACCACGCCGGGCCATAAATGGCAATATCTGGTGGAAATTCGACCCGATAGATTGGGGGCACTCACACCGAAAGGAGAACCCCATGACTGCTACCCTCACCGCATGGAGCATCGAACGCTATGGCGCCCCCGAGGTCTTGAACCCCGTGACCCGGGCGATGCCGACGCCCGGCCCCACGGAAATCCTGATCCGCATCCGCGCCTCGGCCGTGACCCGGGCCGATGGCATGATGCGCGCCGGACGGCCGCTGTTTGCGCGGCCGTTCCTCGGCCTGCGCCGACCGCGCCAGAACCTGTCCGGTACCGGGCTTTCGGGTGAGGTGATCGCAATCGGACACAAGGTTGGCCGGTTTGCCGTGGGCGACGCCGTCTTCGGCGAGGCGGGGATGAAGTTCGGGGCCAATGCCAGCCACATCTGTCTTGATGAGGCGAGCGTGCTGATTAAGAAGCCCCGCGCGCTGGCGCATGAGGACGCCGCCGTGATGTGCGACGGTCCGCTGACATCGTATCATTTTCTGCATGAGGTCGTGCAGGTGCGGCCGGGGCAGCGCGTGCTGATCCTTGGCGGATCAGGCAGCCTCGGCACTGCGGCGGTGCAGATCGCCAAGGCGGCCAGATCCCATGTTGCTGCAACCTGCAGCACGCGGAACACCGCCTTTGTCGCGGGACTGGGTGCGGACCGGATCATCGACTACACCCAAGAGGATTTCACCACTCTGCCAGAGCGCTACGATGTGATTTTCGACACGCTCGGCATCAGTACCTTCGGAACAGCCAAGGCCCGGCTGACGAATAACGGGCGCTATGTCTGCCCCGTGCTGACGCTGCCGCTTCTGGGCGCGATGTTGCAAAGCCGCCTGATCGGCCATCGCCGCGCCTTGTTCGCCGCTGCGGGCCTGCAGTCGCCGGAGATCCTGCGCGCCCACCTGGTACATCTTCTGGCAATGCTTGAGGCCGGAACCTTGTCGCCCGTGCTCGACCGGATCTATCCCCTGACCGATCTGATTGATGCGCACCGCCACATGGAAACGGGACACAAGCGCGGGAACGTCGTCGTCGTTTGACCTCCGCTGCCCTCGCCGCCAACTGACCGCCGCTAGGCGTATCGAACGGGTTCCACGCCATCATCAAACTGGACGCGCCTCGTTCGAAATGCCGTGCCTTCGACCACTTCGGGCCGGCTGATCCGGTCCATGCGGAAATGCCGGAAATCCTCGCGCATCGGATCCCAGGCGACCAGGTACCACAGTGGCGGTAGGATCAGCATGGCCTGCGGCTCGACCTGCCTTTCGGTCTCGGTCCCTTTGGCGTCGCGATAGCGGAACCTCAGGCACAAGCGCTCGAGAAACGACTGCTCGAATGCGGGCAACAGGGCGGCCTCCATATCTCCAAGGTTCGACGTGTCGACTTGGGGAGCCAGGGGCCCGACATAGAGACAATCGAGGAGGCGGCGCAGATCTCGGAGCTTGTCGGATGGCAAGGCCTTCTCGATCTTGGCAAGCCCGGCATCGGCAAGGCTTGCGAACGGAAGCGTCCGGGCGGCGCGCATGCTTGAGACGCCGATGATGAGCGCGAACACCTCCGCGACCGAAAGCCGGGCCGTGGTCTGCACCGAGCCCGGATCGAGGTACAATCCGCCGCCGCGGCCCTGTTCGGCGTGGATCACATAGCCCTCGTCGCGCAGCGCCGACAGGTCTCGCATGATCGTGCTGCGCGACGCACTGACCTCTCGGACCAGCGCGTCGATTGTGCTTGTTCCGTTACGGCGCAGGGTCCGCACGATGGCGTCTTGTCGGCTACGGCTCTTCATGGAGGCTTAATACCATACAAAGGTGTCAGGATTTGAAACCTTTTTGAGATAGGCGAGCGTCGAGGCAATTAACAAAGGATAGACTGCCATGAACCGAAACGCTGATTTCCCCGCGCCCACGCTCGTTTCGCTGGGCAATTCCCACCTCGAGGTCTTCGAGGCCGGTCGAGAGAATCGAGGAAACCCGATCGTGCTGTGCCACGGATGGCCCGAGCATGCCTATTCGTGGCGCCACCAGATACCGGCGCTGGCGGCGGCGGGTTACCACGTCATCGTTCCAAACCAAAGGGGCTACGGGAACTCGTCACGCCCGACCAAGGTGGAAGACTACGACATCGCTCATCTGACGGGCGATCTCGCAGCGCTTCTCGACCACTTCGGGTACGAAGCGGCCACCTTCGTTGGTCATGACTGGGGCGCAAACGTCGTCTGGAGCATGGCACTCCTGAATCCGGCTCGTGTGACCCGGATCATCAACCTGGCGCTGCCCTACCAGCCTCGCACCCCAGTCCCATGGATCGAGTTCATGGAAAGCGTATTTGGGCCCGACAACTATTTCGTCCACTTCAACCGTCAGCCCGGTGTCGCGGACGCTGTGCTGGATGCCCACACCGATTGCTTCCTACGCAACCTGTTCCGCAAGAACCTGCCGCCTGCGCCGCCCGAGCCGGGCATGATGATGATCAACCTCGCCACGGCCGCAGCCCCCGCAGGTGATCCCGTGATGAGCGACGCGGATCTTGCCGTGTTCATCGCGGCCTTCGAGGCAACCGGGTTCACGGCAAGCATCAATTGGTACAGGAACATGGATCGCAACTGGCACATTCTGGCGGAAGTGGACCCCATCGTCCGGCAGCCGGCACTCATGATCTACGGAACGCGAGACATGATTCCGCCGTCCGAAACCATCGCGGATTTCGTCCCGAATGTGGAGGTGCTCAGCCTCGACAGCGGCCACTGGATCCAGCAGGAGAAGCCCAACGAGACCACTCGGGCGATCCTGGACTGGCTTGCGGTTCGGCAGGCGGCTTAGGCGGCGGTCACGGTCCATCGGCGGGCGCGAACGCAATCCGTTCGCGCCGTGCCGTGCCCGTGATAGGGTCGAGGTACATGCGACCCGCAAGGGGCGCTCACGCGAGGAACGACCGAGAAGAATGGACAAGCTTTCCGTCATGCACGCCTTCCGCCGCATTGTCGAGCGCGGCAGCTTCGCGCGTGCGGCGGAGGATCTTGGCGTGTCGCCTGCGCTTCTGAGCCGCGAGATCAAGCTGCTCGAAGAGAGTCTTGGCACGACGCTGCTCACCCGAACGACCCGCTCCATGTCGCTCACTGATGCCGGGCGGCTCTACTACGACGAGGCGACAGGCATTCTGGATGCCGTTGCCGGGGTCGAGACGCGCATCCGCGATGGTGCCGGGGCGGTGCGGGGGCACCTCAAGGTCAACGCATCCAGCTCGTTCGGGCAGACAGTGATCGCGCCGATCCTGCCCGGGTTTCTCGACGTCTATCCCGATCTGCGTCTGACAGTGTCCATGGACGACCGGGTGGTGGACATGGTCGAGGGCGGGTTCGACGTCTCGATCCGCATTCGGCCCGCGATGCCGGACTCGGCGCTTGTGGCGCGCAGGCTTGGGACGATGCGACAGCGGGTCTTCGCAGCACCCGCCTATCTCGAAAGGACTGGCGTTCCGATTGTCCCGCAGGACATCGCCCGGCACCGGGTAATCGGCTTCCTTCTCGCGGACCACCTGACGTCATGGGCGCTGACTGGCCCTTCAGGCACGGTCACGATCGACCTCGATCCGCCGGTTCGTGTCGGCAACAGCCTTGTGCTGCGCGACCTCCTGATCGCGGGCCAAGGCGTCGGCACCTTGCCGGACTTCGTCTCGAACGAGGCCGAGGCGCGGGGCGCGCTGGTGCGCGTTCTGCCCGACTGGGAGCTTCCCGCGCCGGAGATCTTTGCCGTTACGGCCTCGCGGCTTGGGATGGACGCGAAGGTCACGGCCTTCCTCGACCACCTGCGCGCAGCGCTCCGGTCCTGACATTCTTCAACCTGCGTAAAGAATGAAGTGACAGTCGGCGGGTTATTCCAGTCCGACCGATCCCCCATCCTCTCAGGCATCGAAACCTAAAGCACTGAGAGGATCCCATGACCCGCATTCTTGTTCTTTACTATTCCAGCTATGGCCATGTCAGCGCCCTTGCGCAGGCCGAAGTCGAAGGCGCACGCAGCGTGCCCGGCACCCATGTCGACCTGAGGCGCGTGCCTGAAACTGTTCCTGAGGAAATCCGGCAGAAGGCTGGCTTCGTTGCGGATGACACGCCCGTGGCCGCGCCGGCCGACATGCAAGCCTACGACGCCATCATTTTCGGCACGCCGACCCTCTTCGGCATGATGGCCGGACAGATGAAATCCTTCCTCGACCAGGCTGGCGGCCTCTGGGCGCGGAATGCACTGGTCGGCAAGGTCGCCGCCGTCTTCGCCTCCACCGGCTCGCAGCATGGCGGGCACGAGGCGACGCTGCTGTCGACCCAGATCCCGCTGCAGCACTTCGGGATGCTGATCGCGGGCATGCCCTACACCTTCGCCGGTCAGACGACGGCCGAAAGCATCGTCGGCGGTGCGCCCTATGGCGCGGGCACGATCGCCGGTGCCGATGGCTCGCGCGCGCCCACTGAGACCGACCTCGCCGGCGCGCGTTTTCAGGGCGCGCATGTCGCCCGGATCGCCGCGCGGCTGGCTGGCGCCAACCTGTCAGAGGAGGCCGCGTGATGCCTGCACTGACCATCGACTTTTTTCACGATGTCGTCTGTTGCTGGTGTTTCAACATCTCGTCGCGGATGCGGGCGCTTGCCGCCGAATTCGACCTCGACATCCGGCACCGCACCTTCGTCCTGCAAGCCAGTCGCGCCGAGATGGCCACCCGCTGGGGCACGCCCGAGGACGCCCGCGAGACCATCCTTGGGCACTGGGCGGTCTGCCGCCAAGTCAGCGACCGGCCGGAACGCGTTGATATCGAAGCGATGCGCGCGGCCCCGTTCGATTATCCGCATGGCATGACAGCAGCGCTGGGATGCAAGGCGGCCGAGCGGCTTGGCGGACAGGCTGCCCACTGGGACATGTTTGACCGCCTCCAGGGCGCGCATCTGAGCGAGGCTCGCGACATCGCCGATCCCGCGACGATACTTCACATCGCCGGAGAACTTGGCTTCGACGCGACGGCTTTTGCACAGGTCTTTGACGATCCAGCAACCGCGCAAGCCGTCGAGACCGACCGGCAACATGCCCGCACCCTCCAGGTCCGGTCCATTCCAACCCTTATCGTCCGCGAGACAGGTTCCCGCCTCGTCAACGGACCGCGCGAAGATCTGGCCGCACAACTGCGCGCCGCCCTCCGCCTTGTCGCCTGAAAGGACATGCCATGACCCTCTCGTTCCTCCGCACTGCAGCCCGGCACCGCCACCGCATCCCGCGGGGCGTGCCGCGCGATCTGCCGCCTCATCTGATGCGCGACATCGGCCTTGATCCCTGGCCGGACCGTCCGCGCTTGCCCTTCCATCCGCTTTGGTAAGCCCCCGCCAGGAGATACAGCCATGTCCCGCACCACCGACATCCTTCTCACAGCGCTCGCCCCGGCGGTCTGGGGCAGCACCTATCTCGTCACGACCGAGGCGCTGCCTGCGGCATATCCCGTGACCCTTGCCGCGCTTAGGGCCTTGCCAGCCGGACTGCTGCTGCTTGCTGTCACGCGTTGCCTCCCACCCCGTGCCTGGCTCGGTCGCATCTTCCTGCTCGGCAGTTTCAACTTCGCGCTGTTCTGGGCGCTGCTGTTCGTGGCCGCCTACAGGCTTCCCGGCGGGGTAGCGGCCACACTCGGTTCTCTGCAGGCGATGATGGTGATCCTCATGGCGCGTGGGTGGCTCGGCACGCCGATCCGGGCGGGTGCGGTTGCAGCGGCGGCCACCGGCGTTCTGGGCGTGGCGCTGCTGCTGAACGGTCCCGACGCCGCACTGGACCCCGTCGGCATCGCCGCTGGGCTCGGTGGCGCTGCGTCCATGGCGGCGGGCACGGTTCTCAGCCGGAGATGGCAGCCGCCGGTATCCGCTCTCAGCTTCACCGCGTGGCTGTCAATCGGCATTGAACTTTGACCCCCTATCGGCGTCCAATATTGACCCCTTTGTGCTGAGCAGGCCCGGCGCTGCGTAGCCCTCACATAGCG
>NZ_JBISBV010000021.1:0-15393 GCF_046592965.1 Marivita sp. S2033
CCCTCCGCCACTTGCCCTTGCGAAAGCGTTCTCCCGATCCGGCTGCCTCCGGATTTTCTCGTTGTATTCGAGGGTTATGCGGGAGGGGCTGAGCACTGGCCTCGTCGCCAGGAGGCCCGGAAGCGGTCTCTGAGGGCCGATATTCTCCGGACCTGATGACTGCGCGGATTTGGTGAATAGCCTGCAAGCATCTGGACTTTCTCGGTTTTTACGACGTCGAGGCTGAACACTTCGACGCCGGTGGCGTTCGCGAGATGGAACTGAAATCGAACCAACGCATGGGCCAAGTCGAAGCATTCGGAGCTGTGTCTGTACCTATTTGAGGCGTTAGACATGCTGACCTTCAAAACCGTGACATGCCGGGCAAAGACCAACATAGAGACTCGGCTTCTTCGAGGTTTCCCCAGAAAAACTCCCCGCCCAGACTCTCAAGACGGCCAGAAGAAATTTGCTTGAACTGAGCTTCGACGTCCTCCGCTGATTTCTTGTCCGGGAATGGCTGCGAGTTCACCCGTAGCGCCCAACGGCCAGTAGCCGCCGGCGGTATACCCGCGTTCAATTCGGCGCAGCGGCGCTTCAGTGCGTTTGTCACGCCGACCTTCAGCGCGACCGATTTGTCGCCGAATGATTTCTTCTTGCCCAAGAGAGCGTGGCCGTCCCCCTCATAGACAGCAAGGTATAGGAATGTCTTCCCATCTTCGTAATTCGAAGTTCTTTCACCGAAACTGCCGGGAAATGCGCGTGAAGGCCTAAAGACCTCCGCGAACGCCATTACTGGGGACTCGCCATCATTGACTGGTGGCTCGCCGTAGACGTTGACCTCCCGCACCTTGATCTTTAGCGCTTGCGCGATCTCATCTGGGTCGAGATCGGCGCCATGAACCGCGAGAGCCTGGCCTGCCTCAGGCCGATAGGAATTGAAGGCGATCCTCGAGATCATCATCTTCTCTTCGGCCCGCCAGGCGCGGCGGACTGGAATCGCATAGGTCCACTTGTCGGCCCAGCCCGCATCTCGTTTCCGGTCCAAACCCACCTTAGAGGCCTTTTCGTAATCGCGGATTGGCGTTGCCTTAACCTCCAGAAAGCCGAGTACATATGAGCGCAGTGACTTCTCGGTCTCTGCGGTGCTGGCGCCGTAGATCATGATGAGGTCGCCGTCGTTTAGCTTTCGGAGGTAGGCGTCGCGGGAGCTTTCCTGTGTCCAGCCAACGTAGCCGTCCTCCTCAGGTCCGAAGCCGTAGAAGGAACGGATGCGGACCTGCTTGCCTTCCGGTAAAATGGAATTCATTTGGCATCATCCTTTATCAGCGCGCCTCTACCCCTCGTGGTGGTGAGCTGACTTGTCCGGCTGTGGTAGAGAGCGTTTAGCTCACGTCTTGAGCCTTTCACACGAAGGGGCTGGGTTCTGGAAGCCGAGTAACTTCTTGTTATCGAAGTTTTCTGCAAACTTGGCCTGTGCTAGACTGTTGGAAAGTTCTGCAAGAGGAACCGACTCGGCTCACCCTTGTCGGTCCATTGATCCCACAGGCTGCGCGCTTGAGCATCGTCGGAGTCAAGCAACCGGTAGACCTGATCTTTGCGCTTCTGGCGCGCGCGCGCGCCTATTTTTCCGTCGGCACCCGGCAAGAGATAGTCTTCCATAATGGAGGCTGTGAAATCGCTGGCCGTTCGTGCCTTGCGGTGCCTCAAAGCCAAGTCGGCTTCGACCTCGTTGGCGCACTTCGCTGGTGCGGATTTCCCGAAGTATCTTGCCCCAAGTTTAAGCACCTCGTCCAGCTCTCCGTCCTCGGTCAGAAGACGGAGGACGTCTGGAATGTAGTCTTCGGCGCGTTGCTCTTGGAACAAGATGCGTGCCTGTGCGAATTGCTCCTTGGTCGGCGGGTGTGTGACGTCGTCCGGGTCTCGCACCAAGAACTTCCGCTGCTCGCGCAGACCTTCGAAGCTGGAAGTCGAGATTAGGACACCACGAATTCTAAAGGTCCAAGGTTGACCGTCTATAGTGACTGGGCCGATCTCCTCGGAGAGGAAATGCGGGACGACTTGGGTGGAAACGACTTTATATTCGCCCCAACCCGCATGTGCGCCGAGCGCGAGGCCTTTCGGATCAGCGAACCCGAAGGTTTGCGTACGATTTTCCTCATCAACGATCCAAATGACGAAGTCGGGATAGTACCAGTCCGAGGAATCAACGCGAAGCCTGAAGGACCTGGCATCTTTCTCTATGTTGCGCTTCAGCCAGATCTTTCGCTTTCCCCATACGAGGGGCGTGGAAGCTGACTTGGGGTAGTCTTTCTTTGGATAGAGATAGGTGATCAGGTCGCGAACAAACTTCTCCTCCTCACGGTTCAAAGCTCCGGGACCAGACACAACGCCCGAACCCTGCTGGTCAAGAAGAAGGGGTTGGTAAACACTTCCCGGTGCGAGAACCTCGCAGTGATTGCTGGTTGCACTGACAATCAAGGGCAGATTCTGCACGTCTGGACACAGCACGCGGTCTCCGAACAAATTCGGCTGGGTCTTGTCAGGCATTAGTAATTTCCTTGGAATACTGGCTTGGAATGCCGCTGTCCGATGCGCCAATGATCTCGTAACTGCTGTGCTTGGCTTCGATCTTGCGGTAGGCGCTTTCGAACAATTTCCTCGCCACCGTGCTGGCCGCGATTTGAAGGCGCTGGATATCTTGTCTGCTGTGAACGCTGCAGAAACCCGGCAGTGCCCAAACTTCATACGGACCTGATTGAAGGGCGATGCTGGCCGAAGTCCGGTCAAACCGGATGTTCCACCGCTTTCCCAAGGCTTTCCATTGGACCAGATCCGAGTAGATCGAGTCCATGTCGAGGAGGTGAACGGTTTGCTTGAATTCTGCGGTGACATCGCCGCCCACGCGGGCGGCATTCTCATCCAAACCATCTCGCCCAATGCGTGCAGTGGCGATGCCCGCAGCATAGGACACAACAACCTTGTTCACCGATTGCAGCCATTTAGCATCGCGCAAATCGACGAGGAATGCGTTTTGTTGCGGGCCTACGGCCTTGATAGACAGCAGCGCGGGTGTTTCTGGAAGCCAGTCCTGAACGTCGCAGACCGTCCGTGTCTTTTCGCCGATCCCGTTCTCGAACAGCCCCGCAAGAAAAGCCTGCAGATACCGGGACTTCAGGCCAAAGACGAAAGCCGTCTGCAGAGCGGCCAAATCGCCTTCGATATCGCGCAGGCGCTTACCGTTGCCGTTCGTGCCAGCAAATCGGACGACACGGCCGAACATCTGGATGATGAGAGAACCTTCGTTCTGACCTAGTCGAAGAAGGGTCAAGCTCGAGGCTCGATAGTTGTCCCAGCCTTCTGCGAAGCGCCGTGAGCCGATCAAGAGGTTTACGCCAGAGTTGGCCAGTTCCAAGTCCGCAAACAGTGACGCAGTGAAAGCGTCGTCCTCGATCTCAAGTGACGCGGCTTCCAGCCCATCTTTTAGGCCCTTCACATCGCCGACGTTCACCACGCCATAGTAATGCACGCTGTCCCCCCGGCGGAGACCCAGGCCCATTTCACCTGGCGACGTCTTCAAGACACGAAATAACGGTACGTCGCCGTCCTGCCAGCCGAACACGTCGTTCAGAATCCGTGCTTGGATAGCGGCTGCAGACATACCCTGCAGCCCAGTGTTTACGACATCAGGCAGTAGACTGGCACCTTGGCGGGCTGCCTCCAGCACGTGGGTGATGCCTTCGGAAATGAAGTCATCTTCCGAGAGTGCCCGGTCAAGATATCGCAGGACGTCGATGACGTCGGACGTTTGTTCCTGGTCGCCTGCGTTCTTGCCGCCGATCACCGAAAGGCCGAGCAAGACCCAGAGAGGCTTTGCTACGCGAAGACCACGATCCTTGATCTGCTTTTGCACGCCCGACTTGCCGAAGCTTGCCAGCTGGTACCAATACGCGATCAGGGCCGCCGTCAGTGTCGTGTGCTGAACTTCCTCGGTCGTCTCCTGGTGTCCGTCCAGCTTTACGTTCCAGAAATCCTTGCCGTAAAGATCGGCATGGAACCGGTCGTAGGCGTAGTCGAGCATGATGGCCTTGGCATATCGGCCGAACGTGGCCTCAGCCTCTGCCACCTGGCCGAAAGTGGCCGAGAACTCGATCAGCATTCCGCGGTGATCGGACTGGCTGTCACCGATGCCGGCGAGGTCCGATTGAAGCTTCTTCCAGACACTTTCTTCGCTGCGCTGGCCCTTGTGCCCTTCGTCGACGAAGACGAGGTTGCGCCCGTCGCGGAAGACCGAGGTGGGGATTGTCACCCCATCGCCCTTCTTCGTCTCGGCCAGCTTGTTGATGTCGACGACGATCACGGTGTCAGGGTGCAGACGGCCGAGGCTCGAGGCGTCGCCATCCATCGGATAAGCAAAGACGTCGAACGCTTTCGTTTCCCGCAGCTTGTCGGCGTGCTGGCGCGACAGGTTTTCAGAGGGCGTGATCAGAATGGTGCGGTCCCATGTCCCCGCGGCGTGCAGCATCGCGATGCAGGCGTGCAGCACATGGGTCTTGCCGGATCCCGTGGCCATCCAGAAGGCGGCAAACTGCAAGTCGTCCGCGGTGAAGGGGCTTATCGTCTCGCTTCGGTTGTTCTGCGCCCATTCGGTGAGGAAGGCATTCAGCCGTTCGAGGAACGCCCCCTCATCGGTGCTGCGGGACTTTTGCCAATGCGCGAAGAGGATCAGTGACAGGTACTGCGCATAGCGCGGCGCCAGCTTCACCGTCTGGCAAGCCGCCCGGACCACCTGATCCGCCTCTGTGAGCAGGGCCGCATCACCCCGGCATAGCGACTCCAATTGCGCCAGATAGTTGCCGTCGGCCATAGCCAACTCGGCCGTCATTGTATCTTCGACCGTCGAGAGCCCGCGCATCACTACGGCGAGGTCCAGCCCTAGTTCGTGGGCCAATGCATCGCGCAGGACGAGAGCTTTCTTGAGCCTGGCGTGACCGGAAGCCATCAGCGACCTCCAAATTGGGTGGCGAAGATGGCCTCGATGGCCTCGAACCGTTCGCAGCCTTCAAAGGCCAGCTCCGGCATGGCATTCGTGAGGAAACGATCGGCGGAATGCTGTGCCAACTTCGTCTTGCACCAGTCTTCGTTGCCCTCCCGATCGCATTCGCGGAAGAGCACGGTGACGGAGCGATTGCGACGATCCGTTCCTGTGATGACCGCGCCTTGATCTTCGCGATAGAGACGCGCGACATCGAGGCCGAGCAGGTAGATCAGGCTTTCGACCAGGTCGACCTCGCGATCCACCGCTTCGCCACCGCCGTGCGCGCACTTGATGCTGTAGCCGAAGGGCGAGCGGAAGTGGTCGACGGATTGGAATAGCTTTCGCGCTTCGCGGTCGAGGCGGTATTGGATCGAGAACGCGAGGTTCTCGAATGCCATTGCGTCCTGCACCGCTTGCTGGTCGATACTGAGGCTCTCTAGCGTATCATCGTATTGCTCGAGTTCCTGAACCCGCACGAAAATGCCAGGTCCGCGTAGATCCTTGGCCATTCCCGATTTCCATTGGGCCGCACTGCCGACTTTCTTGATTCGGGGAACAACCAGCGTTTCGAAGTAGCGGTTGACCTCTACCGTGATGAACTTGCGATGACCCAGGTCGAGACGGTTTGCTTCAACCACGGCATGCGCAGAACTTCCCGAACCGCCGAAGCAATCGAGGATCGTGCTGTCCTTCTCCGCGGCTTGGTTGATGAACCGCCGAACGAAACGCGAGTTCTTGGGCGACAAGAACACCGCCACCATGAAACACATCGCCATGCTGATGGATGAGATCGGCTGGCAGACCGCATTTGCCGATCTGACCGAGGCTCAGGTGCGCGCCCTGATCGAAGAGGCCGTCGAGGGTTTCCGCGAGGCCATGTCCGACATCGCCCGGGCCCAGACACCGGAGGTGCCGTTCTGATGCTGGATTTCAATCACCGCCCCTCCGTGGCGGAGCGGATCAACGCACTGGTCGACGCAGCCCTCATCGCTGAACGTGAGGCCACGCCGCCCAGGACCTATCTCGGCGCATCCCGCTTGGGTCATGTTTGCGAACGCGCGCTGCAGTTCGAGTTTGCCGGTGCGCCCAAGGATGAGGGTGCGGATTTCGGCGGGCGGACGCTGCGGATCTTCGCCATCGGCCACCAGCTCGAGGATCTGGCGATCCGCTGGCTGCGCGCGGCCGGGATCGATCTGGTCACCCAAAAACGCGATGGCGGCCAGTTCGGCTTTTCCGTCGCGGGCGGTCGCATCCGGGGCCATGTCGATGGGATCATCGCCGATGCCCCAGCAGCGCTTGGCATGCGCGCCCCGGCGCTCTGGGAATGCAAGACCATGAACGCGAAGAACTGGCGCGCCTGCGTCAAGGACGGTGTCACGGTTTCCAAGCCTGTCTATGCCGCCCAGATCGCGATCTACCAGGCCTACATGGAACCGTCGGTGCCGGGGATATCGGCGGCACCGGCGCTGTTCACGGCGATCAACAAGGACAACGCCGAGCTGCACCATGAATTGGTGCCGTTTGATGCCGATCTCGCTCAGGGTATGTCCGATCGCGCCGTGCGCATCCTGCAGGCCACCGACGCAGGTGATCTGCTGCCGCGCATAGCCACCAACCGGGATTTCTTCGAATGCCGGTTCTGTGCCCATGCCGAGCGGTGTTGGGGGCTGGCGGCATGACTGACGAGCCCACTGACAAGCCGAATTCCGAGCAGGACCAGGCCATGCAAGATGATACGCCGCCCGATGGGCCCAAGGAAAACATCGTCCATTTCAACCCTTGGCGGGATTTCAATGACGCCGCGCCGCAGATCGACGTCTTCGGCGACGAGCCCGATCCCGAGCAGATCGCCCAGTTCATGCAAGTCGTCTTCGGCTACTGCGACGGGCTGATCCCGGTCCGCAGTTTCATCGACAAGGGTCAGGGCATCGATGGCCGCCCGCACAACATCTGGCTCGAGGCGGATCAGGCCGCGCCCGAAAAAATGGCGACCTTCGCCACATGGGCGTCGCGGGAGGGCGCAGCGGTCTATGTGATCCCCGGCACCGTGGCCGCGCCTGGGCAGGCCAAGGCCGCCGAGATCCTGCAGATGCAGACCGTCGTGGTCGATCTCGACACCGGCGATATCGCTGCCATGCGGGCCCACCTGGAGCGCCACCTCGGTGCGCCGACCATGGTGGTTGAGAGCGGTGGTGTGACAACTGAGGGCCAGCGCAAGGCACATGTCTGGTGGGCGCTGACCGAGCCCGCCGAGGGCGATGATATTCGCCGTGTCTGCCGTCTGCGCGGCGACATCGCGGCCAAGGTCGGCGGTGACATGCACTTCCGTTCCGCCCACCAGCCGATCCGGGTGGCAGGCTCGGTCTATTACAAGAACAGCCTCAAGACGCAGGTCCGCATCGTTGAACTACAGCATGACCGCGAACGCGATTTGGCGGAGTTCATCGAGGCGGTCACAGACATGCCTCCCGCGCCGGGCATCTCGCTGCAACCCGAGTTCACGCATCCCGACAAACCCGCCATGGACGATGTGCTGGTGACCCCGGTGCGTGAGGGCGCGCAGGACGACTGGTCCCGCTTCGAGGGCGCATCTGCTGCGATCGGGCATTTCATCCGCATGGTCCACGAGGGCCGGATGACAAAGGACGAGGGCTGGGAAGGCATCTGCGGCTACAACGCCGCAATGCTGCGGCCCCAGTGGCCCGTTGATCGGCTCAAGCGCGAGTCCGAGCGCCTCTGGGAGCGGCATGTCGAGAAATACGGGCCGCCGCTGATCCGGCTGGACTCCGGCGCACCGGGGCCGCAGGAGATGCCCGCCTTCACGCTCGGCGCGCTGCTGGACGACCAGAGCCCGATGCCGGAGGACATCATCGCGCCCCGCGTGCTGACGCCGGGCGGGCTGCTGGTGCTGGGTGGCGCGCCGAAGGTTGGCAAGAGCGATCTGCTAATTTCGTGGCTCGTGCACATGGCCGCGGGCGTGCCGTTCCTCGGCTTCACCCCGCCACGCCCGCTGCGGATCTTCTATCTGCAGGCCGAGATCCAGTATCACTATTTGCGCGAACGCCTGAAGCAGATCGCCCTGCCGCCAGAGGTGTTGGTAGCCGCGCGCGACACCTTCGTCGCAACGCCAAAGCTCAAAATGCTGCTCGACAACGAGGGCAGCGTGCGGGTTGCCCGCGCCGTGCAAAAAGCGTTCCCGGATGCACCGCCTGACATCCTCTGCGTCGACCCGATCCGCAACCTGTTCGACGGCGGGCCCGATGGCGGCGGCGAGAACGACAACACCGCCATGATGTTCTTCCTCAAGGAAAGGGTCGAGGTCCTGCGCGATCATATTGACCCCGACTGCGGTGTCATCCTGATCCACCACACCAAGAAGCTCAGCAAGCAGCAAGTGAAGGACGATCCCTTCCTCGCGCTCTCCGGCGCCAGCGCGCTGCGCGGCTTCTACACCTCCGGCTTGATCCTGCATCGGCCCGACGAGGATTGCTCGCAACGAAAGCTGGAGATCGAGCTGCGCAATGGCCCTGCGCTGCCGCCAAAGGTGATCGACAAGGTCGGCGGTCAATGGGTCGAGATCAACCCGATGAACGAACGCCTCGTCCGCCAGGACGTCGGTGCAAAGCATGATGCGGAGCGAGCCCGGAAGCACGATGTGATCCTGGCAATTCTGCTCGATGAAGCCTCGGAGGGGCGGCTCTACACCTCGACGCAATTGGGTGAGGCCTTCGAGAACCAGCATGGTCTTGGCAGTCAGTTTACCATCCGCGAGCGCCTCGGAGTTCTGGCAACCAAGGGATTTGTGAAGTTCCGACGTGACCTGTCCGAACAAGGCTTCGCGGCGACCCGGTCCCACTTCGGCTACCTGTGCGTGGAAGGCATGCGTTTCGGTCAGGATCCGATCATTGATCCCGCCACTGGCGAGGTGCTCGGAGAGGGCATTTCAGTCCAGCCGAGCCATTACAAGTGCCCCCATTCCGGCCGCGCCAGGGAGGTCGAGAACCCCGCTGTCTGGATCTATCCGGAGGGGGGCGATGGCTGACTTTGTCATATGACAGAGGCCTTTGTCATCCTCATGCCTCTGTCATGAAACCAATGAAATCAACAGCTTACTGATGACAATGACAAAGGTCTCTGTCATGGCCCTCTGTCATCAAAAACAGGAGAAAACGATATGAAAACAGATACTTGCGGTACCGGCATGAGGAAGAGTGGCAACCCCTATACTAAGTATGAGGGGGGCGGACGTTGTCCCGCCCCCTCATACGACGATAGTCACCGCGCGACTGGTTTCCCCGGTGCTGTTGGCGATCAAGGCAAGCGCTTCACTGGTGGCCAGGCTGCGCGCGTCGTTCACAAGATCAATTTCCGCGTGTTGCCGCTGCCAGGAACCGTGCTGATGCACGAGGGTCAGCGCTATGTCGCGGTTGGCTCCGACCTGCACAAACGCCGCGACGGGCAAATCATCCCGATCATCCTTTGGGAAAGCCACTGCGCGCAATGCGGCAGGCCATTCCAATGCTGGAGCGGCCTGCGATCAGGAACGCTGAATCGTCGCTGCCTTGATCACCGAGCGCCCGGCAAGGCCGTGGCTGGGTCCGGTCGCAAGCGTGTTGCCAAGCACCTCAGCAAGCACGGCAGGCGGAAGAAACCCTGAATTCATCCGACGACGGCGGCCCGTACCGCCAAGCACATGACCGCCGTCGTCTTCCACCCCCGCAGCCAACCCGAAAAGGAGACCACGATGGCTGAAGCGACTCTGACCACCAAGATGAAGGAGGCAATCCCCGATCTGCCGCCTGCTTTCCGCGCCGACCGCACCTTGCTCGCGCTCGATCTCGGCACGACAACAGGCTGGGCTCTGCATGGTGCCGATGGGCTGATCACCAGTGGCACCGCATCCTTCCGCAACGGCCGGTTCGACGGGGGCGGTATGCGATACCTGCGCTTCACGAACTGGCTGGAAGAGTTGGAGCGGTTGTCCGGGCCTATCGCTGCCATCTGGTTCGAGGAGGTCCGTCGCCACGTGGGCACTGACGCAGCCCACGTCTATGGAGGTCTGATGGCGACGCTGACGGCATGGGCCGAGTTGCGCGGCGTCCCTTACCAGGGCGTTCCTGTCGGCACCATCAAGCGTCACGCCACCGGCAAGGGCAACGCCAACAAGGACGCCATGATCGCCGCCGCCCGGGCGCGCGGGTTCAGCCCAGTTGATGACAATGAGGCCGATGCCATCGCGATCCTGCTTTGGGCCATTGAAACCCGCGGAGGTGCGCAATGACCGGGATGCGCTTCACGCCGAAGGGCTATGGCGGCCATCGCCGCCAGCCCGACGAGGTCAAACGCGACGGCTGGAAAGAGCAAGGCCTGCTAGCCGTCGCCGTCGACGATCACCGGCTCACCTGGCCCGAACGCGAATTGGTGCGCCAGCTTGGCGAGCGTCTCTACGGCAAACTGGAACGGGAGGCACGTCATGGGTGATTGGACAACCACACGTGTGGAGGACCGGCTCGAGAGTGCGGCCGACGTCTTCCGCACCTTGCCCGGCGTCATGCCGCAGGGCTTCTTCAATGCGTGGCCCGAGTACTTCCACAGCTTCGCCGACAAGGTCGGTCAGGAGCCGCAGATGCGGCGGCCCCGGCCGGGCCCGCGCCAGATCACCGAAGCCGAGGAGGCGTTGCTCTGGCTGCGCTGGCTGGAACGGGATGATGCCCGGATCGTCTGGTTGCGTGCCGAACGCACGCCATGGAAACCGATCTGCTGGCAGATGGGGCTGAGCCGCACGGCTGCCAACAAACGCTGGCAGTTCGGGCTCGCGGTGATCACCTGGCGTCTTCATGGCCGCCTGCCTCCCGCCCGACGCTCGCAGCAGTTCGACATCGAAAACGCCAACTGCCTGTCAAGAAAAATCGTCTTGTGAGGCAATTTTCCGGTGTACATCGCATGGCCTTACACATTTCGAGAATGAGGCTACAAATTGGATATACTCGGGAGAGGAGCGCGCAGGCACAGGCCACGCAGCTGGCTTCCGGGGTCCAGCAAAGGGTCCAGTCGGGGTCCAATCAGCTAAGCCATTGAATTCTTGGTTCCTTCTGGGCGACTTTCGTATGCTGGCGGGCGAAGCGCGCAATATCGCCAGCGACAGGGCCGGTTTTTTGGGAAGCCACCCCGGCGGGCATCCACCCGCAACCTGCTGAAAACCTAAACAAAACAAACCTTTGGAACCGGACGCGTCCGGCGGCCGCTGGACCCTTTGCGGAGTCCAGGCTGGCTGCCGGGGGCCGGAGTCCAGGGGTCCACCCCATTGAGGCGCACCGAAATCATGACGCTGAGCTTTGCCCCGGACGCGATCGAGACCTGGCCGCTGGCCAAGCTCCAGCCCTACGCAAAAAACGCGAAGGCGCATGGCGCAGACCAAGTCGCGAAGATCGCTGCCAGCATGGCGGAGTTTGGCTGGACTGTTCCCTGTCTGGTCGCCGACGACGGCGAGCTGATCGCGGGCCATGGCCGGGTGCTGGCCGCCACGCAGCTCGGGCTGACCGAAGCGCCGGTGATCGTGCTGGGGCATCTGTCCAAGGCGCAGCGTCGGGCATATCGGATCGCGGACAACAAATTGACCGAACTCGGCACTTGGGACGAGGCCCTACTCTCGGCCGAACTGAACGAGCTGCTGGCCGAAGATTTCGATCTGTCGCTGGTCGGATTCTCGGACGGCGAGTTGGACAAGCTGCTGGCTTACGTGCCGGAGGAAGAGGGTGAAAATGTTGGTTCTGGCGGCTCTGTGCCGCCGGTGACCATCCCCGAACCGCCGCGCAACCCGGCATCGCAGACGGGCGACCTGTGGATCCTTGGCGATCACCGGTTGCTCTGCGGCGACAGCACAAGCGCCGTCGATGTCCGCCGTCTGATGAATGGCGAGCGCGCGATCCTGTTCGCCACCGACCCGCCGTACCTCGTCGACTACGACGGCTCGAACCATCCGACGCGGAACAAGGACTGGTCGGCCTCCTATGGCACCACCTGGGACGACTCTTCGCAGGGCGCGGAGCTCTACGACGGCTTCATCGCCGCTGCACTCGCCGAAGCGATTGCCGATAACGCCGCCTGGTATTGCTGGCACGCCTCGCGCCGCCAGGCGATGCTGGAAGCCTGCTGGGAAAAGGCGGGCGCCTTCGTGCACCAGCAGATCATCTGGGTGAAGGACCGCGGGGTTCTGACCCGGTCGCATTACCTGTGGAAGCATGAACCCTGTTTTATGGGCTGGCGTCGGCCAAACCGCCCACCGAAGGTGGCGGAGGAAACGCTGCCGTCCACATGGGCGCTGCCGAGCTTCGCCAAGGACGACCGGCCCGACCACCCGACGCCGAAACCGCTGGACGCCTTCGGGATTCCTATGCGCCAGCACGTCGCGCGGGGCGGTCTTTGCTATGAGCCGTTCTGTGGATCCGGATCGCAGATCATGGCCGGTGAAGCCAATGGTCGCCGCGTCTTCGCGATGGAAATCAGTCCGGCATACATTGATGTCGCTGTCGAACGCTGGCAGGCCGACACCGGCCGCGACGCGATCCTCGACGGCGACGGTCGGACCTTCGCGGCCGTGAAAGCTGAACGGCTGGGCGACGACGCTGACGCCCCCGCCGATGCCCCGGACACAGACGCCGAACCAGAACCCGCCCGCAAACCCAAATCCGCCGCGTGATATGCATGACCTGGCTTTACATCCCTCCGGGCGCACTTCCGGAACCGCAGACGCATGCCTGTTCGGCCTCTCACTCTGTTCCGGTGCAGGCGGGCTTGATCTCGGGCTCACCATCGCCATCCCCGGATATCGAACTGTGGGCCATGTCGAGCGGGAAACCTTCGCCGCAGCCACTCTCGTGGCGCGGATGGCGGACGCGTCCCTGGATCAGGCTGTTGTCTGGGACGACGTTGGAACCTTCGACGGCCGCCCGTGGTGCGGCGCGGTGGACATCGTCACTGCGGGATATCCGTGCCAGCCGTTCTCGGTCGCGGGCAAGCGCCGGGGCGCAGACGACCCGCGCCACCTCTGGCCGCATGTCGCCCGGATCATCGGCGAGGTCGAGCCGCCCTTCGTCTTCCTCGAGAATGTCGCCCATCATCTCCGCCTCGGCTTCCCCGAAGTCGCCGCAGGACTGGTCTGCATGGGCTACAAGCTTGCGGCAGGCCTCTTCACGGCGGCGGAAGTCGGTGCGCCCCACAAACGCGAGCGGCTCTTCATCCTCGCCATCCGCGAGGGGGACGACATGGCCGACCCCGCGCGCCTGCTCCGGGACCCGGTCGAGCGGTGGGAACCGGACGGAGATGCTGCGGCTGTGGCCGACGCCACGCGCCAGCGCCAACGAAAACAGGCAGACGAAACCGACGCCCTCGCAGGAAGCGGGCAAGCACGGGATGAACCTGGCGACGAGCGCGGCGATGTGGCCGACGCCGCAGATCGACAGTTTCCGGAGCCGTGGTGGGAGCCGGAAGCACGAGAAGGGTCTGGACGGCATGGCGCGCGACTGGCCGACGCCGATGGCCAACGACGGCTGCAAGCCGAGCGCGGGCAACCGCAAGACGGCCGATCTGACCCATGCCAGCCGCATGTGGATGACGCCGACGGCGCGAGATCACAAGGATGGGGCGACGACATTGGCGAACACGCCGGTCAACGGCCTGCTTGGCCGCCAGGTCCTTGTGACGCCGATGGCTGGGAGCGATACCTCCGAGCAGCGCCGGACCTTGAACCCGCTGTTCGTCGAGGCGCTGATGGGCTGGCCCACCGGGTGGACCGGCTTCGCCTTTGTGGCAACGGAGTGGTCCCGCTGGTTGCGGCGCATGCGCTGCGAACTCTGGCAGCTGAACTGCTGGCTGATGGATGACGAGGCGCCAGCATGAGACAGTCGCGCCTCATGTCGCTGGTCGAGTCCGTCGTCAGCGTGATCGTCGGCTACGGCGTCGCGGTCGTCACGCAGATCCTGATCTTCCCGGTCTTCGGGCTGCATACGACGCTGGCGCAGAACCTCAAGATGGGCGCCATTTTCTCATTCGTGAGCATTGCCCGCTCATTTGTCCTTCGGCGGCTGTTTGAACGGATCAGGGTTGCCAATCACTGCGACGGCCATGCCGGATATGAAGAACCTGCACCGCCCCGTCGATGACGGCATAGTAGACCCGCCAGCGGGTTCCGCGACCATAGAGCGCGCGCCGGATCGGCAGATCGAAGGCCTTCGATTCCTGCGCAATCGGATGCGCCTCGGGCATGGCGCCAAAGTCGAGGATCATATTGCGGATGCCCGCAAGCCATTCGTCCGCAGCCCTCGGGTTGCGGTCGCGCAGCCAGATCCATGAAGCTGTCAGATCATCCGCCGCATTCGGCGTGATGATCACCGGCAGTGAAGCTGTCATTTCGTCTGAGCGAGTTCGTCAAAGAATCGGCCAGCCTCTGTGCCTTCACCGGCCCGGGCCTGCGATAGTCCCTTGCGGATGCCCGCGACGGTCTCGGCATGGTCAAGCTGGTCCTGCATGTCCTGCCATGCGCTGGCGTCCATGACGACGACCGAAGGCTTGCCATTGACGGTCAGGATCTGCGGCCGTCCGCTTTCCTTGATGCGCGCGATCATGCGCGCCGAATTCCGTTTGAACTCGGTCAGCGGGCTGATGTCTTTGATGATGTCCATGGCTGGGCTCCCGGCGCGCATCTAATTCGGTGCGAATATAGCGCCATTTCAGATGCGCGTCGAGATGTTCCGCGATCAATCGCGGATAGCGTAGACGCGGCCTCTTCCGTCAACCACCTCGGAGGTGATGGTCAGGCCGAGCTTCTTCTTCAGCGCACCGGACATGGCACCCCTAGCAGTGTGCTGTTGCCATTCGAGCGCTGCGACAATCTCGTCGATGGTCGCGCCGTCCGGCGCGCGCAGCATGGCGATCAGTTGCGCCTGCTTGGTGCCCTCGCGCGGCGTGCGCACCTTTGGCACGGCTTCGGGATCGGCGGGAGCGTCCGGCGCGGTCTTCTCGGTCGTCGCGCGCGAAGGCGCCGCGTTGGCTTCCTCCGGCTCGATGCCGATGGCGGCGAGGCCTGCGTCGGTGGCGACCAGCGTGACACCGTGGCCGTCGCCGGTCTCGCGCCAGACCGGTTCGCCGTTGCGGATGTCGGCATCGACTTCTTCGAGGAAGCCCTTGGCAAGCATCGCGCCGACCACCTTGGCAGCGGCACCGCCGCGCAGGCTGTCGGGCAGCGGCAGGGCAACGCGGTCCTCGTTCTGGGCCGCGCGGGATAGGATGATCGTCTGGGTGTCGGAAAGCTTGGTCATGGGGTCGTCTCCGTGTTCGGACCGCGACCGTCGCGGTCTTCTACGACCCCAAGCCGCGCA
>NZ_JBISBV010000022.1:0-12575 GCF_046592965.1 Marivita sp. S2033
TCTGGGTGTCGGAAAGCTTGGTCATGGGGTCGTCTCCGTGTTCGGACCGCGACCGTCGCGGTCTTCTACGACCCCAAGCCGCGCAGGGCGCGCGGCCGGAGTTCGGGCGTCGGCCCAAGGTCAGATCAGTCCGAGGTCCCTTAGGAGCGCTGCGGCGTCCGTAAGACGGTCGGTGGCGACGTCGATGGCGATCGTCATGCTGTCGGCGGTGAGGCGCGCCGAAACGTTGGCTTCCTCTCTGAGCGATGCTTCGATCTCGTCGAGGACGGCCGGGATGCGGCTCGTATCCCAAGGCTCGTTCAGGCCACGAATGGCGATGCGGATGGTGCTGGTTTCCATGGGGCTCACTCCGCGTGCTCGCCTTCGCTGAAGGCGCTGTCGGTGATGCGCTTCAGGAGGCTGGCGTAATGCTCAAGGGTGCCGACATGGCCCCATTTGATCTCGTCGGGATGGGCGTTGAAGTGGTCGTCGCTGAGGCTTGCCAAGCGGGCGAGCATCTCGTCGATTTCGGCTTTCTTGCCGATGAAGGCGTTCAATGCCGCCTCCTTGTTCCGCGCAGCCTTTTCGGCGCGCAGCTGGTGGCGGGGCGTGGTCTGGGGGTTCAGGCGTGTCATCGTGGCGGCTCCGTGGTGAGTTGCATCGTTTTCGTGGAACCACGTTCGCTCTGGTGCGGAGGCTTATCAACTACATAAGCACATGATTTTGAATGATAATCGGAGCGCGCAATGGAGGGTCTGAGCGAGCGCCAATATGCCGCCCGCGTCGGCCTTTCACGTGGGGCGATCCAGAAGGCCAAAGCGACAGGGCGGCTGGTTCTGTACGGCGATGGCAGCATCGACGCGGTGGCCAGCGATGCCTTGCGCGCTGAAGCGACCGATCCGTCCAAAACCCGAAAAGCGCCGCAGCCAAAACTCAAACCCGTCCCGGAGGCGGCAGTCTCGGCCGTGGGCGAAACCCTGCGCGAACAAGGACTGGCGACACCGCCGGTCGGTAGCGGCACGACGTTCCTGCAGGCCAAGACAGCCAATGAAGTGCTCAAGGCGCAGGAGCGTCGTCTTCGGCTGCAAAAGCTGAAGGGCGAATTGATTGATCGCGCCCGCGCTCTTTCGTTGGTCTTCCGGCTGGCGCGGCAGGAGCGCGATGTCTGGGTCAACTGGCCCGCTCGTGCGGCCGCGTTGATGGCGGCCGATCTGGGCGTCGAGCCCGCCGCGATGCAGAAGGTTCTGGAGAAACATGTCCGTGCCCAGCTCGACGATCTTGCCGAGGTCAACCCCGATCTCCGGTGACACGAACGATGTGCTGGATTTCGACGGCGCTGCGGAAATCCTGCGCGCCTGGGGTGCTGGCCTTACGCCGGATGCGGACCTGACCGTTTCCGAATGGGCGGACCGGCACCGGATGCTTTCGGGGCGCGCTTCGGCAGAACCCGGGCGGTATCGCACAGCACGCACGCCCTTACATGGGCGAAATCATGGACCGGCTGTCGCCCGGCGATCCAACCCAGCGGATCGTCTTCATGAAGGCGGCGCAGGTCGGCGCGACCGAGGCAGGCAACAACTGGATCGGGTTTGCGATCCACCAGGCGCCGGGGCCGATGCTGGCGGTCCAGCCGACCGTGGAACTGGCGAAACGCAACTCGCGCCAGCGTATCGATCCGTTGATTGATGAGAGCCCGGAACTGCGCGAACGGGTCAAACCGGCCCGGTCGCGCGATGCGGGCAACACCATGCTGTCGAAGGAATTCGCGGGCGGCATCCTGATCATGACGGGCGCGAACTCGGCGGTCGGGCTGCGCTCGACCCCGGCGCGCTACATCTTTTTGGACGAGGTCGATGCCTATCCCGCTTCGGCTGACGACGAAGGCGATCCGGTCACGCTGGCCGAGGCACGGTCCCTGACCTTCGCCCATCGGCGTAAGGTGTTTCTGGTCTCGACACCGACGATCCGGGGGCTGAGCCGGATCGAGCGCGAATTCGAGGCGAGTGACCAGCGCCGGTTCTTCGTGCCGTGCCCGAACTGTGGCCATGCGCAATGGCTGAAGTTCGAGCGGCTGCGCTGGCAGAAGGGTCGTCCGGAAACGGCGGAGTATCACTGCGAGGGCTGTGAGACACCCATCGCCGAACACAACAAGACAGCGATGCTGGAGGCCGGTGAATGGCGAGCCACCGCCACGGCGGCCGACCCCAATACCGTCGGTTATCACCTCTCGGCGCTGTATTCGCCGATCGGCTGGCTGAGCTGGGAGCGGATTGTCCGGGCATGGGACGCGGCGCAGGGGTCGGACGAGGCGGTCAAGGCGCTCCGCAACACCATCCTCGGCGAGACATGGGTCGAAACCGGGGAGGCCCCCGACTGGCAGCGGCTCTACGACCGCCGCGAGCGCTGGAAACCGGGCATGGTGCCTGCGGGCGGGCTGTTTCTGACCGCCGGGGCAGACGTGCAGAAGGACCGCATCGAGGTTGATGTCTGGGCCTGGGGCCGCGGCCTCGAAAGCTGGCTCGTCGATCACATCGTGATCGAGGGTGGACCGGACCGGCATGAGGCATGGGGCGACCTGACTGCGCTGTTGAACCGGACGTGGCCGCACGAGCGTGGCGCGCATCTGAAGATCGCGCGGCTTGCCATCGACACCGGCTATGAGGCTCCGGCAGTCTATGGCTGGTCGCGGGCGCAAGGGTTCGCGCAGGTCGCGCCGGTAAAAGGCGTCGAAGGGTTCAATCGGGCAAGCCCGGTGTCCGGTCCTACTTACGTGGACGCCACCGAGGGCGGCAAGCGGTTGCGCCGGGGCGCACGCCTCTGGACCGTGGCGGTGTCGACCTTCAAGGCCGAAACCTATCGGTTTCTGCGGCTGGAACGGCCGACGGATGAGGAACGTGCCGACGGCGCGGCATTCTCGCCCGGCACGGTCCACTTGCCGCACTGGGTCGAGAACGAATGGCTGAAGCAGTTCGTGGCCGAACAGCTGGTGACGGTGCGCACCAAACGCGGCTTTGCCCGGCTGGAATGGCAGAAGCTGCGCGAGCGCAACGAGGTGCTGGATTGTCGGGTTTATGCCCGGGCCGCCGCCTGGATCGTGGGCGCAGACCGCTGGACAGACGAGAAATGGCGTGACCTTGAGGATCAACTCGGGGTGGCCGAAGTCTCCGCAGATCCCGCGGGGCAGATCAACAGGCAAGCGCAGGCAACGCAGGGGAAACGGCGATCCGACTGGCTCGGACGGCGCGGAGGATGGTTTTGATGACTGATTGGACGGAAACCGAGTTGTCCGCGCTGCGCCGGGCCTATGCCAGCGGGACGACCCGGGTCAGCTATGACGGTAAATCCGTCGACTACGGCTCGGCAGAGGATCTGCTGGCGCGCATCCGCACCATCGAGCGCGCTATCTCCGGGACGACAAGACCACTGCCGATCGCCGGTCTCGCGAGCTTCTCGCGCGGGGACCGCTGATGTCTGCAAACTGGTTTGACCACGCCATAGCCTCGGTGGCACCCCGCGCTGCGGCACGGCGCGTACTCGCTCGCCAGGCGTTCGAAACCCTAACGCGGGGCTATGATGGCGCGGCCAAAGGGCGGCGGACCGAAGGCTGGCGCGCGCCGGGCACCTCGGCCGACACCGAGGTTGGCGTGGCCGGGGCGCTCTTGCGGGACCGGATGCGCGATCTGGTCCGCAACAACCCGCACGCGGCCAAGGCCGTGGCGGTGCTTGTGAACAACATTGTTGGTGCGGGCATCATGCCGCGCGCCGCCAGTGGCAACGACACGCTGGACCGCAAGGTCGATGCCTTGTTCGCACGGTGGTCGGACGCCGCCGACGCCGATGGCCAGCTCGACTTCTACGGGCTCCAGACCCTGATCTGCCGCGAAATGGTCGAGGCGGGAGAGGTCCTGGTGCGCCGACGTCTGCGGCGCGCGAGCGACGGTCTGCCGGTGCCGTTGCAGCTGCAGGTGCTGGAAGCTGACTTTCTCGACGCCACGAAATCCGGCGAGCTCGGTGCAGGTCGGTTGGTTCAAGGGATTGAGTTCAACCCGGTCGGCAAACGCCGCGCATATTGGCTGCACGCCGAACATCCGGGCGACGCCTATGGCGCACTGCAAAACGGCTTTCAAAGTCGTCCGGTCCCGGCGACCGAGATCGCCCATGTCTACGAAAAGCAGCGCACGCAGGCGCGCGGCGTCCCCTGGGGTGCGCCGGTGATCCGCAGTTTGCGCGATCTTGACGACTATGAGGTCGCCGAACTGGTCCGCAAGAAGACCGAGGCCTGCGTCACCGCCATCGTCTTTGGCGACGACGAGGCGCAGCAGGGCATCGCGCCCTCCGTGGTCGACGCCGACGGCAACCGGGTCGAACAGTTTGAGCCCGGGCTGATCGCCTATGCGCGCGGCGGCAAGGACATCCGATTCAACCAGCCCTCCGCCACCGGTGGCTATGGCGAATACAAGCGCGCCAGCCTGCACACGATCTCGGCTGGCTTCCGGGTACCCTACGAGCTGCTGACCGGCGATCTGTCCCAGGTGAACTATTCCTCGATCCGGGCCGGGCTCGTCGAGTTCCGCCGCCAGATCGACGCCGTGCAATGGCAGCTTTTCATCCCGATGTTCTGCGCGCCCGTGTGGCGCTGGTTCACCGAGGCTGCATGGGCGGCGGGGCAGATCCCAACGCCGGAGGTGCCGGTCGAATGGTCGCCGCCGAAGTTCGAGGCGGTCGATCCGCAGAAGGACGCGATGGCGAACCTGCTGTCGATCCGCTCAGGCACCATGACGCTGGCCGAGGTGATCGCGCGGCAGGGCCGCAATCCAGACGCGGTGCTGGCGGAGATCGCTGCCACCAACGCCAAGCTCGATGATCTTGGGCTGGTGCTCGACAGTGACCCACGCCGCGTCACCAAGACCGGCAGCACGCAAACCAGCGATCTGGGCAACGATCCCGCCGACGACGTCACGGCCAATGACCCGGCGAGCGATCTGGCCGACGACTCCGATACCGACCCGGCGCGGCCCGACACTGACCAACAGGACTGACCAATATGGACACGATGATCGAACTACCGGCCTTGCGCCGGGTGGCGGAGCTTGCGCCAAACTCGGCCGATACCGACGCCCGCACCGTCGAGGTGATCTGGTCGGCAGGCGCGCGGGTCCGCCGGTCGACCCTGTTCGGCGAACCCTATGACGAAGAGCTCAGCCTCGACCCGACCCATGTGCGGCTGGATCGGCTGAATGCGGGCGCGCCATTTCTGAAGGTACACGAGATCGACACGCTGGATGCCGTGATCGGCTCAGTGGTCCCGGGCTCGGCCCGGATCGAAAACGGTCGCGGCATTGCACAGGTCCGGATCAGCGAGCGCGCTGATGTCGAGCCGATCTGGCGCGATATTCAGGCGGGCCACATCCGCGCGGTTTCCATAGGCTACCAGGTCCACCGCTTCGAGGTCTCGAAACCCGAAGCAGCCCGCGAACTTTGGCGCGCGGTGGACTGGACGCCCTTCGAGGTGTCCGCCGTGCCTGTTGGCGCGGACCCCGCCGCGGGTTTTCGCGCCCAATCCCCCCTTCACGACTGCGTCCTCCATCGCCGGGACGTCCCACCCACCAACACAGGAGCCATCCCGATGACGGACACATCCAACACCCCGGCGAGCGACGCCGAAATCCACGCCAAACAGCCTACCGAGCCGGTCAAAACCGAGGACACCACCGTGACAGAACCGAAGCCACCTGTGGCTGAGCCGAAGGATGCTGCCACCCAGACCCGCGCGCAGCCGAAGCCGCAAACGCCCGACGCCCCCGCCGCACCCGATACCGAAGCTGTCGCAACCCGCGCCCGCGAAACCGAGCGCGACCGCGTCTCCACGATCTACGATCTGGCCGGGCGGCTGAACCTCGAGCGCAGCTTTGCCGAGGATCTGGTCAAACGCGGGACGGATATCGGCGAGGCCCGCCGTCTGATCCTCGATCAGGTCGCCGCCAAATCCGAGGAAACCCGCACCTTCAGCCAGGTGTCGATCCCATTGGGTGGCCGTGACGAGCAGATCACCCGCCGCGACGCCGTCGCGAACGCACTTCTGCACCGTTACAGCCCGACGCTGTTCACTCTGGAAGATGCCGCCCGCCAGTATCGTGGCATGACGCTCATGGAACTGGCCCGTGAAAGCCTCGGAAATGCTGGGGTGAACACGCGCGGCCTTTCGCGCGACGAGGTGGCAACGCGCGCGCTACATTCGACGTCGGACTTCCCCGAGATCCTCTCGGCGGTTACCAACAAGACCCTCCGGCAGGCCTACGATGCCTATCCCCGGACCTTCATGTTGTTCTGCCGCCAGGTGCTGGCCACCGACTTCAAGGCGATGCACCGGGTCCAGCTCGGCGAGGCACCGCAGCTGCTGGAAGTAGGCGAGAGCGGCGAGTTCAAGCGTGGCACGCTCGGAGAGAGCAAGGAGAGCTACAAGGTCAAGACCTATGGCCGGGTGGTCGCCATCACGCGCCAGACGCTGATCAACGACGATCTCGACGCCTTCACCCGGATCCCGGCGATGTACGGCAACTCCATCGCCCAGCTGGAGTCGGACGTGGTCTGGGGCATCATCACCGCCAACCCGGCGATGGCCGATGGCAACGCCCTGTTCCACACAAGCCACAAGAACCTTGCGGGGACCGGTGCTTCGCTGGCGGTGGATGCCGTGGGCGCGGCGCGGGCGGCAATGGCGAAACAGACGGGTCTCGACAAGAAAACGGTGCTGAACGTGCGGCCCGCCTTTCTGATCGTGCCCGCTTCTCTGGAACTGAAGGCCGAGCAGATGGTGGCCCAGAACCTCGTGCCTGCCGCAACCTCCAACGTCGTACCGCAATCGATCAGGACCCTCGCGCCTATCAGCGAGCCCCGGCTGGATGCGGTCAGCGAGACCGCCTGGTATTTGGCGGCCAGCCCGAACCAGATCGACACGATCGAGTACGCCTATCTCGAGGGTCAGCAGGGCGCGTACATCGAGACCCGTAACGGCTTCGACGTCGACGGCGTCGAGATCAAGTGCCGTCTCGACTTCGGCGCCAAGGCCATCGACTGGCGCGGTCTCTACAAGAACCCGGGCGCGTAGACTGGGCCATCTCTGACATCTCAACTCTGACGGGCGGTCCAATCGGGCCGCCCGTTCCTGTTTGCGGGGATTGAAATGCTTCCAGGAAATTCGGTGCCGATCTGCGGCTTTCCGGGCTACCATGTCACGCCTGCAGGTCAGGTCTGGAGCACGAAGGGCAAAGACGGTTCTGTCGGCAAGAGTCCGGCAAGGGTTCTGAAGGGGTCGCTGTCGGATGGATATCCGCGCGTCACCCTGTGCACCGCCGGAAAACGAAAACGTCTGTTCGTGCATCGTCTTGTTGCCGAGACCTTCCTCGGCCCGTGCCCCGATGGGCTGGAGGTCGCCCATTTGAACGGCAACCGGCGTGACAGCCGACTGACCAATCTATGCTACGTGACCCGTAGCGAAAACCACCTGCACAAGATCGGCCACGGCACGATGCCGATGGGAAACAGCCATCCCAATCGCTCGATCTCTGAAAAGACAGCCCGACAGATCGGAGAGAGGCTCAGCGAAGTCGGCTCCTGCAAGCGGGTTGCCGAGGAATTCGGAACCAGGCCTGGCGTTGTCTCCCACATCGCCATGGGTCGGACCTGGCGGCATGTCTTTCTAAAAGACTGGAACCCCCCGGCGCGACGACGGCTGTCCACGCAACAGCGTGCGGAAATCCTGAACCTCGCGGCCGACGGCAAACGGCAGGTGGACATCGCCGAACGGTTCGGCGTCACCCAATCGGCAATCAGCCATCTTCTGAAACAAACAACACGGAGCTCAACCCATGGCTAAGAACTTCATTCAACCGGGTGGCACGATCACCCTGACCGCGCCCTATGCCGTGACATCCGGCGACGGCGTGCTCGTCGGCTCCATTTTCGGCGTGGCCGCCAGGGATGCCGCCAATGCCGAAACGGTCGAGGCCGCGCTCGTTGGTATCTTCAATCTGAAGAAGGTCGCAAGTCAGGCCTGGTCCGCCGGTGACAAGGTCTATTGGGACAACAACAACAAGGAAGTCACCAAGACCGCCACGGCGAACACGCTGATCGGCGTGGCCGTTGACGCTGTTGCAGGCGGCGCGGGCGACCTGATCGGCCGGGTGCGCTTGAACGGCAGTTTCTGATGACGGCGTTTGCCGCCGTCGTGGATGCGCTGTTCGCGGATCCCAACATCGGGCGCGAGGCCGTATACACCTCCGATGGCGGCGCGCCCGTGTCGGTGCGCGTCGTCTCCCGGCGGGCGGATGCGATCACCGATTTTGGCGACGCGCGGCTCTGGTCGGAAACGACCCGGATCGATTTACGCGTCGCAGAGGTTCCGATCCCGCGCCCGGGCGACCGCTTTGAAATCGACGGCGATGCCTTCCTCATTCAGGGCGAGCCTGTTCGCGACCGGGAACGTCTGGTCTGGACCGTGGATCTGCGCCCAGCATGAAGCTGAAGCTCGACATCACGCCCGATCTCGTCGCCGCCATGGCCGCAGAGGTAAAGGCAGGTGAGAAGGCTGTCACTGCCGCCATGCGCGAGGCTGGGACCGGGTTGAAGTCTTCGTGGCGCACGCAGATTACTGGCGCAGGGCTCGGGCGGCGGCTCGCCAACTCGATCCGCAACCAGACCTTTCCGCGCGCAGGCGAGAGCCTGGAGGCCGCAGCACTGGTCTGGTCCAATGCCCCGGTCATTATCGGCGCCCACGACACTGGCCCTCTGATCCGATCGAAGGATGGGTTCTACCTCGCGATCCCGACCGAAGCTGCGGGCCGAGGCCTGCGTGGTCGCCGGATCACCCCGGGCGAATGGGAGCGGCGGCGCGGTTTGCGCCTGCGCTTCGTCTATCGCCGCAATGGACCGAGCCTGCTGGTGGCGGAAAGCCGATTGAACAAAAGGGGTCAGGCTGTGGCGTCACGTTCAAAGACCGGACGCGGCAAGGTCACCGCGCCGATCTTCCTGCTGGTCCCGCAGGTGAAGCTGCCGAAGAGGCTGGATCTAGCGCGAGATGCTGACCGGGCGCTGGATAGCGTCCCGGGGCTGATCGTCGCGAACTGGGTGGAGGTGCGGATTTGATGCGAGGTGGCTTTTCAGCTCAGCGTCGCGCGCACGTTCGCCATCGGAATGAAGACGCGCTCGGGGTTTTCAGGGTCGCCGAGCGGCTGGAAGCCGAGGTCTTCGTAGAAGCTCCAGCGGCGCTCAAAATGATCGTCCTTGAGCACATCGAGAACAACGGCAGCCGCGCCCATCTGTTCGGCGATCCCGAGGCAGCGCCGCATGGCATCCACGACGAGTGCGGTTCCAAGCCCTTTGCCCTGCATGTCATCGCGCACGGCAACAGCGCGGATGTAGATGACCGGGATGTCGGGTACACCGGCGCGCTGCCATTTCCCGGGGCCGAGATTCGCTCGGACGGCCATCGCGCCGAGAGTGTAAAAGCCCAGCACGGCAGGATCGTCGCCAGCTGTGGCGATCCACGCAGCGACCATCCCGGTCTTGATTTGATCCGAAAGTGAGGATTTCAGGAAGTTGTCGATAGGGCCAAAGCCACAAGAGAAAGCGCTGCGGTCATGCAGCGCCTTGTCGAATTTCGCGATTGTGAGGGCGGGCGCGTCCGCCGCGGTGTCAGTCGGCATCCTTCAGGAGGCCCTTTGAAGCTTCCGCGGCAAGTGCAAGACCGGGCACAACCTTTCCCGGTGCATCTACCGCAGCCTTGAAAGCTTCAAACGCGTCGATGGGTAGAATGGAAAGACACATGCGCTGTTCCACTTCATGCGCACGCGCGAGCGCCGCCTGACGAATGAAGTCGGCTTCCTGCAGGCCAGTGGCAGCAGCTGCAGCCTTGATGCGCTCTTCATCCGCGCGGTGCATGCGCACCTCTTTGCGCGCCTCCATCTTGCCCGGTTTAGGTGCGGTGGGTTCGATCGCAAACATAATCAGTCTCCTTCGCCAGATTATGTACGGCATAACGCCGTACATGTCAATGATCAGCATGGGGGCGATCAGCATCGGCCGCACGGGAAAGATCATGTTCACCAGGACGATCAACACGACGATGATCGCCTCAAGTATCCCAAGAACACCCGAATAGCATAATGCCCACGCCCCGAGAAACCATCCTCACCGCGCTGCACGCGCGGCTCTCGGCGTTGCCTGCCACCGCACTGCGGGGTGAGGTACTGCCTGAACGCATCCCGACCGATGGCCTCCTGATCCTGCGCGACGGTGAGCCGGGGGAGCCCGAGGTGACACTGTCGCCACTGCGCTACCACTACGAGCACCGCGCCGAGATCGAGGCGGTCGTTCAGGGTGCCGACCGTGACGCCGTCTTCGACACGCTCTGCGCCACCATCGGCACGGCGCTCGCCGCCGACCGGACTCTGGGCGAGCTCTGCGATTGGGTCGAAGCCGAAGCGCCGCGGCCCGTCGATCTGCCCGTCGAGGGTGCGGCCAGCCTGAAGGCGGCCGTGATCCCGGTGCTGCTGCATTATTCAACGGCCGATCCGCTGGCCTGATCCCGACAATCCAAGGAGAACACAATGGCACGAGCCCAAGGGGCGCGGGCGCAGATGGCGCTTGCGTTCGAGACGACCTATGGAACACCGCCTGTGGGCGGGTTCACCAAGATGCCCTTTGCCAGCACCTCGCTGGGATCGGAGCAGCCGCTGCTGAACAGCGAACTGCTGGGCTACGGTCGGGATCCGCTGGCGCCGATCAAGGACGCGGTGACGGCGGATGGTGATGTCGTGGTGCCAATCGACGCCGAGGTCTTCGGCTTCTGGCTCAAGGCGGCCTTCGGCGACCCCGTGACCACGGGCACTGCGGCACCCTATACCCATGCGTTTCAGTCCGGGTCTTGGACACTGCCCAGCATGTCCATCGAGACCGCCATGCCCGAGGTGCCGCGCTATGCGATGTATTCCGGCTGCGTGCTGGATCAGCTGACCTGGCAGGTGCAACGCTCGGGGCTCCTGACCGCCACCGCCCGGTTGGTGGCGCAGGGCGAGACGGTGGGCACGACGAGCAGCGCGGGCACGCCAGCGGATCTCACATTGCAGCGGTTCGGCCATTTCAACAGCGCGATCAGCCGGAATGGCTCTGCGCTGGGCAATGTGGTCTCGGCAGAAATCACCTATGCCAACAACCTTGACCGGATCGAGACCATCCGCTCGGACGGAAAGATCGACGGCGCGGACCCGTCCATTGCCGCGCTGACCGGCCGGATCGAAGTGCGCTTTGCTGATCAAACGCTGGTGACGCAGGCGATCAACGGCGAGGCTTGCGAGATCAGTTTCGCCTACGTCCTGCCCTCCGGCGAGAGTTTTACCTTCACCGTGCATGCCGTCTACCTGCCATGCCCCCGGATCGAGATTTCCGGGCCGCAGGGCGTGCAGGCGACCTTCGACTGGCAGGCCGCCAAAGCCACCAGTCCCGCCCGCATGTGCACCGCAACCCTGATCAACGACATCGAGGTATATTAATGCTCAGACTGAACCTGACCGCCGCCCCTGAATGGCTGGAGCTGGCCCCCGGCCTGCGCTTGCAGGTCGCCCCGCTGACCACCGCGCTGATGGTGTCCGCCCGCGCCGATCCCGTCATCGAGGCGATGCCCGAGGAGGCCAGCCAGGAGGACCTAGCGCTGGCCATGGCCAAATCCGTCGCCCGCCGCGCGGTGCTTGCTTGGGAGGGGGTGGGCGATGACGCGGGCGAGGCTGTGCCTGTCACGCCTGAAAACATCGACGCCTTGCTGGAGGTCTGGCCGATCTTTGAGGCCTTCCAAACCCAATATGTCGCGCGGGGTCTGCTGCTGGAACAGGAAAAAAACGTCTCCGCGCCCGCGCCGAATGGTCCTTCGGCGGGGGCGAAAGCTATTGCGCGGCCTGTAAAACGACGTGCGAAACCTGCCCCGCACGACTGAACCAGCCCCTGACCTTTGAGGGCTGGCAAGTCTGGGACCTGGTCGGCCGCCTTGGTGGGCAGTTGCGCGTCGTCCCCGGCGCGGTGCTGGGCTGGGATATGGGCGCAGCCATGGCTTTGGCCCGCGCGTTGGGCATCGACACTCTGATCGCCGCCGAACTGCTGCCCGAGATCGAGGCGGTGATGGTGCGTAAGCTCAACGAACAGATGGAAGGACGCCGTGATGGCTGAAAAACGGGTCTCCGTCCGCCTTGTGGCGACGGGTGGACGCCAAGTGCGCGCCGAGCTGGAAGGTGTCGGAGAAGCCGGAGCGCGCGGGTTTGGCCGTCTGTCGCGCGAGATGGATCTGGCCAATGCCCGCGTGGCGGCCTTTGCCCGTCGCGCCACGCTGGCGGCCGCTGCAGCCACGGCGGCCCTGGCCGCTGCCGGGGCTGCGATGATCCGCTCCGGGTTGCAGAATGTCGATGCGCAGGCGAAGCTCGCGCAATCGCTCGGGACGACCGTTGCCTCGATCCAGACACTAGCAACTGTATCTTCAACTTGCTGGAACGGCCCATTTCTGGCTTGATTTACAGAGGGCGTTGACGATTGTAATGAGCTTTCGAGCGACA
>NZ_JBISBV010000023.1:0-9247 GCF_046592965.1 Marivita sp. S2033
GTCGAGGAAGCTTCTGAACAGAAATATCAGGGGGGTCACTTTTGGACGCCGATTACCCCAATACAGGGGTCAATCTTGCATGCCGGTTCACAGCGATGGCACGATCATCCTCCGACAGTGCCGCGTCTTCAGCCTCAGTCATCAGCTGCTCCGCGGCGAGGCGCATGGCACCGGCATGGTCGATCTCGTCCAGGTCGGCGACACTGTGCAGAGTGCCGAGGCCGTCCGCATCCAGTTCGAGATAGGCGAACTCGGGCGCGTGCCGCTCCGCAGTGCTGTGGAGGGCCGCATGTCTTGAGAGGGAGGCCCAACCGGAGGCGCGGACCTTGAGCAGCGTGTTGCGGCGATCGTGAGAGGGCAGGAGGGCTTCGAGCGCTTCTGTGGCGTCTTCGCCATCATGAAGTGCAAGGTCCGTGTCCTGCCACAGGAAGCTCCCGGTCTCGATCTCGGTGACTTCGGGTTCTGTTCCACGCCCCGAAAGGGTAACGGCAAGGCAGCGACCGCGCATGCCGTGCTTGAACTGATCTTGCTCCGGCGACCCCGAATACTGTGTCCGTGCCGAGACCTTCAGGCGCCCGTGCCAGTCGCCAAGGGCCAGGTAATCCAGACCTGCGGTTTGGTCGCGGTCCGGCGGGATGTGATCGCCCCGGTCCGAGAAGTCCACGACACCACCATGGGCAAGGCCGATACGGATCGTGCCCTCCGGTGTTTCCATGCGTGGCAGAGCTTCGGTCAGGTCGCGCCCTGCGGCACGCACCGGCACCGGGCAAGGCAGAAGGGCGACACCCTGGGCGAGGTCGATGGGGGCTCCATCAAGCGCCGCGCGAACGTTGTCCGGCGCAATACGGCTGATCTCGTCCCAGATGGGTTCCGCGTTGCGCATGTTGTCGTGGTTGCCTGGCAGGAGCCACCATGTGACCTCACTCTCGTCCCGCATCGCTGCAAGCGCCTGGCGCAGCACCTGGGGTGATGGGGTTGCAGTGTCGAAGGTGTCACCTGCCAGCAAGACATGCGCAGCGCCATGCGCGCGGGCCGCAGCGGCGAGGCGTTGGATCTTGTCGAAGCGCGCTTCCATGAGCCGCCCTCGCAGGTTGCCATCCTGCGGTTCGGGAAGGCTGAGAAAGCGACGACCGAGATGCAGGTCGCTGGAATGGATGAAGCGAAAACTCATAGTAGAGACCAAGGCGTTGATGGCGGCAGTCAAGGTGTGCAACCGCACGTTTTTGTGGGGCGGGGTAAGGTGGACGCATCCTCACCCATGTGGCGGCGTGCTCACGGGAATTCTGGTTTGATCGCATGACATGACACAATCATTTCACGTTAGGGTAGCGCAGACAATCCGTCCTTGCGGAATACGTGTTTTTCGCTCCTTCAGTGTTTTTTTATTCGTCAATGCTGCGGCTTAGAACCCAAGCAGCAATGCTTGGCGCAACCGGTCGTCGTCTCAGTGCGCGGCATGCTGTAAGCGCCACGATAGGCCGACTTTAACCAACCCGTGGTGGCATGGTGTCCGGATGGGGCTGTTTGCGGTCGTTCTCCGCAGTTGTGAGATGATCAATCTGGCTGGTGGGAAGCCGCGCTTCCAAGCAATGGTAGCTCTACTCATAAGGCGGACAGGCTGCATCTTGCAAAACTACTTTCGGGCTAACAAGGAGCGCGGAACAGCCCTGATGTTAAATATAGCCCCATCCCCGATGAGCGGCCTCTGTATAGAATTGCAGTGAGCCGCCAATATCCTCACCGTTGACTGTAAACCTACCAATCGCGTCAAACATCGCATCTCTCTTGAACGGTATATGAATTGCTGCCGCACTTCTATCATTGATCCGTTTAGCAAGAGTGCTTGGCCAGCGGTTGGCCAAAGCCTGCGGCGCTAATATCGAGTTGTAACCAGTATAGGCGACTATCAAGGGTAATTCATACTGATCAACGGCTTTTTCTATCTCCCAAGAAAGAACGCTTCCCCGCTTGCGAGTATCGTCAGATAAGATCACAAGCATATTTTTTGAGGAGGCAAGTCTCTGACGAATACTTGCATGCAAGGTCTCAAGCTTACTTGTGTCTCTGACAGCATTGGCCTTCTCGTGGCTATTTGTAAGCTTGAAATCAGTCGTTTTCAACTTGCTCCAGCCTTGAATAGTAACGTAATATCGGAAATCCGAATCTGCCGGATTAATCTTGCCCAGTCCGTCGAATGCGATGTATGTTCCTGTGCGGTATACCATTTCCTCAGCTCCTACCACGTTTTACAGGCCAAGACATTCCTTCTACCTTGGCATACCGTCCAAAACATTCTGCTTCTGTCATACTCCGTTCCTCAGTGACTTCATTTCCAGCAAATTAACTTGATCGATCTTTTCGTTATGAACCACTATGGTTAGCTTTGCTGGATACTTAAAGCGCATCTCACTTATGCGGAACGTCCAGAGCATAATCTTCAACAGATCTTCATCGCCAATATTCTTATGCCCCTGTAACCGAGTAATTCCCGATCCAAATATTGGAGCTACCACGCTTCTCTGTGCGTATACTTTGTTCACCCTGTCCCAAAAGTTGATTAAAAATTCTAAATACTCGGGCATGGTGAGATTGGCTCGATTGCTATTGTCGAACTTGGACATGGCAGTCAAAATATAATCATCTTTGATAAATATTGTTCCGAGTCTGAACCTGACGTTTTTACCGCGCTCACGAACTACATCACGTTCCAAAATCTCGTATTCTTCAAACGGAAAGATAGATATTTCATTATCTAAATCTGTAACGTCGCTTTCAAGATGTGACTTCAGAAAAACTCCATTCAGGGATCTTTCACTGATGACAACATTGTCCACCTGCGTGTCAAAAAACTCATTGAATGCGATTGCCTTGAGGCCGGGTTCTTCAAATATGTTGCCAGATTTGATCGTAACAGTGGTGCCGTCAATCTTGATAATGACCTTCCGTAGCTTGTTGGCCCACGCCAAAATACCAAGATATAGAAGGCAAAGCGCAACCGCAAAGGCGATGAGGCACTTAACTTGCCAATCTTCAGGGATATCAAGGAAGAGCAAAAGCGTGGAGTGAGCTACTCCCCATCTCTTGGACAGGATCTGGCGTAAATTAAGCTACTCTCTGCTCCTGCTGATCGGGTTGGGTTTCGTCTTTTCTCAGCCAATAGACCACGGCTGGTGGTTTGCCGCCAAGGGCCGAGTGTGGGCGCTTGCGGTTGTAAAACTCGATCCATCTGCCGACGCCAGCCCTGGCCTCTGATCCGGTTTCCCAGGCGTGCAGGTAGACGCATTCGTATTTCATCGACCGCCAAAGCCTTTCGACAAAGATGTTATCCAAGAACCGGCCTTTTCCGTCCATAGAGATGCGCACGCCGGATCGCCGCAACCGGTCTGTCCAAGCAAAGGACGTAAACTGGCTACCTTGGTCAGTGTTCATGATCTCGGGCGGGCCGAACTTGTGGATGGCCTCGTTCAGCGCCTCGACACAAAACTCGGCTTCCAGCGTGTTTGATATGCGCCATGCCAGAACCTTTCGGGTGTGCCAATCCATGATAGCCACCAGATAGAGGAACCCACGTCGCATCGGCAGATATGTGATGTCGGCGGCCCAGACTTGGTTTGGCCGCTCCACGCGCAAGCCACGCAGCAGATAGGGATAGATTTTATGTCCCTTCGCGGGCTTGCTGGTGTTGGGCTTCTGGTAGATCGGCATGAGCCCCATCAAGCGCATCAGGCGGCGTATGCGTTTCTCATTCACCAGATGACCGTCGTTGCGCAGGTGCCATGTCATTTGTCGAACGCCATAGAACGGCGTCTCAAGGAACTGCCTGTCGATCAAACGCATCAGATCGAGGTTCATAGCGCTTTCGCCCTTCGGCTCATAGTAAAATGACGACCGCGAGATCGACAGCAACGCGCATTGCTTGCCGACCGACAGACCTGGTAGGTTCGGCTCAACCATCTTCCGCCTCACTTGCCGGTCCAAGGCTTGAGCTTTCTGGCCAAAAAATCGTTGGCGACAGCCAGCTCCCCGATCTTGGCATGCAGGTCTTTGACCTGATCTTCATCGATCTCCGGCGCTTTCCGACTGCCCCGCTCAAACACTCCCGACGCGCCTTCGAGCAAAGCCCGCTTCCATTGATGGATCATCGTTGGATGCACGCCGAACCGACTGGCCAGTTCGCTGACCGTCTCCTCGCCCTTCAGCGCTTCCAACGCGACCTTGGCCTTGAACTCTGGATGATGTTGCTTTCGTTTAGACATATCTGATCTCCTTCGTGTTGAAGATCAGCAGACAGCAAATCGTAGCTTACGTCAGTGTCCAGTTTTCGGGGGGTAGCTCAAACTTTCAAAAATTGAACGCCTTTTTTCAGTTCCACCGCTACTCTGGCGAACCTACACTTTCTTATCTCGCGGATTCAACCCAGCACCGACCCGTGCTTTGTAATGGGATCTGACCTTCTAAGCGCCGGTCGCGGAGGGCCGCTTGGGGCCGTTCGTGACGGCCCGGGGTGGTCGAGGCGGGAGCGGCCGTTCGTCCCCTGTGCGAGAGGCTCGCGTCAGAGATGGGTGACAGGTCGAGAAGCGAGAATTTCTTCATGATGGCCTCCGTTGGATAGTAGCTAAACATCCGAGCTGTTTCTGCTAAGCTCGCGTTGCGCCACAACGGAACTGCATTCCATCCCTCGGCGCATTAGATCTCTGTTCTTGATGATGTTTTCGCGTCAAGCAACGGCGAGGACCGAAAGCTATCGATGTTCGATGCCGTTCTATGTATCAGCATGAAAAACCTGCCCTTTCGTCCTGATAATAGCCGTCTATGTCCATGCCAGTCCGGGCATTCCTCCACCACATTTTGGGCATTTCCTCTGAAAAATATCAGACCCGTTCGCTCCGTATCTCACACCGCATGTAAGGCATTGAAGAATGTAGATGACCTGGTTGTGGTCGTTTCCTGGTTTGCCTGTGCAGGATAGAACTTCTTGGTTGTTGCGATTGACATAGCCTGGTTGGGTTGTTGTGGGGCTGGATGCTCGCCGTGCGTTTTTTGCAGCTGCTTTTGGCTTTGCCGGAGGCCATTCGGACCCAAGTATCCAGCCCTCGACCATCGCCGTCATTGCAATTGGCTCTGGTCCAGGTGGTGTCAGGGCATTTTCGAGCAATCCCGTTCGATCTGCCTCCTGTAGCCAGCGCGCAACGGAGTAAGCGTCATGCTGATCACGTGTGCGGTCTTCTGCTTGATGCATTCCGCTGCTGAGTCTTGGATACACTTCAACGATAACCGACGTGCCGCTCTGCGGACACCAACCGTCGAAAGGCCAGACGTGCACCTCGGGCAGCGCGGCCCGGATAAGCCGCAACCAGGGCAAGCCAGCGTGGGTAGATTTCGCAACGGATCCCTGCACATCGAAGTGAAAGACCGATTTCGCGGATCCGGTCGCCTCTTCGGTCAGTCGCCGCCATCGCCGCTCTCCGGTTCTCGCGGCACCATTCCCGACAGATCCATCTCGCACGAAGTCGACATAGGTGTGGGGTCGGTCCGTCGGCCAATGAGAACAGAAATCGTCCAGAAAGACCTGCCAGTCCGGCACCAGGTGGTGCCGTTCAAAATAGCGAATGGGGAAAGAGAACGCGTGGTCGATCCCGACAATCGCAGGGACGGTGCCATCCAGCGTGTCGACCAACCATTCTGCCAAGCCACGTCGCGTCCAGTATTTCTTTGGATCGGGTGGGGGTAGGACTTCCTCAGCTGGGTCATCACCGTGTGTTCGGTATACACGAAGGGCCTTCAGGCTGGAGTCGGCTGTCTCAGCACCTGAATAGTCAATGCCGATCGTCCGCCCAAACCTGCGTGAATGAACTGTCATTGGAAACTCGCCTGGAACGCAGTGGCTGTCAGCGACACATGCGCATCCAGAGGCGGGCGCAGTTCAAAGGCCTTGGGTGCACGTGCGAACTCGTAGAGCCGGAACAGGCACCAGGTCTCCCGTCGCTCGTCCGCGACAGCCAGCTCGTTGCGCGAGACGTAGAACGGGGTGCGCTCCCAGCCGTTGGTTGTCTTCACCTCGATAAGGCGGTCCAGGCCGTCAGGTGTGAAGCTGGCAATGTCATACCCTGCGCCGTCGCCGTTTTCTTTAGAGACCCACCGGACCCGATGCGCCAAGTCGTCACGACCGTGTTGCCGTAGTAGATTGCGTTCGTGGTGCAGGACCCGTTCTTCACCAGCGAGGCCCAGGGCACGATTGCGTTCGTCCCGTCCCGCTACATCGAAATGCCGGGCCACGCGCTGCATCTGCTCCAACTCTTCAGGGGGTGGTGTGTTCTTCAGGGTGGGGGCTGTGCCGACATAAAGTGCATCGGGTTCCGCCATGTGTCTCTGTGTTTTCCCATGCAGAGCCAACTCCCAATCCGGATGCTTCGCCAGCCACCTGGATACAGCTTGCGCCAGCGACATCTGGAAATTGAACCGGGGCTGGTATCCGGCGATCACCGGAAGCCCGAACCCGCGGAAGACCGCTGAGACATTGCACAACTTGAACTCGATCGACCCCCGGCTGCGACCGGTCTGGTCTTGCAGCGCCCTGTTCTGAGCGGCCTTGTTGTATGAACGTCCCGACAACTCGTCGCTGAGCAAGGCGAAATAAGACGCGACAACTGCATCGTTTTCCGCCTCTGACCAATCACCTGAATTCATGGCGCCAGGCTAAACCGCAGACTCGGTGTTGTCATTGGGAAATACCCAGCTGCTTGGATGTCGCACGCCGCCGCGTTCCGTCTGATCGCCCTTGTTGCCCGTCCGCAGCATGAGCGTCACGAAACAGGAAATCCGAGGAATGGCTCGACTTCCCCGCGGCGCCGGATCCCGCCCTTGGGCGTTCCCAAACGTTGACACGACCTTTACATGGGCATGCGCAAGGAAAACGTTTCGAAGCTCCCAAGGGGAAGAAACTGCATTTTTGCGACATGCGAGCCAGACGGCAACGAATGGCTGCTTGCCGCCCTTCCTGCGTGAGGATGCGCCAACGCGATCGGCCCAGAGCCGTCATTCAAACGAGGCCTCTCGAATGACCGCCCGTCAGCTCGATGCGGCCATACCCATATCGAAAACCGCGCGAGCCCTGACCTGCGGGATGACCGTATCCCTCGTCCGAGCGCGTAGTGTCGGATATTGCAGAGCAAACCAATGTTCTCAGCCGGGGTGATCTCAGCTTCTGGCCTCATCGACGTCCATCCGTCATCGACGTGCCCGCGCGCTCCCAGATCCGTGTCCACGCGACCCGCTCGGCGGGACGAACCAGTCCGTCGCGCTCCATCCGCCGCAGAAGATGGAGGATACCGCTGTTGCTCATCCCGAGTGCATCCCGCAATTCCGCCTGGGTTCGCGGGCGCTCGAGTGCCTTCAGAACATAGCGCCACCGAGCCTCGGCCGGACCGTTCCGGCGCCGTGCCGGGCGACGTGCTCCCCTGCCAGTTTCGGGCATCAGGCCGCCGCCCGCTGAGTGGCGGCGGCATCGCGCACCTCCGCAACGGCTTCATCGACAGTCGTGGCGTAGTGGACCACCGGGGGCTCCAGGCCGTGGGTGGCGAAGACACGCTGGATCTCCCTGCTTGCCCCCGTGAGCCACAGCGAGACACCCCGCTTCTGCGCCTTGTGGGCCAGCCCCTCGATCATGTTGGCGCCGGTCGAATCGAGGAAGGGCACGGTCGAGAAGTCGACGATCAGCGCCTTGTGGGTGTCCTGGATGCGATCGAGCACGGAGCCGATCGAGGCGGTCGCCCCGAAGAACAGCGCACCGGTGATCCGGTAGATGACGACGTCGGGATTCTGGGCCTGCTCTTCATCGTAGTCGCCGCGCGGGTGAGCGGTGTCGGCCTCATCGCGACCGATAAAGGCACCGTCTGTCACAACACCTGTCGTGCGGCTCATCCGATGAATGAAGAGGACCGACCCGAGTGCGAAGCCGACGACGATGGCCTCGGTCAAATCACGGAAAATAGTCAGAAAGAAGGTGACGCCCAGCACCGTCGCCTCCCCCAATCCCGAGCGGACAAGGATCGCGATGGCCGTTTTCTCGATCATGTTCCAGGCAACGACGGCCAGCACACCAGCCAGCGCGGCCAGCGGGATGTATGAGGCGAGTGGCGCGGCAATCAGCATGAAGAGAAGCAGGAATGCGGCGTGCAGCATGCCAACCACCGGACCGTGCGCGCCGGCCCGGACATTTGTCGCGGTTCGCGCGATCGTGCCGGTCACGCAGAACCCGCCAAAGAGGGACGATCCGATGTTAGCCGCACCCTGTGCCACGAGTTCACAATTCGACCTGTGGCGGCGGCCGGTCATGCCGTCCGCGACGACGGCAGACAGCAACGACTCGATGGCCCCTAGCAAGGTGAAGGAGATTGCGGCCGGCAGGACCGCGAGGATGGTTTCCATCGAGAGCGAAGGCAAACTGGGCGCGGGAATCGTCGACGGGATGCCGCCGAACCTTGTGCCGATGGTCTGCACCGGCAACGAGAGCATGGCGGTCGCAGTGGCGGCGAACCCCACGGCGATTAGCATCCCCGGCCAGTGCGGGCGCCAGCGTCGCAGCACGAGGATCACGGCGACCGTTGCAGCGGAAACGCCGAGCGCGGCTGGCGTCAGGCTCGCTCGTGCGGCCCAAAGAGCCGGGACCTTTTCCAGAAGTTCGCCTGGTTCATTCTCCAGCGCCAGGCCGAACAGGTCTTTGGCTTGACTGGCGAAGATGATCACCGCAATGCCGGCGGTGAACCCGACCGTGACCGGATAGGGGATGAACTTGATGAAGGCGCCAAGCCTCAGGAATCCCGCGGCGGTCATCATCAGCCCCGAGAGGAAGGTGGCGAGGATCAGCCCATCCATTCCGTGCTGCGCCACCGTCGCGGCGACCAGCACGATGAAGGCTCCGGCCGGGCCGCCGATCTGGAAGCGCGATCCACCCAGAAGCGATACGAGGAAACCGCCGACAATGGCCGTGTAGAGTCCCTGCGCCGGCGTCGCTCCAGAGGCTATGGCGATGGCCATCGAGAGCGGCAGCGCAACGATGGCCACCGTCAGTCCGGCAATCGCATCGGCCCGCAACTGCGCCGGGCCATATCCTTCGCGCAGGACGGTGACGAGCTTGGGGGTGAACAGTTCGGAGTGTCAATCGGCATTGAACTTTGACCCCCTATCGGCGTCCAATATTGACCCCTTTGTGCTGAGCAGGCCCGGCGCTGCGTAGCCCTCACATAGC
>NZ_JBISBV010000024.1:0-2500 GCF_046592965.1 Marivita sp. S2033
CACCGTGGAAAGCTGGGTGTGTCCAGATCAAATCTGCATCTTACTAGGTTTGGCGGTGACCTACTCTCCCACGTCTTGAGACGCAGTACCATTGGCGCGGTGGCACTTAACGGCCGGGTTCGGAATGGAGCCGGGTGTTTTGCTCACGCTATGACCACCAAACCGAGAAAGATGCAGATCGCATCGCAGATGCGATTGGTGGGAGGCAGCGTATTGCGAAGCAATACGCGTTCCCACACCGTTGTCATCCGGGTGCGACGATTGTTGTCCAAGTCAGTACGCTGTTTTGGTGTCGTGCTTTTGATCTTGGTCCAGACCGCTGCTCGCATAGAGCGTCGGTTTTATCATTACTGGATCAAATCAAGCCTATCGGACCATTAGTACCAGTCAGCTGAACGCATTGCTGCGCTTACACCTCTGGCCTATCGACGTGGTGGTCTACCACGGTCCTCAGGGATACCTTGTTTTGAGGGGGGCTTCCCGCTTAGATGCCTTCAGCGGTTATCCTTTCCGATCATAGCTACCCAGCACTGCCATTGGCATGACAACTGGTCCACCAGTGGATCGTTCACCCCGGTCCTCTCGTACTAGGGGCAACTCCTCTCAAGTATCCTACACCCACGGCAGATAGGGACCGAACTGTCTCACGACGTTCTAAACCCAGCTCACGTACCTCTTTAAACGGCGAACAGCCGTACCCTTGGGACCTGCTCCAGCCCCAGGATGAGATGAGCCGACATCGAGGTGCCAAACACTGCCGTCGATATGGACTCTTGGGCAGTATCAGCCTGTTATCCCCGGCGTACCTTTTATCCGTTGAGCGATGGCCCTCCCACTTGGGACCACCGGATCACTATGGCCGTCTTTCGACTCTGCTCGACTTGTCAGTCTCGCAGTCAGGCTGGCTTCTGCCATTGCACTCAACGAGCGATTTCCGACCGCTCTGAGCCAACCTTCGCGCGCCTCCGTTACGCTTTAGGAGGCGACCGCCCCAGTCAAACTACCCGCCACGCAGGGTCCCGGATCCGGATAACGGACCGCGGTTAGACATCAAGAATGCATAGGGTGGTATCTCAAGGGAGGCTCCACAGGGACTGGCGTCCCTGCTTCAAAGCCCACCACCTATCCTGCACAATGCAGTCCTGATGCCAGTGCGAAGCTGTAGTAAAGGTGCACGGGGTCTTTCCGTCTAACCGCGGGAAGCCTGCATCTTGACAGGCAATTCAATTTCGCTGAGTCGATGTTGGAGACAGCGGGGAAGTCGTTACGCCATTCGTGCAGGTCGGAACTTACCCGACAAGGAATTTCGCTACCTTAGGACCGTTATAGTTACGGCCGCCGTTTACCTGGGCTTCAATTCAGAGCTCTCACCCCTCCTTTTAACCTTCAGGCACCGGGCAGGCGTCAGACCCTATACGTCGTCTTGCGACTTCGCAGAGCCCTGTGTTTTTAGTAAACAGTCGCCACCCCCTGGTTTGTGCCCCCAGCCCCTAGTTGCCTAGGAACCGGGCCTCCTTCTCGCGAACTTACGGAGGTATTTTGCCGAGTTCCTTCAACATCGTTCTCTCAAGCGCCTTGGTATTCTCTACCAGTCCACCTGTGTCGGTTTAGGGTACGGTCTCATGATGGAGCTATTTCCAGGAACCTCTGAACGGCCCCCCCAATCCAATAAGGAGGAACAATCTTCGAGATCCGTCACTTCCATCTGGCCCACGAATATTAACGTGGTTCCCATCGCCTACGCCTTTCGGCCTCGGCTTAGGGGCCGGCTTACCCTGCTCAGATTAGCTTTAAGCAGGAACCCTTGGACTTTCGGCGAGAGTGTCTCTCACACTCTTTGTCGCTACTCATGTCATCATTCTCGCTAGTGATCTCTCCACCGGATCGCTCACGCGCCGGCTTCACAGAAAGCTCCGCGTCTCCAAGGCCCTCCGAGGAAGGCTAAAGAGACATGGAACTATGTCACACTACGCTCTGCTACCATGCACTATGTGCATCCTAAGCTTCGGCTCATGGCTTGAGCCCCGTTACATCTTCGCCGCAGGACAACTTATTTAGACCAGTGAGCTGTTACGCTATCTTTAAAGGATGGCTGCTTCTAAGCCAACCTCCTGGTTGTTTTGGTCGTCCCACCTGCTTTCCCACTTAGCCATGAATTAGGGGCCTTAGCTGTAGGTCAGGGTTGTTTCCCTCTCCACTACGGACGTTAGCATCCGCAGTGTGTCTGCCATCTAGTACTCCCCGGTATTCGGAGTTTGGTTAGGATCAGTAAGCCTGTGGGGCCCCATTACCCATCCAGTGCTCTACCCCCGGGGGTATTCGGATGACGCTCTACCTAAATAGATTTCGCAGAGAACCAGCTATCTCCGAGTTTGATTGGCCTTTCACCCCTAGGCACAGCTCATCCCGATCCTTTTCAACGGATGTGGGTTCGGTCCTCCAGTTAGTGTTACCTAACCTTCAACCTGGCCATGCCTAGATCACTCGGTTTCGGGTCTGA
>NZ_JBISBV010000025.1:0-5981 GCF_046592965.1 Marivita sp. S2033
GAAGCGCTCATGGGGTGCATTGCGCGAAAAATATTAATTTAAAATCAATAGCTTGATGTGGAGAAGGTTCGACGCTGGTCGCGTTCCCTCCGCCATTATTTTGGCTAAGTTGCTGATATCATTTACTTTAATGCGTATCTGAAATTGGTTACCACCATCTTTGCCCCCAACAATCATGCAATTGGCTGCAGCCGACGCATGCGCTGTTGACCATGTTGCATTGCGCGCCGGTTACTTGCTTGCTCAGCTTGGAAACCCACCCATATCTTCCTTGTTTGAAAGGTATCGCTTAGCGGAGGCGAAGATGGGGTATGTGAAAACCGCGATGCTGATGGCGGCTATGACTGCGCTTTTCATGGGCGTGGGCTACCTGCTTGGCGGATCGGGTGGCGCGGTGATCGCCTTGGTGGTTGCGGCGGGCTTGAACGCGTTTACATGGTGGACCTCGGATCGCATGGTCTTGCGGATGCACAACGCCCAACCGGTGATCCGTGGAGATCGCATGGGCCTGCACGCCCTGACAGCCGAACTCGCGCGCAACGCGGGGCTGCCTGAACCCAAGGTATACCTGATCGACACACCGCAGCCCAATGCCTTTGCCACCGGGCGGAACCCGGACAATGCCGCCGTTGCCGTGACCGCGGGCCTGATGCAAAGCCTGACGCGCGAGGAACTGGCCGGGGTGATCGCCCATGAACTGGCGCATATCCGCAACCACGACACCGCGATCATGACCGTGACTGCGACCTTTGCCGGTGCGATTTCGATGCTGGCCAATTTCGCGCTCTTCTTCGGTGGCTCGCGGGAACGGATGGGGTTGATCGGCACGCTTTTGATGATGGTCCTCGCGCCTCTTGCGGCAGGCCTGGTGCAGATGGCGATCAGCCGGACGCGGGAATATGCCGCCGACAAGGCCGGGGCCGAGATCTGCGGCCATCCGCTCTGGCTGGCATCGGCACTGGAAAAGATCGCCATGGGCGCGGCCCGGATCGACAATCACGCGGCCGAGCGCAATCCGGCGACGGCGCATATGTTCATCATCAACCCGCTGCATGCGCACAAGCACGACAGCCTTTTCGCGACCCACCCGACGACCGAGAACCGCGTGGCTGCATTGCGCGCCATGGCCGGTCATGCTCGGCGTGAACCGCGCGCTACCGTGCGGCGCACGTCCAAAAGCCGTATTCCCGATACCCGAAATGGCGGCGCAGCGGGCCCTGGTCCTGAACGCGCTAATTGCTCAGGCGGGGCATCGCGGATTAAGTATTCGGACGATATGCCGGATTCCGGCGCGCTCCAACCGATGATGTAAATTGTGCGGTCCGATCCTACTCGGCCCGCCCGGCGTTGTAATCCTCATCTGTGACATGCTCCATCCAGTCGGATGTCTTGCCGCCTACAGACGTCTGCACGGCCAGATGAGTCAGTGCGCAGTCCGGAGACGCACCGTGCCAATGCCGCTCTCCGGGAGCAAACCAGACGGTATCACCGGGGCGCAGCACCTGCACCGGCTTTCCCTTTGATCCGGCCAGCCCAAACCCCGACAAGACATGCAACGTTTGACCCATGGGATGGGTGTGCCACGCGGTGCGTGCACCGGGTTCAAATGTCACCGACAGGATTTTGACGGGAGATGGGTCGTCCGCCGACACAACTGGATCAAACCGGACCTTCCCGGTGAAATACTCGCTGCTCGGGGTCTGTGAAGGCCGATCACCTAAGCGGTGGATCATCATAGCCGACTCCTTTGTGTGTTTTTTCAATACACCTGGCAGAGTTGCCATGCCAGAATTCCAGCCAATTGAGGCCGATTTTCACTCCACCGATCTGCAGTCTCCTGTGATCCTATAAGAATCCTAAAAGATCCTAAAGTAAACTGCGGCGAATTTTGCTATAAAAAATTCATAAACAAAACCGCAGACGATCTGGAATTGCCGGACAAATATATCTGTCCGAGCAACGCCTTCTCGTGTGCCCAAATTGGAGAACGCAGACCATGAACGCCACCGCTGATAACCTCTACCTTTCCGTTGACCAGGTTGCCAAACGCTTCGACGTATCAAAGGACTCAATCTGGCGCTGGAAGCGCAATGGCGACTTTCCCAAGCCGGTCAGGCTGGGCGGTTCGACAACCCGGTGGCGGCTGTCAGATATCGAGGACTGGGAAGTGCAGCGCCCGTGCTGCCTTGCCACGGAGCTAACCTTCGCGCCTGACAAGCTTTTCGCCGGCTAGACGACTCCAAGCCTTAGCTACCACCACTCGCGCTTCAATCCATCAGGTTGGAGCGCTTACCTAACGCCGCGCATGTTTCGCAGCGAACAATTTCCCTTTGCCAAATGAGGACTGAAATGACCAACCAGACCACCACCCGATCGCTCGAAGCCGACATCAAGAATGTGGTGTCATTCCCATCCAAGGCCCAGGCTCCGGCAAGCACCGTGTTTAATGAAACGTTTGAGGCATTGTCTGGCCGCCTGCCGACCGGCTTCGCCATGCAATCGGATGGCGTATATCAAATGCGCCCAAGTGAAGGCGAAGACATGGAGCCTGTCCGGATCTGCTCGCCGTTGGTGGTGACAGGAACTTGTCGGAAGTCGGATAACACCGCTTGGGGACGTGTCGTATCGGTTCAGGATCCAGATGGTTCCTGGCATGAGGTCATTCTTGAGCAACGAGATATCGGGAAGAAGTCGCCGACGGCGTTGAATCCGTTGTTTGATCGTGGCTTTGAACTGGGTGCCGCAGAGAAGGCTGCGCAGAGCGTGTCAGAGCTTTTGGCCCGCTGGCGGCCAGATGAACGATACCTTCGCACCGATCGCCTGGGTTGGGTGAATAGCGACTTCAGTGCTTTTTCTTTAGGCGGCGGACGTATTTTGGGACGAAGCCGCATTATCACTGACAGCGTTTCACCGGATGTAGCAGCGTCTATGACGTCTGCCGGAACATTACAGGGTTGGCGGGAAGCGTCGGCAGCGGCGTGTGTTGGCAATCACCTGATGGTCCTCGCGGTCTCTCATGCTTTCACGGGACCGCTGCTGTCCATTCTCGGCCGAGATGGTGGTGGGTTCCATTTTCGAGGGGTCTCATCGCGAGGAAAGTCGACGCTCTTGGGCATCGCTGCATCGGTTTGGGGCGCACCGTCGTTCGTTCAAAGCTGGCGCGGAACGGACAATGGCATGGAGGGTATAGCAGCAGCCTGTAACGACTCACTGTTGATCCTCGATGAACTGCATCAGGTCGAACCACGTGTCGCTGGAGAAACTGTATATATGCTCGCAAATGGCAAGGGAAAGCTGCGTATGAATTCCAATGGAAAGAGTCAATCCACAGCTCGGTGGTCTGTGCCAGTGTTGTCCAGCGGGGAATTGTCTTTGGAAGAGCACATGGCAAGTGGCGGAAAGAAGATGTTTGCGGGTCAAGATATTCGGCTCATTGATTTGGTGGCAGACGCACGCCGGCACGGCGCATTCGACGAATTGCATAACGAAACCAGTGGAAGGACGTTTGCGGAGCGAATGCAAAGGGCAGGGCGTTTGAACTTCGGATTGGCTGGCCCTGCATTCGTGGAGGCAGTTATGAAGAGAATTGGTAATAAGGATGCATGGGTGAAATTTGTCGATAACCGGTGAGAAGAGTGGTCGTCAAATCTTGGTTTGCCCAACGACGGACAGGTTCAACGGGTTGCAGCACGTTTCGCAATCGCTGCGTTGGCCGGAGAAATGGCGACGAGGTTTGGTATTACTGGTTGGCCACCTGCCACAGCAATCAATGCTGCTTTCGCGCTATTGCAGACTTGGTTTGATGGGCGAGATGAAAGGACAAGTCTTGAGATTGATGAAGCCGTGGGGCGAACGCGTGACTATGTGTCCCAAAACTTACATCGATTTCTTCAACTCGACGGATCAGGCGGGGTTATGCACGATGGATGGCGAGATCCCGATTGGATTTACATCACGCCGGAAGCCTGGAAGACTATTCACGCAGAGGACGCCAACGCTGCAGCCAGGATGCACAAGACCAAGGGTATTCTGAAAACGCAAAAAGGCAATAGCCTTCAATTCAGGATGGGGCGTGATGTTCCAGGGCGGCCAAGAGTCTATGCGGTTCGGCTGGATGCGTTGACGGAATTCGTGACCGCGTAATTTCCAAAAGGCTCGTCGTTCTTAAGAGCACTAGGACCACTTGGACCGGTAAATCCGTGTTTGACATCGAAGGACCAGCAAGGTCCGGGTGGTCCGGGTGGTCCGGGTGGTCCGGGTGGTCCGGGTGGTCCGGGTGGTCCGGGTGGTCCGGGTGGTCCGGCGACAAAACCGCGGGTTAGTGATTGCCTGCCATCTATTATTATCCACCGGACACGTGATGCCTATGTGAACGCAGGCCATCCGTGAATTTCCACCATCTTGACGGACGTGACCTTATCCTGAATGAAAACGTCGGATGACAGAAGTCAGCCCTTTTCAGACGGTCACGGTCATGCACTTCGCTGGTGCGGCATCCGACATGTCGGGCGGTTTGCGGACTTTCTCTGCCACCGCAATGCGAACGGGCGGTTTCAGCAGGAGCTGACATTCAGATGATATTGAAACCGGGTGTTGTGCTGCACCGTCGCAAGGTGGCTCTGAGTCATTGAGTGGCCATCCCCGCCAGCATGGAACCAAGAGCGACGAAGTGGATCAGCATGATCGCCTTGTCGTTCCAGAGCACGCCGACGATCAGCCAGCCCAGAACGCCGACGAGGAACAGGTAGAGGTTCCAGGGCGTCCAGGCGATCACCGAAATCTATGGCACACCTGTCACGGCCAACGAGATTGGATGGATCGAAGCGATCCGCGACGCCTCCGGCAACAGCGATCCGCGCATCACGAGCCGGTCGAAATCCGCCATTAACGCGATTTTTGGAGCGTAATTTATCATGGTCAAGCTTGACGACCTGACGGAAAACGAGATCGCTTGGTTGCGATTTCTCCGGGACATCAGCAATGATACCGATCCGCTGCCGACGCTGGCTCGTGTGCAATTGCTGCGGCGAGTGTGTCTAAGGTAGCGACCATTTGGAGACATGAGGAAACCAGCAGGCTTGGGAGAAGGCCTTGGTTAGTCGGCCCGATATTCCCGATCTGTGCCATGTGCAGATGGTTCATGGCATAAATCCATTACGTTGGGGTGGATTCAGAATGATTACTGAAATTCGTGGTCACGATTCAACATTGCGACACGAGGTTAACCTAAGGCCATATTGGCCATGGTGCCTCAGGACATCGCGAAGAACCGAGAGCACGATTGGGCGTGGCGTTCGAAGACTTCTGCGCACAAGCGAAACTGTCGGGGGCTTTTGATCTCAGCTAGCTTCTGCCGTGATCTGTAGAGCCTTGCCGCCGAGATCACGGAAGGCGCGCTGCCGGCAGCTCAATACGATGATCTGCAGGTCGCCTGCCTGACGGTGCAGGGCGTCGAACATCCGCTCAATCCGGTCATCATCCGTGAAGACCAGCGCGTCGTCCAGGATTACCGGTGCGTGGCGCCCGTCCTTGGAAAGGAGCCGCGCAAAGGCCAGCCGCACCAGGAGCGCAATCTGCTCCTGCGTGCCACCTGACAGGATATCCACGGTCTCCTCCTGACCGTTCCTGGTCAGCGACTGCGGAAGAAGTGTGTCGTCCGCCCAGTTCAGCTCGGCGTCCGGCCACAAGAGGTGCAGGAGGGGGCGCAGTTCTCCTGCGACGGGTTCGAAATATCGGTCTCGTGCCTCCGAGCGTGCTGCTTCAAGAGATCTCCGCAAGCGTTCCAGCACCTTGACCTCGCGGGCGATCCGGGCCAGCCGGATCTCCGCCGCACCAAGCTTCTCTTCGGTTTCCTGAAGTCGCTCTTCCACCGCTTCGCCAGCGCTACCTGTCAATCGGCATTGAACTTTGACCCCCTATCGGCGTCCAATATTGACCCCTTTGTGCTGAGCAGGCCCGGCGCTGCGTAGCCCTCACATAGC
>NZ_JBISBV010000026.1:0-5726 GCF_046592965.1 Marivita sp. S2033
TCGCTGGGCGGCGGGGTGGCGCGCTGGCTGGCGCAGCGGTTGGCCCGTCACGAGGTGGCCGTGGTGCTGCGCGTCGGCGGGCCGCAGCGCTGGCAGGTGGAACTGCACAGCGCGGCTGGCGTCACACGCGGGGCGGGCGATCGGTTCGCCGAGGTCAAGGCCCTGCTGGCCTATGCCGGTGCGCGCGATGTGGTCTATGCCTGCGGCGTGGGCGATCCCGCGCCCGAGGAGATCCCGCAAAGGCTGCTTGATCTCTGTGCCGGCGGGCAGGGGCTGGAGATCCTGTTTCACGACTATTTCCCGCTCAACCGCGATTACACGTTTCGCAGCGAAACCTGCCCCGACTGGCAGGCGCTCTGGCGGCCTGCGCTGGAGCGGGCGGCGCATCTGACGGTGTTTTCCCGCGCCTCGGAAGAAATCGTGGCGGCGGTGCATCCCGATCTCGCGCACAAGATCCGCCTGTGCCCCCATGCGCCGCTTGGTGCGGTGCCGCGCCTCGGCCCGCCGCGTCCGGGGCGCATGGGGGTTGGCGTGTTGGGCGACCTCAATGCCCAAAAGGGGGCCGGAGTGGTTGCCGATCTGGCGCGGGCCTTTGCCCGCACCGGCGAAGCGCGGCTGGTCGTGTTGGGCGAGGTGGCGCCGGACTGCGGGTTACCGCGCGGGGTGAAGGTGCTGGGCGGCTATGAGCTGGCCGATCTGCCCCACCTGGTGGCGCGGCACAGCATCGGCACCTGGCTGGTCCCGTCGCTCTGGCCCGAGACGTTTTCCTATGTCACCCACGAGGCGCTGGCGACCGGCTTGCCCTGTGTCGGGTTCGATCTCGGCGGGCAGGGCGATGCGCTCAGGGCGCAGGAGCATGGCCGGGTGGTTGCGCTGCGACACGATGGCTCGGCGGATCTCGACGCGCTGTTGCGCGCGCTGCGCGGCATGCCGGGATGGCCTGTGCTTGCGCCGAAAACAGGCTCTAACCTAACGAGAAACCGGTTCCGGAAGCGGGTGGGAGCATGAGGATTACATTCCTGAAATTAGGTCCGGTCCGGCCCTATTGTTTCGCATGCGAAACATTGGGTCCGAAGCGGACCTATCTGTCAGAGGTCGCTGAGAATGTCGCGATGCCAGCGCATCAGCCCCAGCCCAGCCAGCAGCGCAGAGCCAAGCCCGAGTGCGAGCACATAGGCAGGGCTGACATATGGCGCATCATAGCCCGGATAAAGCCCGCGCCGCACCAGCCCCACCACATGAATGAGCGGGTTCCACCACAACAGGTCGCGCCACGGCAGGGGGATGCCCTCATAGGTGAAGAACACGCCCGAAATCACGAACATCGGCCGCATCAGGATCGACCAGATGCGCTGCCAGAGCGGCACCAGCCCGGTGAGCAGGCAATTCAGCGCGCCGATGCCGAAACCCAGCACCAGCACCAGCGTCGCGGCCTGCGCCAGAACCGGAATGTCGGGCGCGGCGCGGGTTTCGCTGAGAAACATCAGCCCCGACAGCAACAGGCTTGCCACCGCGATCTGGGTGCCCCCCGCCAGCAGGAACCGCGCCAGCAGCGCATCCAGAACGCCGACCGCCGGATAGGCAAACAGCGGGCGCGAGAAATTCAGCGCCTGCGCCAGCTTGCCGGTGATGTCGGTGAACATCAAAAACGGCAGCAGGCCCGAAGCGTAGAACAGCGGAAAGCTGACGCCAAGTGCGGGGGCGTGAAAGCTGATGGCAAAGATCACCGACAGCAGCGCGATGCCGAAAAGCGGCTCTGCCACGGCCCAGAGATAGCCGCCGGGCATGCGCCCGTGCGAGGTCGCCATCTCGCGCAGGATCAGCGCCCCCACCGCACGCCACAGGGTCGGGCGGGCAGCGGGTGGTCGATCTGGAATCATGGTTGTGTTTCGCTGCAAGATACACGCATAGGAAGAAAAATTATCGCATGAATCGCCTTGATGCAATCCCTCGCGATCCGGTCGCGCCGTTTCAGGCATCGCCCGCGATTCCCTTGCCGTCACCTGCGATGACGCCACCCCGGACAGGGCACTGGCCCGCGCCGCGCGCCCGGTTGGCCCGGCGGCACATGGCGCTGGCGCTGTCCTTTGTGCTTTGCGTCATGCTGCCGGTGCTGGTCAGTGCCTGGTATCTCTGGACGCGGGCGGCGGACCAGTTCGCGTCTGAAGCCGGGTTCGCGGTGCGCCGCGAAGAGGCCAGCGTCGCGGCAGAGATGCTGGGCGGCATCACCGGCCTCTCGGGGGCGAGTTCGCGCGATACCGATATTCTTTACCATTATCTGGGCTCGCGCCGTCTGGTGGCGGAGCTTGAAGGCGAACTGGGGCTGTCGGGGCTTTGGGCAAAACCCGGATCAGAGGCGTTTCGCGGCGAAACGGACCCTGTTTTTGCCTTTGACGACAGAGGCGCGCTGGAGGATCTGCACCGCTACTGGCCGCGCCGTGTTGCCGTGGCTTACGACAGCCTTGCCGGGCTGATCGAGCTGCGCGTGACCGCCTTTGCGGCGCGCGATGCGCAGATCATTGCAGAGGCCATCGTGGAGCGCGCGACGCGGCTCATCAACGAGATGAGCGATGTGGCGCGCGCCGATGCCATCACCGACGCCGCCGCCGAGCTTGAGGTGGCGGAAAACCGGCTGCGGCTGGCGCGCACGCAGGTGACGGCGTTTCGCAACCGCAACCAGCTGGTCGATCCGGCGGTGGATCTGCAGGCGCGCGCCGGGCTTCTGGGCACCTTGCAGGGGCAACTGGCCGAGGCGCTGATCGCGCTCGATCTGCTGCGTGAGGCGACGCGGGCGGGTGACCCCCGGCTGGATCAGGGCGCGCGCCGGGTTGCGGTGATCGAGGACCGGATCGCGGCGGAGCGTGCCAAGCTGGGGCTGGAGGGCGACGGCGGTGCCTTTGCCAGCGTCGTCGGGGCCTATGAGGCGCTGGTGGCGGATCGCGACTTTGCCGAGCGGGCTTATGCCGGGGCGCGCACCGCCTATGATCTGGCGCAGGCCGAGGCGCGGCGGCAAAGCCGGTATCTGGCGGCGTGGCAGGCTCCGACCCTGCCGGAGGTGGCGGAATACCCCAGACGCGCACGTCTGCTGGCGCTGGTCGCGGGCTTTGCGGTGCTGCTCTGGGGGCTGGTGGCGCTGGCGGCCTATGCGGCGATGGACCGGCGCGGATGATTGCGCTGCAGGAGGTCTGGAAACGCTTTCCCGGCGGCCCGGTGGTGGCCGAAGGGCTGAACGCGGTGTTTCCAAAGGGGCAGGCGACGGCGCTGCTGGGGCGCAACGGGGCCGGCAAATCCTCGCTGCTGGCGATGATCGCGGGCAGTTTGCGCGCCGATGCGGGGCGGGTGCTGCGCCACGGCACGGTGTCCTGGCCGGTGGGTTTTGCAGGCGCGTTCCACCCCGATCTGAGCGGCGCGCAGAACACCCGCTTTGTCGCGCGGGTTTACGGTGTGGACAGCCGTGGATTGCTGAACTTCGTGCGCGAGGTGTCGGGATTGGATGAGGCGATGCGCCAGCCGGTGCGGCGCTATTCGTCGGGCATGCGCGCGCGGCTGGGATTTGCGATCTCGATGGGGATTCCGTTCGACATGTATCTGGTCGACGAGGTGACGGCGGTGGGCGATGCCGCCTTTCGCCGCGAAAGCTCTGCCTTGCTCAAGGCGCGGCTGGGGCAGGCGGGGGCGATCGTGGTCAGCCATGCGCCGGCGCAGTTGCGCGGGCTGTGCAGTGCGGGTGCGGTGCTGGAGAACGGGAAATTGCGGATGTTTGATGATCTGGAGGCGGCGATCAGCGTCTATCAGGCGGCGCAGGCCTAGGGATCAGGCGGCGAGCCAGAGCGCAAGTCGGTCCTGCGGCCAGTGCCGATGCGCGCTGAGCTGGCGCAGACGTGGGCGCGGGGCCAAGGGCAAAAGCGGGCGCAGGATCTGTTGCGACTCTGGGGTGAGCAGGGGAATATGTGGCTCTAACGCGGCCAGATTGGCCTCGATCCAGCCGCGATAGGTGCCGTTCATCACGCGCCACATTCGCCACAGCGCGGCGCGCAGCCCGTGGCGCGGGCCCATCTGGTTGGCGCCATGCGCACGGTAAAGCACGCCCGGGCGGGCATCGAGCAGGATCCGCCCGCCGGCCCCCGACAATAGCAGGTAGAGCCACCAGTCCCAGAACGGCACATCGACCACACCGGCGCGCCGCGCCAGCGCCACGGCATTTGCATCCAGCATCAGCCCGCTGCCCACCAGCACGCTTTCCACCAGCGCATTGTGCAACCCCGGCGCGCGGGTGATGCGCCGTGCCATATGCTGCGGCGGGTGGCCCTCGCGCAGCACCATCCGGTGCGCGCCGTAGGCCTGTCCGGCATCGCAGGGTGCGGCATGTGCAAATGCCGCCAGGCCGCGCCCGAGATGGGTTGGCAGCCACAGGTCGTCCTGATCGGCAAAGGCCACCGGGCCGGGTGGCAGCTCGGGGTGGCAGAGCAGGCCAAGGTAATTGGCGCTCAGCCCGCGCCTGGGGCCGCGCCAGAGCACCACCGGATTGGGCTGGTTGTCGGCAAAGGCGCGCAGACAGGACCATGTGGCATCGGTGGAGCCATCGTCGCTGACCCAGAGCGACCAGTTGCGGTGATCCTGTGCGGCAAGGCTGGCCAGTTGCGCGCGCAGATGGGTGGCGCCGTTCCGTGTGCCCATGAGCACGGTGATATGGGGCAGGGGGGCCATGGGGTCAGACTGTGATGAATAGATGAGATATACAACTTGAAGATGTGCGCAGGGCGAGAACTCGGCTTGCATCTTGTGCGCCCTGTGCCGTTTTTGCCGATTGGGCCGATCTCGGCGGGGTTCCACCGGCAGCGCTTGAGGCAGGGGGCCAGACGTTTTAGGGTTGCGGTCGGGTCCGGTCGCGGGCCGGTGACGCCAGTTGATGACCATAAAGGCCTGCGCCAGATGCAGTTTCCGCCGATCTATATCCTGAGCCTTGAGAGTGCGCAGCGGTTCGGGCCGCTGGCAGAGGCGTTGCGCGCGCGCGGGCTGGACTACGAGGTATTCTGGGGCATCGACGGGCGCACGCGGCTGCCGGGTATCCACGAACCCTGTGTCGACCGTCCGGGAGCCGAGGCGCGTATGGGGCGGCCGATGACCGATGGCGAGTTCGCCTGCGCGCTGTCGCACCGCCAGATCTACGAACGGATCGCGGCGGGGGATGCGCCTTCGGCGATCGTGCTCGAGGATGACGCCGACCCGGGCGAGGCGTTTTTCGAACTGGGACCGGCGCTGGCGAACCCGCCCTGCGGATTGCTGCTGTTTGATCACAAGAACACCTATGTGCGGGTGCGCGACCGGCTGATCCTGCCCGGCGGCGTGCGCGCCTTTCGCGTCGCGCTGCCGCCGTTCCTGGCCACCGGTTACATGGTGTCGCGCGAAGTGGCCGCGCATCTGGCGTTTCGCAACGGGCCTGTCGTGCAGCCCTCGGACTGGCCCGACGCGATCCTGCAATTTGACAGCTATGCCTGCGATCCGCGCGTCGTCACCCAGCGCGGGCGCACGGTGGGCACGTCGAGCCTCGAGGCGGGGCGGCGGGCGCACAAGCACAAGCGGCGCAAGAGTCTGCGGCGGCTGCTTTACAAATCCTACTGGCGGCGCTGGATGACCAAGCGGCTGGCCCGCAAGCTGGCCTGAGACAGCGGCGCATTTGCGCGCCGTGATCGCGGGTGAAACCGTCGGATGCCTCCGGCGGAGGT
>NZ_JBISBV010000027.1:0-4561 GCF_046592965.1 Marivita sp. S2033
GCTGTCGCTCGAAAGCTCATTACAATCGTCAACGCCCTCTGTAAATCAAGCCAGAAATGGGCCGTTCCAGCAAGTTGAAGATACAGTTGCTAGGCAAGAGAAGCATTCTCGGAAAGGACCGCAAAATGAGCACTCCCGACAGTTCTGAAACCACAGCAGCTTCTTCGGTATTCGTTTGCCCCATGCACCCTGAGGTGCGGCAGGACGAGCCCGGCAATTGTCCGAAATGCGGGATGCATCTCGGGCCGGAATCGGAGCTGGAGGTCCATTCAGCACATGATCATCACGACCACCACGCGGGTGCCGCGCCGGCGGATGGCCGATATGATCTGGTTCCTAGAGGGCATGATGGTCCCATTTACACCTGCCCGATGCACCCTCAGGTGCGGCAGCCTGATCCGGGCGCGTGTCCGATCTGTGGTATGGGATTGGAACTGGAATCCGGTGTGCCGGGCGATGAAGGTCCAAATCCCGAACTGGTGGATTTCACACGGCGGTTCTGGGTCGGCACAGTCCTGACGATCCCGCTCCTTGTCCTCACGATGGGGCCTTTCGTCGGTTTCCCCGCAGTCCGGACGTTTTTTGGCGAAAGCACTACACAATGGATCGAATTGATCCTGGCAACGCCAGTGGTCTTGTGGTGCGGCTGGCCGTTTCTGGAACGCGGATGGATTTCGTTCCGCACATTGAACCTCAACATGTTCTCCCTGATCGGCATGGGCGTTCTTGCCGCCTGGCTCTTCAGCGTCGTTGCCGTTCTCGCACCGGACATATTCCCTGATGGGTTCCGAGACTCCGAAGGCCATGTCGGCGTCTATTTCGAGGCGGCGGCGGTGATCGTGACGCTGGTGCTGCTCGGCCAGGTGATGGAACTACGCGCCCGCGAGGGGACCGGCAAGGCGATCCGCGCGCTTCTCGACATGGCGGCAAAGACCGCGCGGGTCATCCGGGACGACGGATCCGAGGAGGAAATCCCGCTGGAGGACGTGCAAGTCGGGGACCGGCTGCGCGTGCGGCCCGGTGACAAGGTGCCGGTCGATGGCGTGGTTCTGGACGGCCGGTCCTCGGTCGACGAAAGCATGATCTCCGGTGAACCCGTGCCGGTCGAGAAGACCGAGGGCGACCCGCTGACCGGCGCGACGATCAATGGCACCGGCAGTCTGGTGATGGAGGCGACGCGTGTCGGGTCCGACACGATGCTGGCTCAAATTGTCGAGATGGTGTCGAACGCGCAGCGCTCGCGCGCCCCGATCCAGAAATACGCCGACAAGGTGGCGGGATATTTCGTTCCGGCCGTCATCGGTATCGCGGTCCTGTCCTTCATCGCCTGGGCGATCTGGGGGCCCGCGCCTGCGCTTTCCTACGCATTGATTTCGGCGGTGGCGGTTCTGATCATCGCCTGTCCTTGTGCGCTTGGCCTGGCGACACCGATGTCGATCATGACAGCGACAGGACGGGGCGCTCAGGCAGGGGTGCTGATCAAGAACGCCGAGGCGCTGGAGCGGTTCGAGAAAGTCGATACCCTGATCGTCGACAAGACCGGCACGTTGACCGAAGGCAAGCCGCGGCTTGTCGACGTACTCCCGCAACCCGGCCACGACGAAGCCGAGGTCTTGCGTCTCGCCGCATCGCTTGAGCGCGGATCGGAGCACCCCTTGGCCGAAGCGATCGTCAGGGGTGCGGAGGAGCGAGATGTCAAAATGGACGAGGCACGGGACTTCGAGGCGGTCACTGGCAAGGGCGTCAAGGGGGTCGTTGACGGCAAAGCGGTCGCGCTCGGCAATTTGGCGATGATCCGCGAATTGGGGCTCGAGGCGGGCGCGTTGACCGCCAAGGCCAATGCCCGCCGCGACGAAGGCGAGACGGTCATGTTCGTTGTGCTGGATGGCGAGATCGCCGGTCTAGTTGCTGTCGCCGACCCAGTGAAGGAGACCACGCCAGAAGCCATCGAGGATCTGCATGAACTGGGGTTCCGCGTCATCATGGCGACCGGCGACAACGAACGCACGGCCAAGGCCATCGGCACGCGGCTCGGAATCGATGAGATCCGGGCCGACGTGCTGCCGGAGGACAAGGCGCGGATCATCCTTGAGTTGCAAGAGGCGGGCCACAAGGTCGCCATGGCCGGGGATGGCGTCAACGACGCCCCCGCGCTCGCGCAGGCCGATGTCGGCATCGCCATGGGCACCGGCGCCGATGTGGCCATCGAAAGCGCGGGCGTCACGCTGGTCAAGGGCAACCTTGATGGTATCGTGCGTGCGCGGCGGCTCGCCCGGGCCACGATGCGCAACATCCGCCAGAACCTGTTCTTCGCGCTGATCTACAACGCCTCCGGCGTGCCGGTCGCGGCGGGAGTTCTGTTTCCCTTCTTTGGCATCCTCATCAGTCCGATGTTTGCTGCCTTCGCCATGAGCGCGTCGTCAATCTCGGTGGTGCTCAATTCGCTGCGCCTTCGCGGCGTTCGTATCTAGAAGCGCGCAACAGCGTTCGGACGAACCAAAATTAAAAGGGGGCCATTTATGCAGAGCGAAAAAGAAACGTACCGCGAAAATTCCATCAGTCTGGGCGGAGCCGTTGCGATGGGGACAGGCGTGATGATCGGCGCTGGAATCTTTGCGTTGACGGGGCAAATCGCGCAGCTCGCCGGCCCTCTGTTCCCGCTTGCATTCATCGCCGGCGCGGTCGTCACAAGCTTCAGCGCCTACAGCTACATCAGGATGTCGAACAAATGGCCGTCCTCGGGCGGCATCGCTATGATCCTGCAGAAATGCTACGGCCCCGGAGCCATCGCAGGCGGAGCCGCGTTGCTGATGGCGCTCAGCATGGTGATCGCGGAAAGCCTCGTCGCGCGAACCTTCGCCACCTATGTCCTTCGCCCTTTCGATATCGAAGGTGGCCCGCTGGTCCCCGCTCTGGCCGTGGCCGTGATCGTTTTCGCCTTTTTGGTGAACATCGCCGGAAACCGCTCGGTCGGGCTGTTCTCGTTGATCATGGCAGCGATCAAGATCGGTGGCATAGCTCTGTTCGGCATCGCGGCCCTGTGGTCCAGTGGTTTTGCGTTCGCCGCGGCCTCCGAGACGCCTCAATCCTACGGTATAACTGGTTTCATAGCATCCACGGCGCTGGCTATCCTTGCGTTCAAGGGGTTCACGACGATCACCAACAGCGGGGCCGAGATCACCGAACCCAACCGCAACGTTGGCCGAGCAATCATGTTCTCGATCGGGATCTGCGTCGTCGTTTACCTGTTGGTCGCCTTCGGGGTTGGTTCGAGTCTGACGATCGAGGAGATCATCTCCGCGCGTGACTATTCACTGGCACAAGCGGCGCAGCCCGCCCTTGGACAAACCGGCTTCATACTGACGGTGATCCTGGCCGCTGTCGCAACCACGTCCGGCGTTCTGGCCAGCGTTTTTGCGGTGTCGCGTATGCTGGCGATGTTGACGGACATGGAAATGATCCCGCACAGCCACTTTGGTATGTCCGGCTCAATCCAACGCCACACGCTGGTCTATACCGTTGTCATCGCTTCAGCGCTGGCCGTGCTTTTCGACCTGGGCCGGATCGCATCCCTCGGTGCTTTCTTCTACCTTGTCATGGACATGATCATACATTGGGGCGTGTTCCGTTATCGCCGAACAGATGTGGGCGCCTCCGGTATCGTGCTTTTGACTGCCCTGTCGCTCGATGCGATTGTACTGGCAGCTTTCACCGTGATGAAGCTTCAAAGCGACCCGATGATTGTTCTCTTGGCGGCTGTCGGGATGATCGCTGTGTTCGCCTTTGAGCGCGTTTACTTGTCGAAGTGGATCGCACCGCAAGCTGTTCGTGAACACTGAGGATGTCACGCACGCTTTCTTTGATGTTTTTCTTGAAGAATGCAGATTGGAAAGTGCGTTTTTTGATCAGCCTACCGTACGCCTACGCAATGAGTCCAAGGATCGGGAAGTAGCTCACATTTTGACATGAAACCAAAGGAATTAGGCATACTATGCTCGTCAGGTCGCTGTTCGAACTCCCCTAGCTTGAACGCTGAAGACAGATTGGATTCCCGTTGACCGTTCTAAGCGGCAATGCAGTTGTTTCTACAGGTCCAGAATGCATGTACCAGTAGCAATTGTCCTCCGGCCGCAGGTGCGCCGTTACTAGATTTTGGTTCGGTGCAGCCAGCAACATGACCTCTTCAGGAAGTGGGGGAAGGGTATCCGCTTGACTTTGGCTTGAGGTGTTTGATGAACAAGCCCCGAGCGCTATGCATGTTACGAGTAAAATCGTGCATCTTCTGGTCATACTTGGGGGCCTTTACCATGTGTTTTGGACGTTCATCGTCCGTTAGTTTCACATCTGGTTGCAACCGTGGCAACACGCAGGGATACAAATGAATAGCGCATTCTTGCTCTTTTTCGGCTGCGTAGGTCTTGAGGAGCCTTACGAATTAATACGATCCAACCCTCAAGGATCACAGCGACACTAGCAACTGTATCTTCAACTTGCTGGAACGGCCCATTTCTGGCTTGATTTACAGAGGGCGTTGACGATTGTAATGAGCTTTCGAGCGACA
>NZ_JBISBV010000028.1:0-4502 GCF_046592965.1 Marivita sp. S2033
GGAGAAGTAGAGCGCGGTGTGGTTGGAGCGCATGACGGCGGTGGTGCCGCCCACCCGGCCCTCGCGACGGTCGGTGACGAGATTGGTGAGCGTTTCGGCGTCGCATTGGACGACCGGGGTGGCCATCGCGACACCCGGTTGCATCGCGCCGATCAGCGCCTCGACGAACCACGCAGGCGTGAGCGGTGCATCGCCTTGCAGGTTGACGATCACGTCCGGGGCGCTGTCCAGTTGTGCCAGCCCTTCGGCGCAGCGTTCGGAGCCGTTGCGGGCCTCTGAACTGGTCATCAGGACGTCCGCACCGAAGCCGCGCGATGCGTCGGCGATGCGGTCGTCATCTGTCAGCACGTAGACACTATCCACGCCCGAAACCGCTTTTGCCGCCTCCCAGGCGCGCTGGATCAGGGGTTTTTTCACGCCTGTAGCCCCGGTCAGTTCCACCAGCGGCTTGCCCGGATAGCGGGTCGAGGCATAGCGGGCGGGGATGAAGACCACCGCGCTCATGCCACACCCGCGCGCAGAAGGTCGTGGATATGGATCAGGCCCAGCAACGTGCCGTTTTCGGTCACCATCAGCGCGCCGATCTTGTGGGCGTTCATCTCGGCCAGCGCCTCGGTCAGCAGCGCATCCGGTGCGATGGAGCGGGGGGTGGGGGTGGCCACTTCGCCGGCGCTGCGCCCCGTCAGCCCGTCGAGATTGCGGCGCAGATCGCCATCGGTGATGACGCCGACAAGGCGATCGTCGTCCACCACCGCCGCCACGCCGAAGCCCTTGGCGCTCATCACCACCAGGGTCTCGCCCATCGGTGTATCCGGGGCGACCACCGGCAAAGCCTCATCGCGGTGCATCACCGCCGAGACGCGCAAGAGCTGCGCGCCCAACGTGCCGCCGGGGTGGAAGGCGTTGAAACTGTCGCGGTCAAAGCCGCGATGCTGCATCAGCGCCACCGCCAATGCGTCGCCAAGCGCCATGGTGAGCGTGGTGGAGGTGGTGGGGGCCATGCGCAGGGGGCAGGCTTCGGGCGCGTCGGGCAGGAGCAGCACGTGATCGGCGGCGCGGGCGAGCGTGCTGCCCTCGCGCTTGGTGATCGCGATGAGCGGGATGTCGAAGCGCGTGCAATAGGCGATCATGTCGGCAAGCTCGCGCGTCTCGCCCGAGTTCGAGATCAGGATCACCGCATCCTTGCGGGTGATCATGCCCAGATCGCCATGGCTCGCCTCGCCGGGATGCACCGCCTGCGCGGGCGTGCCAGTCGAGGCGAGTGTCGCGGCGATCTTGCTGGCGACATGGCCCGATTTGCCCATGCCAGAGACGATCACCCGCCCCGGCAGGTCAAGCAGCCGCGTCACCACGGTGTCGAAATCGGCGGGCAGTTCCTCGGCCAGCCGGGTCAGGGCGGCGGCCTCGGTGGCGAGCACCTGGCGGGCGATGGCGGAAGGGGTGTCGGTCATGAAAGCCTGCGATCTGGTTTGCGCCGGTGATAGCTTGTGGCGTGCGCGCTGTCCAATGCGCGCGCAAGGCTCTTGTGCCTCACACCTGCCGCGCGCCGGTTTCGGGGATATGCGCGTCCGCCCCGCCCCAGAGGCCCCAGCGCGCGCGCATCATCTGAATCGCGGCAGCATCAAGTTCGGTGCGGCCCTTTTCGGCCTCGCGGTGGCGGTAAAGCGCGGCTTCGCGGTCGGCCTGCGTCGTCTTGGGCTCGGGCTGATCGGCGGCGAGCCAGATGCCGATGCCCGCGCGGGCCAGCGCGCCCGAAAGCCAGACATCATCAACATGGAACGCTGGCTTCGGGATGTCATAGGTCAGATCATCGAAGAAGTGGGGCCGCACCACAACGCCGCCATAGCCCTCGAAGATATCGGAAAACCCCGCACGCGCGATGATCCGGCGCGGCGGCTTGCCAGAGAGCCCGACCTTGCCCTGCCCCGACAGTACCTGTTTCAGCCGTGCGACGCGATAGGGCAGATCCCATCTCCGCGACCGGCGCCGGTGGCGCGGAGCGGCATGAGCGGTGCGCCGTGACACGCCGGCAATGTCCCATCCGGCAAGCGCAATCGCGCGATCGGGGTGGCGGTCTGCCTCGGCCAGAAGCCCCTGCGCCCAGCCGGGGCGGTAGTCGCGATCATCGTCGCAAAAGATCAGCCGCATGTCCTGACCCCGGTAGCGCCGTGCGGCGCACAGCACCTTGGTGGCCGGACCATAATCGGTGTCGCTGCGATGCAGCGTGACGCCCGCAGGCAGGCGCGGCAGCGTGCCGTCCCACTCGGGAAACCGCGCATAGCTTTGCGGCAGCGTCAGCTCCACCCCGTCCACGCCCCGCTGCGCCACGAGTGATTCAAGCGTCGGGCCGATCAGGCCAAAGCGCGGCGGGATCGACGTCAGGGTGATGATGGTCATATGGACAGGCACTCGCAAACAGGCGCGGCCTCAATAGGGGCAAGCCGGTGGCGGAGCAAGCGGTGGTGGCAGGGCAGCGCGCATGCGCTTCAGGTGACAGGACGTGCAGACAGTGCCGCGCCCCTTGTGTAAACGGGACATCGGGCGACACGAGTGAGTTGGATGTGATTGAACTGAACGAAACGATTGCGGAAACAATTGTCATCAACCCACCGCAACTGCCTGCTCGACGAGCGGCCTCGCGAGCCCTGTGTCAGAGGATCGGCCTGAAACAGGTGCGGTTTTCGGAAGGCACTTCGGGTTTGTCGCATCAATTGGCTTGTGCGTTTGCGCATCGAAAGGCGATGAACGCGGTCAGGACATGGCCAAGCCTGATTCTTGAGGATGATCTCAAGCTTGCTTCCGACACTGCGGTGTTGCCCTTGGTGCCGGAAGATGCGGATATCGTCTATCTATCGGTGTCACCGTTCGGGTGTCTGCCCTGGACTTACGAAAATCTGGCGCTTTCCCGTCACCGGGCGATTCAGGGTCTGGCCCTGGCCTCGGTTCATAACGCGGACTGGTTGAAACTGCATTCCATGTCAGGCGCACCGGCCATCCTCTATATAAGCGAACGGGGTCTGGATGCCTGGAAACAGGCGACCCTTCAGGCCAGACGGTTCGGAGGTGCGTTCGATGTGTTTACGGCCTATGCGATGAAAGACGTCAATGTCTACGCGCCGCACCAACCTGTCTTTTGTGAAAGCGCGGAGTTGCAGCGTGAAGATTTGCGCCGGAACGCGGCTTTATTCAATCAACGACTGAGTTTTACGCGCACACCGCTTCGACCCTTTGCTGCCGGCGATCAGACCGTTGTCCGTTACAAGCGACAGACGATCACGGTGGAAGCGGTCGAGGTCAATGAAAATACTTTGCAATGGGCGGTCGTAGACGTTGCGGTGAAAGATCATCCTGACGAAAACCCATAAGCGCGGCAAGTTTCCAGTCAGCACAACGAGCAGACCAAGGAAAAATGGTTATTCAACCATTAACCTTAACCCAATCTTTACCCTCCCCGCCGGATAAAAGCGTCAATGCAACCCTGACGGGAGAAATTCACGATGTCTGTCGAGACCAAGGACACTGCACGCAAGCGCGCCTTCATCACCGGGATCACCGGGCAGGACGGGGCCTATCTGGCGAAACTGTTATTGGAAAAGGGCTACGAGGTGCATGGCGGCATCCGCCGCAATGCGCAGGCCGAACGGGCGCGGCTGGAGGCGCTTGGAGTGGCCGAGCGGGTCATTCTGCACGAGCTCGACCTGTCGGAGATGAACAACGTCTTTCGCCTGCTGCGCGATGTGCCGGTGGACGAGTTCTACAACCTCGCGGCGCAAAGCTTTGTCGGCTCCTCCTGGGAGCAGCCGGTCTATGCCGGCGATGTGAACGGGCTTGGCGTGGCGCGGCTTCTGGACACGCTGCGCACGCTGGCGCCGCAGACCCGGTTCTATCAGGCGTCGACCTCCGAGATGTTCGGGCTGGTGCAGGCGGTGCCACAGGTCGAGACGACGCCGTTCTATCCGCGCTCGCCCTACGGCGTGGCCAAGGCCTATGGTCACTATATCACCGTGAATTACCGCGAGAGCTTTGGCATGCATGCCTCTTGCGGCATCCTGTTCAACCATGAAAGCCCGCTGCGTGGCGAGGAATTCGTCACCCGCAAGATCACCCGCGGGCTGGCCAAGATCGCGCGCGGCGGCAATGCGCCGGTGCAGCTGGGCAACCTTTCGGCGCGGCGCGACTGGGGCTTTGCCGGCGATTATGTCGAGGGCATGTGGCGGATGCTGCAACAGGATCAGCCCGGCGATTACGTGCTGGCCACCGGGGTGACGACGCCGATCCGCGATTTCGTCAGCTTTGCCGCCGAGGCGCTCGACATGCCGCTTGACTGGCAGGGCGAGGGCACGGACGAGATCGCCACCGACCGGCGGACGGGTCGGCGGGTGATCGAGGTGAACCCGGCCTTCTTCCGCCCCGCCGAGGTCGATCTGCTGGTCGGCGATGCGGCCCGCGCGCGGCGCGAGCTCGGCTGGCGGCCGAGCGTCGATGTGCGCAGCCTGGCGGGA
>NZ_JBISBV010000029.1:0-4267 GCF_046592965.1 Marivita sp. S2033
TGCATCAGCCAGCTTGTGGCGGCGATGAATGCGGGCCGCGCCGTCAGCCGGACGCTGACGCTCAAGGCGCATGATTTGCTGGTGGCGACCAACCGCGACACCGGCGGCGACAGCTATGCCCGCCTGCGCGAGGGGTTCGAGCGGCTGGCGGGCACGCGCATCACCACCAATATCGACACCGGCGGCATCGAGGCGACGCGCGGTTTCGGGCTGATCGAGAGCTGGGAGATCCTGCGCCGCTCCAAGGGCGGGCGGATGATTTCGGTGACGGTGACGCTGTCGGAGTGGCTGTATCGCGCGGTCTGCGCGCGCTCGGTGCTGACGCTCAGCCGCGACTATTTCCGCCTGCGCAAACCGCTGGAGCGGCGGGTCTACGAGCTGGCGCGCAAGCATTGCGGGCGGCAGGCGGAATGGGCGATCTCCATTTCCGTCCTGCATCACAAATCCGGATCCGCCGCGCCGGTGCGGGTGTTCCGCGCCGCCATTCGCAAGATGATCGCGGCGGATCATCTGCCCGATTATGCCTTGGCCGAGCGCGACGGCGATGTGCTGGTTGTCACGCGGCGGGCCAAACCGCGCCCCATGGATGCCCCGATCCTGTCGCAGGAGACGCTTGATGCGGCCAGGGCGCTGAAACCCGGATTGGATGTCTACGGGTTGCAGGCGCGGTGGCTGACATGGTGGGATGACACCGGGCGGGCGCGGTTGGCCCATCCCGACCGGGCCTTCCTGGCCTGGGTCAAGACGCAGAAGGACGGGTGATGCTGGAGGTTGAGACGACGGCGCTGGACGGCGTGCTGATCCTGACGCCGCGCCGCTTTGGCGATGCGCGCGGGTTCTTTGCCGAGACCTGGAACAAGGCGCGCTTCATTGAGGCGACCGGCCTTGACGCGGACTTCGTGCAGGACAACCATTCGCTTTCCGCGGATGTGAACACCATCCGGGGCCTGCACTTTCAGGTGCCCCCCCACGGTCAGGCCAAGCTGGTGCGCTGCGGGCGCGGCGCGCTTTACGATGTGGTGGTCGATATCCGGCGCGGCTCGCCGACCTATGGGCAATGGGTGGGCGTCGATCTGAGCGCCGACAATGGGCGGCAGCTCTGGGTGCCGGAAGGCTTTGCACATGGGTTCGTGACGCGGGCGCCCGAGACCGAGATCGTCTATAAATGCACGCGCTATTATGCGCCCGAGGCGGAAGGCGCGCTGCGCTGGGACAGCGTCGGCATCGATTGGGGTTTGACCGGGATGCCGATCCTCAGCGAGAAAGACGCCGCAGCGCCGCCCCTGGCAGAGATCGACAGCCCGTTCGAGAGGAGCGCGCCATGAAACTGCTGGTGACGGGGGGCGCGGGGTTTATCGGCTCGGCCGTGGTGCGCCACGCGATTGGCGCAGGGCACGCCGTGGTCAATCTCGATGCGCTGACCTATGCGGCGTGCCTCGACAATGTGGCCTCGGTGGCGGATGCTCCGGGCTATACCTTCGTTCAGGGCGATATCCGCGATTCCGCCCTGTTAGAGACTGTATTCGCCGAACACACGCCGGACGCGGTGATGCATCTGGCGGCGGAATCCCATGTCGACCGCTCGATCGACGGGCCGGGCGCGTTTATCGACACCAATGTGGTGGGCACCTATACGCTGTTGCAGGCCGCACGCGGGTATTGGGAGGCGCAGGGCCGACCAGAGCGTTTCCGCTTTCATCATATTTCCACCGATGAGGTGTTCGGATCTCTGGGCGCGACGGGGCAATTCACCGAAGACACGCCCTACGATCCGCGCTCGCCCTATTCGGCCTCGAAGGCGGCGAGTGACCATCTGGTGCGGGCGTGGCATCACACCTACGGGTTGCCGGTGGTGCTGAGCAATTGTTCGAACAATTACGGTCCCTATCACTTTCCCGAAAAGCTGGTGCCCGTGGTGATCCTGAACGCGCTGGCGGGCCAGCCGATCCCGGTCTATGGCAAGGGCGAGAACGTGCGCGACTGGCTTTATGTCGAAGACCATGCTGATGCGCTGCTGACCGTGCTGCAGCGGGGGCAGGTGGGGCGGTCCTACAATATCGGCGGCGAGAACGAGGCACGCAATATCGACCTGATCGCCATGATCTGCGCGCTGATGGACGAGATGGTGCCGCAAGGCGCGCCGCATGACCGGTTGATCAGTTTTGTCACCGACCGCCCCGGCCATGATCTGCGCTATGCCATCGACCCGAGCCGGATGCGCGATGAGCTGGGTTGGCGGCCTTCGGTGACGCTTGAGGAAGGGCTGCGGCGCACACTGCGCTGGTATCTCGACAACCGCGCGTGGTGGCAGGCGTTGCAGGCCCGAGATGGGGTCGGTGAGCGGTTGGGGGTCAAAGCGTGATCCTCGTCTTCGGCAGGACCGGGCAGGTGGCCAGCGAGTTGCAGCGACAGGCGGATGTCACCGCCCTGGGGCGCGATCGGGCCGACCTGTCCGATCCGCAAGCCTGTGCGGCGATCATCGCGGAACTGAAACCTGCCGTCGTCATCAACGCCGCTGCCTATACGGCTGTCGACAAGGCCGAGGAGGACGAGGCCACCGCCCTGACCGTCAACGCCGCCGCCCCCGGTGCGATGGCGGGGGCCTGTGCGCGGTTGAGCATCCCGTTCCTGCATGTTTCCACCGATTACGTCTTTGACGGCAGCGGCGCCCGTGCATGGCGGGAATCAGACCCTGTGCAACCGCAAAACGCCTATGGCGGGACCAAGCTGGCGGGCGAGGAGGCGGTGCGCGCCAGCGGTGCGCGCCACATCATCCTGCGCACCGCCTGGGTGTTCTCGGCGCATGGGAGCAATTTCGTCAAGACCATGCTGCGTCTGGGTGAAACGCGCGATGCGCTGCGCGTCGTGGACGACCAGATCGGCGGACCGACCCCGGCGGCGGATATTGCCGCCACGCTGCTGACACTGGCGGAGTATATGCAGGGTGGCGGCATGTATGATGGCGCGCCTTCGGGCGCGACGGGCGGCACCTATCACTATGCGGGCGCGCCGCATGTCTCATGGGCCGGGTTCGCGCGGGAAATCTTCGCTGAAGCGGGCCGCGACGTGACGGTGACCGGCATCCCGAGCGCGGACTACCCGACACCGGCGCAACGCCCGCTCAATTCCCGGCTTGATTGTGCCAAACTGGCGTCGGATTTCGGGATTATGCCCGCGGATTGGCAGGGCGGCCTGCGGGCCGTGTTACAGGAGCTTGCGCCATGACCAGACATGAAAGTGTTGCGCGGTCTGCGCGCAAAGGCATCATCCTCGCGGGCGGCTCTGGCACGCGGCTTTACCCGATCACCATGGGGCTGAGCAAACAGCTCTTGCCGCTTTATGACAAGCCGATGATCTATTATCCGCTCTCGGTACTGATGCTGGCGGGCATCCGCGAGATCGCGATCATCACCACGCCTCAGGATGCCGACCAGTTCAAGCGTCTGCTGGGGGACGGGTCGCAGTGGGGGCTGGCGTTCACCTTCATCCAACAACCTTCGCCCGACGGGCTGGCGCAGGCCTATCTGCTGGCCGAGGATTTCCTTGACGGCGCGCCCTCCGCAATGGTGCTGGGCGACAACATCTTCTTTGGTCACGGCCTGCCTGAAGTGCTGGCCAGCGCCGATGCCACGACCAGTGGCGGCACGGTGTTCGGCTACCGCGTCGCCGATCCCGAACGCTACGGCGTGGTGGATTTCGCCCCGGATGGCACGGTGCGCCAGATCATCGAGAAGCCGAAGAAAGCGCCGTCTCCTTATGCGGTGACGGGGCTTTACTTCCTCGACGGCACGGCACCGGCGCGCGCGGCACAGGTGCAGCCGTCCGCGCGCGGCGAGCTGGAGATCACCGCGCTGCTGGAAAGCTACCTTGCCGATGGCGCGCTGACCGTGGAGCTGATGGGGCGCGGCTATGCCTGGCTTGATACCGGCACGCATGGCTCGCTGCTCGATGCAGGCAATTTCGTGCGCACCCTGAGCGACCGTCAGGGCCAGCAGATCGGCAGCCCCGACGAGATCGCCTTTGCCCAGGGCTGGATCGACGCCGACGATCTGCGCAAACGGGCCGAGATGTTCGGCAAGAACGGCTATGGCGCCTATCTGCTGGGGCTGCTGGAATAGAGCCGCGCGAGCGCCGTCACGCCGGAAGGCGCTCTTTCCTCCGAGCCCCTTGCTTTATCCCTGCCAAATCCGGAGATCCTTCACACGGAAGGGCTGCCGTCCGCCAAAGCGCCGCCCCGGTGGGGCGTGACGGCGCTCGCGCGGCGGCC
>NZ_JBISBV010000002.1:0-515692 GCF_046592965.1 Marivita sp. S2033
GCACCCTTCCGGTCCGTTTTTGCCCCACAGAAGGCCCCGGTTTCCCGACTTGTCCGGATATGTCCAAGAAATGCATTGGATCACAGGGTTTCCTACCACCCCAGCCAAATCTTCATGACATCGTTGTTCTTGGCCGCTGCTCGCCCTGCTCAAGCACGTAAGAAACGAACCGGCGAAACCGCGTCGATATGCTGACAGTTCCCGGACGTATCCGGCACTGACGGAGGCGATGATGAGTTTCCGGGCGACACGATCCGCCAATCATGCGCATAAACGATGGCAACACACGTCATATCGAACGGAGATTTTGAATGTCTGAGCAGCAGGTGCAGTTGGACGGCGAGTATGATTACGTGATCGTCGGCGCGGGCACGGCGGGTTGTGTGCTGGCCAATCGTCTGAGCGAAGATCCGAAGACCAGGGTTCTGCTGCTGGAAGCGGGTGGCTCGGACAAGTACCACTGGGTCAACATCCCGGTGGGGTATCTTTATTGCATTGGCAACCCGCGCACTGACTGGATGATGAAGACCGCGCCCGAACCGGGGTTGAACGGCCGCAGTCTGGTCTATCCGCGTGGCAAGGTGTTGGGCGGCTGCTCGTCCGTGAACGGCATGATCTACATGCGCGGACAGGCGGCGGATTACGATCATTGGCGGCAGATGGGCAATACCGGCTGGGCTTGGGACGACGTGTTGCCCTATTTCCTGAAATCCGAAGACCATCACGGCGGTGACAGCGACATGCACCGCTCGGGCGGGGCGTGGAAAGTCTCCAGGCAGCGGTTGAAATGGGACATCCTGAAAGCCGTGCAGGAGGGCGCGAAGGAATTCGGCATCCTGCCACGCGCAGATTTCAACGATGGCAACAATGAAGGCTCCGGCTTTTTCGAGGTCAACCAGAAGAACGGCATGCGCTGGAATACGTCCAAGGGTTTCCTGCGCCCGGCCATGAAACGCGCCAACCTTCGGGTGCTGACCGGCGCACATACGGAACATCTGCTTCTTGAGGGGCGACAGGTGCGCGGCGTTCAATTCCGTCGCAACGGCCAGATGTTTCACGCAACGGCGAGAGCCGAAGTTCTCCTCGCCGCAGGCAGTATCAATTCGCCCAAGATCCTTGAACTTTCAGGCATCGGGCGGCCGGATGTGCTTGACCGCAACGGGATCGAGGTGCGCCACGAAAGCAAGGGTGTCGGCGAGAACCTACAGGATCACTTGCAGATCCGAACCGTCTTCAAGGTGCAGAACACCAAGACCCTCAACACGATGGCAAACAGTCTGTTGGGCAAAGCGAAGATCGCGGCGCAATATGGTCTGATGCGCTCCGGTCCGATGTCGATGGCGCCCAGCCAGTTCGGGATGTTCACCAAGTCCGATTCCTCGATGGAAACACCCGATCTGGAATATCATGTCCAGCCGTTGTCCACGGACAAGCTGGGCGACCCGCTGCATCCCTTTCCGGCGATTACGGTGTCGGTCTGCAACTTGCGGCCCGAAAGCATCGGCTCCAGCCATATCTCCACGCCGGATCACACCGTTCAGCCCGAGATCCGGCTGAATTATCTGTCAACCGAGAAGGACCGACGGGTTGCCACCGATTCCGTCAAGCAGGCGCGCCGGATCATGTCGGCACGCGCGTTGCAGCCCTACCACCCGGAGGAAATCCTGCCTGGACCTGCGTGTTCCGAGGATGCAGATATCGTGCGCGCTGTCGGTGATATCGCCACGACGATCTTTCACCCGGTCGGAACCTGCAAGATGGGCACTGACGACGCGGCGGTCGTGGATTCCGCGTTGCGGGTGCATGGGCTTATTGGCCTGCGGGTTGTCGACGCCTCGATCATGCCGAAAATCGTGTCGGGAAACACCGCGTCTCCGGTTGTGATGATTGCCGAAAAGGCGGCTGATCTCATCAAGGCCGGATAGCGATCGGCGGGAATTGGTGTGGCGCGTGGTGATGTATCACGCGGCGCGGTTTTTTCTATCGCGCAAATCCTTGATCGCCACGGCGAGCGCCAGCAAGACCACACAGGCGATCAAGCCGAAGCCAACGATCATCGCCATCCCCCAAGACGACACTGCCAATGTCGAGAACACGGCGGCTGTGATCAAGGCAATGCCGACCGCGGTTCCAATGCGCTGCCCGGTTTGCATGATCGCTCCCGAACTTCCGGCATAATTCAGCGGCACCTCTGCGAGCGTCAACGTCTGGTTCGGACTTATGACGGTTCCTTGTGCGATTCCGACGAATGACAGCGAGCCCATCAGCCACCAGATACTTATATGACCGGCTTCGAACATGATGACGACGACAATGCTCAGTCCAAGGCCGAAGAGGGCGACGAGAAGGCCGCCGATGACCAATACGCGCCCGAGTTGGGTGACCCGCTTCCCGGCCCAATGGGCGGCATAGGCCGAAAGCAGCGCAGCCGGAATCCCAAAGAGCGCCGATTGAAGGGCCGTTTTTCCATCCCCCTCCTGCACATAAAGCGCGACCAGGACCCACACGCTGGTGATGCCCATGAAATAAAGCGCCATGATGGTGATGCCGTTGGAGTAACTGCGCGTCGCAAAGATCTTGAGATCGACCATGGGACTGAGGCCCAGACGGACATATCGGCGTTCCCACAGAACCCACAGCCAGACCAGCACGAGGCCTGCCGGAAGCAGCGCCCAGACAATCGCGCCGCCGCTCCCTTCAACGAACGGAAACAGGATGGCCAGAACGGCCAGCCCCAAAAGCAGCGCGCCCACAGGGTCAAGCGAGCGCAGCCCGCTGCCCTTGCGCGGCAACATGACGAACAGGGGACGTGGAAACCATAGAAGGCCGAGAACGATGGCCAGCACGCCGATCGGAACATTCACCAGGAATGTCAGCCGCCAGCCCAGTTCAGGCCCACCCAATTCGATCAGGAGCCCGCCCAGCACCGGCCCGATGGCGACCGAAAGTCCGACTGTCGTGCCGAAATACCCAAAGGCCCGGCCGCGTGCGTCGCCGCGGAAATAGTGTTGGATCATGCCAAGGCCCTGCGGGTTGAGGAGACCCGAACCGATCCCCTGCACGAAGCGCGCTGCATTGAGCCATTCGGCGTTCGGGGCCAGACCAGCGGCGACGGACGATAGCGTAAAGATCCCCACGCCGGCGAGAAAAAGCGCGCCACGCCCCATGATGTCACCGGCCCGGCCCGCGGCCACCAAAACCACGCCGAATGTCAGCGCATAGCCCGACAGCACCCATTGCAGGTCAGATTGTGTCGCACCGAGTCCGATCCGGATCGACGGCAGCGCAACGTTGACGATGCTCACGCTGACGAGCGTCATGAAGATCGTGACCAGCAGAACAACCAGAATGCGCCACCTGACCGGGTCTGGCGTCAGGGCGGACTCAGTGTCTTCGGAAAGTTGCGCGTCCGCGTCTGACGACACCATGATCAAGGCCTTCTTCTTCGAACAAAGCGGGAGGTATAGCGTTGTGGCACTCGGAAGGCAAACTGAACCCCGCGATACAGCACGAGCGATTGAGCGAAGAGCTCCAGCGCCGTCTAGAAGCCTGACTTATTCTGGAACCTAGAGAGCACGCCCTGCCGTCCGGCCCTCAAAGATCGCCATTGCCGCGTTGCGGGGCGCATTAGCGTCGCCGATGGATTTCGGACTGATGCCCATCGACGTCAATTCAGTGCGCAGGGACGGATCGGCGATATTCGTCGTCGCCAGAACAAGCGTATCAGCACCAAGGTCATATGCCGCTCCGCTCAGGAGAGACTGAACGACAGCGCCGGACGCGGTCCATTCGCTCAGGACCGACTCCGTGATGAAACGAACACCCAGACGGGTCAGGGCGCGTCTCAATGGCCAGTCGGTGGCCGAGCGTTGCAGTTCCTTTCCGACCAGCGCATCAGGGGTGACGATCGTGACGTCGTGGCCGTCTTCGGCCAGTTTCAACGCGGTGCCGCAGCCGCGCCAATTACCGCCCTCGTCGAGCACCACGATCCGCTGGCCGATGCGCGCGCCGCGCATCATCACGTCTTCGCTTGACCAGACATTGCCCTGATCGACACCGGGCAGCATCGGGATGTGAGGAAGCGCCCTTTGAAATCCAGTCCCGGCGGGTAACGAGCCGGTGGCAAGGATCACATGGTCAGCACCGATTGCGGCGATCTCCCGGGCGTCGAGATACGTGTTGAAGCGCAGATTGACGCCAGAATTCGCCAGTTGCCGCGCGTACCAGGCAATCAGGTCGGTGATCTGGCCACGGCGCGGTTGCAGACCGGCCAGACGGAATTGGCCGCCAATCTCTGGCCCGGCCTCGGCAAGCGTGACGTCATGTCCTCGCTCTGCCGCAACCCGTGCAGCCTCCAGCCCGGCAGGTCCGCCGCCGACCACGAGAACCGAGCGCGCAGATTTGGCAGGTTCAAACCTGTCGCCGCCCCAAAGATATTCATGTCCGGCTGACGGATTGACGAGGCACGAGATATAATAATCGCGGCTGCGCCGGCCCCAGCATTGCTGGTTGCACGAGATACAGCCCCGAATATCGCTGGCGCGATCCTCCGCCGCTTTGGTGACAAGGTGCGGATCGGCAATCTGGCCTCGGACGATCGACACCAGATCGGCCTCGCCCGCGCCCAGGATCGTGTTGGCGTTTTCCGGCGTTCGGATATGGCTTTCGGCTGTGACCAGCGCGTGCTTGACCTTCGTTTTAAGCTGCGCGGCAAGATCGACACCAAGGTTCTCGGGGTAAAGGAAGGTTGGCATCAGCTTATAGAAATCGAAGTAACCACCGGTGCCGCAAGTGACATAATCCATCAATCGCTCGGCATCGTGCATGGCGACGATTTGAGTGGTCTCGTCGCGGCTCAGGGCGGCGTCGACGTCGGGTTCGTCATTGACGGCAAGGCCGATGATGAAGTCGTCGCCACAGGCGACGCGGATGCGGCGCAGCACCTCGCGCGATGCGCGGGTGCGATTCTTGACGCTTCCGCCCCAGCGGTCGGTGCGCTGGTTCGAGAACGGGGTCCAGAATTGATCGAGCAACCCGTGATAGGCGGCCCATATTTCGACCCCGTCAAACCCGGACTTCTGACAGCGGATCGCTGCCTGAACGAACGCTTCTATGGTTTCCTCTATCTCGGCCTCGGTCATCTCATGGCTGCCGTCGCTGTCGTGATAGCTTGGCCCACCCGACGGTGACCAATGGGCGTGCCATGAATTGTCGCCGTCGCCATGCGCGCCGATATGATACAGTTGCTGGATCATCACGGCACCATGCGCCTGACATGCTTGGGTAAGTCGGCGGAAATGCGGGATCACCGTGTCTGACCCGGAGCGAAAGTTGCCCCGCGTCAGACGCGCGGCGGGATGCACCGGCATCGGTTCGACGACGATCATCGCGGCACCACCCATCGCACGTTCGACGTAATAGGCGATGTGCTGGTCGCCCGGCAGACCGTCATGCGCCATATTGGTTGTGTGTGCGCCAAAGACGATACGGTTCTTCAGTGTCTTGTGACGAAGCCGGACAGGTTTGAAGACATGGCTGAACGGGGTCATGCGACTGGCCTCAGATGTCCTTGACCAGCCGAAGCGCGTCGTAGATCGCGGCGTGCGTGTTACGCGCGCTGACCGCGTCGCCGATGCGGAAAAGCTGAAACTTGCCGTCGGGATTGCGGCTCACGTCTTGAACCTGCCCGTCAATCAACGCGTCGTAATCGACTTCGCCCAGATTCGACGACATCGGTTTGAGGTCAAAATAGAGATCATCCAGCGGGATGGTGCCGTAGTTCACGACGATCTGATCGTACTGCGCGTCGTAGATGTGATCGCTGTAATCGGTGCCGATCACCGCTGTCAGCTTGTTGCCGTCGCGCCTGATGTCGAGCAGCCGGCGGGTGACGGTGAACGTCACGTCCTTGTCCTGAAGCGCGCGCATGTAGGGCACCAGGTTCATCGCCATGATATCCGGCGCGAACACGCGGTCCGGCGTCATCACTTCCACTTTCGACCCTTTGGCGGCCGCGATTTCTGCGGCCTGCAGCGCCGGATGGTCGCCGCTTTCATCATAGATAAGGATCGAGTCCGACGGCGCCACATCGCCGGAGATGATGTCCCAGCTTGTGACGGCATCATTCTGTTCGGTCGCGGATTCGAAAAGCTGCGTGTGCGGCAGACCGCCGGTCGCGATAATGACGGTGTCGGGATTCAGTGCGGTGACATCGTCAGCCTCGGCAAACGTGTTGAAGCGGAACTCCACGTCACGCGCCGCGCATTGCGCCATGCGCCAGTCGATGATTCCCAGCATTTCACGGCGGCGCGGGCTTTGCGCGGTCAGCCGGACCTGTCCGCCGGGGTCGGCGGCGGCCTCGAACACGGTCACGTCATGGCCACGCTCCGCAGCGACGCGCGCCGCCTCAAGCCCGCCCGGCCCGGCACCCACCACGACGACCTTGCGGCGCTTTGCAGCGGGCGCAATCCTGTGCGGCATCGACAATTCGCGACCCGTGGCCGGGTTGTGGATACACAGCGCATCGCCGGCCTGATAAATCCGGTCAAGGCAGTAGGTGGCACCGACGCAGGGGCGGATATCATCCTCGCGCCCCTCGACGATCTTTTGCACGATATGCGGATCGGCCATGTGCGCCCGTGTCATGCCGACCATGTCGAGCAGCCCCGCGCTGACCGCGTGTCGTGCGGTCGCCACATCGGGAATGCGTGCGGCATGGAATGTCGGCATTCCGGTGGCCTTGCGCACTTCGCCGGCGAAATCGAGATGCGGCGCGCTCTTCATGCCTTGCACCGGGATCACGTCGGTCAGCGCCGGATCGGTGTGGATACGGCCCCTGATCACGTTGAGGAAATCGACCTTGCCGGAGGCGGCAAAGCGGCGCGAAATCTCGATGCCTTCGTCGGCCGTCAGCCCGCCTTTTTGCGCCTCGTCGGCCGTATAGCGGAAGCCGACAATGAATTCCTCGCCGACACGCTTGCGGATCGCGTCCAGCACATCCATCGGAAAGCGCAGCCGGTTCTCCAGCGTGTCGGCGCCGTAGGGGCCAACGCAATCGTTGGTCAACGGCGACCAGAACTGGTCAAGCAAATGGCCATAGGCCTGGATTTCAATTCCATCCATGCCACCTGCCTGCATCCGTTCTGCGGCATCGGCGAAGTCCGATAGAATGCGGTCTATGTCCCAATCCTCGATCAGCTTGGGAAAGGCGCGATGCGCCGGTTCGCGGTGGCGCGTCGATGACACAGACGGCAACCAGTCACCCTTGTTCCAGCCGGTGCGGCGGCCCAGATGCGTCAGCTGGATCATCACGGCGCACCCATGCTCATGGCACGCATCGGTCAGGTTCCTGATCCACGGCACCACCTCGTCCTTATAGGCGAGCACGTTGTTGAAGACCGGCGGGCTGTCACGGCTCACCGCGGCGGACCCGGCGGTCATTGCCAAGGCGACACCTGCCTTGGCGCGCTCTGCATGATAGGCCGCGTAGCGTTCCTTTGGCATCCCGTCTTCTGGATAGGCCGGTTCATGTGCGGTGGTCATGATCCGGTTTTTCAGCGTCAGATGTTTCAACTGGAACGGCTGAAGCAACGGGTCTTTCGTCATACGGTTCCCTCAATACCATGCGTCGGGCATCGACGCTTTCTTCCTGTCCACGAATTCCTGCAACGCGCCGTCTATGCCTGGGTCAAGCGGAGGCGGCTCATAGGCGGCCAGTGTCGCTTTCCAGCGGGCGTTGGCGCGCGATGCCGCGTCGATGCCGCCCTGTTCGTCCCAGGTTTCCCACGGTTGATTGTCGTCCAACGCGCTGTCGTAATAGGCGGTCTTGTAGTGGCGCAGCGTGTGCGCGGTGCCGAACAGATGTTGCCCCGGCCCGTTCTCGGCCAGCGCCTCGAGACCCAGCGTTTCGTCATCGACCGTGACGCCCCGCATGTAGCTGTGCAGCGCGCCGCACAGATCGGTGTCGAGCATGAATTTTTCATAAGACATCGACAACAGCCCATCGAGAAACCCGGCTGAGTGCAGCACATAGTTGGCCCCGCTTTGCACGGCCGACATCATCGACATCATGCCTTGCTGCATCGCCTGCGCGTCGGGCAGTTTGGAGGTGGAAAAATTGCCGGCACAGCGCAACGGCATGTTCAAACGCCGCGCCAGTTGTCCCATGGCCAGAGACCCCAGCGCGGGTTCGGCGGTGCCAAAGGTCGGCGAGCCGGAGCGCAGAGACATTGACGACAAGAACGATCCCAGCACCGCAGGCACACCGGGACGGACCAATTGCGTCAGCGCGCAGGACACCATCGTTTCCGCCAGACATTGCGCCACCGCGCCCGCCATCGTCAGCGGCGACACTGCCCCGCCCAACAGGAACGGCAAGTGAATGGAGCCTTGCCCGGCGCCTGCGTAGGCGCGGATGCCTTGCGTGGTGATCCCGTCCAGAACAAGGGGAGAGGTGGTGTTGAAATTGCCCATGATGACACAATTCCGATCAACGAAGTCTGAACCGAACAGGATTCGACACAACTCGATACTGTCCTCAGCCCGCTCCGGTGCGGTGATCGACCCTAGAAATGCGCGATCGGAATATCGGATATGGGACAGAACCATGTCGAGATGCCGCTTGTTGACGGCGATGTCCGTGGGTTCGCAGATCGTTCCGCCGGAGTGGTGCAACCATGGACTCGACTGACCCAGTTTGATGAAATTGCGAAAGTCCTCGATTGTGCCGTAGCGGCGGCCCTTGTCCAGATCCATGACAAAGGGCGACCCGTATGCAGGCGCAAAAACCACCGCATCGCCGCCGATTTCGACTGACCGCGCAGGATTTCGGGCGTGCTGGGTAAAACGCGCAGGCGCGCTGCGCAGGATGTCCCGGATCATCCCCGGCTCGAACCGGATGTTCCAGCTGTCCTGGGTCAGGTCTGTGACGGTGCCGCCCGCCGCGCGAAACAGTGCCACGGTTTCAGGGTCTTCGCGGAACTCGATTCCGATTTCAGCCATGATCCGGTCTGCGGTTGCCTCGATCTTTATCAGGCTCTCCTCGCTCACAAGATCGTAGGGAGGAATTGCGCGCGAGATGAAGGGGACTTCAAGATGCGGGTTCTGGCCGGGTGCGGCGCTGCGCGCAGCTTCGACCGGGCGGCCGCGCCTGCGCGAGGTCCGCGCTGTTGCAACGGTCTCAGACATGTTCCCAAGCCTCCAATGTCGCCTCACTCGACATGACCGTCATCGCAATTGACACACCTGTCAAGAATTTCATACACAGCCGACATGAACCAGATCGACATTGCCGCTCCCCGTACGACCGAGGACGCATGGCTCAAAGCAGCCTATGACGTGCTCACCGAAAGCGGCGTGGAGGCAGTCAAGATCATGCCTCTCGCCAAGAGGTTGGGACTGACCCGAAGCGGTTTTTACTGGCATTTCGAGGATCGTGACGCTCTGCTCGATGCGATGATCCGGCACTGGGAAGACAAGAACACTGGCAATCTTGTCATGCAATGCGAGGCCTTTGCCGAAAACATATGTGAAGCGGTGTTCAACCTTTTCGATTGTTGGCTTGACGATAACCTGTTCGACTCCCGGCTTGATCTCGCAATCCGCAACTGGGCGCGCAACGATGCGGCATTGCAGCGGCGTCTGAACCAAGCCGATCAGCGTCGAAAGACAGCGATGCAAGAGATGTTCGTGCGGTTCGGCTATGACCCGAACGAAGCTGAAGTTCGTGCACTGACCATGATCTACACTCAGATCGGTTATATCTCGCTAGGGGTGAGCGAACCCCCTGACCAGCGCTTTGCCCGTATGCCCGACTATGTCGAGGTGTTCACCGGCCACAAACCAACCCGCGCGGATATTCAACGTTTCAGGGCACGCCACAAGGCTGTCGATGCCTGAGGTCTCAAGCCGCGCGGATGATCCCCGGTTCTTCTCCCGCCGCCTGCTCGATCCATCCCATCGCGAATGTGGGCAAATTTTGACTGCGGTTTTGCACGTTCGAACGGTGCAACTGCGGCGCGTGTCCGGCATGGACGCGTGACCGTTTGCGCAAGGCTTTGCTGAGGACGCTACGTCATGCGCGCAAACTTGCCGAATCGGCGGATTCACGCATCACCCGAAGCGGTCGAAAAAAAACAAGAGTCTGACACAAAAAATTCGCAGTTAACGATCATGTAAGATCTTGGGGCGTAAGAATTTAGGAACAGACAATGCGTTTCGGATTTCGCTGCCAAAGAGCCGGGTATCTTCGATTTCGGCAAGAGATCGCCGATTCTGACCCCGGTTCCCCCCGGGGGGTGGGCTATACAACCCGCCGCTATCAGGTCATAGGCAGTCGCGACCGGGGTTAGCTCAGTCTGTAGTGCTTGACCAGTTAAATTTTTCACATCAGCCGAACGGAATCCAATGCTTCTGAGCAAGCGGGAGATGTCTGTTCACACCAGTGTTAAACAATGAAGAAGGTTGGCTTATGCCTCAATATGACAACGTGATCGAAAACCAGGTTCTGAGCAGCACACTACGGCTGGTCGGAAGTCAGTGGGACAATACAATCGTTCGAAATGTGATCATCGAAGACGTAAATGGCGATGGCGCGATGCTCAGGGACGTCAAGAACGTCACCTTTGAAAATGTGACCATCAGGAATGTCAGCGGCGACGGTATCAAGCTCAGCACAATGGGCTCCACGTCGAACGTCGTGATCAAGGACAGTACAATCACGCAAATCGGCGAAGACGGGATCAATGCCGGTCAGCGCTATAGCGAGGGCGTGGATCATCCGGGTCTCCAGATCATCGACAACACGATCGACGGGACCGGCTTGAACGGTTCCAAGGGCGGCCTGCTGCACGGGATTTACGTTCAGAGCACAGATTTCCACATCGAAGGAAACCGCGTCACGAACTCTTATGACGGCAACGGCATCTCGGTTCGCAGCTGGGGTGTGGTGTGCGACAACGAAGTCGACAACTCCACCGATAGCGGCATCGCCTATTTCGCAGACCACATGGGGCGCAACGGATCCTTGTTGATCGAGCGCAACACCGTAACCGACAGTGGTTACAGCCGTGGCCGCAGTGACGTCGATCTGCTCTCGGTGCCGAACAAGAGCAATCTGGTTGACGACATCACCGTCCGCGACAACAATCTGGAGCGTGGCACGGAAATTGGTCGTGGCTATGACAATTGCCCGATCTATATCGACAGCGCCGCGGGTTCGCCGCCGGTCACAAGTCCTCCGCCTGTCACGCCACAGCCGCCGATCGGCGGTTCCAATGGCAACCCTATCGAAGGAGACGGGAGCGACAATGTCATCCGTGGGGACGCGGGCAACAACAACATGACCGGTCGCTCCGGCGCGGATGTGTTCGTTTTCGAGCGCAACGGCGGCTCGGACACTATTCTGGACTTCGATCCGGGCGTGGACTCGATCGCTGTGCATGGTTTCAACGGCGTGACTTCGGCGAACGATCTTGTGCCCCGAGCCAGCGAGCAGGGTGGACATACCGTGATCCTGATGGGCACGGGCGAGCGGCTTGTCATCGCCAATACTGAAATGTCGGACCTGTCCGCGAAAGACTTCGTATTCAACTTCGATGTCGACAGCGGCGGCTCCGAACCGCCCGCAGGTGGCGGAAATACAGGTGTCGACGTCGTTGGCGACAGAGGCGACAACACGATCCGTGGAGATGCTCAGGATAACAGCATGTTCGGATTGGCCGGGGCCGATGTCTTTGTGTTCGAAAAGAACGGTGGCACTGACACTGTTGAAGATTTCAACCTCGGTGCTGATCGTATCGTGCTGTATGGCTTCAACGATCTCACGTCGGTTTCAGCTCTCGCCTCCGCCGCAACCGAACGCGCGGGCGATACCATTCTGACGTCAGATACCGGTGACGTGCTCATCATCGCAAATACCGAGATTTCCGATTTCGGTGCACATCACTTCATGTTCATCTAAAGAAAAACGCCCGTTTCCGCAGTTACCTCGCGGGAACGGGCACCTTCATTCTGAGACCTGTCTGGGATGGGTCCGGTATGAACCGCGGAAAACCTCAGTAATCCTCGTCTTGATCCCCTCGCATGAAGTAGACGTCGCCCATCAGTCTCGTGACGTCCTCGGCGCACGCAGGATCGAATCCCTTGGCGGAGACCACCAGCCCGGGGCGCGGTGAGTGGAACCCGGCGCGTCGCGCGGCAAGGTCAAGTTCGTCCCTCGGCACATAGCTGATAGTAGCATATTCCGCGTCCGTCTTTGACAATCGACGATCTGCGGCAGCAAGCAAAAGCCCAAATCCCCGCGCATCCGGACGAACAGGCAGCAAATCAACGATTTGCCCAACCCGCCGGTCGTTCACAATCCCAACCCGAGTCACGACAACGCCTTGTATGCCCGAACCATCGCGCAAAACGTCGATTCCGTAGTTTTCGAAGGGAGCATCGAGATAGCGCCACTTCATGTAATCGGCATCGCGGCTCAATAGCATCGGATAATTGGCCCGTGCGCGGAGCCAAAAGTCCTCGTAATCCTCATCGAACGCTTCCAGCGGAACGATCTGTTCATCGGAACGAAGGCGAGGACCACGCACGCGTTCGACGGTCTGCCCCGCGCGAAGAACGGCATCTGCAACACCTGACAGTCCCCCGAGCCATTCCGCTCGGCGGGTCAATGGTGTTTTGCTCCGATAGAGCTTGAACCGTGTGATCCGCCGCGGTGATCTGTCCGCACCGAAACGGACGTGCAGGATATCGGAGGTTTCATTGCCCATGCCAATGGCAACACCGCGATCAAAGAGGTTGTTGTAGTAGCTCTTGACCAACATCAGGCCGCGACCGCGGTGGTCCGGATGGACACTGGTTCCTAGAATGACCCACCCCGGCTCGGTTCTACCGGCGATCCACATATCCACTCCGAGAAGCAACCCCGCGCCGACGATTTCATCATCAGCAAGCAGAACGGCGGTGAATGTGGTGCGTTCTTCACCGGGCCGCAGCGGTGCAAAGCACCAGTCCCACGCGATGCGCTTCAACTCTGCTGATCGTTCCGAGAAGTTGAGTGCGACCAAGTCAACATATTGCTTCCCGACTTCCGCACCGACTTTTTCGACTTTGTATTTAGGCACCGCATAATCCTAACCAAGATGAAACTTTTGAACGCGCAACATTGTTTCATTCAAGCGGAGATAGATGGTTTTTTCAATCACCCTGTCGTCGCATGGACACGCTTGTCAGATAACTTCAATGCTAGGCCATTGATAACTTTATGTTTTGGATGTTACCTGCGCAAACGTCATCAGGTGGATAAATGAGCAAATACAGAGTTCGACGGCGCGGTATGGAAAGCGCTGAAACATACTTGGATCTCATGCGGCTTAGCTTTGATGAGAAGTCCGTAGCTCAAAAAGCCCAAGCGCTGCCTTGGCTGTTATCGCGACATCCGAAAGGTCACCCGAGCGGGTCGTTCTTTCTGACCCTGGAATATAAAGACAAGATCGTGGGTGGTGCCATTGTCCTGGCAGAGACCGTCTGGCTCGATGGTGTTGAGCGCCCCGCCTTCCTGCCGATTGGGAACCATGTCCATCCGGATCATCGCGGGCGTGGACTAAAAATGATGAAAGCGATGTACGACCTGTCGGATACCGGCGTGAGCATGGGCATCCCGAATGACAAGAGCTTTGGCGTCCATCGCCGGTTCGAAGCGTCGATGTCCAATCTTCGCACTGTGCGATTCCGCCCGTACCGCGCTGGCACTACCCTGTCGCGACGTCGGCCAAGGCTGTCTACCTTTGAACCTGTGCTGAACGCTGTTTCCAGTGCCGGCCTCGGTCTCATGGACCTCACGGCGCCGCGTCTTGGCCGGGGCGAACGGATAGAACGGATGGATCGGTTTGAGGCCGATTTCGACGATTTCTGGAGGCGGGCACGGCAAAATTATGCGTTCCTGTGTGTGCGAAGTGCCGACCGTATGAATTGGCGATATCACCAGGCTCCGTTCAGCGACTACGTTGTTGACGTCTTGCGGCGCGATGAAGAGATTGTCGGAATGGTCGTCAGTCGAGTTGCTGAACGGGACGGACGAAAGATCGGTGAGATTTCCGACATCCTATGTTTGACGCCGGTGTCCCGCGATTATGCATTGCTATTGTCCGTTGCGAGCCGCCGTCTGGCCAAAGCCGGTGCCGAGTTCGGGGAATTTGCATTCATTGGAAAACACGCACTCAACCATGCGGGCCGTCGATCCGGCTTTTGGTTTGCGCGCCGCCAAAGGCGTGTGGTCGCCAACGGTTTCGGTCCGCGCGACGGAGAAATCGTGCCGCGTCGGATCAACGATCTGCACTTCTTGCGCGGGGACCATGACGAAGACTACTGACTGAAGGCCGTGATATTTCTCAGATTGCCGCGAACGAGTGCCTCGTCTTAAACCTAATTCCGCTCTGACCAGTGCCCGCTCGCCTCTGTCGAGGCAACTGACGTCGAGGCATATCCTGTTTCGTCATTAGAGCGAAAGCCGCCAACGCGAATTCGCTGAACTTCAAGACCTTTGCGATAGGTTGTGGAACGCTCGTTCCAGACCAACAGCTTCAACAGCCCGGCAGACACAAGCGTGGCACATGCTCCGCCAATCCAGAACACCAGAAACCCACTGAATAAGGTTCCATTGATCGCGCTAACAACGCCAAGAATGGCACCGATGCCGTACCCGGTCGCCAATGTGATTATAAGTCTATCCATCTGGCGACACTAATCGCATGAAGCTTCTGGAACAAGTGCGAAAATGCAACCTCAGATTGAAATTCCAGCCTTGGTTAATGCCGGTGTATCTGGCCAATGTGCTTCCCTGCTTTACTTTCGAGGTCAGGCCTCTGTCTTTAAACGGGAAATTTTGAAATTGACGCACAGCAGCTAAGGCTCCGCCGTTCCGGCACGGATATCGATCGCACGGCGAAATGCTGCTTGATAGGCCGCGACGGCGTTTTTCGTCTCGTAATTCTGGGCGATCTCTTGTCCGGCTGTTGCATATCTGCATCGCAAGGCGCGATCAGCAAGGACGAGGCGCATTGCCTCGGCGATTGCCTCAGGGGTGTCCTGCCGGACCAAATGGCCGCTCGCGCCGTCGCGCAGCAGTCGCTTGGGCCCGAACGGACAATCGACGCTGACCACAGGCACGCCGCGGGCCATTGCTTCGATGATCGCATTGCCAAGACCCTCACGTCGCGATGTGCACACAAACAGGTCGGCAGATCGGTGAACAGTGTTCAGATCCGATGTGAAGCCCGGCAGCGCAACTGACCCGGTGAGTTCGAGCCTTGCGATCTGCGCCTCGAGTGCAGGGCGCTCTGAACCTTCTCCGAAGATCGTCAATCGAAGGTCGGGAGTGTCGCGGACAAGAATATCAAACGCATCAATCAGGAGGTCAAAACGCTTTTCAGGCGCAAGGCGACCAACGCTGACAATATGGTGTGCGACTGCTGGTGGGGAGCGAAACGCGCCGACTTCGTCAACGACCGGATTGGGAAGAACAACATACGGCGGCGCGGCGTCATCCAGCAGCTCTTTGAATTCGTCCCCGATATCTTCGATGGGCCCGCCCGTCAGCGTCGCATGCGGATAGATCCGTTTGACAGCGGCCTTTCGCAGCACGGGCGCTTTGGCCTCGGCAAGAAACCCCGACAATGGCGTGTGCTCGGTCACCAAAGTGGCGACCGAAGAACGGGCGAGCCGGGCGGCGAGCACGGAATACAGACTGGCGGCATTCGTGAGCGTGACCACCAACGCGATGTCTTCGCGTCTGAAAAGACGCGCGAGTTCGATGACGCAGCCGGGCAACCTCGGATGTTTCAGGATCACCACTTTAACGTTATCAGGTATCCTCTCCAGAAACTCGCCACGGCCCCGTTGAAGAATGAGGACCGGAGCATAGGATGTCCTGTCGATCCCCTGCAAGAGTTTGAGGACCACTCCCTCGGCGCCACCGTGGCCAAAATGGGGAAGGAAGAAAGCAACGTTCTCTGTCATGCTTTCAGGGTAAGGCCGATGTGTCTGTCTCGATAGCTTTTTATGCTGCCGTTTTGCGAATTTACCACAGCCCAAGGTCGCTCCTAAAGAGGCGCAGCCCGAAGATCTGCGCAAGAGTGTGGCCATGTCTCCAAGCTTGCCACGCGATATGCCTCTGATCCATGCAGGAAAAGTCGAGCGTTTTTCGAGTCCTGTGCCCGACATCGGAAGGGACAGGTAACGCCTGCATCAGTTGACTTTGCGGAAGTGCTGTGGATACGATTAAGAGTATCAAATTATAAAGAGTTTCTCAGTGCGCCGACTGTCGACAATAATCGGTCTCGTGTTTTTGTCTGTCGCGTCATTCGTTGGCCCGGCGACGTCGGCAGAGCAATACGCGCTCGGTCCCGGCGATCAGATCGAGATTTCGGTGATGTCGCGTCCGGAGCTCTCGCGCGTGTATCGCGTGAGGCTGGATGGTGCCATTTCGCTTCACATCCTGGGCGAAATTCAGGCCGAGGGCAAAACGCCCGCGGACCTGGAAAAAGAGCTTGAGGAGAATTTCTCCGAAATTTTCGCAGGCTCGACCTCCATTACCCTCGAAGTGACGCGCTATCGGCCAGTGATTGTGGGCGGGCAAGTGGTCGCGCCCGGAGCGTATGATTTTTTCGCCGGGTTGGATGTTGCCGCAGCGGTTGCCTTGGCCGGTGGGTCGAACGCGGTTTCGGGCGACGATGATGTAGCCACACAGATGCGGGTAGAAGCCGAAGCGGCGCGATATGCGTCATTGCGGGCGCGTCTCGCCGGGCGGCTTCTGGAACGCGCGCGCTTGGTCGCCGAGCGTGACGGCGACGCGGCAATCGCCATGCCGGCCGAAGCACAGGATACACTTGGAGATGCAGCTGTGGAGATGCTCGAAGGCCAGGCCGCTCTGCGTGCGGTGCGCGACGAACAGTTGTCGCAGCGACTGTCCACTGGCGATGCAAGCCGAATACTGGCCGAGGAAGAGGCGGCGGCGTATAGCGAACGGCGCAATCTCATTCGTCGTCAAGTTGACGCGACGACCGAAGAACTCGAGGTTCAGAAGGGATTGGCAGAACGCGGTCTTGCACGATCCCAACGCTCATTCGATCTGAGTTTATCGGTTGATCGGTTCCGCGCCGATGAGCTTGAAGCCGTCGCCCTTGAGGCCGCTGCACGCGAAAAGGCATCTGACGCGCAAGCCGGTCAAACCTTGGCCGAGCGTCAACGTGCAGGCGAGGTGGTTCAGGCGTTGTCCGAGATCGACGCCGAAATCGCGGAAATCCGAACGGACATCGACCGCGCGCGACGGTTTGTTTCAATCTTTGGCGATCCCCAAGCCGCTGGTCTGGGCGCTGACGTCACCACGCATTATCTCATCCGCAGACGCGACAATGACAGCGTCGCGCGGATCGAAGCCACACCGGATACACCCCTGTTACCGGGCGACATGGTGGAGGTTTCGCTCGACGAAATGGCTGCCATCGGGGGCGAATAGATGTGGGCAAGCACATGAAATTCGGTCGGCTGGCAGCGATAATCGCGGCGGCGTGGCTGTCCTTACAGCCAGCGTCGCCAGTGACGGCGGAAACGATCGACCTGTCGCGAATAGCGGCTTCGCCGAACCCGAGGCTTGGCTTGGCATTTCCGGGCGGAGAGACAAAGTACTATCCGCTGATCGCCCAAGCCGGGATCGGCATAACGAGGCTCTCGGTCCAATGGTCACTGGTCGAACCCAAGCCCGGACGTTTCAGTTTCAACGGACTCGACAGCCGCGTCGCCGCGCTTGACAGGCTTGGGATCAGACCCTTTTTGACATTTGAATCCAATGCAGATTGGGCAACGGTCGCTGAAACCCGAAACGTCAAGAACGCCCGCCCGCGCGACCCTGCGACCTGGGAGCGTTTTGTGCGAACGGTCGTCGATCGCTACGACGGCGATGGTAAGAACGACATGCCCGGACTCAATCGTCCGGTTCGATATTGGCAGGCCGCCAACGAATGGATCAGCGACCGGAACAAGTCTGGCGGCTGGATCGGTTCTGCTGATCAGTTGATCGAATATATTCGGCGGACCCACGACGTGGTCAAGGCCACGGATCCGAACGCCATTTTCGTTCTCGGTGGTATCGCGGCCTTCAACCTTGATGTAATGCTGGTGGCCCGCAGCGGGCAGAACTTTCCGGTTCGCCAAAAATGGAGCGCAACATCCGAAACGGTGCTGTCCCTCGAAGAGATGCGCGGCCCGCAAATTGCCGAGATCTTCGATAGGCGGGTTCTTCCCGTTCTTCGCCAAAGCCCGTACGACGTTGCCGATGTGCACTTGTACGGGCCGGAAACACGCGATGCTGCGCGTATTTCACTGATCCGCTCATTGACCGGGAAGCCCGTTATTTCAAGTGAATGTGGAGGGCCGACGCTCGACTATGGTGGTACATATTCGCCCGAAGCGCACTTCCTCGCCGTGATCGACCGCAATTTGGGCGTCCTCGCCACCGGCGCGGGCTTTTGTCTGTGGTTCCGCTTGGGGGAAGGGCCGGGCAGCACCTACGGAAACCGGAAAACCCCGCTTTATACCAGCAATGCCCGACCGAAACCCGGCGTTTTCGCTTACCGTCTGCTGTCTCGGCTCATCGACACCGGCGCAACCGTCAAAAGGGCCGGGCCACACCTGTTCGATATCCGGCGCAGCAATGGAGAATCCATTCAAATCGGTTGGAACGACGGCGCGGAACAGGCCCGCGCGCATGCATCAAAAGTTGGTGGAGAAGCTTACTGTCTCGAAAACGCCACAAAGGGGCTGTTAAATTCCTCTCCCGATCGGTGCGCATCCAATGCTGTCGTCGTGGCCGGACGTAATCTATTTTCGATCATCTCTCGCTAGATCATCATAACTCTGCATTTAAAAAGGCATACCGCCCCATGCTGAAGCACTATCTCGACCTCGTTCGCCAGTTCTGGATGGTCATTCTAATAGGGGTCTTAACAACGGGTGCACTGGCGCTTGGCGGCAGTTTGTTGCTGCAGAAGTCCATGCCATTGTTCAAAAGCAGCGTTGTTTTGAACATGCAGCCGTCGGACGAAGCGTTGGTTTTCAACAGAGCATTTATGGGGGTCACCCAATTCAGTCCTGCTGTCATCATCACACAGACACATATTGAACGCTTGTTAAGCCGCCAGGTCGCTGAACATGCGCTGGACATTCTGCTGGAAGAGAGCGGTGGAGTTATTCCCACGCAAGTTCCCGATGCCTTTGACCGCTTCAAGGCGGCGGCTTGGAAAAACTGGAATCTATTGAATTACGGCTACTTCTCGCCGCCGGGCGAGCGCGAACGAATGGTCAACGATCTGATGGGTGCGACCGATGTTGAAATGGTCGAGGGCTCTTACATTCTGTTGGTTGAAATCACCTACAACAACGCAGAACTGGCCGCGCGTGCCGCAAACGCTCTGGCGCGCGCGTTTATCGAGACCTCAAGCCTGACCTTTGCAGACGACGCAGCCGCAGTGGATGCAACTTTGGCAGCATTGCAGGCGCAGAAAGAGGCGCAGCTGGCGCTGCAATTCGAAGAACGACGCAAACTGCAGCGTGAACTGGCGTCCGAGAGTGTCGATGATGGCAGAGCTCTTCTGTCCGCCGCGCGGATTTCGGCCAATCAGGAATTGGCGCGTGCCGAGCGCGCGGTGATGCAGCTCCAGGCTGAGCTGGAACAGACCGACACCACTGAAGAAGAGCTCATCGCCGATATCCGTGCGCGCCTGTCAGAAGCAGAACGGCTTTTGGCCGAACGTACGGTCGCGCTTGAGCGGAATGATGCAGCTTTGCAATCTCTCGATGCAACCGAGGCCGCCCTGGAAAACGTCGAAGTGGAGATCAGGGAAACCGAGAACGATCTGGAGGAATTGCGTAGCAGAAGGCTGTCGACCGAACTCGCGCGTGAGGCGCGAATGAACCAGGTCGGCATCATCAGCGAGGCGAAGGTTCCCACGTATCCGGCGTTCCCCAAGGTGTTCGTCAACACCGTGATCGGAATCATCCTCGGCGCAATCCTGATGCTGGCCCCCATTGCGATACTGGACGTGTTGAACACGCGTATCCGCACTTCCGAGGATCTGCGCCAGGCCGTCGGCGCCCGCGCCCTTCCGACGGTATCGCGCGGAATGGCGGCGCGGGCCCGTTCGTATGTGCGGAAGGGCAGACGACCGAGCCGGAACCTGAAGAATTTTGCAGAAGTCATGAGCCGCCGCTTCCTGACCGAAGGGCATCAACGCTGGCCGGACAATCGCATTTACGTCACGGCGTTCGGATCGAATAAACACGTGAACCGTCTGCATGCTGTTGTAGAGGCTGCCGTGTTGATGCTGGCACCAGACGACGATGGGGTAACGAACCAGATCGAGGTTGTGCCACTGATGGAAATCGCCCGGTTGGGAGACTGGGCTCCATATCACGACAGCACTCTTTTGATTGGTGTAGGGAATGGCGAAGCGGATGCGTCCGAAGTCGCGAGGATGAGCAACGCTCAGTTGGCGCCGGGTGCTGAAGCCTTTTTCGCAGTCGTTTTATGAAGGCGCACGAGGATCGACGACAGACCCGCAGGCGCGCCTTTATCGGTGCCGGTGGCATCGTACTGATCGGGATGGTCCTCGCAGCGCTTCTGGGTGTCTTCTTGTCAATCTGGGCCGGACTGCTGCTTGGTTTGGCGAGCCTTGTCGCGGCGTGGCTTTACTTGTCTCGACCGGGGGGTGTACCCATCCTCGTGTATCACAGCGTGTCCCCTGACGCGTCGTGGCTGCCTTGGGCAAACAATACGAGTGTTCGCCCTGAAACGTTCCGCAGTCATCTTGAAACCCTCAAGCGCGATGGTTGGACCGTCATTTCGACGATGGATTTCGTTGCGTCACGACTGGCCGACATCAGCTTGGGAAATCGCACCGTTATATTGCATTTCGACGACGGGTATCTGGACAACTTGATATTCGCCGCACCCATTTTGCGCGAATTCGCGATGCCGGCGACGATTTTTGCCTCGCTGGATTTCATTGAGCCGGGATCGGCAATCCGAGCTTCGCCCAGCAATCAAGGCCCGGATGCCTGGACAGGATATATGACGGCGGAGGAATTGCGTCTGATGGACGCCGATCCGCTCTTCGATATCGAAGCACATGGCGTGGATCATGCCCGCGTGCCAGTTTCGGAGAAACCTGTCGCGGAGTTGAATGACTCCAATTGGCGCCGTCACGCGCCGTTGGCATGGGCCTATGACAGCGAAAACAAGGCACACTGGTTCGAAGCGACAACGCCGCCTCATCCTCTGCGTTTGGGCGACACGGTGCCTGAAACCGATTCCGCTCTCGCAGGCCGTTGGTGGCGGGACGGAGTTTCGGAAACTGATGCGACTTACGAAAGCCGGGTCAGTTCCGTTTTGGCCCTAGCGCGGCAGGGGCTTGAAGAGATACTGGGTCGAAAGGTGAACGTCTTTGCCTGGCCTTATGACCGGTCGTGTCCGATCAGCGTTGGCGCCGCCAAGGCGGCAGGTTTTGCTGCCGTGACCGGCGGACGAGGTGAAAACCGTCCGCATGAAGATCCAACTGTTTTAAGCCGCGTTCATGTGCACGACAGGGCGTTCGGGGGCGGGCCGATCTGGCTGGAAAGCCTTGCACTTCGCGCGCGTGTCAATTCAGCATCGGGTCGGCTTGGCTGGCACCTTTTGGTAGTCTTGGCCGCTCGGATCAGGCGGCGTCGATTTGGACGTCCGGGATACGGAGCAGTCTCTTGAGTGCGCTGATGATCCTTATCCCGACGCTGGCACTTGCTCTTTTCGGGGCGCTTGCCGTTCTGATAGCGGGGTTGGCGGGGTTGCCAGCCTTGGCGTTGGGTGCAGGGTTTGCGCTGGCCGGTGGTGCCGTCCTTCTCATTCAACCCTTCCTCGGGGTCGCGGCACTGGCAACCTTTTCGCAGTTGGACGCAGTCGAAAAGCTGCTTTTCGGCTTCCTGCCCATTTCGTTTTTTAAACTGACGGCCGCGGCGTCCGTGTTCGCGATCCTTGCCAATTCACTTCATTACCGCGACCAGATTCGCCGGATGTTGCGCAACCCCGTCGTCGTGATGGGTATCGTCTTTCTCATGCTGACATTGGTCTCCCTGGCAGGGGCCGAAGATAAGGCGCTTGCGGTGTCCGCCATCCAAAGCTCGGTCAGTCTTGTACTGTTGCTGATCCTGGTTGTCGTTCTGGCCAATTCCCGTCGCAAGGTAGAAATACTCATCTGGATACTCGTCGGGTCCTCGCTGGTGTCGGCATTGATCCTTCTCGTGGACGTCACCCTGGGTGTCCAACTGGTCGCTCAGTCCGATGCTGCGACCACCGCGCGGACCGCGGAAGGGGTCGCGCGATCATCCGGCGGTTCCGATTACAACCCGACCACTGCGGCCTCGATGCTGCTTGTCGGGGTGGTCTTTGCTCTTGTTCATGCGTTCGAAAGCCCGGTCTGGCGCCTGCGATTGTTGACGATCGCCGGCATCGGCACGATTGCGGTGGTCTTCTCTTTTGCACGATCGGCGGCGTTGGCATATTTCGTGATCGCGCTGGCATTGGTTTGGCGTCACCGGCATTGGCGATACCTTCCACTGGGAGGGTTCGCGGTTTTCTTGGCAGGGCTGTCCATGCTTCCCTTTATCCCGGCCGAGTATTGGGAGCGGTTGGCGTCCATCGTGGGAGGAGCGGGCGACCCGACGCTCGGCAGACGGTTCACATACAACCTGATTGGCATCGACCTGTTTCTACACCACCCGATCTTCGGTGTCGGACCAAGCAATTTCGTGCATCACTTCACCAACGTCGAATATCGCTACCTCCCGGGTCGCACGTTACTGGGGCGCGAACTTCACAACATGTATCTTTCGGTTGTGGTTCAATACGGAATAGTTGGCGCCTTCGCATTCTTCGGGATGCTGGTCATGTCGATCAAACAACTGCGCGCCGTGGCAAGATCGCCGTCCTGCGACGCAATGCGCGTCTATGCCGTGGCACTGACTTACGCGTTTGCCGCCTACCTGCTGGCCAGTCTGTTCCTGCCGAACGAATATACGAAGTACACGTGGCTTCTTCCCGGAATATCAGCCGCGCTTTACATCGTGAATGAGAAGGAGCGGTCGGACAGATGAAAATTCTCGTGGTCGTCAGTGAGTTTCCAAAATTGACCGAAACTTTCGCTTATCGAAATGTCGTGGAGTATGAAGCACTGGGTCACGACGCTCGGATTTTTCACATCAAGCCATTCAGGGAAAATGAAATCGTACACGATTTCATGACCCGGCTTGTCGAGCGCGCCTTCAGTTACGGGTATCTTTCACCGCAAGCGCTTGGTGCATTCCTCAAAGAAGCGGTGACCGCGCCGCGTCGTCTTGTTCGTCTGCTGGGCGCGATTTTCAAAGCGCACAAGACGGAGCGAAAACGCGGCCTTATGGTGCTGGCCTATTTTCCGAAAGCGCTCGCGCTCGGACATTGGTGTCGCAAGACGGGTGTGGATCACATCCACGGCGAGTTTGCCGGCCATCCCGCAACAACAGCGATGATCGCAGCCGAAGTGGCCGGCGTTCCCTACAGCTTTTCGGCCCACGCCAACGATATTGTCGTCTCTCAGGCGCTTCTTGTCGAAAAGGCGCAAAAGGCGGCATTTGTGCGCTCGATAAGCCGATACAACATCGCCTTTCTTGACCGATTGGAGGGGTTCCCCACTGAAAAACTCGAACTCGTCCGCTGCGGAGTGGCGCGCGCTTCCTTGAAGGGGGACGGACCGGCTGCTCTTGGCGATGGACCGTTGCGTATTCTTTATGTCGGGTCCTTGATCGAAAAGAAGGGCGTTCAATATCTGATCGACGCGTTGGCAATGCTCCCCACGGATCTGGACTGGCAATTGCAGATTGTCGGCGGCGGCGATTTGGCCGATGATCTGGCCAAGCGGGTGCACACGCACGGGCTTTCTGATCGCGTGACGTTTGATGGCCCGCAACCTGCCGAGGTGGTGGCGCGCGCCTTTGCAAAGGCTCATGTCGTTGTCGTTCCTTCGATCGTCGGCGAACAGGGCCGGATCGAAGGGATTCCCGTGGTGATCATGGAAGCCCTTGCGAACGCCCGTCCGGTCATTGCGAGTGCACTTTCCGGCATCCCCGAATTGATCGAGGACGGCGTAACCGGCCGATTGGTTCCGCCCGAGGACGCTTCGGCCATCGCGAACGCTTTGCAAGAGATTGCGACAGACTGGCAGGCCGCGGCCGCAATGGGCATGCGTGGACGGGATCGGGTTGCGGCGGAATATGTTGTCGAAGACAATGCCGGAAAGCTCGCAGACCTGATGAAGAGGGCGGGATGATGGAACTGATTTTTTGGGTGTCGGCGATCGTACTGTTTTACAGTTTCGTCGGATACGGTCTGATATTGCTGATCATATCGCGCCTGCACCGGACGCCGACAGCTCCGGACAATTGGGCTCCGCAAAAAGTCAGCTTTCTCATCGCTGCATACAACGAAGCCGGACTGATCACCGAAAAGCTGGCAAATACCGTCTCGCTCGACTCTCACGGAGCGGAGGTAGAGATTGTCGTTGTTTCCGACGGTTCGACAGACGGCACAGCCGACGTGGCCCGCGCATTCGGCGATCCCCGCGTCACGGTTCTTGAGCCGGGTCGTGTGGGCAAGGCTGAGGCATTGGGCCTGGGGCTCGAACACTGCACGGGCGACGTGGTCATCTTTTCTGATGCCAATGCGATCCTGGCAGAGGGTACGCTGATAGCGCTGTTGCGCCACTTTTCCGATCCTGATGTCGGCGGCGTTTGCGGCCAGATCACGGTTGAAGGCGCCGATGGGAAAACCGGCGGAATCGGATTCTCGGAAGGCCTCTTCTGGAACTACGATCAGGCCTTGAAGACAGCGGAAAGTCGCGTCGGTGGCGCAGTTTCGGCGCAGGGTTCGGTCTACGCGATGCGCCGCGCACTTGCCGCGACGCCAGCACCCGGATGCACAGATGATTTCATGATCTCGGTTCAGGCCGTCAGGGCCGGCAAGCGACTGGTGTTCGAACCGGACGCCCGAACGACCGAAATTGTCACCGAAAACGTCTCGAGCGAGATGCGTCGCCGGGTGCGCTCCTCCGAGCGCGGATGGCGCAGTCTGATGACCAGTGCTGGGCTGATGAATCCATTCCAGCATGGATGGTATGCTTGGCAGCTTATTTCACACAAGCTGATCCGGCGGCTGAACCCGTTGTTCCTCATCCTGCTTTTCATCTCCAACCTTGCGCTTGTGGGGCACGGATGGTTCTACACGGTGCTGGCGCTCTGCCAGATTGCCTTCTACGCGCTTGCGGCCGCCGCACTTGCAAAGCCGTCGTTCCGGCGTTTCAAACCCGCGTCGATAGCGTCATTTTTTGTCCTGGCCCATGTTGCTATGGCCTGGGGTTTTTACCGATACGCCACCGGACGCAGAAGCGTTCTATGGACACCCTCGCGCGAAGGAACGTGACGTGGTGATGCCGGTCTTCGTCTTGGGGCTCCAACGATCAGGCACCACCTGGGTTGCCAACATGCTTGCAGGTTCAGGTGCGGTCGCGGCGGTCGCCGCCGCGGAACATCGGGGTGTGCATGAAAGCATCTTCTTTTCGCACTTCGCCCGCGCGTTCGGCAGCTTTGACGATCCGGCTGCACGGCGCCGCTTCCAGCAGGCGTTTGCACAGTCTGATTATTTTCTGCTGACGGGCTTGTCAGAGGCATTTCTGGACGAGATTGTCTCTCGGGCGCAGGACTACGCAGACGTGTTCGCCATCGTGATGGAAGAAGTCGCCACCCGCACAAACTGCGATCATTGGCTTGAGAAGTCTCCGCATCATACCCTTTTGGCCGATGAACTGGCGGCGCGGTTTCCCGCGGCGAAATTTGTCTGCATCACCCGATCAAGCATGACCCTGATCGCCTCGCGGCTCGCCGCCTATGGTCGCGTCCCGTCGCGGGGAATGGCGCGTTCCGTCGATATCCTGCGCGGCGCATTGGTCAACGCGCTTTACACCCGCTTTCTGGAGGATGTTGCCACACGTCTCAAACAGCGCGCCATGCTCGTGAGATATGATGATCTTGTCGCTGACCTTCCTTCGCACAGGCGCGGTCTGGTCGCGTTCCTTGGTTTGCAGGTCGACCCCGATCTGCTGGAGAGCAAGTTTTCAGCAAACACAAGTCACGACCGGCGCGACACGCGGCAGATGTCATCTTGGGACCGGGCGTTGATCCGGGTGGGGGATTGGCTTGGACGGGTCTTGCCGTTGTCCGTTCTTTCCAAAATCGAACAAAAGAGACGCAAGTCTCGCGGGATCGATTGGCCCGATTGGGTTTGGATGAAGAGCGGCTATAAGCCCGACTGACACCTAACGCGGTCGTAGTTTGACGCCGAATATCTTGATCCCAAGCCCCAGCGCAATAAGACCAAGCACTCCCGATCCGGCCAATTGAACAAAACTGTCGAGTTTTGACCCATCAGCCAAGGGCGCGCGGACAAGCGAAAGCACGGCAGGTGCCACTGCCGCCCCGATGAGTATTCCGGCACAGCCGAGGGCCGCTGCAGCCATGATCGGACGCGCCGCCCTCAATGCGCCGCCGCCCGAAAAGACACCGCGACGCCGGAGCACGAATGCCAGAAATACAATCGGCACAGCGGGAGCGAGAACCAGCGCTATGGGAATCCCGGCGAGTCCGAATACGGGTGTCAGGATGGTGAACAATAAGAGCCGCGACCCGAAGTCGAGCGCCATTCCCGCGCCAACCAATCGCACGATTGGCAAGTCGTCCTGTGCAAGAAGGCGAACCAGCATCATCCGCGTCACCAGCGCTCCGAAAGGTGCAAGCGCCATCCAACGCATCAGCTCGGTCATGTATTTTACGGTTTCGGCGTCCACCCGACCATGTGCGATAATCAAATCAATGACAGACCCCGCGTTGATGAAGAAGCCCAGCTGGACCGGGACCAACAACACCATTCCGATCAGCGTGGCCTGACGAAAGCGGCTTCCAAGTTCCTTGGTTTCGCCCATCGCCGCGCGCTTGGTCAGATCCGCGAAGGCGACAAGCCCAAGCGCCATCGCCAAGGTGTTGCCGCACAGCGCCCCGAGTCTTTGGCTGAAATCGAGCATCGCCACGGCACCAACGCCTTGACGTGCCGCAACAGCCGTTTCCAGCCAGATATTTGCCAATGCCCCGAAGGTCAGCAGAATTGCCGCCGTGCCTCTCCGTCCCACCGACGCCGACATCGACTGTGTGCCGGTTGCGCTGGGCCGTTCAGGACCGAGGCGTAGCGCAAGGACCAGCGTGAGCAGCGCGACCGCGAAATAGGTTATCGTGTAGGCCGCCGAAGCTTGCAGAGCGAGCGCCCCGCTTCCAACCAGAAGTGCAAGCGCGACTGATGCTCGCGGAAGTTGCCGTATGGCCGTCGGGACACCGAACCAGCCTCTGACGTTGCAGTAAGCCGCAAAGGCCATCGCCGCGACGGTCGCCGGCAGTGACATCGAAAGGATGACAACGACCTTTGACGCCAGCGCGGCGGTGTCGGGATGAAATGTCGGTGCAAGCGACGCGACGATGTCGGGTGCCGCCAGAGAAATGGCAATCGCCAGGGCCGCTCCAAGCGCCAGAGCGCTTGCTCCAGCCGATCCCAGGATCCGCACTCCGCTGACACCTGCGGCGGCCCGCGCTGCGATCAACGGAATGAAAACGACCACCATGACCTGGCTAAGGGCTTCGGTCACACTGGTGACCAGGCGGCGGCCCAGAAGAAAAGCATCGGCTTCCGCGCCGATGCCCATTCGCTTTGCAATGAGATGCGATACGAAAACGGCGATGAATATTCCCAGCGCCTGTCCTGCAAACTGTGCGGTCCCCGCAGAAATCAGGGAGGTTCCACGCGGACCGCTTCGCGCCGCCTCGTCAGCGGATGCCATTTGCTGACCAGAGGGGGGCTGCATGTTTTATGTTAGCCTTGGACTTGAGCCTCTAGCGGACCCCATTGTTCTGCCTTGTGCTCGGGTTTGCGCAGTTGCGGGGGCACCACGACAAGACCCAGGGCATAACGCTCAACGATGAACTGGCCGTATTCGTTCTTTGCAAAGTACGTGAAGACACCGGCTTTTGCCGTCTGCGTCAGTACAATCCGCGCCTTGCGCACACCGCCCGATTTCAGACGGATATGCAGCACAGCCGTTTTGTCGCCAGACGCCGCACTCAAGCTGGGCGCAACGACTTCACGCAGATTGATCGTATCTGCAATCGAGAGCAATTGGCCGGATTCCGAGGTCAGCCACATCTGACGGTCAGCGGCGGCGACCGTGTTTGTGGCAGACGCCTTGACCATACGCTTACCCAGTTTACGCCCCAGTTTGGCAAACATCGACGCAGCGATACGGCCGAGAAGCATAAGTTCGGCGCGGATCGACACTGGCCGGTTCACCAGGCTGTTGTTCATCCGAGCCCGCAATCTCTTGCTGGCGCCATGACCGAAATAAGCTTGGGTTGGACCAACCAGACCGGGTTTGACGTGAAACCGGACATCGTAATGTGGAATCCGCTGACGCTCGATCTTCGCGATCTCGGCCCGAACGGGTCGGGGGCCACACAAGTTCATATCGCCCCGGAGGATGTTCACGAGTTGCGGAAGTTCATCCAGACGCGTTTCGCGCAACATCCCACCAAGCGGCGTTTCGATATTTGTCCCGATCGGAAGGGTGCAGTTTTGCGTCAGTTCGCGCGCACGCGCACTGCACAATGTCCGGAACTTGATGATTCTGAATGGTTTCTGATTCTTGCCCAACCGGTCGGCGCTGTAAAAAATTTCGCGGCCTTGAGTGAAAAACAGCGCCACTGAAATCATGACAAGAAGCGGCAAGACCATCAACAGCAGCAGCGCCGCGAGAACAAAATTGTAGGTTCTATAAAAGGTCGGATTATTCGGCTGGAATCCAATATGACTTTTCGACAAAACTCGCATGTAGTTAACCCCACAGCATAAAACACAATACCACGGCAAGATGCCGCCTGTTACACTGCCCGAATTCTACCTACGGTTTGGTGCCCGTTGGGCACCGCGGTACGAAAGCCGATCATTGTCGCTTGCTGCGACTTAATTCGCCGGCTTATTCCTACCAGTTTGCCGCCGCACCTTAACGCCGTGCGATGGCTCATTATCTATGTTCTCCCGACCCTATCGCGACAGCATCTTTCGTGCCGCCGCACTAGAAGTCTTAATATTTGCATAATGTTGTTGGAAAAAAAACATAAATTTTACAATTTGTGACCGAAGTTGCAGTTTCTTACGAAGGCGTCAGCAGTCGCACCTATGCGGTTGTTGTGTGTAAGCGGTTACATCCTGAATCGATGCTTCCGGGCAATCCCTCATTGGTTGAGCAATACGCAGAATCATCCTCTAGCACGAGGCAGACATCTTCAGCCTTGTTCAGGCGTCTGCCGCGGTCTCGAGGTCGCGGTCCTTTTCGGGCGTGTCCAGAGTGGACCAGGTGTCATCGCGCGGAGGAGACGGGGGAGTGTCGCACGCGCGGCGATGGATGTGGACCTTGGCGATAAAGTTGGCCGAAATGGGAGCGGTCACGAACAGGAACGCCATGATGAGCGTTTCATGCATCGACGGGTCGCCCAGCAGAAACGAATGGACGATGGATGCCAGCAGAAGCATCCCGATGCCCACGGTCCCCACTTTCGTCGGAGCATGCAATCGCGTCAGCGGATCGTCGAACTTCAGCAGGCCGATCACTCCAACGAGGACGAAACCGGACCCGATGAGGAGGAATATGGCGGTGGCATAGATGATGATCAGTTGAGCGGTCATTCGATGATGTCCCCCCTCAGGATGAACCGGGCCAGCGCGACAGTCGACACGAATCCGAGCATGGCGATCAGCAGGGCCACTTCGAAATAGATGCGCACGCCCTGGTGGATGCCCAACACCACCACCAGACCCAATGCGTTGATGACCATCGTGTCGAGCGCCAGAATGCGATCCCCCGAAGTCGGCCCGAGGATCAGACGCACCATCGACAATATCTGCCCGATTGCCAGTGAGACGAAGGCAATGCCGATCGCGATCTCCATCAGCCCTTCTGCGGTCATCATGAGAAGATCTCCTTCAGGCGGCGTTCATAGCGGCTTTTGATATCGTCGCGCACCGCATCCGGGTCATCGGTATGCAACACATGCACGAGCAGGCTGTGGCCTTCGTCAGAGAGGTCGGCCGACACGGTGCCTGGTGTCAGTGTGATGGTGCCTGCCAGAACAGTGATTGCCTCGGGCTGGCGCAGCTCCAGAGGCACAACGATCCACGCCGGTTTCAGCTTGGCGTTCGGGACAGTCAACACGATCCAGGCAACCTGGATGTTGGCGATGATGATGTCCCACAACACTACCGGAATATACATTGCCATCTTGCCGAGCCTGAAGCTCTTGGGAGTGTCCGGCCACCAGATCGACGTACCCCACGGAATGATGATCCCGAGGATGATGCCGAACACGATCATTCCGGCCGACACGTCGTTTTGCAGAATGGTCCACACGATCACCAGAAGCAGCGTCAGATAGGGGTGCGGCATCAGCCAGTGGAAGGCGCGTGACATATCAGTGGTCCTCCTGAGGTGTGCTGAGCTTGCCGGGCGTGTCGACCACGGTCGAGATATAGGGCGTCGGCGCAAACAATTGCGCGGCGATCGAGGTGGTGTAGCGATGGACCTGTCCGGCAAAAACCGTGTGGGCCACCAATAGCACGATCAGGCCTCCAACCGCGACATACGACAGCGGCGTGGGGTGCGAGATTGGCGGCAGGTCCTCGGTTGGCTCGATGCTGTGGGCCTTCCAGAACAGGATGCTGCCCGCGCGCGAGAAACCAACGAGGCTGATCAGGCCTGTGCCAAGCACCGTCGCCCATATCCAGACCAGCAGGTCGGTTCCATAAGATGCATCGAGCACCAGCAGTTTGCCAAGGAACCCCGATAGCGGCGGCAGGCCCACCATCGCGATCGCACCGATAAAGAACAGCCCGGCGGTCAGTGACGTGCCAAGGATCGGCGGTTGCGGTGTGAGGTCCAGATTGGCCCGTCCGGTGCGGACGAGATCGCAGATCAGGAACAGCACGGCGCCCGCAAGGGTGGAATGCACGATATAATAAAGCGCGGCAGCAATCGCTTCGGGCGTGAACAGCGCAATCGTCACCATGACCATGCCCATCGACCCGATGATCGAAAACGCGATCAGCCGGTCAAGCCGTTTCGCGGCCAGAACTCCGACCATGCCGATGGCCAACGACACCAGCGCGGCGGGCAACAGCCAGATATCGTGAAGCCCTGCGGTCACCTCAAGATCGGGCGGGAAGATCAAGGTGTAGACGCGGATGATCGCATAGGCACCGACCTTGGTCATGATCGCAAACAACGCGGCAATGGGTGCGGGCGCTTCGGCATAGCTTGACGGAAGCCAGAAATGCAACGGCACGATGGCGGCCTTGATTGCAAAGACCAAGAGCAACAGAACAGCGGCAACGCGGATACCAACGGTTTCCTCCGGCCCGATCATTGCGACACGGTTGGCCAGATCGGCCATGTTGAGTGTGCCGGTTTCGGCATAGATCGAGCCCAGTGCAAACAGGAACAGGGTGGAGCCGATCAGGTTGAACAGCACATACTGCACACCGGCTCGGAGCCTGTCATTGCCACCTGCGTGGATCATCAACCCGTAAGACGCGATCAGCAGCACTTCGAAAAAGACGAAAAGGTTGAACAGATCGCCTGTCAGGAACGCGCCCATGAGGCCCATCAGCTGAAACTGGAACAATGCGTGGAAATGCCAGCCCCGCTTGTCCCAGTCCGAGCCAATCGCGTAAAGCAGCACGAACAGCGCAAGCAGTGCCGTCAGCAGCACCATCATGGTGGACAGCCGGTCGCCGACAAGCACAATTCCGAACGGGGCAGCCCAATCGCTCAGTTGGTAGAGGATGATGGTTCCGTCAGAGACCTGCCAGGCCAAACCGCTTGCGATGGCGATCAGCGCCAGCACTCCGGCAACGGAAAAGGCCCGTTGGATGCCGACATGAAACCGTGCCGCCAGCACGATGAAGGGGGCAAGCAGCGCCGGCAGCACGATCGGAGCGATGATCCAGTGGCTCATGACAGGCTCTCCGGCTTGTCCATGTCGCCCTCTGGCTGGTCATCGACGTGGTCATCGTCCGAGCCGAGATAGGCGCCCAGAGCGATCATCACAACAACCGCCGTCATCCCGAACGAGATCACGATGGCGGTGAGGACCAGGGCCTGCGGAAGTGGATCGGTGTAGTCCGTCACGCCGTCGCGTAATATGGGCGGTGCGCCCACGGTCAGCCGACCGGAGGCGAACAGGAAGACGTTGACCGCATAGGTCAGCAGCGACATGCCGAGGATCACCGGGAACGTGCGTTGCCGCAGGACAAGATAAAGCCCACCGGCGGTCAGGATGCCGATGGCTGTGGCGAAGAGCATTTCCACGTCACACACCCTCCTTTGTTGCCGGCGCAGACTCAGGCGGGTCGTCGCGCGACGGGTCGATATCCATCGGGTGTTCGTCCTCATCGACATGGGCCCGCCGCGCCAGCCGCGAGAAGCTTTCGAGTGACAGCATCACCGCGCCGACGACGGCAAGGAACACGCCCAGATCGAACAGTGCCGCTGTGGCCAGTTCGAATTTCTGGAACGGCGGGATGCGCACATAGGTAAAGGCCGAGGTGAGGAACGGCTTGCCCACGAACCACGATCCGATCCCGGTCAGTCCGGCGATCAGAACACCCGCGCCGATGACGCCGTGATAGGGGTATTTGAGCCGTGAGGACGCCCAATTGAAGCCGCTCGCCATGTACTGCATGACGACCGCGATGGACACGACCAGCCCGGCGATAAAGCCACCGCCCGGATCATTGTGACCGCGCAGGAAGATGTAAAAGCCGACCATCATGACAACCGGCATGATCACCCGCGTCAGCACCACCATCATCATCGGATGCTTGTCGCCCGCGCGCGGCTGGTCCGGTTTGCGATTGAGAAGGCGCGCCCGGACAGGTCCGTCCAGCAGGGTCTCGGTCAACGCAAAGATCAGCAGCGCGGCGATGCCGAGCACGATGATTTCGCCGTAGGTGTCAAATCCACGGAAATCGACAAGGATCACGTTGACCACGTTGGTGCCACCGCCGCCCTTGTAGGAATTGGCCAGATGAAACTGCGAAATCGGCGTATCGACCGCATCGCGCAGCAGGTAGTGATAGGCCAATCCAAACGTTGCCAGACCTCCAGCAACGGCCACGCCGGCATCCCGCACACGGCGCAGCACGGTGCTCTCGACCGGCGTGTAGTTCGGCAGGAAGTTCAGCGCCAGCAACAGCAGGATGATCGTGACCACCTCGACGGTGAACTGCGTCATCGCCAGATCGGGCGCGCTGAAGAACACAAACGCGACCGACACCATCAGGCCGACGATGCCGATCAGGATCAGCGACAGGAAACGGTTGCGGTGGAAAAACACCAATCCGCCCGTTGCCGCCACCAGCATCAGCCAGCCCGCGATGGGAACCGCGCCTGCCATCTGCGGCGTACGGCTCGGCGCGCCAACCGTACCGGTGACCCATGCGTGAAAACCGACCAGAAGGATCGCAACCGTGCCGATGGCAGCGTAGCGCGAGAACGCTCCGTTGTGCAGCGGCAGCGTCAGGCTTTGTGCAAGGCGAACCGATGCAGCCACGATGGAATCGAAGATCGTCTTCGCTTCGGGCCGCGGAGCCGCATCCCAGAAGCGCAGCGCCGGAGAGAAAATCAGCATCAACACAAGGCCCCCGACAACTGCGGCCAGCGACATGTAAAGCGCGGGAACCAGCCCGTGCCAGATCTTGAAATGTGCATCGGGCACCGTCAGAACTTCTCCCAGAACCGACGCGGTGACGAGTTTGACAAACGGTTCAACCAGATAGGGCGCAATACCGATCGTCACCACCAGAACCACAAGGATCGCCGGCGGCAGCCACATGCCGGCGCCGGGGTCGTGTGGTTTGGCCGGATAATCTTCGCGCACCGGGCCAAGAAACACATGACCGATCAGGCGGAAGCTGTAGGCCGCCGAGAACAGCGCGCCAATCACAGCGAAGACCGGCAACAGCCAAGGCACGCCGAACAGCACCGTGTGATACGCCTCTTCCAGCATCATTTCCTTGGACAGGAAGCCGTTGAGCAGCGGAATGCCCGCCATCGACAGGGCCGCCAGCGTGGCGATGACAAAGGTGACCGGCATGAGATAGCGCAAGCCACCCAAGCGGCGGATGTCACGGGTGTGGGTTTCGTGGTCGATGATCCCGGCCGACATGAAAAGCGCCGCCTTGAACGTCGCGTGGTTGAGGATGTGAAACACCGCCGCCATCGCGCCAAACGCGGTGCCGGTGCCCAGAAGCATCGTGATCAGCCCCAGATGGCTGACGGTGGAGAACGCCAGAAGCGCCTTGAGGTCGTGCTTGAACAGCGCGATCACCGCGCCCAGAACCATCGTCACCAGCCCGGCGGTGGTGACGATCACGAACCATTCCGGCGTGCCTGACAGCACCGGCCACATCCGCGCCATCAGGAAGATGCCGGCCTTCACCATCGTGGCCGAGTGCAGATAGGCCGACACAGGCGTCGGCGCGGCCATCGCGTGCGGCAGCCAGAAATGGAACGGGAACTGCGCCGATTTGGTAAAGCAGCCGAGCAGGATCAGGATCAGCGCCGGCAGATACAGCGGATCGGCCTGAATGAGATCCCGGTTTTGCAGGATCACCGAGAGATCGTAACTGCCGACGATCTGCCCGAGGATCAGCATTCCCGCGATCATCGCAAGCCCGCCCATGCCGGTGACCGTCAGCGCCATCCGCGCACCTTGGCGACCCTCGGGGAGATGTTTCCAATAGCCGATCAGCAGGAAGGACGAGAGCGACGTCAGCTCCCAGAAGACAAGCAAAAGCAGGATGTTATCGCTCAGAACGATGCCCACCATCGCGCCCTGGAACAGCAACAGATAGGTGAAGAACTCGCCCATGTTGTCGTCGCGGCTCAGGTAATGGCGGGCATAGGCGATGATCAAAAGACCGATGCCGAGGATCAGCATGGCAAAGAAAAAGCCCAGCCCGTCGAGCATCAGCGTGAAGTTCAGCCCAAGCAGCGGCATCCATTCGACCTGCGCCAGGACAACCTCGCCCGCCAGAACCGCCGGAAGATTGGTCAGCAATCCGACAAAGGCGGCGAGCGAAACAGTGAATGTCACGCCCGCGCAAGCGGAACGGCCCGCAGCGTTCATCAAACCCGGCAACAACGCGCCGATGAACGGCAAGGCGACGATAAAGAAAAGCGACACGCGACCTCCTGATCCGACCGGGTTTTGGCCCGCACAAACCTGCACTGCAAGCGCAAAACCTCAAGCGTAATCGACGTATTTTCTCGAGAAATCCACGTTTTAGGGTTTTCGAACGATGCGGCCCAAGGCGACAGCCGCCATCGGGGCTTGGCGGCCCATCCGAAGGACCATCGTGCGTTGCGTGAAAAAACAACGCCTTATGCGACGTGTTCGCTGTGGCCGTTTACGCTCAAGCCCATCTGCGCACCGCTCACCAGCGCAGACATGTTGCGACAGGTCTTCAGCGCGGGGCGGGAAGCCGGTTACGCTCTTGTCATGGTCCCTGGTCGGTATCCGCGTTGTGACGTATTCGGGCAAAGACCGCGAATCGTGGCAATCTGTCGTCGTTTCAGGGCTTTCTTGCCGCGCGCGGCCCCGATACCGTGCCGTCATGACAACAAGCCTGACCCCAAACTCCCGAAGGATCACAACGCTCGCAAGGCGGTTGCACGGGTGAGGCGTCAGGGGTCGCCACTGCGCATCGAGCAAAGCTCGGGTGTATTGCAGGTGTCCGGCGCGCTGACGGTTCACACGGTGACGGAGGCGCGCGCAACGTTCGACGGGATCGCGCCCGATGCCGTGAGCGAGATCGATCTGTCAGACCTCGAAAGGCTCGACACGGCCGGAGCGTGGGCGCTGGTTTTGTTGAAAACGCGGTTTTCCGACTCCGGTACAGACCTTGCCTTCACCGGCACACGCAGCGAGACCGACAGCCTTTTGCAGACCGTTGAACAGGCCATGCCCGAGCCCGACGAGGTCGCAACGACAAAGCGGTCGCTTGTCCAGATGCTCGATGCGCTCGGGCGCAAGGTGATGTCAGGCGTGGGGTTTCTGCGGGCGCTGACGGCCTATCTGGGCATGTTCTTGCATCGTCTCGCGCGCGCATTTCGGCATCCCGGCCAGTTTCCGCTGACCTCCCTGGTACATCACTGCGAAGAGGTCGGTCTGAAGGCCGTGCCGATCGTATCGCTCATGGCGTTTCTGATTGGCGTGGTGCTGGCCTTTCAAGGCTCGGTTCAGCTTCGCCAGTTTGGTGCAGAGGTGTTCGTGGTCGATCTGATCGCCATTTCGATCTTGCGCGAACTGGGCATCTTGCTGACCTCGATCATCGTTGCCGGGCGCACCGCGTCCGCGTTCACGGCGGCCATCGGCTCGATGAAGATGCGCGAAGAGATCGACGCCATGCGGACATTGGGTATCGATCCGGCGATGAACCTGTTTCTGCCGCGGATACTGGCGTTGTTCTTCATGCTGCCGATCCTTGGTCTCATCGCCAACATGGCGGGATTGTTCGGCGGCGCGCTGATGGCTTGGATCGACTTGGGCATCTCTCCGGCCATGTTCCGAACCCGGCTCGTCGAGGGCACGTCGGTCACGCATGTCTTTGTTGGTCTGATCAAAGCGCCGTTTTTCGCGCTGATCATCGGGGTGGTCGGATGCCATGCGGGGATGCAAGTGCAGAGCAATGCGGAATCGCTGGGGCGGATGACATCGAACGCCGTGGTGACGGCCATTTTCGCGGTCATCGTCGCAGACGCGGTCTTTTCCATCTTCTTTGCGAGAATCGGCATATGAGCACGGATGAGGTGGTCATAAAGATTCGCGGCGTGCGCAACCAGTTCGGCACTCAGGTCGTGCACGAGGATCTTGATCTTGACGTCTATCGCGGTGAAATTCTGGGCGTCGTCGGCGGATCGGGAACCGGCAAATCAGTGTTGCTGCGCACCATCACCGGGTTGCAGCGGCCGCGCGAAGGGACCGTCGAGGTCTTGGGAACGGACGTTCTCAATGCCGATGAAGACACCAGACAGGCGCTTGAAAACCGATGGGGCGTGATGTTTCAGGACGGCGCCTTGTTCTCGTCGCTGACCGTGCGCGAAAACGTCGAGGTTCCGATGCGCCCGGTGACAGGTATTGACCCTGCGATCCGAAGCGCGCTTGCCGACCTCAAGATTTCGATGGTGGGCCTGCCCTATCTGGCAGGCGACAAATACCCGTCAGAGCTGTCCGGCGGCATGCGCAAACGGGCCGGGCTGGCGCGCGCGTTGGCGCTTGATCCCGACATCGTCTTTCTTGACGAGCCGACAGCGGGGCTTGACCCGATCGGCGCTTCGGCTTTCGACGAACTGATCCAGGATCTCAGCCACTCGCTTGGCTTGACGGTGTTTCTGGTGACGCATGATCTGGACACGCTGCACGCAACATGCGACCGCATCGCCGTGCTGGCGGAAAGAAAGGTGCTGGTGACCGGCACCATGAAGGATATGCTGGCGGTCGATCACCCATGGGTGCACGAGTATTTCCACGGCCCGCGTGCCCGCGCCGCCATATCCGAGACCCAGCCCGACACCGGGCGGAAAGGCGACTGAATTGGAAACCAAGGCAAAATTCGTACTGATAGGCGCATTCACGCTTGCGGGCATGTTTGGCATTCTGGCGTTTTTCGTCTGGTTCGCACAGGTCGAGCTTGACCGGCAATTCGATTATTACGACATCCGGTTCTCCTCCGTCGCGGGGTTGAGCAATGCGTCCGATGTCCGCTTTGCCGGATTGCCGGTCGGTCAGGTTGTCGATGTGCGCCTGTCGCCGGATCATGACGGCTCGGTCGTCGTGCGGGTTGAGGTGAATGCCGAAACGCCGGTGCGCACGGACAGTGTCGCCACAATCGACGCGCAGGGCGTGACGGGGGTGTCTTTTGTCGGCATCGACGCGGGCTCGCCGTCCGCGCCCTTGCTCGAACGCGAGGAGGACGGCCCGATTCCGGAGATCGCAGCCGGTCGCTCCACTCTGCAAAGCCTTTCCGAAGACGCGCCCCGGCTGCTGGAGGAATCTCTCAAGGTGGTGGAAGAGCTGGGCGCGCTTCTCGGAGAAGACAACAGGCAACAGATCGACCGTATCCTTGCCAATGTGGAAACCGCGTCCGAAGGGTTCGCCGCCACGCTCGAGGACTTTACCTCGGTGACGACTACCGTGTCGGATTTCGCCAGGCAGATGGACCAGTTCAATGACACGCTCGCGACGCTCACCGGGGATCTGACCGGTGTTCTGGCGACTGCCGATACAGCGCTGGTGTCTATCGGCGAATTGTCCGAGCAGGGAAAGGGGCTGCTGACGTCGGGTTCCGAAACACTGCAAGTCGCGCAAGGCGCGATCACCCGAACAGAAAATTTCGTGGCCGAGGATTTAAGCCAGACCACCGAAGAACTTCGTCTCGCCACTGCCGAAATCCGCGCGCAGGTGAGCTCGTTAAGCGAGGATGCCAGCGCGCTGATGGAAACGCTTGGCACGACCGGAGAAACCGCGACCGCCCGCCTTCAGGAAGCCCAATCAACGCTCGCCGCAACCGACGCCCTGATCGCGCGGCTGGACGAGGCGACACTTGCCGTGGGCGGCGCCGCTAGCCGTATCGACACGCTGATCGAAGAGGACGGCGCGCCGCTGCTGGCCGAAACCCGTGCCATGATAGCCGAGGCGGATCGCGCCATCGCGTCCGTCGCCACCATCGCGGATCAGGACTTGCCGACCATCGTGGCCGATATCCGCAACGCGACCGAAACGTTCCGCACGGTAACGACCGAAATCGGCACCAACCTGACAGCATCGAGTGAGACCGTCGAGGACGTGCTACAAACCGCGCGCACGACGCTCGAAGATGCAAGCACCAGTTTTGCCAATGCCAACACGACGCTCGCCGCCATCAACTCTGCTCTGGATACCGGCGAACGGGCGCTTGGCGCGGCGGAACGCGCGTTTGACGGCGCTGACCGCGTCATCAACGAAGACATCTCGGGCATCATAACCGGGCTTGAAGGCACGTTGGACGCGTTGAACGGTGCCATCGCCGGTGTGGCCGATGACTTGCCGGGCATCTCGGCCGATCTGCGCACCGCCAGTCAGTCCGCCGTCGAGACGTTTGCCGAGCTGCGCCGGATCACGGACGCATCCTCGCCTGCGATCAGGGAGTTCACGACCAACGCATTGCCGATGTTTTCCCGACTGGCGCAGGAGACCCGGACGCTGGTGGCCAATCTCGATCGCCTCACCAACACAATCCAGCGTGATCCCACACGCTTTTTCCTAGACCGTGGAACCCCGGAGTTCAGACGATGACCCATTCGCGCCTCACTTTCCGTTTCGCTCGTGCAAGCCTTGCTGTCGGGGCGTTGGCCGTGGTGACTGGCTGCTCCGCGCTGTCCGCGTTCAGCGACGCGGCGACACCGCTGGACGTCTATGAAATTCCCGCACCTTCGGGCATCTCGCCAACGACACGCGGCGCGGTTGCGCGCGATGTGATCGTCGAATTGCCGACGACAAGCGGTGCCCTGGAAACCGACCGCATCATGATCCGGCCGAACCCCCTGCAAGCGCAATACTTGCCAGAGGTGCGCTGGAGCGAGCCTGTGCCGGTGATGGTGCAGACCCTGATGCTGCGCGCCATCGAGTCGACCGGTGCGGTGCGCTATGTGGGCCGTCAGCCTTTGGGTGTCAGCGGCGATTATGCCATTGTCACCGAAGTGATGGATTTTCACGCCGAGCAGATCGCCGGCGGCGACGGGGCAATGGTCGAGGTGAGACTCCTGTCGCGTCTGGTTCGGGAACGGGATGCGCGTATCGTGTCCAGCCGTACGTTCAGCGCCGAGGCACTGTCCGGCTCTACCGATACGTTGCCCTTGGTGGAAGCGTTCAGCGCCGCGTCCGATCAGGTGTTTACCGAGGTCGCGCAGTGGATTCGCACTTCGGTTGCTGGCGGCTAGGGTCGTTGCGAAAATTTACCTTCCGGTTCTTTCGGGGACGGATGAGGCCAGCGCCCCGAACCGAAAATAATCGCGTATCTACGCGCAATTATTGCGAAAATCACAACCGTGCAAAGTTGCGTCTTCGGTCGCGGCGGGCTGTTTTCTCTCGAAAGCCACCGCGGTCCAGGCGAACCGCTCGCGTTGTCGTGATTGACTCGCAAGGACATGGAAAGCAATGATTTCCCCCGAGTGCAGAGGGAAGGGCTGACGATCATCACATTCAGGTTCCGACCGGTGCCGGGTGGTTCAATACAAGCGATCTCGAACGTGCGAAAATTTTCGGTGTGACGCGAAGCGGACACCGCCACGAAAACAACAAGCGGCAAAGCCGCAAACCTTGGGAGGAAGACAATGAAACTGGATATCAAACTACTGTTGGGCGCATCCGCAATCGCGATGCTGTCGATGGGCGGCGCGGCATCCGCGCAGGAGTGCGAGCGCGGCGATCTTGACGCGCGGTTCTGTGATGAAGACGGGGATATGCTGGCCGATACCCCGACCGATCCCGCCGATCAGATCGATCCTGACACGCTGATCTTTGCCTACACCCCGGTCGAGGATCCGGCGGTTTATGCCGAAGCATGGGCCGATTTCCTGTCCCATTTGGAATCCGAGACAGGCAAGAAGGTGACGTTCTTCCCGGTGCAAAACAACGCCGCGCAGATCGAGGCGATGCGTTCGGGGCGTCTGCACATCGCGGGCTTCAACACCGGATCGAACCCGCTGGCGGTGAATTGCGCAGGCTTCAAGCCGTTCACCATCATGGCCTCCGAGGATGGCTCTTTTGGTTACGAGATGGAGATCATCACCTATCCCGGATCGGGGATCGAAAGCATTGAGGACATCAAGGGCAAAAAACTTGCCTTCACCGCGCCGACGTCCAATTCGGGGTTCAAGGCTCCAAGCGCGATCCTGAAAGCCGATTACGATCTGCTGCCCGACCGCGACTTCGAGCCGGTCTTTTCAGGCAAGCATGACAACTCGGTTCTGGGCGTTGCCAACAAGGACTATCCGGCAGCCGCCATCGCAAACTCGGTCATGGGCCGCATGTTCGAGCGTGATGTGGTAGACCGTGACCAGATCGTATCGCTTTACAAATCGCAAACCTTCCCGACCACGGCCTATGGCGTGGCCTACAACCTCAAGCCCGAGCTTCAGGACAAAATCCGCGGCGCGTTCGAGAATTTCGAATGGGAAGGCACGTCGCTCAAGGAAGAGTTCGAAAAGAACGGCGAGGGGCAGTTCATCCCGATCACCTACAAGGAATTCTGGGACGTGATCCGCAAGATCGACGCGGCCAACGGCGTCAGCTACGCTTGCGAATGATTTGATGATCGGGCGGGGGTTTTTTCCTCCGCCCATCCAATAAGAACACGATTGGGGAGGGGCGCATGCTGCGGCTTGAGAAATTGGTCAAGACCTACAAGACCGGCGATCAGGCGCTGAAAGCGGTCGATCTCGACATGCCGGAAGGTCAGGTTCTGGCCCTGATCGGCCCGTCAGGCGCTGGCAAATCGACCCTGATCCGCTGCATCAACCGGTTGGTGGAGCCGACCTCCGGCAAGGTCTATCTGGGTGATACCGAACTGACACATCTCTCCTCCGGTGCACTGCGACGCGAACGGCGGCGCATGGGAATGATCTTTCAGGAATACGCGCTGGTCGAACGACTGACGGTGATGGAAAACGTGCTGTCGGGGCGTCTGGGCTATGTCGGGTTCTGGCGCAGTTTTCTGCGCAGATACCCGCAAAAGGATGTGGATGAGGCGTTCCGTCTTCTGGACCGCGTCGGACTGGTGCACATGGCCGACAAACGCGCCGACGAACTGTCGGGCGGTCAGCGCCAGCGTGTGGGCATCTGCCGCGCGCTCATCCAGAATCCCGATGTGTTGCTGGTGGACGAGCCGACGGCCTCGCTCGATCCCAAGACATCACGCCAGATCATGCGGCTCATTTGCGAATTGTGCCGAGAGCGCGGGCTGGCGGCGATCATCAACATCCATGACGTCGCGCTGGCGCAGATGTTCGTGCAGCGCGTCATCGGCCTACGCGCGGGGGCGATCGAATTCGACGGTCCACCAGATGCCCTGACGCCCGACGTCCTGACAACGATCTACGGTGAGGAAGATTGGGAAGCGACGATCGAACCGGTCGAGGATGACGACGATATCGAGGCGGCGGAATGAGCACACATCGCGAACTTGACGACATGCTGGGCAAGGGCTGGCGCAAGCCGCATTTCATCAGGCGCAAATGGCTGCGCTACGCGTTGATCCTCGGGTTTCTGGCCTATCTCGTCGCCGCCTTCCTGACCATCGAGGTCAACTGGTCTCGCGTTTATGAGGGGCTGGAGCGTGGCAGGCAGTTCATTCTGGCCTTCACCAGCCCCGATTTCACTTCGCGGTCCGGCGATATCTGGGGCGGGATGCTGGAGAGCATCATCATGACGGTGGCCGCGTCGGTTGTCGGCATCGCCATCTCGATCCCCATCGCGCTGGGCGCGGCGCGCAACGTGGCCCCGTTGCCGGTCTACATGATCTGCCGGGCGATCATCGCGGTCAGCCGCGCGTTGCAGGAAATCATCGTCGCGATCCTGCTGGTCGCGATCTTCGGCTTCGGCCCGCTGGCCGGCTTCCTGACGCTCAGCTTTGCCACCATCGGGTTTTTGTCGAAACTGCTGGCCGAGGATATCGAGAGCATGGACCGCGTGCAGGCCGAGGCGATCCGCGCATCCGGAGCGAAATGGATGCAGTGGATCAATTACGGCGTTCAGCCACAGGTCATGCCGCGCCTGATTGGCCTGTCGATGTACCGCATCGACATCAACTTCCGCGAAAGCGCCATTCTGGGCCTTGTCGGCGCGGGCGGTATCGGGGCCACGCTCAACACGTCCTTTGATCGCTATGAATACGACACCGCCGCCGCGATCCTGCTTCTCATCATCGGCATCGTGATGGCGCTGGAATACCTGTCAGGCATCGTCCGGGCGAGGGTGCAATAATGCCGGTGACAGACGCGAACGGCCAGAAGATCTGGCAGCGCCGCTCGGGCCGGGAAAGCCTTGCTCATTGGGTGATGTGGCTGATCGGCGTGGCGGTCTTCGCCTATTGCTGGCAGCAGATTTCCGAAGCGACGACATGGTTCTTCGTCGAGGACGCGCCGCGCATCGCCGGCGACATCTGGCGACGTGCCACGCCGCCGAAATGGGAATACATCACGCAACTGGGCAAGCCGATCTGGGACACCCTCAACATCGCGACGCTCGGCACGCTGATCGCGTTGGTCTTCGCTGTGCCGGTGGCGTTTCTGGCGGCGCGCAACACCACGCCGTCACGATTCCTGATCCGTCCCATCGCTCTGCTCATCATCGTCTCCACCCGGTCGATCAATTCGCTGATCTGGGCGCTGCTGCTGATCGCGATCATCGGCCCCGGCGTCTTTGCCGGTGTCATCGCCATCGCCATCCGCTCCATCGGGTTCTGTGCCAAGCTGCTTTACGAGGCCATCGAGGAAATTGACGAGACACAGGTCGAGGCGATCACCGCAACGGGTGCGTCGCGCTGGCAGGTCATGGCCTATGGCATCGTACCGCAAATCATGCCGGCCTTTGCCGGTATCGCGGTCTTTCGATGGGACATCAATATCCGCGAATCCACCGTGCTTGGCCTTGTCGGCGCCGGCGGGATCGGTTTGCAGCTGTCGGCATCGCTCAACACGCTGGCTTGGCCGCAGGTCAGCCTGATCCTGCTGGTCATCCTGGCCGCCGTCGTGATCAGCGAATGGGTCTCGGCCAAGGTGCGGGGCGCGATCATCTGATGCAAATGACCGCTGAAACCGCGTTTGCCGCCTATGAAGCCGTGCGCCACCGCCTTCCAGCGGTGACTGCGACCGAAACGGCGCACCAACAGGTCGGCACGATTGCCGACATCGCGGATCGCTTTGACGTTTTTCTGCTGGACGCGTTTGGCGTGCTCAACATCGGCGAAACCGCTATCGCCGGGACGCGCGAACGGATTGATGATCTGAGGGCGGCGGGAAAACGCGTCATCGTGGTGTCAAACGCCGCCAGCGTTCCGGTGTCCGATCTGGTCGCGAAATACCGTCGGCTTGGCTATGATTTCGCGGCAGAGGATATCCTCACCAGCCGCATGGCGATGGTCACGGGGCTCGCCCGAAAAAAACCGTGCCGCTGGGGCGTCATGGCCGGAGAGATGCCGCAGTTCGCGGATCTGGGGGCGCTTGATCTGACATTGCTTGAGAGTGAGCCTGACACCTATGATGCGGTCGATGGCTTTCTTCTAGTCGGCAGCGCAACCTGGACGCATGCGCAGCAACAGCTGTTGGAAAAATCAATGTCATCCAATCCGCGCCCGATGCTGGTTGCCAACCCCGATATCGTCGCCCCGCGAGAGACCGGCTTTTCCACCGAACCCGGCCATTTTGCACATCTGTTGGCAGACCGGACGGGCGTTTCGCCGGAGTTCTTCGGCAAGCCTTTCGCCAACATCTATGACATGGCTTTCGCCAAATTGCGCAATAGCGACAGATCGCGGGTGCTGATGGTGGGCGATAGCCTGCACACCGATATTCTGGGCGCGCAGACCGCCGGGATCGCGTCGGCGCTTGTGACGGATTTCGGGTTCTTCGCCGGTCACGACGTGGAGTCTGCAATCCGCCGATCCGGAATCGTTCCGACCTTTACCATCACCCGCCCCTAGATTTCGCCCACATCAAGATCGGCAGCGCGGCTGTGCTGGACGCAAATCCGCTGGTTCGGCAGGTCGTTCCCCTCTGTCTTCTGACGTGCCGCGCTTTCGGTGAACCCGTGATCCCGCCAGCGCTTCAACAGCCGTTGCCGCAATACCTGCTCTGGAACGTTGAGCTTTATGGTGAAATCCCAGAGCGCGCCAAGACGGGCCCATTCGCCGGTATCAAGCAGAAGATAGTTCCCTTCCACGATGACTGTCTCAGTGTCCGCCCCTACCAGACCGACACCGGCAATTGCCTTATCGAGGCTGCGGTCGAACACAGGGTAAACCACCTCGCGCTCGTTCTTCAGCCGGCTCAGAAGGTGGGCAAAGCCAGCAACGTCAAACGTCTCGGGCGCGCCCTTGCGCTCGATCAACCCGCGTTTGTTGAGTAGTGTGTTGTCGAGGTGAAACCCGTCCATCGGAACGACCGCGCAGCCAGAAAGTTGCGCGGCTATGGACTGTGAAAGTGTGGATTTGCCGCTCGCCGGTGGCCCGGCAAGCGCCACAATACGGCGCCGTCCTTGAAACGGACTTTTCGCTATGCGCTTCGCAATTTCGGTCGGGGTCACTTTTCAACATCCATGCTCGGTATCCCATCAAGCGATGCGCGAGAGGCGGCTGTCAACATTGGGGCGCAAGTGGAACCACTGTGGCGGCTTTGAGTTTGTCATGTGAAACCTGCAAACATGAGGTGCGACATGACAGACAAGAATGAACGCTTTTGGGAAATCCTGGACGACATGCGGGTGTGCATGGTCACCACCGAAGACGATGGCAGCCTGCGGTCGCGGCCGATGGCTCCGAATGTCGATGCCAAAGCGCGCACGATCTCCTTCATCACCGACCGCGACAGCGCAAAGGTGCACGAACTCCGATCCGATCGTGACCTGAACCTCAGCTTTGCCGACCCTGACAACAACGTCTACGCGTCGGTGTCGGGCCGGGGTCTTGTCAGCTACGACAAGGAAAAGCTGCGTGAGATGTGGGGGCCATATGCCAAGGCCTTTTTCGGCGATGACCCCGACAGTGCGGACGCCGCCGTCATCACGGTGAATCCCAGTCAGGCGGAATACTGGGACAGTGACAAGGGCAAAATCGCTTCGGCCATCGAGCTGACCCGCGCCTATTTCGGCGATTCAGCTCCGGATTTGGGCGAGAACAAGAAGCTTGATCTCTGACACCGCGAACGCGAAACCGAAACGGGGCCCGCCAGAATTGGCGGGCTTTTTTCGTGGAGCCATCACAGCTTCTTTCCGGGCGACAGATACGCCGGATCGGCGGGCACATGAATGAGGCACACGCCACCGCGTGCGCGGGCCGTTTCCAAGGCCGACGAAAAGCTTTGCAGATCATCTGCCCTTTCGGAATGGGCCCCGAACGAGCGCGCGAAATCGCAGAAATCCGGATTGGTCAGCGCAGTGCCGGACACGCGCTCGGGGTATTCGCGTTCCTGATGCGCGCGAATGGTGCCAAAGCGGGCATTGTCGATCACGATGACGATCAGGTTCAGGCCGTGATGCACCGCTGTTGCCAGTTCTTGACAGGTCATCATCAGACAGCCGTCCCCCGCGATCGCGACAACCGTGCGGCCCGGCGCGCATATCGCGGCCCCAATCGCTGCCGGCAGGCCGTAGCCCATCGACCCGGATGTCGGCGCCAATTGCGAGCCGGGTGCGCGGTAGCGATAGAAGCGGTGCAGCCATCCGGCATAATTGCCCGCGCCGTTGCACACGATCGCGTCGACGGGAAGCACGTCGGCAAGATGCGCAAACATGGGCGCCAGCGGATCATCCGGGACCGAGGCGGGATCGTTGAAGGTTTCGTACTGTTGGCGCAGGTCTTTCGTACGGTTCGCACTACCGGATCGCGCGATCTGGTCCCATTCGGCGGCGGCGACGCAAAAGCTCTGCAAGTCCGACACCAGCGCGATGTCCGGCTCATAGACCCGGCCGATCTCTTCGGATTGGGGAAACACGTGAACCAGCGATTGATCCGGCACAGGCGGCTTGAGAAGGCTGTACCCCCCCGTGGTCATCTCTCCCAATCTTGGGCCGACGGCGATCAGAAGATCGGTGTCTGCCAGAGCGTCCGCGAGGTAGGGCGTGGCTCCGACACCGAAATGGCCGATATAGTTGGGGTGGTCGTTGTCAAATACCGCCTGACTGCGCAGTGACACGGCCACCGGCACACCCTGAATTTCGGCAAAGCGTTGCAGGGCTGCAATCCCTTCAGCCGTCCATCCGCCGCCACCGGCCAGCACCAGCGGTCGTTCTGCGTTGCGCAGCCGCTCTTTCAAGGCATCCATCGCTGCGGGCGCGGGCGAAAAGCGTGGTGTTTCGATGCGCGCCGGAGCGGGCGGCGGGGTGATCTCGTCGTAAAGCATGTCTTCGGGCAGGGCGAGCACGACCGGCCCCGGGCGCCCCGACATCGCTGTGCGGTATGCGCGGCTGACATATTCCTGAATCCGCGACGCGTCGTCGATCTGCGCCACCCATTTGGCCATCTGGCCGAACATGCGCCGGTAGTCTATTTCCTGAAATGCCTCGCGGTCGATCATGTCGCGGGCGACCTGACCGATGAACAGGATCATCGGGGTGGAGTCCTGAAACGCGACATGCACTCCGGCGCTCGCATTGGTGGCACCGGGACCACGCGTGACAAAGCAGATACCCGGACGCACGGTCAGCTTGCCATAAGCATCCGCCGCCATCGCAGCACCGCCTTCCTGACGGCAGGTGACAAAGCGGATACTCTGTTCGCGGCCGTAGAAGGCATCCAGTACCGGCAGATAGCTTTCGCCGGGAACACCGAAGACGGCGTCGGTGCCTTGGGCCTGAAGTTGATCGACAAGATGGTCCGCGGCGCGGCGGGGCGTTTGGGATGACATGGCGTTTCCAGAAGTTGTATCGGTTTTCGAGACGCTAGACGCGTTCCGGGCGAAGGGCAAACCCAAGCGCGGGTGTGACGCGGCCGTAAGTCTTCCATAATTTTCGGGAATTTTCGCTTTTCCCGCGCTTGCATTCCTTTTTGCCGCATGTATCGTCATGGCACGACGAACCAAGGCGGGGAGATGACCCGCCGCAAGACAGCACCGAATTTGGTGCGCGGGAGGATATAATGAAAAAATTCATGCTTGGTGCACTAGCTGCCGGATCCACGGCGTTGACGCCGATCGTGGCCAGCGCGCAGACCGAGATTCAGTTCTGGCACGCCTTTACGGGCCGGCTTGGCGAACTGGTTGCGGCGCAGGTCGAAGACTTCAACGAGATGCAGGACGATTACGAGGTCGTCGCCAGCCACAAGGGGAACTACTCCGAAACCCTGAACGCCGGTATCGCAGCGTTTCGCGCCGGTGAACAACCCCACATCCTGATGGTGTTCGAGGTCGGAACCGCGACGATGATGGGCGCCAAGGGGGCGATCCGTCCGGTTTACGAAGTGATGGAGGAAAGCGGCGCGGAATTCGATCCCGATGCCTATATCGGCTCGGTCAAGGGCTACTACACAACGACTGACGGACAGATGCTGTCGCTGCCCTTCAACTCCTCGACGCCGGTTCTCTGGGTGAACCGCGACGCGATGGAAGCGGCGGGTGTGGATCCTGACACGGATCTGTCAACATGGCAGAAGGTCGACGAGGTTCTGACGCAACTCAAGGAAGGTGGGGAGGAATGTCCGCTTGTCACCGCATGGCAGAGCTGGATTCATCTCGAAAACCTTTCGGCCTATCACGATGTGCCTTTCGCAACGCAAGACAACGGCTTTGTCGGCACAGATACCGAACTGGCTCTGAACGGCGAGACGCAGGTCAAGCATATCGAGAAGATGGGTGAGTGGGCCAAGGACGGCAAGTTTGTCTACACCGGACGTCGCAACGAGGGCGGCGCGAATTTCCGCTCTGGTGAATGCGCGCTCTTTACCGAAAGCTCCGCCGGATATGCCGGGATCAAGGCCGAGGCCGAGTTTGATTTCGATGTACGCCCGCTGCCCTATTGGGAAGGCGAAGGCAACGCGCCGCAAAACACAATCATCGGCGGTGCATCGCTTTGGGTGATGGAGGGGCACGAGCCGGAAGAGTACAAGGGCGTGGGCGAGTTCCTGTCCTACCTGTCTTCCACTCCGGTGCAGGCGCAATGGCACCAGGATACGGGCTATCTGCCGATCACAACCGCCGCTGGTGAAGCCACACGCGAAGCAGGGTTCTATGAAGAGAATCCGGGCACCGATGTGGCGGTGACGCAGATGACCGCGAAAGAGCCGACGGCCAATTCCAAGGGCATCCGTCTCGGGTCTTTCGATCAGATCCGCGGCATCATCGACGAAGAGCTCGAAGGTGTGTGGGCCGGTGACAAGACGGCCCAAGAAGCTTTGGACAGTGCAAAGGAGCGCGGCGACCAGCTGCTGCGCCGCTTTGAGCAAGCCAACCGCTAAACCATGATATAAAAACCGGGCGGCCTTTCGAGGCCGTCCTTTTGACTCTGAAAGGCTGCCGATGGAAAAGCGCGTCACGTTCAAAGGCTGGCTTTTGCCGTTTCTGCTGATTGCGCCGCAGGTTCTGATTTCGGCGGTGTTCTTCTTCTACCCGGCGGGGCAGGCGATCTGGCAATCGCTGTTCATTCCCGATCCGTTCGGCCTGTCCTCGCAATTCGTAGGACTGGGAAATTTCGAATACCTGCTGGGCGACAGGTTCTACCGCGCCTCATTCCTGACCACCGCGATTTTTTCCATCCTTGTGACACTGGTGTCGATGGTGCCCGCGCTGTTTCTGGCGGTGATCGCCGACCGGTTGGTGAAGGGCGCCGGCGTTTATCGCACGTTGCTGATCTGGCCCTACGCCGTCGCGCCGGCCGTGGCCGGGGTGCTGTGGCTCTTCATGTTCAACACGCGCGTCGGTGTGGTGTCGTGGTATCTGGGCCAGCTTGGCTATGACTGGAACCATGTCCTCAACGGCACCGAGGCAATGGGGCTGGTTGTCGTGGCATCCGCCTGGGGCCGCATCAGCTATAACTTCCTGTTCTTCTTTGCGGCGCTACAGGCGGTGCCGAAATCGGTGATCGAAGCGGCCGCGATCGACGGCGCACGCTTCTGGCGGCGGTTCTTCACCATCGTGTTGCCGCTCTTGTCTCCGACCACGTTCTTCCTGCTGGTCGTCAATATCGTCTATTCCTTCTTTGAAACCTTCGGCGTGATCCACACCATCACCTCGGGTGGGCCGCAGCAGGCGACGACGATCCTGGTCTACAAGGTGTTCTCGGACGGGTTCGTGGGGCAGGATCTCGGCTCGTCCTCGGCGCAATCGGTGATCCTGCTGATCGTGGTCGGCCTGCTCACGGTGCTTCAGTTCAAATTCATCGAAAAACGGGTGCATTACTGATGGCCAATGCAGATCCCCTCGCAGCCGCCGTGCCGCCGAAGACACGCAAGGCCCAGCCCGACGGCATGGTCGAAAAGCGCGGCGCCGGGTTGTGGCTCACACATGTGCTGATGATCCTTGGCATCTTGATCATCTTCTTCCCGATCTGGCTGGCCTTCGTCGCTTCGACGGTCACACAGCAGGACATCATCCGCCCGCCAATGCCGATCTGGCCGGGCGACCAGTTCTTCATCAACTACAAGAACGCACTGTTCTCCGGGGTGAACGTGCCGGTGGCGACGATGCTGTTCAACTCGCTGGTGATGGCGGTTGGCATCGCGGTGGGCAAGATCGTCATCTCGCTTCTGTCGGCCTTTGCCATCGTCTATTTCCGGTTCCCGGCGCGCACGCTGTTCTTCTGGCTGATCTTCCTGACGCTGATGCTGCCGGTCGAAGTGCGGATCGTGCCCACCTACGAGGTCGTCGCCGGGTTCGGGATGCTCAACTCCTATTCAGGGCTGATCTTTCCGCTCATCGCATCGGCGACGGCGACGTTCCTTTTCCGGCAGTTCTTCATGACGATCCCGGACGAACTGGCGGAAGCGGCGCGCGTCGATGGCGCTCGGCCGATGCAGTTTTTTCTGCACATCGTCGTTCCGATGAGCCGCACCAATATCGCGGCGCTGTTCGTGATCCTGTTCATCTATGGCTGGAACCAGTACCTCTGGCCGCTGCTCATCACCACCGATCCCGAGATGAATACCATCGTCATGGGGATCAAGCAGATGTTCCCCTCGGGCGATGATTTCGCCCATTGGCCGACCATCCTGGCCACCTCGATCCTGGCGATGATCCCGCCGGTGATCATCGTTGTGAGCATGCAGAAGCTGTTCATCCGCGGCCTTGTAGACAGCGAGAAATAACACATGGCGACAGTAACTCTCAAAGACGTCAAGAAGAGCTTTGGTCCGGTGGACGTGATCCACGGCATCAGCGCGGAAATCGAGGATGGCGAGTTCATCGTCATCGTCGGCCCCTCCGGCTGCGGCAAGTCCACGCTTTTGCGCATGGTTGCTGGGCTTGAAACGGTGACGGATGGCGAGGTTCTGATCGGCGGTCAGCGCGCCAACGAGAAAGAGCCGATGGACCGCGACATCGCGATGGTGTTCCAGAACTACGCGCTTTATCCGCATATGTCGGTGCGCCAGAACATGGGCTACGGGCTTAGGATCGCCAAACTGCCCAAGGCCGAGATCGAGCGGAAGGTGCTGGAGGCGGCAAAGCTCTTGCAACTCGAACCGCTCTTGGATCGCAAGCCCAAGCAGCTTTCGGGCGGGCAACGCCAGCGCGTCGCCATGGGGCGCGCCATCGTGCGCGAACCGGCGGTGTTCCTGTTCGACGAGCCGCTATCGAACCTCGATGCCAAGCTGCGCGTGCAGATGCGGCTGGAAATCCGCGAGTTGCAATCCACGCTCGGCATCACTGCGTTGTATGTCACCCACGATCAGGTGGAGGCGATGACGATGGCCGATCGGATGATCGTGATGAACGCAGGCGTCGCGGAACAGATCGGCACTCCGCTCGAAGTCTACGAGACACCGCGCACACTTTTCGCCGCGCAGTTCATCGGCAGTCCGGCGATGAACATTCTGGATGCAGAGGTGCGAGGCGGCAAGGTGATGCTTGGAGATGTGCCCGTCGCTAACGCGATCGGCGCGGACGGGCCGGTCAAACTCGGGGTGCGGCCCGAACACCTGGAACCGGATGAAAACGGCCCGCTCAACGTGGCGGTGCAGATGACCGAACCGCTTGGGGCGAACACGCTCTTTCACGGACGTCTGGTTGATATTGGCAGCGAGTTCACCGCCAGCCTGCAAGGTGTGCATCCAATGTCCGAGGTCGGCCAAAGTATGAAATTTGCCATTCAATCCGGGCAGGCGCATATCTTTGACGTCGATACGGGCCTGCGGCGTGAAGCTTGAGGCAGGGAGCTGAAAATTTCCGGGTTTCTTGACCTGCCGGATGCTTGACCTCCGCCAGCTTGTATCATAGGTCAATCCGCACAAAGCGGGCGTTGTGTAATGGTAAGACCTCAGCCTTCCAAGCTGATGATACGGGTTCGATTCCCGTCGCCCGCTCCAAATCTCTTTCCATTCTCGCGACGAATGAGCGCCGAACTGTTCCCAGCGCGGCAAATCGGCCTTTTCCGTGCGCTTCGGCTTGACCCTTGCGGGCCACCCAAGGTTTAAGCGGGCCAACAAAAAAGCAGGTTTCCCGATGGCGGACGCGACGATCAAGCCGGTCAAGAATGAAGAGCGGGAGAAGTCCAAGAAACTGGGCTCTCTGGCGGCGCTCTGGCCGTTTTTGAAACCCTATAGAACGCTGATGGTTGCAGCGCTTCTGGCGCTCACGGCAACGGCGACGATCTCGTTGATCCTGCCACTGGCGGTGCGTCGCGTGGTGGACAATTTCAACACCTCCGACGGGGCATTGCTCGATCGGTATTTTGCCGCAGCGCTCGGAATTGCCGCACTTCTGGCGGTGGGCACCGCACTGCGCTACGCGCTGGTGACCCGCCTGGGGGAGCGTGTTGTCGCGGATATCCGCAAAGCGGTGTTTGCGCGGGTCGTCAGTCTCAGCCCGTCGTTTTATGAAAAAATCATGACCGGCGAAGTGCTAAGCCGGATCACGACCGACACGACCCTCATTCTGAGCGTCATCGGTTCGTCGATCTCGATTGCGCTGCGCAACGTGCTGATCTTCTTTGGTGGCATCGTGTTGATGCTGTTCACCTCAGCGAAACTGACCGGAATGGTGCTTTTGATCGTTCCGCTGGTCGTGGTGCCGATCCTCGTTCTGGGCCGCAAGATGCGCAAGCTCAGCCGCGAGAACCAAGACTGGATCGCCGCCTCGTCGGGAAGCGCATCCGAGGTGTTGCTTGCCGTGCAGACAGTCCAGGCCTTCACGCATGAGAAACTGTCGCAACAGGCGTTCTCTGACGTCACCGAAAAGAGCTTTGACGCCGCGCGCCGCCGTATCTGGACGCGGGCGCAAATGACGGCGATCGTGATCTTCCTTGTCTTTACGGGCATCGTCGGAGTGCTCTGGATCGGTGCCACGGATGTGCGCAACGGCGCGATGAGTGCCGGCGCGCTGGTGCAGTTCGTGATTTATTCCGTCATGGTTGCCGGCGGTGTCGCCGCGCTCTCGGAGATCTTCGGCGAATTGCAACGCGCAGCGGGGGCCACCGAACGCCTGATCGAATTGCTGCATGCCGAGGATACGGTCAACGATCCCGAAGTGCCGGTCACGCTGCCGGAACCGGTCAGGGGCGAGATCACGTTCGAGGATGTGTATTTCGCCTATCCAAGCCGTCCTGACATTGCCGCGCTTGATGGGGTGAACCTCAATATCGCACCGGGCGAGACGGTGGCCGTTGTCGGGCCAAGCGGAGCCGGAAAGACAACGATCATCCAGCTGATCCAGCGATTTTATGATCCGGATTCGGGCGCGGTCTGTCTTGACGGCATGCGGCTCGATGCGCTCAACCGGGATGCCTTCCGTCGCCATATCGCCCTGGTGCCTCAGGATCCGGTGATCTTTGCCGCTTCGGCGCGGGACAATATCCGGTTTGGCCGTCCCGACGCGAGCGATGCCGAAGTCGAATCAGCCGCGCGGGCCGCTGCTGCACATGACTTCATCACCGCGCTGCCGGATGGCTATGACAGCGGTCTGGGTGAACGCGGTGTGATGTTGTCGGGAGGCCAGAAACAACGCATCGCCATCGCGCGCGCGATCCTGCGCGACGCGCCGGTTTTGTTGCTGGACGAGGCGACAAGCGCGCTGGATGCCGAAAGTGAACGCGCCGTGCAGCGGGCGGTGGACGAATTGTCCGAAGGGCGTACCACGATCATCGTCGCGCACCGGCTGGCGACCGTGAAAAAGGCGGACCGCATCATCGTGATGGATCAAGGCCGCATCGTCGCCACCGGCGCGCATGATGCATTGGTGTCCGAAGACGGGCTTTACGCGCGTCTGGCGCGTCTGCAATTTACCGATGGCATCGCGGCCGAGTGATTTCTCCGCTCTGCGATCCGTGTGACCCGGTGACGCTCGCCATGCGTGGTTGAATGCGGTATCGGCGGTTCTGCACGACACAAGGGATGCGCATGGAAAACGACGTTATTGCCGAGGTTGATCCAACGGGTCCACGCCGCTGGATCGCAATTTCGACGCTGCTCATGCTGGGCGGACTTCTGGTCTACGTCGCTTTGGTGCAAGAGCAATCGCATTTCGGATGGACAGCGCTTCTTGTGGTGCTGGGCACAGGGGCACTTTGGTTTGCGCAAAAATTGCACGTTGCCACGGCGCGGAAGCTCTATTTGACCGATGTCGCGCTGATCGACAGTGATGGTACCGTTCTGGCGCGCACCGACGATATCGTCTCGGTTGAGCGTGGCATGTTGTCGATCAAGCCATCCAACGGATTTATGCTGAAATTGAAAAACCCGGCGCCACGAGCGTGGCAGCCGGGTCTGTGGTGGCGTATCGGGCGCCGGGTGGCTGTGGGCGGGGTCACGCCGGGTGTGCAAACCCGCCCAATGGCCGACATCATCGCGACGATGATTGCCAGGGAACGTTAGCCCTCAGACGCTGTTCTTTTTACCCTTGCCGTTGCCGCCTTTGCTGGAGCCGGTACAGCTTGCCGATGCAGCACCTTCGTCAGCGTTTTCGGCATTGTTGTTGCAAAGCGATCCACCGGGAGCATCCTGATCCCCATTCCCCCAGCCGTTATTCTGGAATTGCTTTTGCGACCCGTCATTGACGCCTTCAAAGATGATCTGCGGCGAAAACCGTGGGCGTGTAAATGAATACACCTCGATGTCAAAGTCAGAGAGACCGATATTGCTGAAAATCGGCAGATAAAGATCACGCGTTTCTACGTAGATAAATTGATCGCCGGCGGCCATTATCGGGAGTTGATCGGCTAGGGCGCTTACATCCGATTCGGTAAGACCGGACCAATCTCCGCGAGCCTCTGACCATACGAGATCGTACGTTCCATTGGTTGATTTCCCTTTTTCGTTGTACTGTATAGCGGTAACGCGCAGATCAACATAATCCCCCCGAGCCTTGGTGAGGTGGAACAGCAGTTCCCTGGCGTTGTCTATATAGGAATCATCAATCATATCGGTTTCACGTGAGAGCATGTCTGCAATCGTGTAGTTGGCTTTATGATTGATTGATACTTGGCGCAACATATCGAAATAAAGCCAAGCAGCTGCGAATATCACCATAAGTGCGGGAAAAACAATTACGGCTTCCAAGGGAATGTTCCCATCGGTGCGGCGCGTAAAGCGACGTAGGAAGTGAAGCGATTTGGTCATCATGACGACGGCTCCTGAACAAAGGCCGAGAAAGAGACAATCTTCGTGTATCCGTTTTCGTCAGAGAAAAGGGAGTCTGCGAAGGGTCGCGAAATCTTGGGAATATACTTGTAGCAGGCACGCAAATACATGAGTTCGTTGTCTCGACCCGGTTCGAAGGTTCGCAACGGATTCACGGCAGCGGAAGTATCGACGCAATCTGCAAGAGCTGACGGGTCGTTCCAATCGCGAAGGTCGAGCTTGATCATCTCAAGCTTGAGCGTTTCCTCGCATTTTTCAAGTGCCGTCGTTTGTGAACAGATCTTTGTTTTCAGTGCGTCATGAGTGAGGGTGTTGTCCCCCGTGTTCAAACGCACCTCGCGGACAGTGGTATCAAGAGCGCGTTCGAGTTGGTTGTAGCGAATTGTAAGCATGCCAAGCTCGATTGTGGCGAGGATCATGCTCATAAAGAACGGCAAGAGGATCAGGAACGGAACCGTCATCGTACCATCATCACTCTGTAGAAACCGGCGAAAGCGGTATGTCGAAAAGCGGGTCATTGTGTCAGCCTCAATTGGTTGATGGTGCGAGCGATTGCCTTGAACGCATCGCTGATTTCCAGGCCTTCAACAGGGAAGTAGTGGGCAGGTGACGATGCACAATTGCGCATCGCGGCCTGTCCTTCCTCGGGGGCTTCAAAGCCGATGGAAAACACCGTGATCCCGGTATCGCGAGCTTTTTCGCAGATGTTGGACAACCGCGCATCCGCTTGGCTTCCGGAGACGATAGAACCATATGAGTAATACGCGTTGTAGTATTCGGAATAGCTTACCCGACCGTCCTGATAGGGTTTGCGGAAAAACTTGTTTCCGAAGGCGCGTGTGCCCCAACGCTGAAATACTTCGGCGTTCGACATACGGCGTGCATTCGAACCGCCATCAGGCTCGTTGGCGTATCTGTCAGATGAGCTGCCATTCTTGAAGCGTTCCAAGTAATAGACATCGTTCGATGTGCCGCTCGCATTGCTGACACGGTGCGAAAAACGATCGTTGTAAGGATCATTGTCGCCGCGGTCGTCAATCCAGATATCAGAATCGCCACCGTTATATTTCGGTTTGAGATCGTATTGCGTGGTGTTCATTCCGTCTGTCATGACCACCGCGATCTTGAGCACGTCAATCGCATCGTACGCGCCTGGTCGACCGGATGCCTCGCTGACAACGTGACCATCGCCGATTAGACCGGAAACGACTGGTCGTGCGGCGGGGTCAAGTAGAGCTACACCCCATTTCATGCCCAGATCAATTGCTGTATTGCCACCAGCTCCGAGCGTTTCGATGTGAGCCACGAGTTCGTCGAGATCATTGCTGTGAGGCAGAATCGCGCCATAATCATCCGTTGGGCACCACGAACTTGTGGTTTGCACCGAGTTTTCGTCGAGCGAATACGGATCGAAATGGGCGAGCCGCTGCAATTCGCTCGATGGCGAGATACCGGTTTGCAAGAAGTCAGCATCGTACATCCGCACGCAGGACGACGCTTCGTGTTCATCGGTAAGCGTGAAATGCGGAGCGAGACGCGGACCGAGGTTTACGGTCGCGTTGTAGGGAACGATGCTGATTGTCGTCAGACCGGAGTTTTGACCATTGAGAACGGTTGTGACGAATTCTTTGGCCGACGACCGAAGGTTTTCGATCTTTTGATTTGACCCCATGGAGCCGGATATGTCGAGGATGAGCGAGATTTCGATGTTCTGAATTCGCTCTTCGGCCTGGGATGTTCCTCCAGCCTGTAAAACGTCAACGTTTAACAACTTGAGAAAGTTCGCAGGAAAGTTTCGGTGAGCTTCGACCGTGACGGTGCGGTAGTTCAAGCCTTCGTTCACGTCGATGCTTGTCAAAGTGTCCCCAAGCAGCATCTTGTCGAAATGGTCTTCGACAACAAGATACGGATCAAGCCTCTGCTCAAGATTTGCAGCAGCAAGAGCCGATCCATCGAGGGTATTTTGAATTTTCGTTCGTTCGACTTCGGCGAGCATCATATCGATCCCGACGCCTCCGAACACCAGCATGAGCATCGATCCGGCCAAAGCGAGGATCGACATGTTGCCTTCGGTTTCCCGGGCGAAGCGGCTGAGTGTTACGGCCGCACTGGACCGTAGCATGGATTTCTTCCGTTTCCCGACCGGCAGCCTTGGCAGAAGGTTGCTTGATCCGATCATTAGTTACCTCTTTCCCGCCTTTTTGAAGACGGACTGACACCCCACTTAGATTTTGTCAGGAATGATCGCAAAACACGGCGGGAATAGGGCAGGAATTGTGGAAAAATTAGGGAATATGTTGAATTAACGAGATGATTCAGTTTGGGTAGGGCATATTGAGGCCCGATTTGAAACAGTCGACAGTCTGTGGTGCCGCAACTCCGGGACACCGCCAGCGTAGAAAGGCGTGTCATATCAAGCCGGCTGTCATAGGCTGATCAAGAACGAGGGCAGGAGCCTGCAACCCCCAGGAGGGACCGATGAACATTTTACCCGCACACGAACCGACATTCCGCCAATCCGTCGACCTGATGTTCAACCGCGCCGTGGCGCTGATGGACCTGCGCCCGGGTCTGGAGGAGAAAATCCGGGTCTGCAACGCCACCTATACAGTGCGGTTCGGTGTGCGACTGCGGGGCCACATACAGACATTCACCGGCTATCGCTCGGTTCATTCCGAACACATGGAGCCGGTCAAGGGTGGTATCCGCTACGCGCCCTCCGTCAATCAGGACGAGGTCGAGGCGCTGGCTGCGCTGATGACGTATAAATGCGCCCTGGTCGAAGCGCCGTTTGGCGGCTCGAAAGGGGGGCTGTGCATTGATCCGCGCGAATACGATGAACACGAACTTGAATTGATCACGCGCCGCTTTGCCTATGAATTGATCAAGCGCGACATGATCAATCCTGCGCAAAACGTACCGGCGCCCGACATGGGCACGTCAGAGCGTGAAATGGCCTGGATTGCCGATCAATATGCGCGCATGAACACCACCGACATCAATTCCCGCGCCTGTGTTACCGGCAAGCCGTTGAATGCCGGTGGTATCTCCGGTCGTGTCGAGGCGACGGGCCGTGGTGTCCAATACGCCCTTCGCGAGTTCTTTCGTCACCCCGAAGACGTCAAGGCGACCGGTTTGTCAGGGTCTCTAGATGGCAAGCGGGTCATCATTCAGGGCTTGGGCAACGTCGGCTATCACGCTGCAAAATTTTTGCGCGACGAAGACGGCGCCAAGATCACCGGCATTATCGAACACGATGGCGCGCTCTTCAACGAGGCGGGTCTGAACGTCGATGCGGTGCGCGAATGGATCGTCAAGCATGGCGGCGTCACCGGTTATCCGGATGCGACCCACACCGCCGAAGGTGCGGCTGTGCTTGAGGAGGAGTGCGACATCCTGATCCCGGCGGCTCTGGAAGGTGTCATCAATCTCAAGAATGCTCATGAAATCAAGGCACCATTGATCATCGAGGCGGCGAACGGTCCAATCACCGCCGGTGCCGACGACATTCTTCGCGAGCGTGGCGTCGTCATCATTCCGGACATGTATGCCAACGCAGGCGGCGTGACCGTATCCTATTTCGAATGGGTCAAGAATCTCAGCCATATACGCTTTGGCCGGATGCAGCGCCGTCAGGAAGAGGCGCGGCACGAATTGATCGTGAAAGAGCTTGAACGACTGAGCGATCATCTGGGCGACAAATGGACCATGACGCCGGATTTCAAATCCAAGTACCTGCGCGGCGCCGACGAGCTGGAACTGGTGCGCTCGGGGTTGGATGACACAATGCGCATTGCCTATCAATCGATGCGCGAAATCTGGCACGGTCGCGGAGATGTCGAGGATTTGCGCACCGCCGCCTATATCGCGTCGATCGAGAAAGTTGCCGCCAGCTATCGTGCGAAAGGCCTCTGACACATGACAACCGGATTGGGCTGCGCTAGGTAGCAATCGAAACCGAAGCAGCCCAATTCCGAGGGACCGACATGATCCGTACCGTTTTCACCACCGCCTCCGTCATGCTTGTACTGGCCTTGCCAGCGATGGCTCAGGAGAAAGAGGCGGAATGCCGCAAGCAGGGCCAGATCGCCACCAACATCATGTCGGAGCGCAAGAGCGGCACATCCTCCGGAGCCGCGGAAAAACGTGTGATCCGCATGCTGCCCGACGATGCCAAGAATTACGAAGCGGCGATTCCGGCCTTGGTCGAGTGGATCTACGGGCTGCCAGAAGAACAGATGACGCCGGAGGTCAGCAATGCGCTCTATCAGGTGTGCCTGTCTCAGTAAGACGCCACCGGCGCCACTGGACTCTTAGACCCTCAAGGCCAATATTCGTTGAATGAGCCTGCCACCCGGATTTCTTGATGAATTGCGCACGCGCACCAGCCTCACGCAGGTTGTTGGGCGCAAGGTGCTTTGGGACACGCGCAAGTCCAATCAGGCCAAGGGCGATATGTGGGCGCCGTGCCCCTTCCACCAGGAAAAATCCCCCAGCTTCCACGTCGATGACCGCAAGGGGTTTTACTATTGCTTCGGCTGTCACGCCAAGGGCGATGCCATTTCCTTCGTGCGCGAGACCGAGAACGTGTCGTTCATGGAAGCGATTGAAATTCTTGCGGGCGAGGCCGGAATGCCGATGCCCGCACGCGATCCGCAGGCGCAGGAAAAATCCGATCACCGCAGCGCCTTGATCGACGTGATGGAAAAGGCGGTGCGGTTCTTCCGCTTGCAATTGCGCAGCGGCGCGGGATCGGCGGCGCGGGAATACCTCGCGCGGCGCGGTTTGGACGAAGCGACGCAAGACCGTTTCGGCATCGGTTTTGCACCCGCAGGTTGGCAGGCACTTTGGGATCACCTGACAGGGCAGGGCATTCCACCCGAGCATATCATCGAGGCCGGACTGGCGAAGCCGTCGCAGAAGGGCGGCAAACCCTATGATACGTTTCGCAACCGCATCATGTTCCCGATCGAGGACGCGCGCGGTCGTCCCATCGCTTTCGGTGGCCGGGCCATGGACCCGGACGACAACGCGAAATACCTCAACAGCCCCGAGACGCCACTGTTTGACAAAAGCCGCACGCTTTACAATCAGGGTCCAGCGCGCGAGGCGGCAGGGAAAGGTCAACCGCTGATCGTTGCCGAAGGCTACATGGACGTGATCGCGCTGACGACGGGCGGATTCGATGCCGCCGTGGCACCGCTTGGCACCGCCGTCACCGAGACGCAGTTGCAGATGCTCTGGCGCATCACCGACGAACCGATCATGGCGCTGGATGGCGACAAGGCCGGGCTTCAGGCAGCCTACCGCGTCATTGATACCGCGCTCCCGTTGCTTGAAGCCGGCAAATCCCTGCGGTTTGTCCTGTTGCCCGAGGGGCAGGACCCGGACGATCTGATCCGCGCGCAAGGGCGCGATGCGATGCGCGCCCTGATCGATGCGGCCCAGCCGATGGTGCAGTTGCTTTGGCGACGTGAAACCGAAGGCCGCGTGTTCGATAGCCCCGAGCGCAAGGCCGGGCTCGACAAGACACTGCGCGAGCGTCTCAAGACCATCCAGGATCCGTCGTTGCGCGGCCATTACGGCGAAGAAATCAAACGCCTTCGCTGGGATCTGTTCAAGGCACCACGCAAAGCTGCCAGCGGTTCGTTTCGCCGCTTCAATGCGCAAGCGCCCACCAAGCCGACCGAGGACACGCGCGCGTCCGTGCTGGCGGCTGGCGGTGACAATGTCGAAACGCGTCTGCGCGAGGCCGTGATCCTTGCCGCGCTGCTGACCGTTCCCGATCTGATTGCCGAGTTCGAGGGCCAGATCGAGGACATGCGCTGCACCGATCCCGATCATGCCGCGCTGAGAGCGTGTCTTTTGCGCCACGCTGCTGATGCGCCGGAAAACGTGCAGGCCGCTGCCGATGCGATACTTGGCGGCGATGCTCTTGAAATGCTGTGCCGCGCACGCCATGTCGCCATCACGCCCTGCCTGCGCAACCCCGGCGATCGCGGATTGACCCGTTTGACGATTGCGGAAGAACTGGCGAAACTCGAAGCCCGCACCGGCCTTGATACCGAAATTGCCGAGGCATCCGAAGATTTGCACGGACCGGCCGATGAATCGCTGACCTGGCGGTTGGGCCAGGCAGCAAGAGCCCGACAATCCGCGCAGCGCGCGCAGTCGGAAGATACGACCGAATATGATCGCGGCCCCAACGGGGCATCGATCAACCGAGAAGAACGCAGCGCATTTGCCGCTTTGATGGAAACGATTCGATTCGACAAACCCCGAAGCTGACGGTGTTTTGCTAAGGAACATGTAAACAAAAAAGGGTAAACGGGTGTGCGAATCGCTATTTCGCGCTAATGATTCGGGTCAACCGAATCGCCCCGCCTCGACAGGAGCACACATGGCCGCCAAAGATAACGACGACGCCAAGACAGAACCCCGCGAGGAAGATGTCAGTCTTGATCTGAGCCAGGCTGCGGTCAAGAAGATGATCGCCGACGCGCGGGAGCGCGGTTACATCACTTACGATCAGCTGAACGAGGTGTTGCCTCCCGATCAGGTCAGTTCCGACCAGATCGAGGATGTGATGTCGATGCTGTCGGAGATGGGCATCCAGATCACCGAAGAAGACGAGGACGCCGAGGAAGACGACAAGGGCGCCACCGATCTTGTTCAGACGGCGAAACCCGGTGAGGTCACGCTGGCTTCGGGGACGTCTGAAAAGCTTGACCGTACGGATGATCCGGTGCGGATGTACCTGCGCGAGATGGGCAGCGTTGAACTGCTGTCCCGCGAGGGCGAGATCGCCATTGCCAAGCGGATCGAGGCCGGTCGCAACACGATGATCCTGGGGCTGTGCGAAAGCCCGCTGACCTTTCAGGCCATCACCATCTGGCGCGAGGAATTGCTGTCAGAGGATATTCTGCTGCGCGATGTGATCGACCTCGAAACCACGTTCGGCGACCAGATGGGCGAGGAAGAGGTTGTTCAGGCCGCAGTCGTCGGCGCTAGCGACAGTTCCGGCGAGGCAAAGTCTGACGATTCCAAGGAGCTTGATGCTGACGGCAACCCGATCGCAACCGATGACGATGATGACGACGATGACGATCAGGCCAACATGTCTTTGGCCGCGATGGAAGCCGCGCTCAAGCCGCGCGTGCTTGAAACGCTCGACCGGATTGCGCAGGACTATGAAGAACTGGCGAGCATGCAGGACAACCGCATCTCCGCCACGTTGAACGAAGATGGCTCTTTCAGCAGCGGTGACGAGAAGCGGTATCAGAAACTGCGCTCCGAGATCGTCGAACTGGTCAACGAACTGCACCTGCACAACAACCGCATCGAAGCGCTGATTGACCAGCTCTATGGTATCAACAAGCGCATCATGTCGATTGACTCCGCTATGGTGAAACTGGCCGATCAGGCCCGCATCAACCGGCGCGAATTTGTCGATGCCTATCGCGGGCGCGAGCTTGACCCGAACTGGCTTGAAGAGATGGGTGAGAAATCGGGTCGCGGATGGCAGATGTTCATCGAACGATCGCTGCCCAAGGCCGAAGAACTGCGCGCCGACATGGCGCAGGTCGGTCAGTATGTGGGCCTTGATATCTCCGAATTCCGCCGCATCGTGCAGCAGGTCCAGAAGGGCGAGAAAGAAGCGCGGCAGGCCAAGAAGGAAATGGTCGAGGCGAACCTGCGTCTCGTGATCTCCATCGCCAAGAAATACACCAACCGCGGTTTGCAGTTCCTCGATCTCATTCAGGAAGGCAATATCGGCCTGATGAAGGCGGTGGACAAGTTCGAATACCGGCGCGGCTACAAGTTTTCCACCTATGCGACATGGTGGATTCGTCAGGCGATCACCCGGAGTATCGCGGATCAGGCGCGCACCATCCGTATTCCGGTGCACATGATCGAGACGATCAACAAGCTGGTGCGTACAGGCCGCCAGATGCTGCACGAGATCGGCCGCGAACCGACGCCCGAGGAACTGGCCGAGAAGCTCCAGATGCCGCTGGAGAAGGTTCGCAAGGTGATGAAGATCGCCAAGGAGCCGATATCGCTCGAAACGCCCATCGGCGACGAGGAAGACAGCCAGCTTGGCGATTTCATCGAGGACAAGAACGCGGTTCTGCCCTTGGACGCTGCCATTCAGGACAACCTCAAGGAAACGACAACGCGGGTTCTGTCTTCTCTGACCCCACGCGAGGAACGGGTTCTGCGGATGCGCTTTGGTATCGGCATGAACACCGATCACACGCTGGAAGAGGTGGGCCAGCAGTTCAGCGTCACGCGCGAACGCATCCGCCAGATCGAAGCCAAGGCGCTGCGCAAACTCAAGCATCCCAGCCGGTCGCGCAAGTTGCGGTCGTTCCTGGATCAGTAACGATGTCGTTGTTGAAAAAGCTGTTCGGCGGTGGCGGCGGGACGCCCCCCGCCGCTGCGGCCGAAACACATAACGGGTTCACCATTTATCCCGATCCGATCAATGAAGACGGTCGCTGGCGCATCGGTGCGCGGATCGAGAAAGAAATCGATGGCGAGTTGAAAACCCACCGGATGATCCGTGCCGATATGCTGGAAAGCCGCGCTGCTGCGGCGGACGCGTCATTGGCGAAGGCCAGAAATCTGATCGATCAACAGGGCGATGGAATTTTTCAATAACAATTCGCCAAGGCCGGGAGCGTCTGCCCGGCCCTGATCACGTCAGGTGCGATCTGCCTGGTTTGGATCGCTTGTCGTACCCGGCCCTGTCTTGGGATCTGGGTTTGTCTGCTCCGGTTGGTCAGACGTCTCGGGTATATCTTTGAACGGGTCGCGCCGGGGGTCTCCCGTGCGGTCCGCCTGATTAGGATCCGATGTTGTGCCCGGACCCGTTTTTGGGTTGGATGAACTCATTGATGCGCCCCTCTCCGTGCAAATTTCCGTTGACCTGACCGGCGAGTGTCAGTCCTCAAGCAGGAATGTGATCGCCAGGTTCACTCGGAACGTGGAAATCTTGCCGTCCTCGATCTTGACGTGCTGGTCCTTGACCCATGCGCTTTTCATGTTGCGAATGGTGCGCGACGCCCGGTCGATTCCCTCGCGGGTCGCGTCGTCAAAGCTTTTGGTGGATGTGGCCGAAATTTCGGTGACTTTGGCAATGCTCATGGTGTCTTCCTTTCGGTGTGTACCTGTCAGGCCAACAAGGACCGGGCGCGTTTTGTTCCATGCGCTCTGGCGATCGACGCTTCAGTTGGTCGGCATCACAAAGACTTCCTGCACGTTTGCACGCGGATCGGCTTCAAGCGCGAACATGACCGATCGTGCGATATCTTCGGGATGGAGCTTGTCGGGTTTGGCTTCGTCAAAGAATGGCGTATCTACCATACCGGGCGCAATGACGGTGCAGCGGCCACCCCATTCCCGCATCTCTTGGGCGATATTGCCGCCATAACCGTGCACGAACCACTTTGACGCGCCATAGACGGAGCCCGAAATATGGACGCGGCCCGCCGCAGAGCCCGTCATCACCAGATGTCCGGTGCTTTTGCGCAAATGCGGCATCGCGGCTTTGGTTGTCCACAAGACACCCAATATGTTGATGTGGACCATCTTCTGCCACTCGTCCGGGTCGCCGTCTTCCGTGCCGGACGCGCTGAGACCTGTTCCGGCATTGGCATAGGCGGCGTCGACAGCACCGAAGTGGTCGGCCAGCGTGTTCAATGCCTCTTTCTGTTCGCGGAATTCAGTTGCATCGCCGGGCAAAGCGAGCGCCTGATCTCCAAGATCCGATGCCAGCGACTCAAGCTTGTCTTTCGAGCGCGCAAACAATCCGACGTTCCAGCCCTGTTTGACAGCGGCGCGCGCCGTCGCCTCGCCGATACCCGTCGACGCTCCGGTGATGAAAAGTGTTTTGCGATCCATGAAATCCTCATTGTGTTAGGTGATGTCGTTGGAACGCGGAGTTCGGCAATCCAGTTGCATCACACTTGGCGTGATGAGCGGAGTGTGATGAGGTGCACGGATGCAAACGACCTTCACGATCCACACGAGCGGCCCCGGACTTTACGAATTTACAAAAGACGTGTCTGCGTGGGTGCAAGGCACCGGATTGCTGACGCTGTTCGTTCAGCACAGTTCGGCCAGCCTGTTGATTCAAGAGAACGCCGATCCAGAGGTGCAAAGCGATTTGACCGCGTTTTTCGACCGGCTTGTCCCGCCGAGCACCGATCCCTCGATGGCCTATCTGACCCATACCTATGAAGGCCCGGATGACATGCCAGCCCATATCAAGGCATCGCTCTTGCCTGTGAGCCTATCGATTCCCGTCAGCGGTAACCGCTTGGCGTTGGGGACATGGCAAGGCGTTTATCTTTTTGAGCATCGCACCGCGCCGCACACGCGCAACGTCGTCGCACATCTGGGAGCCTGACATGAGTATCACCGACATAGCCGACCGCTGGGTGGCCGATCATGCGCGAGACTTGTCAGACTGGTGCGCGCATATCTTCGATCTGGCAGAACCCGCATGGCGGGAATATCAATCAGCGGCCTGGTACGTTGAGCGGTTGCGCGCAGAAGGATTCGATGTCGAAGACGGGTCGGGCGGAATGCCCACCGCCTTTTGTGCCCGATGGACGAACGGCGACGGCCCGACCATCGGGATGTACGCCGAATACGATGCCGTTCCTGCCAATTCCCAGGCCGCCTGGCCCGAGCGCGCTCCGCGTGACGATACCGGCTGGCAGGCGGCGGGCCATACAGATCCGCATTCCGCGCTTGGCATCGGCAGTCTGGGCGGCGTGCTCGCCACCAAGGCGGCGATGCAGGAGCAGGGCATCCGCGGCACATTGCAGTTGACCGGAGAACCGGCGGAAAAGGTGCGCGGTTCGAAACCGATCCATGCCGCACAGGGGTATTACGACGGGCTGGATGCGATGCTGTCGTTCCACCCGTTCTACATGCTGCCGCTCTGTAATACCGTGCGCTGGGACACCCAGTGTGGTGCGGCCTATTCGATGATCTATCGGTTCGTGTGCGATGCCCCGCAAGGATGGGGCGCCAGCGACGGAGCGCCGATCCCGCAGGCCCATTCCGACATCCGCGCGCCGGGGGCGAACGATGCCCTGATTCTGATGTATCAGACCGCGCGGCAGTTGCGCGATGCGATGCTGCCCCACCGTGGCGGCTGGTCGGTCTCCGAAGCGATCCTTGGCATGGGGCAGGCAAGTGCCGACAATCTGCCGGCGCTCTGCGCCGATCTGCAATACATGATCCGGGTGCCCGATCTGGCGATGGCCGAGCAGATTACCGCGCAACTCGACCGGCTGGCCGACAGCGCTGCGGCGATCACCGGCTGCCGGGTCGAGAAACACTGGGTCAGCAAATCGCGCCCCGGACTGACCAATCACGTCATGGCTCAGGTGGTCTGGGACTCGTTGCAACAGGTTGGACCGCCACATTGGGGCGAGACGGCCCGCGCCATCGCGCGGAAGGTTCAAACCGCCTGCGGCCAGAAGGCGGACGACGACCCGCTGATCCCCGAATGCACCGCCCTGATCGCGCCGCAGGATGCCGAAGCGATCCTGCGGCGCGATCTGCCGCCCGCCCAAGAGAACAGCACGTCGGATGATTATACCGACATGTCATGGCATTGCCCGACCGCGCGGTTTTATATCGCCCGCCCGGCCTTGCGCGGCGGACCGTACCCGCCCTGGGCGATGAACGCGCTGGGCGGCATCCGCGAAACCATCGACCCGACAGTGCAAACGGCGGCGCGAGTTCTGGCCCATAGCGCGCTGCGCCTGCTCACGCAGCCTGACACACGCGCCGCGTCATGGGCCGAGTTCGAAACGCGCAAGACCACGCAAGGCAACATTCCCCCGCTTGCGGATTACCCCGCCCCGATCGCCTTCAACTGGCCAGAATATGTCGAGACTCCGCGCGGACGGCACTGGCACCTGCCGTTTTGACGCCATCGCAACACCACCGCTTGCGGCGTGAATTGCCCCCTACCCAAAACCTCGCGGCGCGCCTATAGTCGCTGTGGATAAGTGGGGAAAACCCACAGGTCGAGGCAGAGATGAATAAAGAGGGGACCGGCCGATGCGCTGCCCGTTTTGCGGAAATATCGATTCACAGGTCAAGGACAGCCGTCCCGCAGAGGACCATGTCGCCATCCGGCGCCGACGCTTTTGTCCGGCCTGCGGCGGGCGTTTCACCACGTATGAGCGTGTGCAACTTCGCGATCTGGTGGTGATCAAGACCAACGGCCGACGCGAGGATTTCGATCGCGACAAGCTGGAGCGCTCCATTCGCATGGCGATGCAGAAACGCCCGATCGAGCCTGAACGCATCGACCAGATGATTTCGGGCATCGTGCGGCGGCTGGAAAGCCTGGGCGAAACCGACATTGCCTCCAAGCAGATCGGTGAGATCGTGATGGAAACGCTGGCGCGGATCGACACCGTGGCCTATGTGCGCTTTGCCAGCGTCTACAAGAACTTTCAGGAAGCCGACGATTTCGACAAGTTCGTCAGCGAATTGCGCCCGTCGGAAAAAGACAAACCCAAACCCGAAGGCTAAGTCACGCAGATGTGCCCGGACGATGAGCACTATATGGACCGGGCGCTCGAGCTGGGGCGGCGCGGGTTGGGTAATACATGGCCGAACCCGGCGGTGGGGTGCGTTCTGGTCAGAGACAACCGGATCGTCGGCGAAGGCTGGACACAGCCGGGCGGCACACCCCACGCAGAGACACAGGCTTTGGCGATGGCGGGCACATTGGCGCAAGGGGCCACGGCCTATGTCACGCTGGAACCCTGCGCCCATCACGGCAAGACACCCCCCTGTACGGACGCACTGATCGACGCCGGTGTCAGCCGCGTGGTCGCGCCGTTCGATGATCGCGACCCGCGCGTTGCGGGGCAGGGGTTTGACCAGTTGCGCGCAGCAGGCATAGAGGTAACGACCGGCATCGCCACCCTTGCCGCGGCCGAACATCACGCCGGGTTTTTCCATAGCATCGAACTGGGCCGCCCGCTGCTGACGCTGAAACTGGCCACCAGTCTTGACGGGCGGATCGCCACGGCCAGCGGCGACAGCCAGTGGATCACCGGGCCGGAGGCGCGCGCTCATGTGCACAATCTTCGCGCCAGCAACGACGCGGTGATGGTGGGAGCCGGCACTGTCCGCGCCGACGATCCGTTGCTGACGGTGCGGGGGCGGAATGTGCCAAAACAACCGGTTCGGATCGTGGTCACACGGCGGTTGGATCTTCCGCGCGACGGCAACCTCGCACACACAATCCCTGACGCGCCGCTATGGCTGTGTCACGGTGAGGACGCTCCGTCAGAGGCCCGCCATGCCTGGCAAACGCTTGGCGCAAAGCTGGTACAGGTGCCGCCGATTGGCCGTCAGCTCGACATCGCAGCAATGATTCAGGCACTTGGCGACGCCGGACTGACGCGTGTGTTTTGCGAAGGCGGCGGCGAGCTTGCCGCGAGCCTGCTTCACGCCGATGTCGTGGATCGGCTAGAACTGCACATGGGCGGCGTGATCATCGGTGCCGAAGGCCGTCCGGCTTTGGGTGCGCTTGGGCTTGACCGCCTGTCAGATGCACCGCGTTTTGCCTTGCGCTCGGTGCGCCAGATCGGTGACGATGTCGTTCAAAGCTGGTCCCGTCTGCCCCGCCAGAGCCAAGCATAGCTGGCCAATACCCCTTGCGCCTTGGCCAGAATACGCAATCGTTTCGAGCGTGGCACATTGGCCGAGACCAGACGATCAACCGCCACTTCGACGGGGCAAGGCCCGTTCGATAGTGGATCGTGGTAGCGCGGATAGCCAATCAGCGCCGCGTGCGCCAGCGCGTCCAGACTCACCCCCTTCCCACGACGCTCGGGCTGGGTGCAAAGATCGGTCGTCAGACCCCAGCCGGCGTAAAAGGGCTGACCAAGCGTTGTCACAGGCACTCCCCGCAGCAGCGCTTCGAAGCCGGTGAGCGAGGTCATGGTCCAGACGGCATCGACCTGTCCCAGCAGCGCCGCCATCGGCACGTCACTTACAACCTGATCGGCATAAGCGTCGGGCCTGTCCACCACACCGGGGCGCAAACCTGAGACCACATCGGGGTGCGGTTTATACACGATAAACGCGCCTTCATTGGCTTTGCGCACCCGTTTCAACAGCGCCGCGTTGGTCTTGATCTCGGGGCTGCCCAACAATACCGACGCGTCATCTTCGACCTGTCCCGGCACAAGGATCACCGGTTTGCCGCGCGTATCACCCAGCGGCGGGGGTGTGCCGCCGGACGCGTATTTCGTCACGCCACGCGCCACGATCCGCTCGATCACCCTTCGAGCGCGCGAGAGGGCGTATTCGGGCAGTGATCCACTTTGCGAAATCAGCGTTTCGAGCCGCGAGGCGCGCGTGGGATCGTAGTATATGCCCAGATCGTCCAGCACCAAAGACAGCGGCGGCACCAGTTCCGCACCCAGACCGCTGGAGCGCAAGAACCCGTCCTCAACCCGCCACGCCTCTGCCGGAGCCTCGGCCCCCCATGACATGACGCGCTGTGGCGTTGCGCTCTTGTTAAAGCGCATCGGCACGTGCTGGCCGAAGATCTCCTGCATGTGCGGGCGCTTCCAAAGGCGGATATTTTGACCCGTCCAGCCGTGCCGGTCTTCGTCCCAGGCACGTCGCGTCGCTTCAAGGGTGTCGATCACGCGGGCCAGACCGCACAGCCGGTCCCCGTAAGGATCGTACCACACCGGATAGCGCATCATCGCGCCGGCAAAGAGTTGCGCGCGGGTCAGGGCGCGTTGGCGCCGGGCCAGTTGATGTTCATCCTCGCTCAGCCCCCACCCGGCGTAGAACGGCGTGCCGAAAACGCGGGGCTTGTGGCCTGCGAGTATGGCCTCGAACCCCATTTGCGACGACAGGGTGTAAACCGCGATCGCCCCCTCCAGAAGTTCTGCCGGAGCGTGATCGCCATTGACGAACGATACTTTGCCCGTGGCCTGCTCGGTCGAGTAATGCCCGCCGCGCTTGCCAGCGCGGGTTTCGGGATGGGACCGGATCAGTATGCGGGCGGTGGGGTGTTCGGTCTGCGCGTAATACAGCATTTCGGCAAACCGCGCCTTGGCCATACCCTCGCCTGCCACCGATGCGCGCACCGATGCGTCGTCTTCGGCCTGATCGACAACCAGCACATAACCCGGTTCGGGAGGATCAAGATCGGGCTCACAGGCGCTGTATTTCGACAGTTTCAAATCCTGCATCCGCGCCATCAGAGCGCGGGCCTCGTTCAGCAATGCGGTGTCATCCAGCGGATCCTGCATCAGCAGGGTTTCCAGATCCGAGGGATGCGATGCATCAAAATGCAGCCCCGTGCGATCCAGCAGCAAGCCCAGCGGCGGTTCCTTGGCAACGCGTCCGGGATGAAGCGAGCGTAGAAAGGCGTCCTCGACGCGCAGCACGGGTGCATTTCTGCGGTCCGCCACTGCCTGACCGCGCGCCGCGCTTGGAGCCGCTCCCCAGAGGCCCACCAAATCGTTGGGTGAGGGGCGTCCCACGGTCACGCGCCATCCTGCCAGCGCCAGGATGCGCTTGATCCGGCGTTGTGTCAGGAAGCCGCTGTTGTAGACGTATAAACGCCGAAGGGTGGTCCCTTCGGCGTCTGGCTGTGAGGGCGTCTTGTCCACTGCCGGTTACTGGACCCCCAGCCCGGCGGAGGCCGTGTCGGCCAGGCCCGATGCCCCGCCAAGCGTACCGGTGATCGCTGCAATCGTACGGTTCCACTGTACGATTGGCGCTTCGGTGACATAGATCGTGTCGCCATCGCGGATCAGGAAGTCGCGCGCGACGAACAGCCCGTTGGGCTCGGTCAGGTCAAGCACGTAAATCAGGCGCTGTGCGCCCACCAGATCGGTGCGTCCGAGAACGGCGTTGGAGATCTCGGCGGGTTCGTTGCGGAACACGAAGACGCCCGTGGGATCGGCGGTCGATGCGGTGAGGCCACCGAGCTGTGCCAGTGCCTCGACGGCGGAGAGGTTCTGGGTTTCAAACGTCATGCGGGTTTGCGACCCTGTTGCACCCAGCGCAGTGAAGGAGCGTTGATCGGCCTCCACCAGAATGCGGTCGCCGTCGCGCAAGGCGATGTCGAGTTCGGGATGATCGTAGAGATCCTCGAACCAGATGGTTTCGCTTTGATTGCCGCGCGTCAGCGTGATCTGCGCGATTTCCGCCGAGAGACCAACGCCACCGGCGCTAGCCAGCATCGACCCCAGCGTGCGCGTCGGGCGGGTGATGGGAAACACCCCTTGTGTGCCGGTCGAGCCGAGAATCGACACCGTCGCACCGTCACCCGCGGTGCGGCGGACCTGAACCTGCGGATCGGGTGTCTGGTCTTCGAGTTTTTGGGTGATGATCCGGCGGATCGCCTCGGGTGTGTTTCCGGCCGCCTTGATGCGCCCGGCGTAGGGCACAAAGATAAAGCCCGATCCATCGACCTGAACCGCCTCCAGAGTGGTGGCGTTCGACGCTTCACCGGCGAGCAGCCCGTCATCGACGTTTTCCCAAATCGTCAGACCAAGCGTATCGCCGGGGCGGATGATGTCGGCCCCTTGCAGGCTGGAGTTCTTGAGCGCCTCGGAAAATCCAAGCGCCGGAACCACGGCTGTGGCGCGGGTGACACGGTCGTCCACCGATACGACAAACGCATCGCCTTCCCGCTGCACAGATCCTGCAAAGATCTGCTTTTTGCTCGGCCCCATGCCGGGCAGCGTGCAAGACGCCACCAGCGATGCCGACAGCACCAAGGCGATGGATCGTGTCCACCGTAGTTTGGAATTGATCACTGCTCGGTCTCCTCGACCAGTTAAGTCTGCCTCGGTTTTTTGTCGTTTTCCGGTTAAGCTACCGGAATCCTGTCACTCTGACCAGTCCCGCAGTCAAGGATGCCTAGCGAACGACACGCAACTGTTGCGTCTCGGACCCGTGCGGATCAAGGCGCGACTCGTACGGATCGTCCGGTGACAGCATCCTGTCCACCACATGCCTGAGCAATTGCGCCCGCCCACGCGCCGAGTAAAACCCGCCGGGAAGCTGGCTGGTCTCAAGCAGGAACTGGCGGTAAATCGCGTATGCCTTGGTGTCGGGTGGGTGAGGATCGGCAAAAAACGCCGGCAAGGCTTGGTGCGAGACCAGCGCGGGTTTGTCATAGACAGAGGTGCCGAAACTGCGCACCGGCAAGCCGCGCCAAAGCGCCTGATGCGCGGCGGTGGAATTGACCGTCACCGCAGAGCGCGCCGCCTGCACCAGATGGGCAAGCTTGCCGCCCCTGATGAACGTGACCCGATCTGCGATGCCCGTCTGGGCCGCCTTGGAGCGGATGGTCTGCTCCAGAGGGGCGCGCCCATCCTCCAGCGGATGCGCCTTGAAGACCAGCCGGTGATGCGCGGGCGCGCCTTTGGCAAAGGCTTCGATCACCATGTCCACAAATTCGGTCTGCGAGCGGAACTGTGAAAACGCGCGGAAGCTCGCGTCATGTTCGAGTTGCAGGAGAACGACGTGATAGGGCCAGCCGCCGCGCCGCATGTGGCGCGTCGCCAGCCAGCGCTGGACGATATGCCGTGGGCGGCGCAAAAGGCGCAGTAGGTGCAGCCGAAATTCCCGGCCCACGCTTTGATCGCGATGCGACGCGTAATGCGGATAAGCCTGATTCCGGAACAGAACATGCCAATGATAAAGCGCGCCGTGAAGCATGTGTTGACGCAAATCGCCCCATCGGTCGGGCGGCAGCGCCGGCAGGGCGGCGGTCTGGGTCAGGGCGCGCTCCATCTGGTCCAGCGTGATCGACATCAGGCGCGAATTGCCATTCGATCCGTTGCGTTCATAGGTGGCCCAGTAGGGCCGCAGATAGCCTTCTTCGAAAATATGGATCACCAGCCCCAAGGCGCGTGCCGCAGCGATCGCCTCGGCGTGATGGCGGCGGGTGTCGCCGTAGAGCACCAGATCGCTCGCGCCGGTCTCGGCGACCCATTGTGCGAACCGGGCGGGCCACGCATCCTGGGTGCCTAGAAACCGCAACAGTGTCTTGCTGTCGCGCCAGCGTGAGGCATCACCGGCATTGAACGCCACGCGCCAGCACGCCGCGCCGGTTTCTGTCAATTGTGCAGCCAGATCCGCAAAGAACGGGCCATGCGGCCCTTGCAGGAACAGGAACACCCGGCGGGGTGACGTGTCGGGCTTGCCCGTTGTATTTGCCATGTCAGCGCAGTATCCCTCGGCCACGGGCCTCGATACCACAATCGAAGGCACACTTGGAATGGCCGACCGCAGGAGATTGCGGGCCGCGATGGGACGGGGGCAGGATCATGTTTACAGGCATTGTCACGGATATTGGAACCGTCCGGCAGGTTACCCGCAAGGGCGATCTGCGGGCGCGCATCGCCACCGCCTACAACACCGACAGCATCGACATCGGCGCATCCATCGCCTGTAGCGGTGTGTGCCTGACAGTGGTTCTGCTTGGCCCCGACTGGTTCGAGGTCGAGATCAGCGCCGAAACGCTGGACAAGACAACGCTGGGGCAGTGGCGCGACGGCACGCGAGTCAATCTGGAACGCGCTTTGAAGGTCGGCGACGAATTGGGCGGTCATATCGTTTCCGGCCATGTGGACGGCTTGGCCCATATCGTCGAGATGCGCCCCGAGGGGGACAGCGTGCGCTATACGTTCGAAGCGCCGCGCTCGCTGGCGAAGTTCATCGCGCCGAAAGGGTCGGTTGCGCTCAACGGTACGTCGCTGACCGTGAACGAGGTTGACGGATGCCGCTTTGGTATCAACCTCATTCCGCATACGCAGGAGGTGACGACCTGGGGTGACGCCAAAATCGGCGATGACGTCAATCTGGAGATCGACACGCTGGCCCGCTATGTTGCGCGACTGGCGGAGATGCAGGGCTAGGGCGCGCCGATCAGGCAATCGCGCCGAGCGCGCGTCGGCCGATCATCCATGTCAGGCAGATGCCCGCGCCGTAAGCGACGCCGAGGAACAGGAACGGCCCCAACATCGGAGCGCCATGGTAGAGCGCAATCAGCAGCGGTGTGCCGGTCAGGTTACCCACGTTCCCCATCTGCGCCATCGCACCGTTCGCCAGGGCGCGCGCGTTTGGATCGGGGTTGAGTTGCGGCACCAGCGCAAAGCCAGAGCCCTGCACAAAGGCCATTGCCGCGAACAGCGCCAGAACGCTGAGCGTTGAAAACCCGCTTGCCAGCGTCAGTATGGCCGCCAGAAGGCACACGCCAAATCCGCCGATCACTACCGGCCAGGCGCGTATCCGCGACAGCAGGTAGATACCCGCCGTCAACGACACCGCGATCGACACCAAGGGAGCGGCCGAGCCGAGCCAGACGGGTGCGGTGCCGCCGGTCAGCAGGGGCAGGACCGTCAGCACCGATACGAATGTCAGCGTATAGCACAGCCATGCCATCGCAGGGGTCGCGATGCCCGGGGTTGCATAGGCGGTGACGTGGCGTTCAAGGAGCGACCCTTGAGACAGTTGCGGCGCGGGTTCGGACACGGATTTCGGCAAGACCACGGCGCAGAGAACGCCCGCCGCAACCATCCATAGAGCGTGCGACAGGATCAAGGCCGAGAGGCCGCCAAGGGCAATGATGCTTGGCGCAACGATGGCGAGCAGGGCAAAGGCCACCCCGAAAAACGTGCTCCAGAGCGTCAGCGCGGCGGGGCGCAGACGATCCGGCGTTGTCTCGGCAATCAGGGTCGGGGCGGCGACCACGATCAAGAGGTGCGACACGCCCTCGATCACGCGGCTCGCCATGAGCCACGGCATCGACGGCAGGCTGGCTTGCCACAGCGACACCAGAGCGCCCAACGCCAAGGCTCCGATCAGGGCGCGGCGGGTGCCGATGCGGTTTACCACCATGCCGGCAAAAAGGCCGAGCACCACGCCGACAAGGCTGATCAGCGAAATCGCAAGCCCCAGCGTCGTGTCGCGGCCACCGTAAACTTCGCTGAGCGTGATGAAACTGACCGCCAGCTTGGAGAACTGGCCCGCCGCGCCGAGACCGGCCAGATAGATCACCAATGTCAGGAGTAGCGGATGCCTCATGCCGGCCCTTTCGAGTGTCGCGCGACCAATGGCCGAAGCGACAGGACGCTGCAATGGCACAAGGCGTTTTTCTTCTGTCGCGGCTGCGTTATCTAACAGCGCATGACGCAATTGCATCCCTCGCTTCAAGGCTGGTTCGACACGCGCGGATGGACGATCCATCCGCACCAGCGCGCCATGCTGGAACGCGCCCAAGACCCGTGCCTGCTGCTGATTGCGCCCACCGGGGGCGGCAAGACGCTGGCCGGGTTCCTGCCGACGCTCACCGAATTGGCGCACACCCCGCACGAGGGTATGCACACGCTTTATGTCAGCCCACTCAAGGCGTTGGCGGCGGATATCAAGCGCAATCTGCGCACGCCCATCGAAGAGGCTGGTCTGGATATCCGAGTCGAGGACCGCACTGGCGACACCTCGGCGCATATCAAGAAACGTCAGCGGGCCGACCCGCCGCATATCCTGCTGACGACGCCTGAATCGCTGGCGCTTCTCACCAGCTACGAAGATGCGCCGCGCATGTTCAAAGGCGTGCAGAGGGTGGTGGTGGATGAGATCCATGCGCTGGCCGAAAGCAAGCGGGGCGATCAGTTGATGCTCGCGCTGGCGCGGTTGCAGGCCATGTGCCCTGATCTGCGCCGTGTCGGGCTGTCGGCCACGGTGGAAAACCCCGAAGCCATTGCGCGGTTTCTGGCCCGTCACCCCGATCCTTGCGAGATCCTGATCGCCGATCCGGGGCCGGACCCTGACATCGCGATGCTGGTCACCGACGAAGCGCCGCCGTGGTCCGGTGGCGGAGCGAAATACGCCATTCCGGCGGTGCTGGAACAGGTCAAGCGGCACAAGACCACGCTGATCTTTCACAACACCCGCGCGCAGGCGGAGATCTTTTTTCACAACCTCTGGCTTGCCAACGAGGACGCTCTGCCGATTGGTATCCATCACGGCAGCCTTGATCGCGGCCAACGCGAGAAGGTCGAGGCGGCGATGGTGCGCGGCGATCTGCGGGCGATCGTGTGCACCGGGTCGCTGGACTTGGGGATCGACTGGGGCGACGTGGATCTGGTGATCCAGATCGGCGCGCCGAAGAACGTCAAGCGGCTGGTGCAGCGCATCGGGCGCGCGAACCATCGCTACAACGCGCCAAGCAAGGCGCTTCTGGTGCCTGCCAACCGGTTCGAAGTGGTCGAATGCGTGGCAGCACTCGATGCGGTACGGGCGCACGAACTTGACGGAGAACCGCGCGGGCGCGGGCCGCGCGATGTGCTTTGCCAGCATATCCTGATCGCCGCCTGTTCCGGTCCGTTCGAGGCGGATGACCTCTATGCCGAGATGACCGCCGCCGGGGCCTATGCCGACCTGAGCCGCGCTGAATTCGACGCTTGCCTGAACTTCTGCGCCACCGGCGGCTATGCCCTGCGCGCCTATGACCAGTGGCAGCGGCTCAAGCAATTGCCGGACGGGCGCTGGCAGTTGCGCGATCCTCGTTCGGCGGCACGGATCCGGCAGAACATTGGCACCATTCAGGATACCGACACGCTCAAGGTCAAATGGCGCGGTCGGGGCGGTGCGCCGCTGGGCGAGATCGAGGAAGGGTTTGCCGCCACGCTCACAAAAGGTGACACGTTTCTCATCGGCGGCCAGATCGTCCGCTACGAGGGCTTGCGCGAACTCACGGTCGAGGTGACGCGCGATGCCGGGAAAAAGCCCAAGATCGCCACCTTCATGGGCACGAAATTTGCCACCTCCACCCAGCTTTCGGCACGGATCGTGCGGATGTTCGAGCAGGACGACTGGCCCGACCTGCCCCGCCACACGCGCGACTGGCTGCACATGCAACGCCGTGTCAGCCGCCTGCCGGAACCGGGCAGGCTTCTGATCGAGAGCTTTCCCCATGACGGGCGCGAGCAGCTGGTGGCCTACGGCTTTGCCGGGCGCAACGCGATGCAGACCCTGGGGCTGTTGCTCACCAAGCGGATGGAGGAAGAGGGGCTCGCCCCGATGGGCTTTGTCGCGACCGATTACGCGGTGCTGATCTGGGGGCTGGATGCGGTTGTCGATCCTGCACCGCTGTTCGATCTGGCGGCGCTGGAGGCGGGGCTTGAGGGCTGGCTGGCCGGCAACGCGGTGATGAAGCGGACGTTTCGCGCGTCAGCCACCATCGCCGGTCTGATCGAGCGTAACATTGGCGGACAGCGCAAGACCGGGCGGCAGGCGACCATGTCATCCGATATCCTCTATGATACCCTGCTGAAATACGACCCCGACCATCTGCTGATGCAGATCACCCGCGAGGAAGCGATGCGTGGTCTGGTCGATTTCGCCCGCATCCGCGACATGGCCGAACGGGTGGGCGACCGGATCGACCTTGTGCGGCTGAACCGTGTGACACCACTGGCTGCTCCGCTGTTCCTGGAGCCCGGGCGCGTTCCGGTGCGCGGCACGGCGGATGAGCGATTGCTGGAAGAAGAAGTGACGCGGTTGATGGAGGAAAGCGGGCTCGCTCAGGTTACGGCAGAGCCGTCAAAACCGAAATGGCGCGTCCCGTTCTAGTGATCTTCCGAAGAACGGGCCACGCCGAATGCGCAGCCCGTTTTGCCGGTTACGTCAGATCGCGATAGGATATTTCCGGGACATCCTTGCCCGACTTGCCACGCCGCACGATCAAGCGGTTGAGGGCGTGAATATACGCCTTGGCCGATGCGACAACCGTGTCGGTGTCGGCCGACTGTCCGGTGGCGATCATGCCGTTCTCTTCCAGACGCACGCTGACCGTGGCCTGAGCGTCGGTGCCTTCGGTGACGGCGTTCACCTGGTAAAGCTGCAACTTGGCCTTGTTGGGATGCAATATCCGGATCGCCTTGAACGTGGCATCGACCGGGCCATCTCCCTCGCTGACCGCCGATTTGTCCTCGCCGTCGATCTCCATTTCAAGCGTCGCCTGCGCCGGGCCGCCGGTGCCGCAGACCACGCTCAGATTGACCAGTTGCAACGCATCGTCGCCTTCGGTGGTGGCCGAAACAAGCGCGAGGATGTCGTCGTCGAACACCTCTTTCTTGCGGTCGGCCAGATCCTTGAACCGGACGAAGATGTCCTTGAGCTGGTTGTCGCCAACATCGACACCGAGCTCCTTGAGCTTGGCGCGCAAGGCAGCGCGGCCCGAGTGTTTGCCCAAGGGCAGGGAGGTGCCGGCAAGGCCCACATCCTCGGGGCGCATGATCTCGAAGGTTTCGGCGTTCTTGAGCATGCCGTCCTGGTGGATGCCGCTTTCATGGGCAAAAGCATTCTTGCCGACAATGGCCTTGTTGAACTGCACCGGGAAGCCCGACACCGTCGCGACACGGCGCGAGATGTGCATGATCTTCCTGGTGTCGATATTGGTATGGTAGGGCATGATGTCATTGCGCACCTTGAGCGCCATCACCACCTCTTCGAGTGCGGTGTTGCCAGCGCGTTCGCCCAGACCGTTGATGGTGCACTCGATCTGGCGCGCGCCGCCCGCGACAGCGGCCAGCGAATTGGCCGTCGCCATGCCAAGATCGTTGTGACAATGGGTGGCGAACACCACATCGCTCGCGCCCGGCACGGTCTCGATCAGGCGGCGGATCAGATCGGCGCTTTCCACTGGCGCGGTATAGCCGACGGTGTCGGGGATGTTGATCGTGCTGGCGCCGGCCTTGATCGCGATCTCGATCACCCGGCAGAGATAATCCCATTCGGTGCGCGTCGCATCCATCGGCGACCATTGCACATCGTCACACAGATTGCGGGCATGGCTGACGGTCTGTTCGATCCGGTCGGCCATTTCATCCATCGTGAGGTTGGGAATGGCGCGGTGCAGCGGCGAGGTGCCGATAAAGGTGTGGATGCGCGGTTGTTTCGCGGGCTTGATCGCCTCCCAGCAGCGGTCGATATCAGGAAGCTGTGCTCGGGCGAGCCCGCAGATCACCGATTGCTTGGCGCGTGTGGCGATCTCGTTCACCGCGCGAAAGTCGCCTTCGGACGCGATAGGGAAACCGGCCTCGATGATATCGACGCCCATGTCATCCAGCAACTCGGCGATCTCGAGCTTTTCGTCATGCGTCATCGTGGCGCCGGGGGATTGTTCGCCGTCGCGCAAGGTGGTGTCGAAAATCACCACGCGGTTGGTGTCAGTGTTGGTCATGTCAGTGGTCTTTCTCTCTTGATCCAAATCCGTTGGCGCGAAACGGTCTCCCCTGAGCGGTCGCGCCGGAACGGCAACGCTCAGAGGCGGATTAGGAGAAGACGGGTGGCCAGCGCAAGAGGCGCGCGGGTGCGCGAAACCGATGCGATATGGGCGAAACCTGTCATGCGGGCGACTATACGCGGGAAAATCGGAATGAAAAGCCATCAAATTTGAAAAAAGTGCCCCTAGGATCGGGACACTTTCCAGTGCTTCTTTGGGCAATAAATACCTCGGGGGTTTGGGGGCTGGCCCCCATTCCTCGCTAGAGGCCGGGATAAATCGGAAAGCGGGCGCACATCGTGCTTACTTCTTTGCGCACCTTGTCCTCGACGTCCGCATTGCCGTCTTCGCCATTGGCCGCCAGCCCATCGACGACCTCGATGATCCAGTCGGCGATCTGGCGGAATTCGGCCTCGCCAAAGCCCCGCGTTGTTCCGGCCGGGGAGCCGAGGCGGATGCCGCTGGTGATCGTCGGCTTTTCCGGATCGAACGGCACGCCGTTCTTGTTGCAGGTGATGTTGGCACGCCCCAGCGCCTTTTCGGTGGCGTTGCCCTTCACGCCCTTGGGGCGCAGATCGACCAGCACGACATGCGTATCGGTGCCGTGGGTCACCGTATCGAGTCCGCCCGTGATCAACTGATCCGACAGCGCCTGGGCGTTGCGGATGACGTTTTGCTGGTAGGTCTTGAACGACGGATCAAGCGCCTCGCCGAAGGCCACGGCCTTGGCGGCGATGACATGCATCAGCGGGCCGCCCTGGATACCGGGGAAGATGGCGGAATTGAACTTCTTGGCCAGCGCTTCGTCATTGGTCAGGATCATGCCGCCGCGCGGGCCGCGCAGGGTTTTGTGGGTGGTGGTCGTTGCGACATGTGCGTGCGGGAACGGGCTGGGGTGTTCGCCAGCAGCCACGAGCCCTGCGAAATGCGCCATATCGACCAGCAGGTACGCGCCAACGGAATCGGCGATCTCGCGCATGCGGGCAAAGTCGATCTGGCGTGGGATGGCGGAGCCGCCGGCGATGAGAAGTTTCGGCTGGCGTTCGGTGGCGAGCGACTGGACCTGATCGTAGTCCAGCAGGTTGTCCTGTTTGCGCACCCCGTATTGCACCGCGTTGAACCATTTGCCGGACTGGTTCGGCTTGGCACCGTGGGTCAGGTGGCCGCCGGCGTCGAGGCTCATGCCGAGGATGGTATCACCGGGTTGCAAGAGCGCGGTGAACACGCCCTGATTCGCCTGACTGCCCGAATTCGGCTGCACGTTGGCAAAGTCACAGGCGAACAGCTTGCAGGCCCGCTCGATCGCGAGCGTCTCGGCGACGTCGACGAACTGGCAGCCGCCATAATAGCGCCGGCCCGGATAGCCCTCGGCGTATTTGTTGGTCATCACAGAGCCTTGCGCTTCCATGACGGCGCGGGACACGATGTTTTCGGACGCGATCAGCTCGATCTCGTCGCGCTGGCGGCCCAGCTCGTCGGTGATGGCGCCGAAAATGTCTGGGTCGGCATCGGCAAGCGATTTGGTGAAAAATCCGGTGTCGCGGTGCGGAGCATTCATGGGCTGGGCCTCCTAGATGCGGTTTTTGGTTGGCGACTACGTATAGGACACGCGACAAAAGGCAAAGCCGCGAAACCGACGCGCAACGACAAAGCTGCGTCACGGGTGGCGTGCTGGGCGCGTTTGTGATTGGTTTGAAACCAAAGAACCCGATAGGAACCTGTCTTACATGTCACTGCGCATTGCCTTTGCCGCAAGTCACGCGCCAATCGCGCAATCCGCAAAGGCCGGATTGACCCGGCGCTATGGCGATCACGCCGAAGACGGGGCGGATGTCATTGTGGCCCTTGGCGGTGACGGGTTCATGCTCGACACGCTGCACCGCACCCAGGAACTGAACGCTCCGGTCTATGGCATGAACCGGGGTACGGTCGGTTTCCTGATGAACGAATATTCCGATCACCGGCTTGAAGACCGGCTGGCCGAAGCCGAGGAAGCCGTCATCAATCCGTTGTCGATGACGGCCGAAACCCGAGACGGCAGGTCGCATCGCGCGCTGGCGATCAATGAAGTGTCCTTGTTGCGCGCAGGGCCGCAAGCGGCGCAGTTGCGCATCATCGTCGATGACAAGGTGCGGATGTCGGAACTGGTCTGTGACGGTGCGCTGGTCTCGACGCCCGCCGGATCGACGGCCTATAATTATTCCGCGCACGGACCGATCCTGCCGATCGGATCGGATGTTCTGGCGCTCACCGCGGTGGCCGCGTTCCGCCCGCGCCGCTGGCGGGGTGCGTTGCTGCCCAAATCCGCCGAAGTGCTGTTCGAGGTCATCGACCCGGAAAAACGCCCGGTGATGGCGGAAGCGGATTCGCGCGCCGTGCGCGACGTGGTGCGCGTGACTGTCCGGTCGGAGCCCAGCATCGCGCACCGGGTTCTGTTCGATCCGGGGCATGGGTTGGAAGAACGGCTGATCCGCGAGCAGTTTGTCTGAGCGTCAGACGGCGTTTCATCGCAGCAACACGGTCTTGCCCAGATATTGTCATGTGCGACGGCGAGGATGCCCGCTGTGCGCCGCTCTGGCGGTGCCTGTTCGAGGGAAGGACGCATCATGCGTATTTGGGCAATTGCCGGACTTGCGATGCTTTGCGCCAGCGGAGCGTTTGCGCAGGAGCGTGCACGATTGAACGATCGTGGCGCCGTGCTGGGGTGGGAAGCGGTCGGACGCCTTGATCTTGGCAGCGGCACCTGCACCGGAACGCTGATCGCACGGGATCTGGTTTTGACGGCGGCGCATTGCGTGGTCGACTCCGGCAGCGGACAGGTTCTTCCGGTGGACAGCATGGTGTTCCGCGCCGGCTATACCAACGGGGCATCGAACGCGACGCGCGGAGTGCGCAAGGTCGTGGTCGCGGATGGTTATCTATCGGCCAGCAATCTGACAGACCGCATCCGCCGTGATCTTGCCTTGTTGCGGCTGGATAGCGAGATCTTCAGCAGTGAGGCCGATCCGTTCAAGATCCACGCCAGCGCCACGGACGAGATGCGCGTGACCCTCGTGTCCTATGGGAGGGGGCGCAACGAGGCGTTGCAACGCGAATCCGGGTGTCGATTGACCGAAACCTATCGCGGCGGGGTGATGACCTTCGATTGCGACGTGACGTTCGGATCTTCAGGCGCGCCCGTGTTCACGCGCGAAAACGGGCTTCTGCGCATCCTGTCGGTGATCTCGATGATGTCAGAGGCCGAGGGGCGGGAGAAGGAAGCGATCGGCATGTCGCTGCCTGCGGTTGTCGCCGCGATGAAGCGCGAAATGCGCATGGACGCCGCGCAGGCACCGGTGACGGCGGGGGCAAAACGGGTGAGCGTCGGGCAACGATCCTCCGGAGGCGCGCGCTTTGTACGACCTGGCGGATAAAGCTTCGCAGGGTTCGACGCTGACCCGTTGCGGCAAGAGCGGTCGCGCTAAAAATACGCGCCTCGACGGAACGCCACGCTCTTCCGAGCGAACCGGATCTCTCCAAGATGCACAGCTGGATTCTGCCGCGAAAAGCCGATCGTAGATCAAGGCGGCTCACCTTTGCCTGTCCGAAACGTGCATAGATGTGAAAATTCTCTCGATCAGAAACATGTAGGTTGACCGAATAAAGATATTCGATTTGGGAGGATTGATTGATGAAACACCATCTTTGCGCGGTGCTTGCCGCCGCGACCCTGTCTGCAAGCTCCGCATATTCGCAAGACGCCGCGTTTGGGACGGACACCGATACCGCGTATGCGCAACTCTTGTGGGACATCATGATCGAGACTGAAATGGCCGGTGATAGGGCGATCCGCAGCTTCCCATACGAGGGCACCGATCCGCACGGCATGATGCTGGAGACATTTTATACCACTGCCGAGGTGGACGGGCATAGCGGTCCTCTGGTCATCAAGCGAAATTATGGGCCAGAAGGCGTGTCGGTCGACGAGGTGCTGGGCAATCCGGACCAGCACCTTGATGCCGTTACCATCATGTTCAAACGTGAAGCGGGTTACGATGCGGAGAATGGAGACTGGTTCTGGGCCAAGTATCTGCCTGACGGGTCGCTCGACAAGAACCCGGCCGGGCTGCAATTGGCGGGGCGGGTCGCGAAAGGCACGGATGCCGGATGCATTGCCTGCCATTCCGGCGCGGCGGGCGAGGATTACCTGTTCACCACGGATCATCTGGCGAATTGACGCGGCGAAAGCTGGCTGAAAGGCACTTCGAAGTGCCTTGCGTGTCGCTCCAACACGGCATGGCGCTTATCCGTCCGTCAGCGCGCCGTTGATCCATTCGCCGGTCGCTTCTTCGCCGGTGGCATAGCGCATGGTGCCGGTGCCCTGGCGTTTGCCATCGAGGAATGCGCCTTCGTAGACATCGCCGTTGGCATAGGTCGCGGTGCCGGTTCCGCTGATTTCGCCCTTGGCCCAGTCGCCGGAATAGGTAAAGCCGTCGGCCATCGTGATCTTGCCGGTTCCGTGGCGCTGGCCGTCCTTGAACTGGCCGATATACACGGTGCCGTCGGTATAGGTCGCGGTGCCCTGACCGTCGCGCTGGCCGTTTTTCCAGTCACCTTCGTACTTGTAGCCGTCCGGATAGGTCATCACGCCTGTGCCGTGGTTGCGCGCATTCTTGAATTCGCCCTCGTAGACCAGCCCGTTGGCATAGACCGCCTTGCCGGTGCCGTCGATCACCCCGTCGACCCAATCGCCCTCGTAGGTGGAGCCGTCGGGATAGGTGATCTTTCCGGTGCCGTTGGCCAGGTCGCCACGGAACTGACCTTCATAGATCGAACCGTCGGGATAGGTCACTTTGCCCTGTCCCTCGATCTGCCCGGCGACCCAATTCCCGTCATACCGATAGCCGTCGGTGCCGATGAAGGTGCCTTGCCCGTGGCGCAGATCGTCCTTGAACATGCCGTCATAGATATCGCCGTTGGCATAGATCACCTTGCCTTGCCCGTCGCGACGCCCGGCCACCAGTTCGCCTTCGTAGATGTCTCCGTTGGATTGCGTCAGGGTGCCGGTGCCGTCGATCTGCCCGTCCTTCCACATGCCCTCATAGATCAGGCCATCCGGCATTGTCAGCTTGCCTTGCCCCTCGCGTTCGCCATCGGCGACGCGGCCTTCGTACAGCGATCCGTCGGGATAGGTGATGGTGCCGTTGCCTTCCTTGACGCCATTCACCCAATCACCCTCGTAGACATAGCCACCGGGGCTTTGCATGGTGCCGCGTCCGTGGTGCAGGGCGTTGCGAAAGGCGCCTTCGTAGCGCACGCCGTTGGCATACATCGCGACGCCCTGGCCGGTGATCTTGCCGTCGAGCCACGAGCCCTCATAGGTAGAGCCATCCGCAAAGACGATCTTTCCAATGCCTTCGGGTTTGCCCTTGGCGAACTGGCCTTCGTAGACCGAACCGTTGGGAAAGCGCGCCACACCCTTGCCGCGAATCTCTCCGTCGACCCAGTCGCCGGTGTATTCATAGCCGTTGGGCAACCGGTAGGTGCCGGTGCCGTGTTGTAGCCCGCCGCGAAACGTCCCTTCGTAGACGCCGCCGTCATCGTATTGCTTTGTCTGGACGTCGCCGTCCTGCGCCGATGCCGCGCCTGTCAGCGCCAGCGCGACCGCTGCGCCCAGAATGACCGATGTGCCCGCTCTCATGTGCCTGTTGTCCCGTTCATGTCCGTTGCCATGATCTTGCCGTCCAGATCCTAAGCGACAGGGCCGGGTCAGACAATGTCTTATACGACAACGTGCTTTCCCTCGGGCGGGGTTCTGCTATGTCAGCCAGCGATATCGGAGAAGGAAGACGCCCCATGACCGACCGGTTTCGGATTACGCTGGCGCAGTTGAACCCGACGGTGGGCGATCTTGCCGGAAACGCCGCCAAGGCGCGCGCGGCATGGGAGCAGGGGCGGGATGCGGGGGCCGATCTGGTGGCGCTGCCCGAGATGTTCATCACCGGCTATCAGGCGCAGGATCTAACCGTGAAGCCGGCTTTCGTGGCTGCGGTGCGCGATGAGATCGAGAGCCTGGCCGAGGCCTGTGCGGATGGTCCGGCGCTTACGATCGGTGGACCGTCGGTGGGCGAGGATCTGCGGTTGCACAACAGCTACTTTACGCTTGATGGCGGACAGATCGCATCGGTGGTGCACAAGTATTTCCTGCCGAATTTCAACGTGTTCGACGAGGTGCGGCTGTTTTCGCGCGACATGATGCAAGGCCCGGTCGCCGTGCGCGGCGTGCGCATCGGGATGCCGATTTGCGAAGACACCTGGTATCCCGACGTGGTCGAGGCGCTGGAGGAAAGTGGTGCGGAATTCCTGCTGGTGCCCAACGGATCGCCCTATTTTCGCGACAAGTTCGAGACGCGGCTCAACCACATGGTCGGGCGCGTGATCGAATCGCGCCTTCCGTTGATTTATCTCAACATGGTGGGCGGGCAGGACGATCAGGTGTTTGATGGCGGCTCGTTCGTGCTCAATCCCGGCGGTGAAAACGTCGTGCAACTGCCGGTGTTCGAGGAGGTTGTCAGCCATGTCGATCTGGAGCGGACACCGGACGGATGGCGCGCATTGCCGGGCGATTTTACCCAGCATCCGGGCGACATGGAGCAGGACTGGCGCGTCATGGTCACCGGGTTGCGGGACTACATGGCCAAAACCGGGTTCGCCAAGGTCTTGCTTGGCCTCTCTGGTGGGATCGACAGCGCGATCGTGGCGACGATTGCCGTTGACGCGCTGGGCGCCGAGAACGTGCGCTGCGTGATGCTGCCGTCTGAATACACGTCCGAAGCCTCATTGGAGGATGCCAAGGCGGTCGCCGAGGCGCTTGGGTGTCGCTATGATTTCGTGCCCATTGCCGCTACGCGCGATGCTGTCACGCAGACCTTGGCGCCGTTGTTCGAGGGAACCGAACCCGACCTCACCGAGGAGAACATCCAGTCGCGCATACGCGGTCTGCTGCTCATGGCGCTGAGCAACAAGTTCGGGGAAATGCTGCTGACGACCGGCAATAAATCCGAGGTCGCGGTGGGTTATGCGACGATCTATGGCGACATGGCGGGCGGGTACAATCCGATCAAGGACATGTACAAAACCCGCGTCTTTGACGCGTGCCGCTGGCGCAATGCCAATCACCGCGACTGGATGAAGGGTCCGTCCGGAGAGGTGATCGCGGAGCGGATCATCGACAAGCCGCCTTCGGCCGAATTGCGTGACGATCAGAAAGACAGCGATTCATTGCCGGATTATCCGGTGCTGGACGGAATTCTGAAGATCCTTGTGGACGAGGATGGCTCGATCGCCGATTGCGTCGCCGCCGGGTATGACCGGGCGGATGCAAAGAAGGTGGAGCATCTGCTTTATATCAGCGAATACAAGCGCTTCCAGTCCGCGCCCGGCCCGCGCCTGTCGAACCGGGCGTTCTGGCTGGACCGGCGTTATCCCATCGTCAACCGCTGGCGCGATCCGTCGTAACGCTATGGCGTCCATTCTGTTCGTCGTTCCGCGATTTCACACCAACCTGTTTTTCGCCACCAAGGCATTGGTCGAGGCGGGGCATCAGGTCGTGGTGTTCGCGGCGTCTCAAGGGCGGCTTGAGGATCACAGCCACGTGCGGCCCGTCATTCTGGGTAAGGCTCCGGACAGGGCCGATGTTGCGGCGCGGTTGGCCGCGCTCGCACCCGATCTGATTTTTCTGCGGCGGGCAGGGGATCTGTCGAAAGCGGTCTATGCAGCGGCGCGGCGGCAGAGGCTGCGAGTGTTGGCCTATGACCTGCACCCGATGACGCAGCAGCGCGGCTGGCGCAAGCGGCTGTCGTATTGGTCACAGCAGCGCCCCTGGGAGCGCGTGACGCCGGTGCCGGGGCTGGACCGGTCGGCCCCGACGGACCCGGCGGCGCATTATCTGCCGTGGCCGACGCAGGCGGCGCAATTGGCGGATCACGCGTTTCGCGATCCGGCATCGTTTCCGGTGCGCGTGCTGTGCGTGGGAAAACTTGCGCAGGTGCGCAAGAAACAGGATGCGCTGATTGCGGCGTTACAGCCGTTGGCGGATCGGGTAACCCTCACCTTGGTCGGCGCGACAGACCGTGAGATCTCGGGCGCGGATGAGGCGCATTACACCGCGCTCAGGGCGGCTGAGGCACATTGCGACTGGATCACCATCCGGGCTGATGTTCCGTTTGCCGATATGCCCATTCTTTACGCGAGCCACCACGTCTGCGTTTTGCCATCGACAGGTGAACCTTTGGGCGTGGCTCCGCTGGAAGCGATGGCCTATGGCACCATCCCGGTGATTGCGATGGATGCGGGAAGTGCCGGTTACATCACGCCGGGGCAGGACGGGATGCGGGTGGATATGGCACAGCCTGACGGATTGACAGAGGTGATGACAGACCTTGTGAACCACCCGGAGCTGCGCCGAACCCTGTCGGAGGGCGCACGGCAAACCGCCGCGACTGAATTGTCTCCCGCGCGGTTCGTGGCGCGGGTCGAGACGTTGCTGCGCTAAGGCGGCATCACTCCCACCAGCGGTCGATCCGGGCGATGTCGGCGTCGGACCAACCAAAGTGATGCGCGATCTCGTGAACGACGATGTGATGCACCAGTTCCTCCAGCGTCGTGCTCTTGCGCTCGCGCCATTCTGCCAGAATGGGTTCGCTGAACAGCCACACCGTGTCGGGGTAGGGCGACGGCGCTTCGGTGGATTTCAGCGGCAAGGGAATGCCGTGGTAAAGCCCCGTCAGGGAGCGGCGGTCGGTGATGTCGAGATCGTCGAGTATGTCCGGCGCCGGCCACTCGGTCACGCGCAACAGGATATCCTTGCAATGTCCGGCAAACGGTGCGGGCAAGCCGCTGAGCGCTGCTTGGGCATAGCGCAGGATGTCGTCGGTATCTGGCGTGTTCATGGCCAAGATATGCGGAGACCGCGACGCGCGCGTCAAGCGCGATATCGGACTGCGCACCGCGCCTTTTCTGGACAAAGCCTGCGGCATATGGGAAAGCGCGAGGAACAGGAGACATGTCCATGACCACCACACGTTTCGCGCCGTCGCCCACCGGATACATCCATGTCGGCAACCTGCGCACCGCGCTGTTCAACCACCTGATCGCCCGCAAATCCGGCGGCACGTTCATCCTGCGCATCGACGATACCGACCCCGAGCGGTCACGGGAAGAATATGTCGATGCGATCAAGCAGGATCTGGAATGGCTGGGCCTGACATGGGACCGGGTGGAGCGGCAATCGGAACGGCTGGATCGCTACGCCGAGGCGGCGGACAAGCTGCGCGAGATGGGGCGGTTTTACGAGGCGTTCGAGACGCCGACTGAGCTGGATCTCAAGCGCAAGAAGCAACTGAACATGGGTAAACCGCCGGTTTACGACCGCGCGGCATTGAGCCTGAGCGACGACGAAAAGGCCAAGCTGCGCGAGGAACGCGGGCCGGGTGTCTGGCGCTTCAAGCTGGATCAGGAGCGGATCGAGTGGGAGGATGGCATCCTTGGCCCGATCTCGATTGATGCCGCCAGCGTCAGCGATCCGGTGCTGATCCGCGCCGACGGGCAAGTGCTCTATACTCTGGCCTCGGTGGTGGATGACATTGACATGGGCGTCACCCATGTGGTGCGCGGGTCGGACCATGTGACCAATACCGCGACGCAGATTCAGATGATCCGCGCTCTGGGCGGCACGGTTCCGTCGTTTGCGCATCACTCGTTGCTGACCGGGCCGCAGGGCGAGTCGTTGTCCAAGCGTCTTGGCACGCTGGCCTTGCGCGACTTGCGCGAGCAGGGGATCGAGCCGGAGGCACTGTTGAGCCTGATGGCGCGGCTCGGATCGAGCCAGCCGGTGGAACTGCGCACCTCGCTGGACGAGATTGCCGAGGGGTTCGATCTGGACCAGTTCGGATCGGCACCGACGAAATTCGATGTGCAGGATCTGTTTCCGCTGACGGCCCGCAAGCTGCACGGTTTGGCCTATGCCGACGTCAAGGACGAATTAAAGGCACTTGGCGTGCCGGACGACATCGCGCCCGATTTCTGGGCCGTTGCGCGCGACAACATCACCGTGCGGAGCGACGTGGCGACGTGGTGGGCGCTGTGTTCGCAAGGCGCCGAGCCCTTGGTCGCGGATGAAGATCAGGAGTTCGTTGCACAGGCGATGGCGCTTCTTCCCGACGGGCCGCTTGACGGGGAAACCTGGGGCACCTGGACCGCAGAGGTCAAGGAGGCCACTGGCCGCAAGGGCAAGGGGCTGTTCATGCCGCTTCGCAAGGCGTTGACCGGTCAGGAACGCGGGCCGGAAATGTCTGATCTGTTGCCGCTGTTACAGAACATCCCGGCGCGGAGCCTCGCGAGCAACTAGGGTTCCTGAGCCTTTTTCTGCAACGATTTCAGCGCGTCGCCGTCATCAATCCTGCGGTCGATGATCGCCAGCGCGCTGTCGCGTGCCTTTTCGGCGGCTTTGGCCAGTTCGGGCCACTCGCTGGTGGTGAGCCGGTTGGTCGCCTTCAGCATCTGCGCCATGACCTCGTAGCGCGCGCCTCCGTCCTGCATCAGCGACGCGTAGCCGTCCTGAATCAGATCTTCGGCCGAAACGGTGCCGATGATCACACGGTCGTATTTGAGCTCGTCCTCACGATCAGCGTCGCACAGCTTGAGACCCAGTTCCCATAAAAGACGTTCGACGCGGTGAATGATGTCGATGGCGGTGCCCGGATCGTTGATGCCCGGAGACAATGCGCGCGAAGCCACTTCTGACAGGATGACAATGCCGAACCGTGCGTCCTGTTCGTTGGTCCGCCGACCACCCATGGTGAAATTGTCGATCAGTTCGTCAATGTCGGTGTCGCCTTCGACATAGCCAAGAGGTGATCCTTTCAACACCCAGCTTCCCGGAGACGTGGTGACCCAGAGCCGCGCATCGTCTTCTTCAAGGCGCGCGTGGAGTTCGGACATGCTGATGAACTGGACAAACCCAGATTCTGGCGATGGCAGCGGTTTGGCGTCATCCGGGATGCGCGGCGCGTTGTCGGCGGCGCGTCCACCCAGATAGCGCGCCTCGGCCAGCCGCTTGAGCGACGGACGTGCCGCCTGTTCGACCATGCCCAGCGTGTGATCCAGACTGCCGAGCCGGCTGAGATGCGCGATCCAGCGCAGGATCGCCACGACGATCATCACAATGCACACGATGGTCAGCGCGAAGACGATCACGGCTCCGGATTCGCCGTAAAACCCGGCGCGGAACATGACAATCGCTCCGAGCGAGAACAGAAATGCGCCCACGAAAACCGACAGAACATTGAGCGTGGTCATGTCTTGCATCAGGATGTTGTAGACCCGTGGCGTTGCCTGATCCGCCGCGGACCTGAATGCGGTGACCATCATGCCCAGGGAAAAGGTGGTGACCGCCAGCATCGAGGACGCCAGAATGCTGAGGATCGGCATCACGGCGTCGCGCGTGAATCGTTCCGTCAGGCTGTCGGGGATGGATTGATCGAGGAAGGGCGCGATGAAGGCGATCAGGAGGGCGGCGGCGCCATAGGCGGAAATGCGTACGCCCGGAGTGCGCCACAGGCGCTTGATCCACAGGAGTATCCGCGCGCGCATCAGTCAAACACCCGGGCACGGGTCGTGACCAACATGTCATCGACAAAGCTGCGTTCCGCAAGTGTCAGGCGCTGAGCACGCGAGTAGACGGGGTCGGCACGGTCATTGCGCACTGGCGACGCCCAGCCCTCGGTCGTGTGTACGAAACGCGTTGCACCGTCTTCTCCGAATTCTTGCAGATAGCCTTGCAGCACCGCGTCGATATAGCTGAGAAGTATCGGATGCTCGCGATCCGGTGTGGCGGCGGTTTCCGGCGGAATGGCGTAGATCGAAATATCGCGCACAGCTTGCGCTGTATGCGTTACCGCATCGGTAACGGCAACGCGGTCGTAGGAAAATTCGCGCGTGTCCAGCGCCACCCAATCGTCATTGGGGACAGGTGCGATAACACCGTCAATTTGCGCATCGCTGTCGCGTATCACCGACAGGAACGCGGCGGGGCGGGTGGCCGCGCGTTGCCAGACCCTGCGCCATCCGGTGATCCGCGATGCGTGAACCGGCGTGAAGCTGTGTGTCTTGCGATTGACCAGCGATCCGTATCCGAAGAAATGAGAGTGTTCCAAATTCTATCCGCTCAGGCCGTGTTGATGTAAGTCAAAGACAACTTTGCACGACAGGGTAGTTTTGGACAATCAAACCGAAGGGATCTTCACCTTGCGTGTCACCAAACGTACCAATATCGCGATGCGTGTCCTCATGTTCTGTGCCGCAAATGACGGGCGTCTTGTCACCAAAGCCGAAATTGCCGAGTGCTGCAATGCGTCGGAAAATCACCTCGCACAAGTGATCAACCAACTTGGGCAGCTTGGGTTCCTTCACACCCAGCGCGGTCGCAATGGCGGGTTGTCTCTGGGTCGACCCGCGGACGAGATCAAGATCGGCGATGTCTTTCGTGTGCTCGAAGCGCCGGTTCCGGTGGCGGAGTGTTTTGCCGATGTGGACAACACCTGCCCGCTGACCGCATCGTGCCGGTTACGCTCTGCGCTGACGGTCGCGGTCGAGGCGTTTTATCAATCGCTCGATCCGATCACGCTGGATGCGTTGATGTGTCACAATCACGGATTGCTGCAAATCCTGAACCCCGAAGGTGCCTGTGATCGTCGGGAACTGGCGGCCGCGGTTTGAAGGCTTGAGGCCGGGCCGGTTCCGGTCTACGGTCGCATACATTCATGATGGGAGAACCGGTGTATCCGGTGCCGAAGGAGCAACCGCCCCCGGAAACTCTCAGGCTCAAGGGACCGTCGTGACCATAAACTCTGGAGAGACCTCGGCCACGCCCGGGGCGCCGAAGGGATAACGATCTCAGGCAAAAGGACAGAGGGGGCATAAGATACACGCGCAGGACGCGTGTTGGCTTATGCCGGTTGTCGCTTTGGCACATATCCGGTTGGACATGAGGGGATGCTACGTGAGCGATTTGAAACGCACGCCGCTTTACGATCTGCACGTTTCGCTTGGCGCGAAGATGGTGCCGTTCGCGGGGTACGAGATGCCGGTCCAATATCCGATGGGTGTCATGAAAGAGCATTTGCACTGCCGCGCGGCGGCGGGCCTGTTCGATGTCAGTCATATGGGTCAGGTGATCCTGCGAGCGGATGATCCGGAGGTCGCCAAGCGTGCCTTGGAACGGCTGATACCGCAGGATGTGCTGGGTCTTGAGGAGGGCCGTCAGCGCTATGGCTTTTTCACAAATGAACAAGGCGGGATTGAAGACGACCTGATGTTTGCCAATCGCGGCGATCATTTGTTCGTCGTGGTCAACGCGGCCTGCAAGGAGGCCGATGTTGCACGCATGGGCGCTGCGATGACGCCCGAGGTGACGGTCGAGCTTTTGACCGACCGCGCGTTGCTGGCGTTGCAGGGACCCGAGGCGCAATCGGTCCTGTCGCAGTTGAGCGGCGAGGTCGCTGACATGACGTTCATGGACGTGGCTACGGTCACGCTCAACGGTGCCGAGTGCTGGGTGTCGCGTTCGGGCTATACCGGTGAAGACGGATACGAGATTTCCGTGCCTGCCGACGAGGCCGAGGATCTGGCCAAGGCGCTGCTGGCATTCGAGGAGGTTGAGCCGATCGGTCTTGGTGCGCGGGATTCCCTGCGGCTTGAGGCCGGGTTGTGCCTTTACGGCCATGATGTCGATGCCACGACGACGCCGGTCGAGGCGGGCTTGACCTGGGCCATCCAGAAAGTTCGCCGCACCGACGGCGCGCGCGCTGGCGGGTTTCCCGGGGCCGAGCGCGTCTTGCAAGAGATGTCGGATGGCACCGCAAGGAAACGGGTTGGATTGCAGCCCGAAACGCGCGCCCCGATGCGCGAAGGCACCGCGTTGTTTGCCAGCGAGAGTGGCGATGCCCAGATCGGAACCGTGACCTCGGGCAGTTTCGGGCCAAGTGCCCAAGGTCCTGTTGCAATGGGATATGTGGACGTTCAACATGCAGCACCGGGCACGGCTTTGTTCGGCGAAGTGCGCGGCAAGAGATTGCCGGTCAGCGTCGTCAAACTACCCTTCGTCGCACCCGGCTTCAAACGATAGACATTCCAGGAGGGACTTATGAAATACACCGAAGAACATGAATGGCTGCGCGTCGAGGGTGACGAAGTGGTTGTTGGAATCACGGCTCATGCGGCGGAACAGCTGGGTGACGTTGTGTTTGTCGAATTGCCCGACGCCGGCAAGGTGGTGAGCAAGGATGACGAAGTCGTCGTGATCGAGTCGGTCAAGGCCGCGTCCGATATCCTGGCCCCTTTGGACGGCGAAATCACCGAGGTCAACGAGGTGCTGGTGGATGAGCCGAGCAAGGTCAATGAGGATGCCGAAGGCGACGCGTGGTTCTTCAAGATGAAAATCGAGGACATGTCGGCGCTGGACGATTTGATGGACGAAGCGGCCTACAAGAAGTTCATCGGCTAGGTCACGCGGTCTCGGGCAGGCTGCCGGTCAGCGAAGGAAAATGCCGCCGGGTGTCACCGGCGGGATTTGAGTATTTTTGAAGAGAAGAAGCAGCGCGGCGGAGCGCCGTTCCTAAAGTCTGGGAGACTATTCATGGGTTATGATCCGATTGACTATCTGCCGTATGATTTCGCCAACCGGCGCCACATCGGACCGTCTCCTGCAGAGATGGCGGACATGCTGGAGGTGCTTGGGGTATCGAAGCTGGACGAATTGATCGACGAGACATTGCCGGATTCGATCCGGCAGGACGCGCCGCTCGATTTCGGAAAGGCGCTGTCGGAAAGCGAGTTGATGCATCACATGCGCGACACGGCAGGGCAGAACAAGGTTCTGACGTCGCTGATCGGCATGGGATACCACGGCACGGTGACGCCGCCCGCGATCCAGCGCAATATCTTCGAGAATCCGGCGTGGTACACGGCCTATACGCCCTATCAGCCCGAGATCAGCCAGGGTCGGCTTGAGGCTCTGTTGAACTATCAGACGATGGTCAGCGACCTGACCGGGCTCGAAATCGCCAACGCATCCCTGCTTGACGAGGCCACCGCCTGCGCCGAAGCGATGACGATGGCGATGCGATCGGCCAAATCCAAGGCGACGGCATTCTTTGTCGATGAGAATTGTCACCCGCAGAACATCTCCGTGATCAAGACGCGCGCGGCCCCGCTCGGTATCGAGGTGATTGTCGGGGATGTCGCGGATCTGGACGCCTCCGGCGTCTTTGGGGCGATTTTCCAGTATCCGGGCACCTATGGCCATTTGCGCGACTTTTCCGATGATATCGCGGCTTTGCATGCCGCGGGCGCGATTGCGGTCGTCTCGGCCGATCCGATGGCGCTTTGTCTGCTGAAAGAGCCGGGCGCCATGGGTGCGGACATCGCAGTGGGATCGACCCAACGGTTCGGCATTCCGCTGGGCTATGGCGGACCGCACGCGGCCTACATGGCGACCAAGGATGCCTATAAGCGCGCCATGCCGGGGCGGATCGTGGGCGTGTCGATCGACAGTCACGGCAACAAGGCCTACCGGTTGGCGTTGCAAACCCGCGAGCAACATATCCGGCGCGAAAAGGCCACATCCAACGTGTGCACCGCGCAGGCACTTCTGGCCGTGATGGCCGGGTTCTATGCGGTGTTTCATGGCCCCAAGGGATTGCGTGCCATTGCGCAGCGTATTCATCGCAAGACCGTACGGCTGGCGCGCGGTCTGGAGGCGGCGGGCTTCAAGATCGAACCGGAAACATTCTTCGATACGATCACTGTGGACGTCGGCCTGTTGCAGCAAGGCGTTTTGCGGGCCGCCGTGCGCGAGGGGTTGAACCTGCGGGCGGTGGGCGACACCAAGGTGGGCATCACGCTTGACGAGCGGTCACGCCCGGCCACGATCGAAGCGGTGTGGCGGGCGTTTGGGTTGCTGCGCAAGGATGACGACCTGACGGCGGAGTACCGTCTGCCGGATGCGCTGTTGCGCACGTCGGAGTATTTGCAGCACGGCGTCTTTCACATGAACCGCGCCGAGACCGAAATGATGCGGTACATGCGCCGTCTGGCTGACCGCGATCTGGCGCTGGATCGTGCGATGATCCCGCTTGGCTCCTGCACGATGAAGTTGAACTCCGCGGCGGAAATGATGCCGGTGAGCTGGCGCGAGTTTGCCGACATCCACCCCTATGTGCCGGACGATCAGGTGCGCGGCTATCATGCGCTGATCGGAGACCTGAACGCCAAGCTCTGCGCGATCACCGGTTATGACGCGATTTCCATGCAGCCGAACTCTGGTGCGCAAGGCGAGTATGCGGGCCTGTTGAGTATTGCCGGATATCACCGCGCGAATGGTCAGGAGCAGCGCAACATCTGTCTGATCCCGGTCAACGCCCACGGAACCAACCCGGCCTCGGCACAGATGGTTGGATGGAAAGTTGTCCCGGTGAAATGCGATTCCAACGGGTCGATCGATCTGGAGGATTTCCGCGCCAAGGCAGAGAAACATTCCGATCATCTGGCGGGGACGATGATCACCTATCCCTCGACACATGGCGTATTTGAACGCACGGTCAAAGACGTTTGCCAGATCACCCATGATCACGGCGGACAGGTCTATATCGACGGTGCGAACATGAACGCGATGGTCGGCCTGTCGCGTCCGGGCGATCTGGGCGGTGACGTGAGTCACCTGAACCTGCACAAGACGTTCTGCATTCCGCATGGCGGCGGCGGGCCGGGCATGGGGCCGATCGGCGTCAAGACGCATCTCATTCCGCATTTGCCGTCCCATCCGCTGGAGGGCCGCGGCGCTGTCTCGGCGGCGCCCTTCGGATCACCCTCGATCTTGCCGATCTCTTGGGCCTATTGCCTGATGATGGGCGGCGAGGGGCTGACGCAGGCGACGCGGGTGGCGATACTGAATGCCAATTATATCGCGACGCGGCTCGAAGGCGCGTTCAACGTGCTGTACCGGGGTGACAACGGGCGGGTTGCGCATGAGTGCATTCTTGATGTGCGCCCGTTCGAAAGCTCGGCGGGTGTCACGGTCGAGGATATCGCCAAGCGGTTGATTGATTGCGGGTTCCACGCACCGACGATGAGTTGGCCCGTGGCCGGCACCTTGATGGTTGAACCGACGGAATCCGAAACCAAGGCCGAGTTGGACCGGTTCTGCGATGCGATGCTGGCAATCCGCGAAGAGATCCGCGCCATCGAAGACGGCACTGCGGATGCGGAGCAGAACCCCTTGAAACTGGCTCCGCACACGATGGAGGATCTCGTGAAGGATTGGGATCGTCCCTATTCCAGAGAGCAGGGCTGTTTCCCTCCGGGCGCGTTCCGTGTCGACAAATACTGGCCGCCTGTGAACCGTGTGGACAATGTCTATGGCGACCGGCATCTGGTGTGCACATGTCCTCCGATGGAGGAATATCTGGACGCTGCGGAGTAGGGCGCCGGTTCGATATCAGTGCGCAAGACGGGATGGGGGGAGTTCGAGACCTCCCCCCATTTCCATTGACGGCATAACCCCTTCACGACGTTTCGGTGATCAGGCCGGCGCGATTTTCAGCACAATCCAAACCCTCGATCTTCAGCGTCAGGATTTGTCTGTCGGTGCCTCGATCGGCGTTTCCAGCAGGAACAGCATCGTATCACGGACGCGCCCCCAAGTGGCGGCATCAGACGCACACAAAAGATAGCCCGAGCGCATATCGGCCCGATATTCGCCGCCGTCGAGCATGGCGACGTGACCGCCGGCCTGCTTGATGATCAATGCGCCAGCGGCGTGATCCCAGGGGCTGAGCCCGGAGCAGAGCACGAAATCCATGTGGCCTTGGGCCACCAATCTGAACTCATGCGCAATGCAGCGCAGGGTGAGCAGTTGTTGAAACCGCGGCAGGATCGCGGCCATCGGCGCCAATTTGTCATCCGGCAGAGAATAAAGAGAAACGTAACCGCTCAGGTTTTCGATCGGTCCGCCATTCGAGACACTGACGCTGCGCGGTGCGCGGCCACGGACGACGATTTCCGTCGCACTGGTTTCGTCGGCCGTCATCACTTCGTCGGTGATCGGGTCGTAAATCAGCCCGAACACCGGTCTGCCAAACCGTGTCATCGCCAGGATCAGGCCGAACGTGGCCAAGCCGTGCGCATAGTTCCAGGTGCCGTCGACCGGGTCGATGGTGAAACCCATCTCGGCGTCGGCAAGCTTGGCAATCGAGTCTTCGGTGGCGGTTTCCTCGCCCACGATATGGGCGTTGGGAAACAGCTGCAAAAGCCCGCGTGCGATCATCTTTTCGGCGTTGCGGTCAGCGTCTGTCACCACATCCATGGGGCCGGACTTCTGGTCGATCTCTGTTGCGACAAGAGAGCGGAATCGCGGCATGATCTCGGCCTTGGCGGCGCGGCGGATCAGGTTGGTGATCTGTGTGCGTTGCGCGAAGGTCAGCGCGGACGAGATGGGAATGGGGAGCGTTTCGGAAACAGGTTTTGATGCTTTTTCAGACACGGGTACGATTCTCCTGACGTCGGGGTGGTTTGGTTTCGCAAGGCCACCGCTAAAGCGCAAGGCGACTATTCGCGCGCCCTCAGGATCTGCGCCGGACGCGCGGCCAAGGGGCGCCACGCGAATGCAAGCCCTGCCAGAAGGGTGGCCATCACGCCCCCGAGGATGATGCCAAGCGCGGATGGCCAGACGACCGCATAGCTGCTGTCCATGATAAACGTCATAACCGCCCAGCTGCCAAGGATTCCCGCGGCCAGAGCGACGATCCCGGCAGCGCCGCCCAGAAGCGCGGAGCGTAGCGCAAAGCTCTGTAGAATGCGCGCACGGCTTGCGCCAAGTGTCTTGAGCACAGCCGCCTCGTAGGTGCGTGCGTCTTCGCCTGCGGCGGCAGCGCCGATGAGGACGAGGAAACCGGTCAATAGCGTGGCGGCAGCCCCCCAACGTACCGCAGCGCCGATCCCTTCAAGAACGCCGCTGACGCTGGAGATGGCGTCGCGCACGGAAATGGCCGTGATGTTGGGAAATTCCGTCGCGAGATTGCGCAAGATGCGGGCCTCTTCGTCGGCGGGCGCGTACACGGTCGAAATGAACGTGTGCGGCGCACCCTGCAGGGCGTTGGGCGAGAGCGTCATCACAAAGCCCATACCGGCGTTGGAAAAATCCACGTCGCGGAAGCTCGTGATCGTGGCCGTGATGTCACGGCCCAGGATGTTGACGGTCAAAGTGTCTCCGAGGGCAAGGCCCATTTCCTCGGCTTCTTCTCTGGCGAAACTGACCTCGGGCGGCCCGTCATGGCCGGCTTCCCACCATTCGCCAGAGACAACGCGAGTGTTCTCGCTGGGTTGGTCGGCATAGGTGAGGCCGCGGTCGCCGGTCACCACCCAGTGATTGCCCGCCACTTCGGCGGCCGGTTTGCCGTTGATACGGCTGAGGATGCCGCGCAGCATCGGCGCGGTATCGACACGGTCCACCGTTGGGTCGCTCTCAAGGATGTCGCGGAACCGGCTGATCTGGTCGGGTTGGATGTCGACGAAAAAGTACGCAGGCGCGACTTCGGGCAGATCGCGGTCAATCGCCGTGCGCAGATTGCCGTCAATCTGCCCGATCGCGGCCAGCACCGACAGGCCAAGGCCAAGCGACAGGATGACAGGTGCAGCGGCATCGCGCGGTCCGCCGATGGCGGCCAGCGCCCAACGCCAGACGGGATGGCCGCGTGTGACGCGTGTGCCGCGCTTGGCAAGCCAACGGATGGCGATAGCGGCGACGACGAGCACGACCAGCGCGCCAATCAGGCCGCCCGCGGTCCAGAGGGTGAGGAACGGGCTGCCGGAAAAGAACGCCGCCGTTGCGACAAGCAGCGCGAGAAGCGCGAGCGTGGCGATGACATAACGTGCAGCAGGCAGGAGCTTGCCGCCGCTCAGGGCATCGCGAAAAAGCATCGCCGGGCGGATGTCTTCGGTGCGTGCCAGTGGCCAGAGGGTGAAGACCAGCGCAGTGAGGATGCCGTAAAGCGCCGCCTCGATCAGCGGCGCCGGGTGGACCGTGAAGATCGCGGGAACCGGCAGCGCGGCGCTGATGAGCGGGCCAAACAGGATCGGGACGAGCGCCCCAAGGATAAGCCCGATAACGATGCCGAGCAGGCTGAGCACACCGATTTGCAGAAAATAGGTTTGAAATATCGTGGCGCGGGTAGCACCGAGCGTGCGCAGCGTTGCGATCACGCTGGTCTTGCGGGCCAGATAGGCGCGCACGGCGGCCGACACGCCGATGCCGCCGACGGCAAGGCCGGAGAGGCCGACAAGGATCAGGAACGCGCCGAGCCGTTCGACAAAGCGCGCGACACCCGGCGCGCCATTGCGCGCGTCGCGCCAGCGTAGGCCGCTGGTGGGGAAGGCATCCTTGGTGCGGGTTTTCAGGGCTTCGAGATCGGCACCCGGAGGCAGGAGCAGCCGGTATTCGGTTTCATAAAGCGTGCCCGGTTGCAGCAGGTCCGCGTCGCGCAGGGCGTCGGTGGTGACGATGGTGCGCGGGCCGAGCGAGAACCCGGCGGCGGCGCTGTCGGGCTCATTGGTCAAGATCGCCGACAGGGTGAAGTCGGAACTGCCAAGGCGGAAGCTGTCACCGGGCGAAAGTGCGAGGCGGTCGGCGAGCAGCGGTGCCATGACCGCACCGTTGTCGGCAAGCGCCCGCTCCAGCGGCATTGGCGGGTCGAGTGTGACGGTGCCGGTCAGCGGATAGGCGGAATCAACGCCCTTGACCTGCGTGAGCGCGCGTTCGGCGGTTCCATCGGGATCCTTGACGACCATGGAGCGGAAATCGGTGATTTCGGACAGCCCGGTCGAGATGGTTTCGAGCCATGCGCGTTCTTCGGGTTCGGCAAAGCGGTAGGTGAATTCCACCGATGCATCGCCGCCAAGCAGGACGGCCCCCTGTTCCGAAAGCCCCGATTGGATCGCCGAGCGGACGGACCCGACACCAGCGATTGCGGCCACTCCGAGCGCAAGACAGGCCAGGAAGATGCGAAAGCCCTTGAGTCCTCCGCGCAATTCGCGGCGGGCGAAACGGACAGCGGTTCCAAGAGCCATTATTCGGCGGCCTTGAGCGCGTCTTCGGAGATGTGGCCATCGGTCAGGCGCACGACCCGCGAACATTTGGCGGCCAGTTCGCGGCTGTGGGTGACCAGCACCAATGTGGCGCCGTGACGGTCGCGCAAATCGAACAGCAGGTCGATGATCGCCTGTCCGTTGGCCCCGTCGAGATTGCCGGTGGGCTCATCCGCCAGCAGGATTTCGGGGCGGGTGACAGAGGCGCGGGCCAGCGCCACACGCTGTTGTTCGCCGCCCGACATCTGCGCCGGGTAATGATCGGCGCGCGATACCAGCCCGACCGCCTCAAGCTCGGCTGCGGCGCGGGCAAAGGCGTCTTTCTCGCCCGCCAGTTCAAGAGGAGTCGCGACGTTTTCCAGCGCCGTCATAGTCGGGATCAGGTGGAAGGATTGAAACACGACGCCCATGTGGTCGCGTCGAAACCGGGCCATCGCGTCTTCGTTCATCGTGGTGAGGTCTTCGCCGAGCACCGTGACCGACCCGGACGTGGCAGTTTCCAGACCACCCATCACCATCAGCAAAGAGGATTTTCCCGATCCGGACGGTCCGATCAACCCCAAGGTCTCGCCTTTGTGAACCGAAAGAGTGATCGCGTGCAGGATCTCGACCATTCCGGCATTGCCCTTGAGGCTGAGCGTGACATCTTTGAGGTCGATAATGGGCTTGGTCATGGGATATGTAACTTTATGCAAACGGGCTCGTTCACATATGGGGCTTTGCAGGTGTTGAGCAAGGCGCGCATGGCGGCTGTTTTGCTGTGTACCGCCGTCGCCGCGCAGGCAGAGCCGGTCGAAGTCCTGGCTTTGGGCGATAGTTTGACGGCCGGATATGGCTTGATGGACCGGGACGGGTTTGTTCCGCAGATGCAGGACTGGTTGGACGCGCAGGGTCTTGACGTGCGTCTGGTCAACGCCGGTGTGTCGGGCGATACGACTGCGGGCGGCTTGTCGCGGGTGGAATGGTCGCTCAACCCCGGCACGGATGCGATGATCGTGGCGCTGGGGGGCAATGATTTGCTTCGGGGGCTGGATCCGGCGATATCACGTGCAAATCTCGACGGCATCCTCAAGGTGGCAAGAGAGCATGATCTGGAGGTTCTGCTTGTCGGCATGGAAGCGCCGGGAAATTACGGGCCAGAGTACAAGGCCGAGTTCGACGCGATGTATCCCGAATTGGCGGCGCAATACGACACACTTTATTTTCCACGGTTTTTCGAAGGATTGTACAGCGTCGGGTCAACCCCGGCCGAGCTGCGGGACGTGATGCAATCGGACGGCATACATCCCGCTTCCGAAGGTGTCGCGCTGATTGTCGAGGCGATGGGACCGATCGTTGCCGATCTGGTGCGGCGCGCGGATCAGTGATGTGCAACGGGCGGCACAAAGGCCGCCCGCGCCACTCTCAGACCGTTGCGCGAAGGCACGGTCTTACGTTGAATGTGTCAGGCGAGCTGAATGTTGACAGCTGACTCGCGTCCATCGCGACCGGATTCAAGGTCATAAGTGACCTTTTGATCGTCTGCCAAGCCGGTGAGACCGGATCTTTCAACTGCGGAAATGTGCACGAAGACATCTTTGCCGCCGCCGTCCGGGGCAATAAAGCCGAAACCTTTGGTAGTGTTGAACCATTTAACGGTGCCTGTGGCCATCCGTTCTACTCCTGTCTGTCTTAACTTCCGCAGGGCAATCGGGCCCAACGGGCGCGGTCAGTCATGATCGCTTAACTGAGCCGTTTTGGAGCAGTGGTCGATAATCGTAACTTTGCGCTTAGATTGTTCGTGTGATTCCGATGCCTTGGCAAGGGAAATCGGAAGGCATCGCTTGAATGTTATGTGTCTTCGCCTCTATGACAGTCGGGCGAGCGGGGCGTGTCGGGGATTTATCACTGCGTGCAAGTCGAGCGAAATGTGGCTGGGGGAGTGATGGTTGACGTGAAGGCTCGTGTGCGAGTTTGGCGGAGATTCTTCAGATAACTTAATGTTATAATTGAGTTATTTTTTTTCGTTACGATGGCCTGCTCGGTGCCGTCGTTCTTTGAATGCGCCAACATGCAAACTTAAACGCAGTTGTTTGACGCTGGGAGACTGGTCCGCGCAAGGGATCGAAGGGATTGCAACGATCGGCGGATTACCGCGCTTGATCAGGAGGCCGATGCCTTGGCACGCGTACACGAGAGGTAAAGCGTTGCCATCATGATGGAAACGCCAGTGGCAAGAAAAACGATGAATGCGGTCGATGCAAAGGCACCTGCAAGCAATGCGAATGCGGCAGCAATCCAACCGACGACACTGCCCAAAATCAAAGAAATCGCCGCCATGCCCAAGCTCCTGATCTTAGGATTTGCTTCAACCCGTTAATGTCTCATTAAAGGCGGGCGAATTTGCTGGCTTTGGGGCGGTGATGCGGAAAGAATAAGGCCGCGCGAACGCGGCCTCACCTGTCGTTCGGTTTACAGAACGGTGACGACCGTCCCGATCGGGACACGCTCGTACAGTTCCTTGACGTGTTCGTTCAACATACGAATGCACCCATTGGACACGGACCGTCCGATCGAACGCGGCGCGGTTGTTCCGTGAATCCGGAAATAGGTGTCGCGGCCATTCTGGAACAGATAAAGCGCGCGTGCGCCCAACGGATTGCTCGGGCCGCCGGGTTCGACATAATCGTTGTCGATAAATTTCTTGTACGCATCCGGCTCGCGCTCGATCATCTCGTCGGTCGGACGCCAGGTTGGCCATTCCTTTTTGACCGCGATATTGGCCGTGCCGGTGAATTCCAGCCCGGCCTTGCCCACACCGACACCATATCGCCGTGCGACGCCGGGCGTCGTGACGTGGTACAGGAAATGAGCGCGCGGCAGGATCAGGATCTGGCCGGGTTGCACCGCGGCCTTGATCCGCACGTTCTGCGGTTGGAAGATCGGATCGATTTTGAAGGCCTGCGCCGAGGCGATGCTGGGCGCGGCCAGACCGGCCGCTGCGGCGGCTATGAAATAACGTCTGGAGAACATGGGCAGCAGTCTTTCTTTCGTCACGGTGTACAATTCGGATCGCAAGATTTTGCCATCGCTTTCATGTAAAACAAGTGTCGGCTGATATGGTTTCACACGATTGGCGCTAAATTTGCGACACAAAGACCGTTGAACCGGGCCATTGTCACTCAAAGGTGATGAGTCCGCGATACATTTGCGGCCGCCTCAAATGCAAAACCGCCCGGACGCGATGCGTCCGGGCGGCCAGAATTCCGAAAGATCGAAAGGCTTATGCCAGCGCGAGGTTGATCGCGCTTTCACGACCATCGCGACCGTCTTCGATGTCGAAGGTCACTTTCTGGTCGTCGCTGAGACCGGTAAGGCCCGAACGCTCGACCGCGGAGATGTGCACGAACACATCCTTGGAGCCGCCATCGGGTGCGATAAAGCCGTAGCCTTTAGTGGTGTTGAACCATTTCACTGTGCCTGTGGCCATGTGAAGTTTCCTTTGTTTTACGTTGCCCACGACATGCGGCAACCCGGCGAAGTCACATCTGGATCGAAAGCTGCGTGCCGGTAAAGGAAAACAGAAGGTCGAGTAGAAGATCGTTAGCAATCGCGCATATGACAGCTTGCCGCGGATTTGGCAAGCGTCGTCTTATTGCGGGTGGCGCGAATTCGCCGGCACCGCGCGCGTCTCGGAAACCAATGCCGAGATCCTGCGTTTGACAGGCAGGCCGAACGGGAGAACCACATGTCATCATCGAAATCACGTGATCAAATCTGGGACGAATGGCGCGATCTGGTCAACATGACACCCAGCGAACTTGAAGACTGGCTTGAAACCGATGCCTCCAAGTCGGTCGGCGATGCGGACGATCAAGAGAGCACCGGACATAAATCCGGCAGACGGATTGTGAAGATCAAGAACACGAACAAGGATGATCTGAGCGACGATCAGTGGGATCACATGGCGACGGTCGTCGGCTACATCAAACGTCACCTTGCTCAGGATGGCCCGGACGAGGATGTGGAACAGTCAGATTGGCGGTACTCGCTTATGAATTGGGGTCATGATCCACTGAAATGAGGGCTTGTTGTGTGCGACGGCGCGTATCATATAACGTTTATCGAATATAAATCGGAGCCGTAGCATGACGGGAAAGAAACTGACCTGCCTTGAATGTGCGCAAATCAATCGCGTCCCCGAAGATCGACTGTCTGCGGGCCCGAAATGCGGCACCTGTGGCGCTGCCCTGATGCCAGCCAAGGCGATTGATGTAGATTGGACAACGCTGCAAAAGGCCGCGCGTGCCGATGAGGTGCCATTGGTGGTGGATTTCTGGGCGCCCTGGTGCGGGCCGTGCAAGATGATGGGCCCCGAATTTTCCAAAGCAGCCGGAACTCTGGCGGGGCGCGCCCGGCTGGTGAAGTTGAACACCGAGGACTTTCCGCAATCCAGCCAGACGTATGGGATTCGCGGCATCCCGACGATGATCCGGTTTGAGAAAGGGCGCGAAGCGAAGCGACAGGCCGGTGCGATGCGGGCTGACGGCATCGTGGCGTTTGCAGGATGAGCAAGGCGGCGTGGATGCCGCCCTGCCGCGCTTGGCTTATCGCGCGAATTTCTTGAACTTCACCCGCTTGGGTTCGATCGCGTCGGGGCCCAGGCGGCGCTTCTTATCCTCTTCGTAATCTTCAAAGTTGCCTTCGAACCACTCGACATGGGCGTCTCCCTCGAAGGCGAGGATGTGGGTGCACAGACGGTCGAGGAAGAAGCGGTCGTGGCTGATGACCACGGCGCAGCCGGCGAAATCGGCGATGGCATCTTCGAGTGCGCGCAGGGTCTCGACATCAAGATCGTTGGTCGGTTCGTCAAGAAGCAGAACGTTGCCGCCCTCTTTCAACAGGCGCGCCATGTGGACGCGGTTGCGTTCGCCGCCCGATAACTGGCTGACCTTTTTCTGCTGGTCGCCGCCCTTGAAGTTGAAGGCCGAGCAATAGGCGCGCGAGTTCATCTGAGCGTCGCCCAACTCGATGATCTCGGCACCGCCGGTGATCGCTTCCCAGACGGTGTCACCGCCATTCAGATCGTCGCGCGACTGATCGACATAGGCCAGTTGCACCGTGTCGCCGTAGCTGACCTCACCGGCGTCGGGCTGCTCCTGTCCGGTCAGCATCTTGAACAACGTCGATTTACCTGCGCCGTTCGGGCCGATCACGCCAACGATTCCCCCCGGCGGGAGAGAGAAGGACAGATCCTCGATCAGGAGTTTGTCACCCATTGCCTTTTTCAGACCTTCAACCTCGATCACCTTGGACCCAAGTCGCGGACCGTTCGGAATGATGATCTGGGCACGGCCCTGACGCTCGCGCTCGGACTGGTTGGCCATGTCGTTGTAGGCGCTGATCCGGGCCTTGGATTTCGCCTGGCGTGCTTTGGCCCCCTGACGAATCCACTCCAACTCGCGTTCGAGCGTCTTTTGCTTGGCCTTGTCCTCGCGCGCTTCCTGCGAAAGCCGCTTGGCCTTTTGCTCAAGCCAGCTTGAGTAATTGCCCTCATAGGGAATGCCGCGGCCGCGATCGAGTTCGAGGATCCAGCCGGTGATGCTGTCAAGGAAATACCGGTCGTGGGTGACGATCAGGATAGTGCCCTTGTAGGCGATCAGATGGTTTTGCAGCCACGCGATGGTTTCAGCGTCAAGGTGGTTGGTCGGTTCGTCCAGCAGCAGCATGTCGGGCGCTTCGAGCAGCAGCTTGCACAGCGCGACGCGGCGCTTTTCACCGCCCGAGAGCGTAGTGACATCGGCATCATCCGGCGGGCAGCGCAGTGCTTCCATGGCGACGTCGATCTGACTGTCCAGATCCCAGAGGTTGTTGGCATCGATGTCGTCTTGCAACGCGGCCATCTCATCGGCGGTTTCGTCGGAATAGTTCATCGCCAGTTCATTGAACCGGTCAAGCTTGGCCTTTTTTTCGGCCACCCCCAGCATGACGTTTTCGCGTACGCTCAATGACTCGTCAAGTTGCGGTTCCTGTGGAAGATAACCAACCTTTGCACCTTGCGCGGCCCATGCTTCGCCGGAGAAATCGGTGTCGATCCCGGCCATGATGCGCATCAGGGTGGATTTGCCCGATCCGTTGACCCCGACAACGCCGATCTTGACGCCGGGAAGAAAGCTCAGGCGGATGTTTTCAAAGCACTTCTTGCCGCCGGGATAGGTTTTTGAAACCCCTTCCATGTGGTAGACATATTGATAGGCGGCCATGCTGAAATTCCTTGGTAAGACGGATTTGGCAGAGGGATACACGGGCCGCGCACGGCGTGCAATCCATGCGGACCGGCGCGCGTTCAGGGGTTGTTCAGATTTGACTGCTAGGTCTGGTCGCGTTTCGCGTCGGAAGGATGATTCACACCGTCATGCCAACCAATTGGTTCATACTCTTTTGGGTTCACCCCTTCGATGGCGCCCATGTTCACGCCGTATTCCCTGGGATCGGAGCGGCGCTGGTGATGCGTGTAGATACCGCAGGTCTTGCAGAAATAGTGTTTTGCGGTGTGCGTTCCCCATGTGTAGCGCGTGAGGTTGTCCTTGCCCTTGACGATGGTCAGATCATCCAGAGGCACCGATACCGTGGGCGTGCCCCGCCTCCGGCAATACGTACAATCGCAGCGCGCGGCGTTACTGACGTCCTCGGAAAGCTGCACCGCAAGTTCGACGGCACCACAATGGCAAGTGATTTTCGCGGCTGACTTCATTTGCGTCTCACCACCGGAATGTTTGACCGTCCGATCCGGTATCTCGCGTCGGGATGCGGTGGGTGGCCATCGGTTCGGTTCCAGAAGGCCGGCCCGCCAGCGCGCAGCCATATCGGCACCGTCAGGACAATGCCGATGCCGAATCCGCCGATATGCGCCCAGTAGGCAATGCCACCCTCGTCTGCTGGTGTGCCGAAGCCGCCGAACACCTGCATTCCGAACCAGACGGCCAGCATGATCCAGGCCGGGATCGGAATAATGCGGAAAATGAAGACGATGATGATCAGAATATCCACCTTGGCTTTCGGAAACAGCAGAAGATACCCACCCATCACACCGGCAATCGCACCCGATGCCCCGACCGTCGGAACCGGAGAGCCGGGTGCGCTGATGTAGTGAACCACTCCGGCTCCGATCCCGGCGACCAGATAAAAGACAAGAAAACCGACATGGCCCATCTTGTCTTCGAGGTTGTCCCCGAAAATATAGAGAAACAGCATGTTGCCCAGCAAATGCATCCAGCCGCCATGCAGGAACATGGACGTGAAAAATCCGGCCCATCCGCGACCTTCGCTGACCAGCGCCGGAATCAGCGCCCAGTCGAAGTAAAAGCTCATCAACGCGCGATCGTCTTGCATCAGCGGAATAAAGCTGAGGAACGCGACCACATTGGCAGCGATCAGCGCGAAGGTGACGTAAGGCGTGCCTTCAGAGGGGTTGTGATCACGGATCGGGAACATCGGGCAACAATTGTTGCATTCAGAGGTTCCGTCAAGCCGCGCCGCTCAGAAGTTGCGCGTTGCCGCCGGATGCCGTGGTATCAACGCAGACATGCCGTTCGCGACGCACATGACCGGTGTCCGGCATACCTGTGATCAACGGCAGGATCGGTCCGGCGCGGCGTGCCAATGCCACTCGAAACGCGCGCGCGCTCTGTTCGTCGCCCCACCACAGGGCACCCTGTACGGGTAACTCTGCCAGCCAATCCGGCTCGATCGCACCAGATGCCATGATTGCGCATCCACCGAGGGCCTCGACGGCTTCGGCCTGCTGTTCGCAAGCCTCGCGCCCCGGTCCAAGGCAAAGGATCGGCCCTCGGGCAAGCGTCGTCAGGACGTTGGACTCGCCGGTTGGTCCGGGGAGATCAAGCATGTTCTGAGAACGCGCGCAGGCCGCGTCTTTTATGGACTTGTGAAGCCGTGCCAGATCATCCTGTGCATCCCAATCCGACGCATGATGCGGTGCTTCATGGTTGCGAAAGCGCGCCAGGTAATGCGGCCCGCCTGCCTTTGGCCCGGTCCCTGAGAGACCCTCGCCGCCGAACGGCTGGCTCCCGACGATGGCGCCGATCTGGTTGCGGTTCACATAGATATTGCCAGCCTCGATCCTTTCAGAGATGTGCTGTACGCGATCATCGATGCGGGTTTGCAGGCCAAAGGTGAGCCCGTAGCCGGTCGCGTTGATGGCGTCGATCACTGTGTCGATCTCGCGGGATTTGAACGTTGCGATGTGCAGCACCGGGCCGAAGATTTCACGCTCCATGTCCGCGATTCCGTTGACCTCTATCAAGGCAGGAGGAACGAACGTGCCGCCGCGCGGCAGAGGGACGCGATGCAACAGGCGGCCTTCAGCTTCAGCCGCGTCGATATAGGCGGCGATGGTGTCGCGCGCCTCGACATCGATCACCGGGCCGACATCTGTGCCATAGTTCCACGGATCACCGATCACCAAAGCGTCCATCGCCCCGGTCAACATGTCGGTAAAGGGTTTTGCAATGTCTTCCTGCACATAAAGGCAGCGCAGCGCAGAGCACCGTTGCCCTGCGGATTGGAAGGCTGATTCCACGATGGCTTGAACCGCCTGTTCGGGCAGCGCGGTGCTGTCCACGATCATTGCGTTCAGGCCACCCGTTTCGGCGATGAACGGCGCGCCGGGGTTCAGGTTCTCGGCCATGGAGCGATGGATGATCTGGGCCGTGTCCGTTGATCCGGTAAACGCTACACCCGAAACGACCGGGTTCGCGGTGAGCGCCGCGCCGACATCGCCGGCACCGGGCAGAATTTGAAGTGCAGTCGCCGGCACGCCGGCCTCGTGCAGAAGTTGGGCCGAGCTATGGGCGATGAGCGGGGTCTGTTCGGCGGGTTTGGCCAGAACCGCGTTGCCAGCCGCGAGAGCGGCGGCAATCTGACCGGTGAAGATGGCGAGTGGGAAATTCCACGGGCTGATACATGCAAACACACCCACCGGCGGCGCACCGTCAGCGCGCGCTGCATAGTAGCGCAGGAAATCCACGGCTTCTCGCAGCTCTGCTATCGCGTCTGGCAAGGACTTGCCCGCCTCGCGAGCGAGGATTGCGAAGAGTTCGCCGTAATGCGTTTCGTAAAGATCAGCGGCGCGATTGAGCACCTCGGCGCGCGTTGAGGCCGAGGCCTCCCAAACGCGGGCGGCGCTGGATGCGGCGGCGACCGTAGCACCTGACGCCCATGTGATCTGTCCGACCGTATCGCCGGGGCGTGCGGGGTTTGCGATTGGCTCGGTTGCGCCCGTGTCCGCTGTCACTGCGATCAAGGGCGCGACGTCCCATTGTGCCTCGGCAAACGGAGCACGCGCGTCGAAGATCGCCTCCCGGGTGGGGCGATGGGCCAGATCCCATCCTGCCGAGTTGACGCGCTCGGGGGTGAATAGCTGCGGCCCGGTTGCGATATCCGTCGTGTGATGGTCCTCGAACGGGTCCGAGGCGACCACATTGGCGGGAACATCGGTGTCGACGATCTGGTTCACAAAGGAGCTGTTTGCACCGTTCTCAAGCAGGCGTCGCACGAGGTAGGCCAGAAGATCCCGGTGAGCCCCGACAGGAGCGTAGATGCGGCAGCGCGTGCCCTCGGCGTCTTTGACGATGTCGTGCAGCGCTTCGCCCATCCCGTGCAGACGCTGGAACTCGAAGGAGTTTTTGTCCTCCGCCATATGCAGGATGGCCGCCACCGTATGTGCGTTGTGGGTCGCGAATTGCGGATAGATGCGATCGGTCATGCCAAGCAGTTTGCGCGCATTGGCGATGTAGCTGATATCGGTGTTGTGCTTGGCGGTGAAGACCGGGAATTCCGGCAGCCCTGCCACCTGCGCGCGCTTGATTTCGGTGTCCCAATACGCGCCTTTGACGAGCCGTACCATGATCCTGCGATCAAGACGTTCAGCCAGATCGTGAAGCCAGTCGATAACGGGCGCGGCCCGCTGGCCGTAAGCTTGTACGACGACGCCAAACCCGTGCCAGCCTTTGAGCGACGGCTCGGACAGCACCGCCTCGATCACATCGAGGGATATGGACAGGCGATCAGCCTCTTCGGCGTCGATATTCAACCCGATACCGGCAGACCGGGCCAACTGCGCCAATGTGCGAAGCCGCGGAACAACTTCGTTCATGACGGTGTCGTGCTGGGCCTGTTCGTAACGTGGATGTAGCGCTGACAATTTAACGGAAATTCCGGGATTCTCCCGTATGTCCTTTGATGTCGCGGCCTCGGCAATGGCGCTGATGGCGCGCGAATAGGCGAGGTGGTAACGCCGTGCGTCGCTCTCGGTTCGCGCCGCTTCGCCAAGCATGTCGTAGGAATAGGTGTACCCCTTTGACTCCATCTTGGATGCGCGGGCCATTGCGGACTGGATGGTTTCGCCCAGAACGAACTGCGCGCCCATTTCCTTCATCGCGCGGCCAACCGCAGTGCGGATGACAGGCTCCCCAAGACGCTTGATCGCGCCGCGCAGATGCCCGACCGGGCCGGGCGTGTCGTCCTGCAACACCTTGCCAGTGAGCATCAGCGCCCAGGTGGACGCGTTCACCAAAGGCGACGTGCTTTCTCCCAGGTGTTTTGCCCAGTTCGACGGCGCGATCTTATCCTCGATCAGCGCATCGATCGTTGCCGCGTCGGGCACGCGCAAAAGGGCCTCGGCGAGGCACATCAGCGCGATCCCCTCATCCGTGGAGAGTCCGTACTCGCTCAGAAACACTTCCATCAAGCCGGGTCGGGAGTCGTTTCTTATGGCCGAGACAAGCTTTGTCGCGCGCGACTTGATGTCGGCGCGGTCGGATGCGCTCAGGTCCGCAACGTCGCGCAGCGATGCGATGGCGGGCTCTTCGGCAGAATATTGTTTGGCGTCGATCACGGCGCGTAGATCGGGGGCGGCATCACGGGGCATGGCGATCTCCAGTCATTTTGTCTAAGCTACCCGACAACAGACAGGCGAAGTACCGGTATTTTGATCTTATGACTCACAATCGATCCGATTATTCAAGGGATTTAAGGCAAATGAACTTTTCGGAGTTTGACAGATTCGACCGCGCCATTTTGCAGGAAATGGCCGGCGACGGTCGGGTGTCGATCACCGAGTTGGCGCGCCGGATTGGTTTGTCAAAATCCCCTACCCAAGCGCGGTTGCGAAAGCTGGAGGAAGTGGGGGCGATTCAGGGTTATCGCGCCTTGCTCGATCCGATCCGTCTGGGGTTGGATCATATCGCTTTCGTCGAAGTGAAAATGACCGAGACCCGCGAGGCGGCGCTGTCTGCATTCAATGACGCCGTCACCAGGATTCCCGAGATCGAGCAGGCGCATCTGATCGCCGGAAACTTCGATTATTTGCTGAAGGTGCGCACCGCTGACATGCACAGTTATCGACAGGTCCTGGCCGAGAAGATTTCGACATTGCCCTACGTCGCCGCGACGTCGACATATGTCGCGATGCAGGCGGTCAAGGAAGAGTCTTTCGGCAACGTGACCTGAGGGATGGCTTCGCAAACGGTTAGTATTGTTCTCGGACTCTGCCGCCGTTAAAGACTGAATTCGTGCGGGCGTGATGGAATGGTAGACATATCGGACTTAAAATCCGAAGGCCCTAGCGCCGTGTGGGTTCGAGTCCCACCGCCCGCACCACTGTGTTTGGCTGGACGTCTTCCATGAGATATTGCAGCACGCTTGTCGCCAGGGTCGAGAGCGAGTCTAGCAATTCTCGACTCCGCCAACCTTGTTCACGACAACATCCGTGTCCCACTGGTCGCACAGGCTCTTGAGGTTCGCCTCTATCGGTCTGTCGGTGAAAAACACATCAATGTCACCCAGCGACGTGACCCGCGCCGGAGCGACCCTTTTCAGCTTGCTGTGATCCGCAATCAGGAATGTCCGGCGTGATTGCGCCAGAATGGTGCGGGTGACGCCGACTTCCTGCACGTCGAAATCGAGGATATCGCCGTCCTGGTCGATCGCGGAACATCCGATCACACCGATGTCGAACTTGAACTGACGGATGGTCGAGGTTGTGATGTCGCCGACCAACCCGCCATCAGACTGTCGCAGGGATCCACCGGTGACGATGACCTGCGAATTCGGGTTCTGCGACAAGGTGTTGGCCACGTTCATGTTGTTGGTGACGACAAGCAGGTTGTTGTGGTGACGCAATTCGTTTGCGACGGCCTCGGTGCTGGTTCCGATATTAAGAAACACCGTGCAGTCGTCCGGAACCTGTGCGGCACAGGCGCGGGCCATTGCGGTCTTGGCCGCCGCGTTCAACTGCCTGCGTTCCTCGTAAGCGATGTTGGTTGTGCCCGAGGGCAGCACCGCACCGCCATGAACCCGCTCCAGCCGTCCCGCCTCTGCGAGATCGGTGAGATCGCGGCGGATCGTTTGCAAGGTGACTTCGAAATGTTCGGCCAGCCCTTCGACGGTCACTTTGCCGTCGCGGCGCGCGATTTCGAGAATTTCGGGATATCTGATCGCCTGCGACACATCACTCTCCAAGATTGGTCGCGTGTTTCGCAGATTTTGCACCCTGTGAAAATACGTTTCGGACACGTGGACTGCGCAAGAGAATCGCCGCACCTTTGGTGCTGATCGAGCGAGGCCGAAATTCTGCAATAGATTTCTTCGGAAAAACAATAAGTTGAAAGAAAGCGAAAATATACGAACACATTTGCTGTTCTTTTTTTATAAGTTTGTTAAAGTGATCGGGCAAAACGAGGATTTGGGAGGATCTGAGTGACAGGGGCGGGGCACATCAACGATCTTTTGGTGATCGGCGGCGGCATCAACGGCTGCGGCATCGCGAGAGATGCGGCCGGGCGCGGATTGTCCGTCACGCTTGCCGAGATGTCCGATCTGGCCTCCGGCACGTCTTCGGCGTCAACCAAGCTCTTTCATGGCGGTTTGCGGTATCTCGAATATTTCGAGTTTCGTCTTGTGCGCGAAAGCCTGATCGAACGCGAAACGCTGTTGCGAGCGATGCCGCATATCTCCTGGCCGATGCGGTTCGTTCTTCCCTACACCTCCGACATACGTTTCGAGAGTGATACGCCGACCTCCAAGCTGTTGAACCTTGTCATGCCGTGGTCGAAAGGGCAGCGGCCGGCATGGCTGATCCGGATGGGTCTTTTCCTCTATGATCACCTCGGCGGGCGGAAAATCCTTCCACCAACATCCACGATCGACCTCACGACAGCGCCGGAAGGCGCGCCTCTGCTGGAGAAGTTTGAAAAAGCTTATGAATATTCGGATTGCTGGATCGAAGACGCTCGTCTTGTCGCGTTGAACGCACGCGATGCGCAGGATCGCGGGGCCACCATTCTGACCCGCACCAAAGTCGTCAGCGCGCATCAGTCGGATGGCGTTTGGCATGTCCTTCTGGAGGACGCGGTCAGGGGCAAAACGTCCACCATTCGCGCCCGCATGATCGTCAACGCCGGTGGGCCTTGGGTTGAGGATGTGCTGCACAACCGGGTGCACGCCGAGAGTGCCGACGGTGTTCGTCTGGTGCGCGGCAGTCATATCGTGACGCGGCGTCTGTTCGAGCATGACAAGTGCTACTTCTTTCAGGGCACCGATGGCCGGATCATGTTTGCTATCCCGTATGAAACGGATTTCACGCTGATCGGCACGACAGATCGCGAGCATGACGATCCGGACACTCCTCCGGTCTGCACCGATGCAGAGCGCGACTACATGATCTCATTTGTGAACGGATATCTGAAATCACCTATCGGGATCGACGATATCGTGTGGACCTATTCCGGCGTTCGCCCGCTATACGATGACGATGCGTCGTCAGCGACCGCAGCGACGCGGGACTACACGCTGAAAGTCAACCGCAGCGAGGGTGCTCCGGTTCTGAACATTTTTGGCGGAAAGATCACGACTTATCGGCGTCTTGCCGAGCATGCGATGGAAAAAATCGACGTCGAACTTGGCAACACCACTTCCCCCTGGACCGCCGAAGCTGCGTTGCCGGGTGGAGATTTCGCCGTAGACGGGGTTGACGGGCTGATCGAGGGCTTGACGCGGGATTATCCGTTTTTGGGGCAAAAATGGGCCCAGCGTCTGATCCGCGCCTATGGCACGGATGCGCGCCTGATCCTTGGGGATGCGCGAGACGCCTCTGATTTGGGGCGGGACTTTGGTGCAACCCTCAGCTCGGCCGAAGTCGATTGGCTTATGGAACGCGAATTTGCTCAGACCGCGGATGATGTGCTGTGGCGCCGCTCGAAACTCGGGCTGCGACTTTCGCAAGATGAGGCGGCAACTCTGGAGACCTACATGACACACCGCAGAGGCGCGACCGCGTCTGCCGCGCAATGACGCCGCGAAGGAGAGCTTGCAGTGACACTGACACTTGACGGCGTAACCCATATCGTGAATGGCCAGACGCATATCCATCCCACGGATTTGACGCTTGAGAACGGCACGATGAACGTGCTCCTGGGGCCGACATCCTCCGGCAAGACATCCCTGATGCGTTTGATGGCCGGTCTGGACCAGCCCACCAAGGGTCGCATTATCTGGGAGGGCAACGACGTCACTGGCCAGCGCGTGCAAGACCGGAAGGTGGCAATGGTGTACCAGCAATTCATCAACTACCCCTCGATGAGCGTTTACGACAATATCGCGTCACCGATGAAGCTGATGGGTCTGGACACATCTGAAATCGACAGGCGCGTGCGCGAAACCGCAGACCTGATGCAGTTGTCCCCCATGCTGGATCGCAAGCCGCTTGAACTTTCCGGCGGGCAGCAACAACGCTGCGCGCTGGCGCGTGCATTGGTGAAGAATGCCGGGCTGGTCCTGCTGGATGAACCGCTGGCCAACCTCGACTACAAGTTGCGCGAGGAGCTGCGCGCCGAAATCCCGCGGATATTCGAGGAATCCGGCTCCATATTTGTCTATGCAACCACCGAACCCGAGGAGGCGCTCTTGCTGGGCGGGAACTGCGCGACATTGTGGGAAGGGCGCGTGACCCAGTTTGGCCCGACCGCACAGGTTTACCGTCAGCCGCGCGACGCGACAACGGCGCGGGTGTTTTCCGATCCGCCGATGAACTTTCTGGCCTTTGAAAAGTCGGGCGACGTTTTGCGGCATCCCGGTGGTGATATTCCTGCCGGTGCTTTTGCCGCCGGTTTGCCGGACGGGCGGTATCTGGCCGGCTTTCGACCCAGCCATCTGACGCTGGAAGCGGGACCGGATGCGATCCGGTTCGACACCACGTTGAACGTGACAGAAATCACCGGTTCCGAGACGTTCATTCACCTCGATCACGGCAAGGAACGCTGGGTCGGCCTTATTCACGGCGTCCGCGATCTGAAATCCGGGCAAGCCTTGCCTGTCTATCTTGATGCCAGCCGGGTCTATATCTTCGCGGAAGATGGCGCGCTTGTTGCTGGCGCTCCTTACGCGGAGGCTGCGTAATGGCCAAAATCACGCTTGATAACCTTGCCCATTCCTATTCGCCGAACCCGAAGTCGGAGGATGATTTCGCGCTCAAGGAATTGAACCACGACTGGGCCGATGGTGAGGCTTACGCGCTCCTCGGCGCCTCGGGGTGCGGAAAATCCACATTGCTGAACATCATATCCGGGCTTTTGATCCCATCGCAGGGGCGTGTCTTGTTTGACGACAAGGATGTCACGACCGCCCCGACAGCAGACCGGAATATCGCGCAGGTTTTCCAGTTTCCAGTTGTTTACGACACGATGACAGTGCGCGAGAACCTCGCGTTTCCGCTCAAGAACCGGGGTATGGACAAAGCGGAAATCACCCGGCTTGTCCAAAAGGTCGGCGCGATGATCGGGATGGAGACGGAACTGGATCGCAAGGCGCGTGGCCTGACGGCGGATGCCAAACAGAAGATTTCACTCGGGCGTGGTATGGTGCGTGAAGACGTCAATGCCCTGCTGTTTGATGAACCGCTGACGGTGATCGACCCGCATATGAAATGGGAGCTGCGCACGCAGTTGAAGAAGCTGCATCAGGATTTTGGCCACACGATGATCTATGTGACCCATGACCAGACCGAGGCGCTGACCTTTGCCGACAAGGTGGTGGTCATGCATGACGGACGGGTCGTTCAGATCGGCACGCCGCAGGAATTGTTTGAACGCCCGGCGCACACGTTTGTCGGCTACTTCATCGGATCGCCGGGCATGAACCTGTTTGATGCGCAGATCGACGGTGCGAAAGCTCGGGTCGGGCAAACGCATGTTGACCTCGGGGCCGCTTATGCGGCGCATGGAAAGACGCAAATCGGCGTTCGTCCGGAATTCATTCGCATGAACGTCGGCGGCGACGGGCTTCCCGCGACGATCCGCAGGATCGAGGATGTCGGCCGCCACCGTATCGTGCGCCTTGATGTCGATGGTCGCGCTATAAGCGCCATTGCAAACGAGGATGACGCAATCTCCTCAGACACTGACCGCATCACGTTCGATCCCGCCGGGATCAACGTTTACGCCGACGACTGGCGGATTGAACCCAGCGAAAGGGTCGCGCAATGAACAAGACCGTCAATCAAAAAGCATGGTTCCTGATCCTGCCCGTCATGGTGCTGGTGGCATTCTCGGCTGTCATTCCGCTGATGACCGTGGTGAACTATTCGGTGCAGGACACATTTGGCCAAAACCAGTTCTTTTGGGCCGGGCTCGACTGGTTCAAGGACATGCTCCATTCAAGCCGGATGTGGGATGCGCTGGGGCGTCAGTTGATGTTCTCGGCCATCATTCTGGCAATCGAAGTTCCGCTTGGCATTTTTGTAGCGCTGAACATGCCCAAAAGCGGCTTTTGGTCGTCCTTCTGCCTCGTGCTGATGTCGTTGCCGCTCTTGATCCCATGGAACGTGGTCGGCACGATCTGGCAAATCTTCGGACGCGTGGATATCGGCTTGCTTGGCTACACGCTTGATGCGATCGGCATTGATTACAACTACACCCAGGATACGATCGACGCGTGGGTGACGGTCATTGTGATGGATGTCTGGCACTGGACGTCCCTCGTCGCGCTGCTGGCCTTTGCCGGTCTTCGCTCCATCCCCGACGCCTATTACCAGGCGGCCAAGATCGATCAGGCCAGCCGTTGGGCCGTGTTCCGCTATATCGAGCTTCCCAAGATGGCGGGCGTGCTGATGATCGCGATCCTGCTGCGGTTCATGGACAGCTTCATGATCTACACCGAACCCTTCGTTGTCACCGGCGGCGGGCCCGGCAATGCAACTACCTTCCTGTCCATCGACCTCGTCAAAATGGCCCTTGGCCAGTTCGATCTTGGCCCGGCTGCGGCGTTCAGCCTGATGTACTTCCTGGTGATCATGGCAATCTCGTGGGTCTTCTACACCGTGATGACGACGATCGACAAAAGAGAGGGCAAGTAAATGAGCGACGCAGCAATCCCCGAAGTTGTCATCGACAAACGCGAGATGGTCGTCGAGCGCCCCCGCAAGGCAACGCGCCGGTTCCGACCGTCCGGTTCGGCGGTGGTCATGGGACTGTATATCCTGTTCCTCATGCTGCCGATCTACTGGCTGCTGAACATGAGCCTGAAAACGAATAACGAGATCCTCGGCACGTTTTCACTGTGGCCGCGTTCGTTCACTCTGGCGAATTACGCCAAGATCCTGACCGATCCCAGTTGGTATATGGGCTACGTCAATTCGCTGATCTATGTCGTCTTGAACACAGCCATCAGCCTTGCGGTGGCGCTGCCTGCGGCCTACGCGTTCAGCCGCTACAGGTTCATGGGCGACAAGCACCTGTTCTTCTGGTTGCTGACCAACCGCATGGCCCCGCCGGCTGTGTTCGCCTTGCCGTTCTTTCAACTCTATTCCAGCATCGGTCTCTTTGACACCCATATCGCGGTTGCCTTGGCGCATTGTCTGTTCAACGTCCCACTGGCGGTCTGGATACTCGAAGGCTTCATGCGCGGCGTGCCCAAGGAGATCGACGAGACAGCCTATATCGACGGCTATTCGTTCCCGAAGTTCTTTATCAAGATCTTTACCCCGCTGATCGCGTCTGGGATCGGTGTGGCCGCGTTTTTCTGCTTCATGTTTTCGTGGGTCGAATTGCTGTTGTCACGTACGCTGACCTCGGTCGATGCAAAACCGATCGCCGCGACGATGACGCGGACTGTGGGCGCGGCAGGGGTCGATTGGGGTGTGCTTGCGGCTGCGGGCGTGCTGACGATCGTTCCGGGAGCGTTGGTGATTTACTTCGTGCGCAATTACATCGCCAAAGGCTTTGCCTTGGGACGGGTGTGATGAGCCGGTTGATTTCGAAAGGAACACATGATGCTTGACTGGATGGCATGGACATGGCCGACGGCGGCCTTTTTCGCAAGTATCGCGGCGCTGTTGATCGTCTTTACGGTCCTGGCCGTCAAATACCCCGAAACTCCGCGCACCGGTGTCTTGCGGATTGAAACGACGCGCGGCGACAGGTTGTTCATCACCCTGCTCGGATCGGCCTTTATCAATCTCGCATGGTTGGGTCTGGGCTTTGGCCCGCAACCTTATGCGCTTCTCATTTGTCTTGCTTACGCCGCTGCGGTGTTCCGCTGGGTGTAGGCAGGCCAGATCACGTCCGCAGCTTTGCGGAGAAACGAACCGTTCTATTCCAAGGGAGGAAATCTGATGAACGTTTTAATGAAATCCACAACGGCACTGGGGCTAAGTCTCGGACTGCTCGCGGGTCCGGCATTCGCAGATATGGATGCCGCGATGAAGTTCCTCGATGAGGAGATTGACGGGGTCACAACCCTGTCTCGCGAAGACCAGGAAGCCGAGATGCAATGGTTTATCGACGCGGCCGAGCCTTATGCCGGCATGTCGATCAACGTCGTCTCCGAAACGATCACGACGCATGAATACGAAAGCCAGGTGCTCGCTCCGGCGTTTACGGCGATCACGGGTATTCAGGTCACGCATGACCTGATCGGCGAAGGCGACGTTGTCGAGAAATTGCAGACGCAAATGCAATCGGGCGAGAACATCTATGACGCCTATGTCAACGACAGTGATCTGATCGGAACGCATTTCCGCTATCAGCAAGTTCGAAACCTGACCGACTGGATGTCTGGTGAAGGGGCAGATGTGACGTCTCCGACGCTTGATCTGGAAGATTTTATCGGCCTTCAGTTCACCACCGGACCCGACGGCAAACTCTATCAGCTGCCCGACCAGCAGTTCGCAAACCTCTACTGGTTCCGGTATGATTGGTTCACAGATCCGGAAATCATGGCCGATTTCAAGGAAGCCTACGGGTATGATCTGGGCGTTCCGGTCAACTGGTCCGCGTATCAGGATATCGCGGAATTTTTCACTGGCCGCGTAATCGATGGCGTCGAAGTCTACGGCAACATGGATTACGGCAAGAAAGACCCGTCGCTTGGCTGGCGCTACACCGACGCATGGATGTCCATGGCCGGTATGGGCGACGTGGGTGAGCCAAACGGCCTGCCGGTCGATGAATGGGGCATTCGTGTCAACGAAAACTCCCAGCCTGTCGGCGCATGTGTGAGCCGTGGCGGCGCCACGAACTCGCCCGCTGCGGTCTATGCTGTGGACAGTGCGATCAAGTGGTTGCAGGAATACTCGCCCCCCTCGGCGATGGGCATGACCTTCTCGGAGGCCGGGCCGGTTCCTGCACAGGGCAATATCGCGCAGCAAATGTTCATGTACACGACGTTCGTCGCACCGCTGGTTGCGTCCGATGCCGTGATGAACGAAGACGGCACGCCGAAATGGCGCCTCGCTCCCAGCCCGCATGGTGCGTATTGGGAGGAGGGGATGAAGGTTGGCTATCAGGACGTGGGATCGTGGACGTTGATGAAATCGACGCCCGAAGATCGTGCTCAGGCAGCGTGGCTTTATGCCCAGTTCGTGACGTCCAAGACAGTCGACGTGAAGAAATCGGATGTCGGTCTGACCTTCATTCGCGAGTCGACCGTCAACTCCGATCACTTCACGGAACGTGCGCCGAACCTTGGCGGATTGGTGGAATTCTACCGCTCGCCTGCACGGACACAGTGGTCACCCACCGGCACAAACGTTCCGGACTACCCCAAGCTGGCTCAGCTCTGGTGGCAGAACATTGGCGACGCCATGTCGGGCGCGAAATCCTCGCAAGAGGCTCTCGACCAGTTGTGCGCTGACATGGAAAGCGTGATGGAGCGACTCGAGCGCGCTGGCATCCAGGGTGATCTGGGTCCGGTCCTCAACGAAGAGCGTGAAGCGTCCTACTGGCTGGAGCAGCCCGGTGCGCCGAAGCCTGCTTTGGACACCACCGACGAAGAGCCACAGACGGTGAACTACGACGAGCTTGTTTCGTCCTGGACGAGATAAGACTTGCACGCGACTGGAGCGCGGAATGGTGCGCTCCAGTCTCCTCAATTCTGCGATCTCTCCGACGCGTCAAAGCAGGCGGCCAAAGTCACGCGGGCGTCCAGTTCAGATTGCGGGTTTGGGAGGAGGCAAAAAAACCCGCAATCTGAGGCTCCTGAAGTGCTGCCAAGCACAATCATGAGTTTAGGGATGCGGGAGCAATGGTGTGAGTGAGAAAAGCGTGAGAAATGAATTCACGCGGTCTGAACATTGCCTAACCCGGATGTTTCAAAGCGATGCCGCAAACCGGAGGGACACGGAATTTCCCCTCTCTGGCAATGGCTTGCGCCTCTTGCATGGGTTTTGGCTGCGTGTCGTCATGCAAGGGCAAGAATCCTGTTGTCGCGCCATTTCCTGACAGGAAATTAAGCGCAATCATCCTGGTTGCGGTCGCCGCGGCGGCACTTGTACCGATAACCCGCGCGCCTGAACCTGACAGAACGCCGATGGAGGGCAGGCCGGGTCGCATGGTGCCTTGATCGGAAACCGCGCACGCATTTGGAACCTCTGGGCCGAGGGTTGCAGTCTCGTCCGGTGCAATGGCGACGGACGCGCTGCCGCTATATGGGGCGGGTGTGTCGGTGGTCTGAACATAGCCCGCGACGCGAAAGACAGATGGGGCGGTGCCGATCCCGTTCAGGCAACCGTAGCCGCGCACCGGCGACAAGCCGCGCGTTTCCAAAGGACGCGGCGGTTTGGGGCGCTTCAGGTCAACAAGTACGCTCTGCTGCCCGCCGGTGCCGAGTTGCGTTGGATCGTCATCGCGTTGCACCCAGATGTCGAGGTGCTGGCCTTCGCGCAGCGGGTCCTGGGCGGTGTCAACGGATATCGTCCACAGCCCCGATGGTGCGCGCCGGTCCTGTTCGTTGTTGGCGGTCGTCGGAATCAGAGCCAACATGACGCGCCAGCGATTGCCTTGATGTCTGTCGACAGACAGTTGGCCGATGTTCTTTCCCATCATCTCAAGCTCGCCAAACCGCCTCGGGTCGCCCCCTGCAAGGTCGGCATCGGGCGATATATCCATCGTGCCGCCGGTCTCAAGCGTCAGGTTGTGCGGCGGGGTGACAGTGACGCTCCAGCCGCGCGGATCAAGATGAAGCGGCAGCCAGATCTCAAGATAGCTTGATGTGCGGTCGTCCGGTTTGATCTGCCAGCCAAAATTGTAAACGCCGTCAGTGGCATCGTCCGGAGACAAACGCGCGTGCATGTCATTGGCGAAGTTGTTGCCGGTTGGCATGACAATTTCCGTCAAAGGTTGCCTTTCGCGGCGCGATGTCAAAATCGCCTCTACCGCACGTTCAAAGCTGGATTGACCGTCATGCCGATTGGCACTCCATCCATAGCTGAAATTGAGGACCAGCGGAATTTCCTCTCCGTCATAGGCATCTGCGATCATCCGGGCGCGTTGGAAAATGTACTCGATGGCGCTGAGCATCATCATTTCCTTGCCAAAGCCGGACGTGTCCCAAGCGATTGTGTTGGGCAGTTGCACGGCGATGATCTGGGCGTCGTCTGGCAAATCGTGCGCGCTGACAGTGCGATCATTTCCGGCAGCCAGACCCATGATATGCGCGCCGTGGGTGGCGTGGTGCATCAGGACGGTGTCAAGTTCCGGCAGATGTCGGTCAATCGCGCCGGCTTCGAAATAGGCCCGGCGTTCCTGTGATCCGTGACGGGCGCGAAGATCGTCGATCTGCCCGTTGGTGATCTCACGCCCCATCGGAACGGCGGCGCGTGTGTCGGCGCGGGCGCCTTGCATCCAGCATACGTTGATCCGCGTTGCGCCTTGGCTGTCGCAAAACGCGCGGTGCATGAACGGAATGCCGTCATCGATCACGCCAATAATCGCGCGCGGTTTGGCACTCGGGCGCCGCCATCCGGCAGGCGGTTGATCGGGGGTGTACGTCGTCGCCCAGGTTGCGGGTTCTATCGGCATATTGAGCCGATAGCGCGGCGCATCGAGCGTATCGAGCAGCCGCGCAAGACGGGCATCCTCGTTTGCACTTTCGGTAGGACCAGACTTGTCCCACATGACGAATGGCGTCACGTCAGGGCTCGAACTCCAGAGCGGTGGAATGCGGATTTTGAGGTTGGCGGTATCGTGAAGGGTGCCGCGCCCTTCCATAAGCGCGGTGAAATGCGTCGACGGACCGTGCTTGATGGCGGGAAATGCGTAAGGACGGCCCAAGTCCTCAGAGAAAACCCAGCGCTCGTAGGGGCCGGTGTATTTCTCGATCCGTTCATTGCTGCTGCGCTGTGGAAACATGATCAAACCTTCTGTGCTTCGTCGCTGGCGTGCTCCCACAGCCATTTGAAGGTCGGGGTCGACGGAAGATGGTGGGTCTCGCCGGTGGGCGCCAGTCCGCGTGCGGTCGCGATTGTGGGGTCGCGGAAGTCTTCATCGAAGAAGTCGTGACTGGCCGGGGCGTAGTCCATCGCGGTGATGTCTTTGATGAGTCCGCAGCGGTTCAAGACGATTGTCCCCACGATCCGGCCCAGCGTCGCGCCGGCCCAGCTGTCGATCGGGTAGTGGACCCCGGCGACCGTGCGGTTGACCGCGATCCGCTCGGCCAATGCGCGCATCACGTCGATGCGCTCGTCACCGTCTGACAGGCAGTTCCAGTCCTTCAACAAGGCTTCGAGGACGGTCAGCACGGCGTAGCTTTCGGTCGCGTGGGCCGACGGAAAGCTGCCGTGACCGGGCGTCGGGATCATCGGCATGAGGCGGGCGTCGATCTGGTCCGGCCGACGCACCGCAAGATGACTTTTGACGATCATCGCCGCGTGTGCCGCCGCGACTTGGGTCGCGGTGATCAATTCGAACGTCTTGGCGTTCTGAGCGCTATGCAAACCCAGTATCATCGCGAAATACGCAGTCGGAAAGCCAAGCTGCGAGGTGATCTCTGCGGTGCGCTCTGCCCGCAAAGTGGCGTAATCGGCGACATAGCTGCATTGTTCCCGCAAAAGGCTTTGGTCGGGACGGTGCAGGATCAGACACGACTTGCCGTCAAATGACAGGCCGACCTTGGCCGCCTCGCTTTCGGTGGCGTCATGCGGCTGAGCCGACACTCCGGCCAGAAATTCGCTGACATAGAGCGATCCGCGCACCCATGTTGCCAATCCAGACAGATTGGCGGGATTGGAAAACGGCAATTCCTGATCAGTGGGGCTCGCCCCCGCTTCTGTCAGATGGCGCAGACCCTCCGCGACCGATTGCAGACCCAGCGTTGTTGCCGCATCATAACCACCGGGGTCCTGTCTCCCCAGAAATCCGCCCAGGCCGGTGAAGTTGGTGCCGCCGCCGAAACCGCCGAAGCCCCCAAACCCACCAAACCCTCCAAATCCGCCGAAGCCACCATATTGCGCCATGTTGAATCATCCTTTTGCAAAATACGTTATGGAACCCCTGCGGCTGCCAATGCGGTCATGACCAGCTTGCCGGTCTTGCTATCGGCAGAGGGATGCGTGTTGCGATAATCGTCGAGGCAGAAATCGGGAAACCGGCGTTGCAGATCGTCGGCGGTCTGGCGCGCTTCGGCGCCGCGATCCAGCGCGTGAAGCGCGGCAATCCGCGAGCGGAGCGTCGAGATATGCCGGTCATTCACCTCCAGAGAGCGATCGGCCAGTTCCAGCGCCTTTTCGTATTCGCCACCTGCCAGATAAGCCGAGCTTGCAAGGCTGTCGAAATAATACGCGAAGGGATCAATGGGAGACAGGTCGCGCGCCATTTTGGTGGCGCGAATGGCAGATTGGCCCTCGTCACGAAAAGCGAGCAGCGACCCCCGCAAAAGCCATGCGAGGCTTTCGCTGGGATTGATATCTTGCGCGGCAGCATAGCGTTTCTCGGCGAGATCCATGTTTTTCAGGATATTGCCGTTCACAAACCCGTCGATTGTCAGCCCGAAACTTGATTGCGGATCAAGATCCAGCGCACGTGCCGTGCAATCAAGCGCCCGCTGCGTGTCACCCGCGCGATCCGTGCTGTAATTCTTGAAGATGCTCAAAACATACCACTTGCCAAGCCATGACAGCACGTTCGGATTGTCGGGCGCACGCGACGCGGCCTCATCGAGCAATTGCCGTGCGCGCAGGAAGTCGCCAAGCCTCGGGTGGTGCATCGCGGTGGCACCGGCGATCAGCAGGCGGTGGTCGGGAAGGTCCGGCAATGGCGTCTGACGCCCCACATGCAACGCGGTTTCGGCAATCGAGCGGCCAACCGATTGCACGACGTTCACCAGCCAGTCCGCAGCGTCCTGTGCAAAATGTGCGGCGCCACAAGACAGATGGCGGTTCCACAGCAGCGTGCCGGTGTGAACGTCAATGAAATCGACATCGGCGACCAGCAGGTCACCATGCCGCCGCATCGCGCCGGTCATCAGAAAATCAACATCGAGCGTTTTGCGCACATTCACAAGATCGACAAATCGCTGCGACATGGCGCGGCCTGACAGGTGCGAAATCACGGATAACAGGCTGGAGCGCGACATCATCCGGCAGGTTTCCTCGGCAATCCAGTCACCGGCGATGGCAAGATCCCTGTCGCCCGCTGGGACAGCCAGAGGCAGAGCGCAAACGCGAGGCCGGATGCGGGCCGGCCCGGTCTTTTTCGAAATGGTACACAGAGCCTTCACCGTGTCAGGTCGCGCCCGCACCCCGTCGCGCCACGCGACAAACGCCGGTTCCCGGACATTCAGATCATCGAGAAATGGCCCGTCGGCAGGCCCGCCGATCACCTTGATCCGTGCCATGTCGATCTCGATTTCCTTGTTCGACACGGTCAGGATTTTGTCGAAATTGTCACCGATCCGCTTGCGCAGATCCGAAAGCGCGCGTCGCAGATTCTGATGCCCGCTTTCGTAATCTGCCAGGCCCCATAGGGTTTCCTGAAGAAAGCTTCGCGAACGGCGGTTCAGCGGCGCAGTCACGAGGAGCGCAAACAAGGCGCGGTGCTTTGCTCCGGTAATGTCGCCCGCGCGCGGGTCGGTGTGGCGCAGTACGCAAGAACCGAATAGCGAAATTTCGAGCTCTGCGGCCAAGATGTGGTTCTCCCTTTACGTTACGTTATGCTAAACGCCGCGGTCATGGGAACCAAGTCTTTCACACTGATTTCACGCTCTTGCGTTGCGAGGCTTTGCTAGGCTGGTCGCGCAATGATCCAGGACACCCCGTTTATGCCGGAAAAGCACGCGCCTTTTGAGATTGACGATGCGGTGGATTTTTACCGGCAGTGGCCGGTTTTACGAGACCGCGCAATCGGCCTGACCCAATCGCGCGATCCCGCCGACGCAGAGTTGCTGCGATGGATGATAAAGGTCATTGATATGATCGGACCCAGCGATCTTCGTCACGACAGCTAAAGGGGCAAGCGGTTCAGGTGACCGATTTGCGGACCATGTGCCAGTAAATGTTCTCGATCTCGTCCAGCGAAAGACGCCCTCCGCTGCGATACCACGTGTTGACGCCGGTCAGCATGGCGATGATGGCAAGCGCGGTGATTTTGATGTCGGCAATGTCGAAAGCGCCAGTGTTGCGACCGTTCTCCAAGATCGTTTCCAATTCGCGCTCGTATTGCCGGCGCAAGTCTTCGATGGCGGAAAAGTTGTCCGGTGTCAGATTGCGCAGCTCCATATACGAGATGAACACCGCCTCCGGACGTTCCAGATGAAAGCGGATATGAAACCGTGTGAACGCTTCAAGCTGCAATTGCGGCGTTGCACTTTGCGGCAAGGCGGCATGGGCGGTCAACAGATCGTCCATATGTCCCTTGAGCAGATCGAACAGCAGCGATTGCTTGTCGGTCGTATAGTTGTAAAGCGCGCCCGCCTGTACGCCGACCAGCCTGGCGATCTGGCGCATCGACACCGCGGCATAGCCATGACGGGCAAACAGCGTCAGCGCCGCGCTTTGAACGCGGGGGCCGGTGATGTCCGAGTGAGATCCCGTCGTGCGTGCCATGCCCGTCAGGTTAACTGAACGATTGTTCAGATCAAGCCCGTGGTTGCACGTGCGCTGTCGCTGCGGCATGACAGTGCCAAAGAAGGAGCGGGACGATGTGGCGTGCGTGGATCCTTTTAATGATGAGCCTGACGGCCTGCGCCGAGTTTCCGCAGGTCGATGCAGCGCTGAGCGCTGACGCCGCCAGGCTTGAAACGCCGAAACTGCTGCCATTCGAGCAACTTTTGACCGCCGAAGAACCGCGCCTGACGGAAACCGATGACGAAGAGCTTCGCGCGCGTGCCGAAGGCTTGCGAAACCGCGCTGACGGTTTGCGGCGACCGGTGATCGAGCCGGACACGCGCGACCGTATGGAGACCGGTGTCACGCCCCCCTGACACGCCCCGTTGCAGCATCCCCCACAAGGCGCTATTGCGGGCCAAAATTTGCCTGTTTCTGAAAGGATGCCCCATGACCGAACCCTTGCGCCTTGGAATTGCAGGATTGGGCACCGTGGGCGCCGGGGTCGTCAAGATCGTGCGCCAGAAGGCGGCGCTGCTTGAAGCCCGGAGCGGTCGGCCGATTGCGATTTCGGCGGTATGCGCGCGCAGCCGAGTCAAGGATCGCGGTGTGCCGCTTGACAGCTACGATTGGGAGGACGATCCCGTCACTCTGGCGCAGCGCGACGATGTGGATGTTTTTGTTGAACTTATGGGCGGCAGCGATGGTCCGGCGAAGGCCGCGACCGAAGCGGCGCTTCGGGCTGGGAAGGACGTCGTTTCTGCCAACAAAGCGCTGTTGGCGCATCACGGTCAGGCGCTGGCCGAAGCGGCAGAAGCATCTGGCGCAGTGTTGCGTTTCGAAGCTGCGGTTGCCGGCGGGATACCAGTGGTCAAGGCATTGACCGAAGCTCTTGCGGGCAATGACATCGAACGTGTCATGGGGGTGATGAACGGCACCTGCAACTACATCCTGACGCGCATGGAATCCGCCGGTCTGAGCTATGACGAGGCGTTCGCAGAGGCGGACGGGCTTGGGTTTCTCGAAGCCGATCCCGAACTGGATGTCGGTGGCATCGACGCGGGCCACAAGCTGGCGCTTTTGGCGTCGATTGCGTTTGGAACTCAGGTGGCGTTCGATGCGGTAGAGCTTGAAGGTATCGGCCGCGTCAGCATCGAGGACATTCGTCAGGCCGCTGACATGGGCTATAAGGTCAAGCTCTTGGGTGTGTGCCAGATGACGGGGCGCGGCCTTGAGCAACGCATGTCGCCCTGCCTCGTCCCGGCGACATCGCCACTGGGTCAGCTGGACGGTGGTACGAATATGGTCGTGATCGAAGGCGATCAGGTTGGCCAGATCGTCCTGCGCGGCGCCGGTGCCGGCGAGGGTCCGACGGCAAGCGCGGTCATGGGCGATGTTCTCGACATTGCGCGCGGCACGCGGGTCACGACCTTCGGACAACCTTCCAGCACTCTGGTCAAAGCCTCTCCTGCCCAAACTGCAACTTCAGCGCCCTATTATCTGCGGCTCTTGTTGCTCGACAAACCCGGCGCGCTCGCGAAGGTGGCGGCTGTGCTGGGTGAGGCGGGTGTGTCGATCAACCGGATGCGCCAGCGCAGCCATGATCTCGACACCGCGCCGGTGCTGATCGTGACCCACAAGACCACGCGCGCGGCGCTTGACACGGCGCTTGCATCGATGGTGGGCACCGGCGTTGTCGAGGGCGAGCCCGTGGCCCTTCGGATCGAGAAGGTCTGAGCGCGATAGCGCAATCACGCTTGTCAGCCAATACCGCCGCGCTTAACACGGATACAGTTCAACAAAATCCCGTCTGGAGAATTTTATGCCCACTCGCTCCGATTTCAATGACCGCATGCTGTCCCTCGGTCTGGCGCGCGTGGCCGAGCAAGCCGCGATTGCGACTGTCGATCTAATCGGGCGCGGTGACGAGAAAGCCGCCGATCAGGCGGCCGTCAACGCCATGCGAGAACAGCTCAACCTGCTTGATATCAAGGGTGTGGTGGTGATCGGTGAGGGCGAACGGGATGAAGCGCCGATGCTGTTCATCGGTGAGGAAGTGGGCAACGGCAACGGTCCCGGCGTCGATATCGCGCTTGATCCGCTCGAAGGCACGACGCTGACGGCCAAGGACATGCCCAACGCGCTGACCGTGATTGCGATGGGGCCGCGCGGCTCCATGCTGCACGCGCCGGACGTGTATATGGACAAGCTGGCGATCGGGCCGGGCTTTGCCGAGAACGTCGTGACGCTCGACATGACCCCGAAAGAGCGGGTCGAGGCGCTTGCGAAGGCCAAGGATTGCCGTCCGCGCGATATTACGGTCTGCGTGCTCGAACGCCCCCGCCATGAAGACATGATCGCCGAGATTCGCTCGACGGGCGCGTCGATCCGGTTGATCACGGATGGCGATGTGGCCGGCGTGATGCACTGCGCCGAACCGGCGCAAACCGGGATCGACATGTATATGGGAACGGGTGGCGCACCCGAAGGTGTGCTGGCGGCGGCCGCGTTGAAATGCATGGGCGGGCAGATTTTCGGCCGCCTGCTGTTTCGCGACGACGATGAGAAAGGCCGTGCGGCCAAGGCCGGGATCACCGATCTGGACAAGATTTACAACCGTGACGAAATGGTCACGCAGGATGTCATCTTCGCCGCTACCGGCGTCACGAGTGGATCGCTGCTGCCCGGTATCAAGCGCGAGGTCGGGTTTTACACCACCGAAACGCTGCTGATGCGGTCCAAAACCGGGTCTGTCCGGCGTATGACCTACCGCAATCCGCGCCACGCGTGAGGGTTTCGTGACGGGCTATCTGGGTGTTGACCGGTCCCTGACCGGACGCAAATGGATCGGGCCCACGGCAGAGGTGACGCGCCAGTCCGAAGCTCTGGCGCAAGACACCGGTTTGCCGCTCGCCCTCTGTCAGACATTGGCGCGCCTCGGCGTCTCGTCTGATGACGCGCCCAGCTATCTCGAACCCACGTTGCGCGCGTTGCTGCCTGATCCGCGCGGCTTGCGCGATATGCAGCGCGCCGCAGAGCGCTTGGTGCATGCCGTCAGAAACCGAGAGCGGATCGCGATTTTCGCGGATTATGACGTGGATGGCGGCGCGTCTGCCGCGTTGCTGATCGACTGGCTGCGCCAGCTTGACCGGCGCGCAACGCTCTACGTTCCCGACCGGATCGACGAAGGCTACGGCCCGAACGTCCCCGCGATGCAGGCGCTTGCCAAAGACCATGATCTTGTCATCTGCGTGGATTGCGGAACCCTGTCGCACGATCCGATCGCGGCGGCGCAAGGCGCGGATGTCGTTGTGCTTGATCATCACCTGGGCGGCGAAACCCTGCCGGATGCCTATGCGGTGGTGAACCCAAACCGGCAGGATGAAGACGGTGCGCTGGGCCATCTTTGCGCCGCCGGTGTGGTGTTTCTGGCACTTGTCGAAGCGGGACGGCAGATGCGCGAGGCCGGAAAAACCGGGCCAGACCTGATGCCGCTGCTCGATCTGGTGGCGCTTGCTACGGTGGCTGACGTTGCACCCTTGCGCGGCGTCAACCGGGCGCTGGTGCGGCAGGGCTTGAAAATCATGGCCGGGCGGGCGCGACCGGGCCTGGTTGCGCTTTGCGATGTCGGGCGGCTCGACACGGCTCCCAAATGCTACCATCTTGGTTTTGTTCTTGGCCCTCGTGTCAATGCGGGCGGGCGGATTGGCAAGGCCGATCTGGGCGCACGGCTTTTATCGACCACCGATGTGCATGAGGCAAAGGCGATGGCCGACCGGCTCGATGCTCTCAATTCGGAGCGGCGCGAGATCGAGGAATCCGTGCGCGCGCAGGCGTTGGAGCAGGCCGAGGCGCGTGGGCTGGATGCACCATTGGTCTGGGCCGCCGGAGAGGGGTGGCATCCGGGCGTTGTCGGCATCGTGGCGTCTCGGCTCAAGGAATTGTCGAACCGGCCCTCCATCGTCATCGGGTTTGACGGCGAGGACGGCAAGGGATCGGGCCGTTCGGTCACCGGCATCGACCTTGGTGCCGCAATCCAGCGGCTTGCGGCGGACGGTCTCTTGCTCAAAGGCGGCGGGCACAAGATGGCCGCAGGCCTGTCACTCTCGCGCGACCAATTGGAACCGGCGATGGCCCGGTTGGCGGAGCTGCTTGCCAAGCAGGGGGCCGATCGGTTGGGCGCGTCGGATCTGCGCCTCGACGGCCCCTTGATGCCCGGCGCCGCGACGCCGGAGCTGATCGAACAGCTTGAGGCAGCAGGTCCGTTCGGAGCAGGCGCCGCCGCGCCGAGATTTGTATTTCCCGACGTTCGGATCACGTTCGCCAAACGAGTCGGCAGTTCGCATCTCAAGATAAGTTTCGGCGATGGCATGGGTGCCCGGATCGACGCAATCTGCTTCGGCGCTTTCGACGGAGACCTTGGAGCCGCGCTCGAACACCACGGCGGCGCGCGATTCCATCTGGCGGGCCGATTGGAGATCAACGAGTGGGGCGGCCGGCGCTCCGTGCAATTGCGGCTCGAAGATGCGGCACCTGCCAGCGGGTAATCGCTTCTAAGGCTTTGATTGAGCGTAAATATTTTGGTAATTTAGCTCCTGTGGCGGCCAATTCAAAAAACCACGCATCAACATGAATTTCTGCTTGCAAGGCTGCGCGCCTTTGCCTAGATACACCGCACGCTACACCAGTGGCCCGTTCGTCTATCGGTTAGGACGCCAGGTTTTCAACCTGGAAAGAGGGGTTCGATTCCCCTACGGGCTGCCACTTTTCCCCAACATCACTTGCAAACCGGACTGCCGCCCGACATATCGCGCGGGTGAGTGATCTGTTTGATATGGGCGAAACGCCGGATACTGCGCCGCGTCCCTTGGCGGACAGGCTGAGGCCGCGCAAGTTGTCTGAGGTGATCGGACAGGCGCAGGTGATCGGGCCGGATGCGCCTTTGAGCGCAATGCTCGAATCGGGAAGCCTCGGGTCGGTGATCTTCTGGGGGCCGCCGGGTGTCGGCAAGACGACCATCGCGCGGCTGTTGGCCGATGAAACGAACCTTCATTTCATCCAGATCAGTGCGATCTTTTCCGGTGTACCCGAGTTGCGCAAGGTGTTCGAAGCGGCCAAGCACCGGCGCAAGAACGGGCAGGGCACGTTGCTGTTCGTCGATGAAATTCACCGGTTCAACAAGGCGCAACAGGACGGTTTCCTGCCGCACATGGAGGATGGCACGATCCTTCTCGTGGGGGCGACCACAGAGAACCCGTCATTCGAGTTGAACGCGGCGTTGCTGAGCCGGGCGCAGGTTCTCGTGCTGGAGCGATTGGGACTCGCCGACCTGGAACGCCTGGCGCAGCGGGCCGAGGTGGAACTCGGTCGGACGCTGCCGCTGGACGGCGCGGCGCGGGAAAACCTGTTGGAAATGGCTGATGGCGACGGGCGCGCATTGCTCAACCTGATCGAGCAGGTGATGGCGTGGAAGGTCGAGGGCAAGCTGGACAGCGCCGCGCTCGGCCAGCGGCTGATGAAGCGCGCGGCCCAGTATGACAAGTCGGGCGACGCGCATTTCAACCTGATCTCGGCGCTGCACAAATCGGTGCGCGGCTCCGATCCGGACGCCGCGCTTTACTGGTTTGCTCGGATGCTGGATGCCGGCGAAGACCCTCGGTATCTCGCCCGGCGGATCACCCGCATGGCGGTCGAGGATATCGGCTTGGCCGATCCGCAGGCGCAGGCGGTTTGCCTTCAGGGATGGGAGACCTTCGAGCGGCTGGGCAGCCCCGAGGGTGAACTGGCGATCGCGCAGGCGCTTGTTTACATCGCGCTCGCGCCGAAATCCAACGGCGTATACGCGGCTTACAAGGCAGCGCGGCGGGCAGCCAAAAAAACTGGTTCGCTGATGCCGCCGAAACACATACTCAACGCCCCAACCAAGCTGATGAAGGACGAAGGCTACGGCGCGGGTTATGCCTATGACCATGACGCCGAGGATGGGTTCTCGGGCCAGGATTATTTCCCTGAAGACATGGGCCGCACGGAATTCTACACGCCGGTGGAGCGTGGGTTCGAGCGCGATCTCAAGAAACGGCTGGAGTATTTCGCGCGGCTGCGGGCAAAGCGGCAAACTTGACTCTGCCGCCCGCGCGCGCGACAGACCGCGCATGATGACGTCCCTGTTTCTAGTGGCCCTTGGTGGCGCAATTGGCGCAAGCCTTCGGTTCGCAACCGGGGTCGGAGTTTTGCGCGCTTTCGCACAGGGCGATTTGCCTCTGGCGACCCTGACGGTGAATGTGGTCGGATCGTTCTTGATGGGTGTTTTCGTCGTAGCTGCGGCACAGCGCGGGTTCAACAACCTGTCGCCTTTCATAATGACCGGAGTGCTGGGCGGGTTCACCACGTTTTCGGCGTTTTCGCTGGAGACCATGACGTTGATCGAACGTGGCAATGTGGGATTGGCGATGGTGTATATCGGGCTGTCAGTGGGTCTGTCGGTCGGCGCATTGGCAATCGGCCTGATGGCCGCAAGGAGTGTATTTGCATGAGCCGAGTTCAGACCATCACCATCGGACCGGGGGACGCCGATCAGCGCATCGACCGCTGGCTCAAGCGGTTGTTTCCGCATCTTGCGCAAGGTCGGATCGAGAAGATGTGCCGCAAGGGTGAATTGCGCGTCGACGGAGGACGCGTCAAGGCCAATGCGCGGTTGGCGACAGGGCAGGAGGTGCGCATCCCGCCGCTGCCGGAGCCGGGAGAGGTCGCGTCCGCGCCCAAACCTGCGGTGTCGGACAAAGACGCCGAGATGATGAAATCGCTGGTGCTTTACCGGGATGAGCACATCATCGCGTTGAACAAACCGCCGGGTTTGCCGACCCAAGGCGGCAGCAAGCAGACGCGCCATGTCGACGGGCTGTCCGAGGCGCTGACATTCGGTTTTGACGAAAAGCCGCGACTGGTGCACCGGCTCGACAAGGATACATCCGGGGTGCTGTTGTTGGCGCGCACCCGCAAGATCGCCGGTGCTCTGACAGAGGCGTTTCGGGCACGCGAGACGCGCAAGATTTACTGGGGCGCCGTCGCCGGGGTGCCGTTTCCGCAGATGGGAACGATCAAGTTCGGGCTGGTCAAGGCGCCGGGTCATGGTGCTGGCGGTGAGAACGAGAAGATGCGCTGCCTGCATCCGGATAAGGTGGCCAAGACCGAAGGCGCGAAACACGCGACAACGGATTACGCGGTGCTGACATCGCTTGCCAAGCGCGCGGCCTGGGTCGCGATGGTGCCCGTCACCGGTCGCACGCACCAGTTGCGCGCACATATGGCCGAGTTGGGGCATCCGATCATCGGGGACGGCAAATACGGCGGGTCCGGCCAGGAGAACCTTGGCGATGGATGGGGCGCGATGCTGGGCGGAGCGATGAGCCGCAAGCTGCATTTACATGCACGCTCGATCTCGCTGACCCATCCGGTCACGGGCGCGCGACTCACCATCACGGCACCTTTGCCGGAACATATGCAGCGGACATGGGATTTTGTGCAATGGGATGTGCGCGACGTGCCGGCAGATCCCTTCGAGGACATGGAATGAGTGACTGGGCACCCAAGAGGTTCTGGAAGGAGACTGCGACCACCGCAACCGACAGCGGGTTCGGTATCTTGCTGGACGGTCGTCCCGTGCGCACGCCGGCGAAGGCGATGTTAGACGTTCCGAGCAAAGCGCTGGCAGACCGGATTGCGGCGGAGTTCGACGCGCAGGACGGCGCGATTAATCCGATGTCGATGCCCTTTACCCGCACTGCTAATTCGGCGATCGACAAGGTGATGGTGCAGCACGCGGACGTGGCCGATATGCTGGCCGAATATGGTGACAGCGATCTGTTGTGCTACCGCGCTGATGCGCCCGATGAACTGGTCGCGCGTCAGGCGGAGCATTGGGATCCGCTGCTTGACTGGGCGGCGCAAAACCTCAACGCGCCGCTGGAGCCTCGAATTGGGGTGATTCATCGTCCGCAGGATCCAAGATCGTTGGCAAACCTGCGGTCGCGTGTCCACGAGATGTCGGCCTTCGAGTTGGCGGCGTTTCACGATTTGGTGTCTTTGAGCGGGTCACTTGTTATCGGGTTTGCCGTAAAGCGTGGCGAGCGTCCGGTTCAAGACCTCTGGGCGATATCGCGCCTTGACGAGATTTGGCAGGAAGAACAGTGGGGCGCCGATGAAGAAGCGCGCGAAATGGCCGAAATCAAAAAAGCCGCGTTTTTTCACGCTGATGCGTTTATGCGCTTGATTAACGAGCAATCGACGCCTTGACGTATGGGAAGCCGGGCGAGTCTAAATAAAAAAAGGGCTATTCTGCTTGACCTCATCGTCTGAATGCTTCCAAAATCACGGTCATTGACAGCAGGGAACTTTGTGCTGTCTTAGAATGGGCATGAAATCGCTCATACCAAAACGCGCTCTAAGGCGCGGATAAACAGGAAGAGGTAAACATGAAAAAGATTGCAATTCTTGGCGCGATGGCTGTCGCTGGCGCTTCGGCTGGGGTCGCATCTGCGGCCACGCTGGACGATGTGAAGGCGCGCGGCAAGTTGAACTGTGGCGTCACCACGGGCTTGGTTGGTTTCGCTGCGCCGAACGCCAACGGCGAGTGGGAAGGCTTCGATGTGGATTACTGCCGCGCCGTCGCTGCCGCCGTGCTGGGCGATCCGACGGCGGTCGAGTTCGTTCCGCTTACCGGCAAGACGCGGTTTACCGCGCTGGCCTCGGGCGAGATTGATCTGCTGGCGCGCAACACAACCTGGACGTTCTCACGCGATGTCGACCTGAAGTTCGATTTTGTCGGTGTGAACTATTATGATGGTCAGGGCTTCATGGTCCCCAAGGAACTGGGCGTGTCTTCGGCCAAGGAACTGGACGGCGCGACCGTTTGCATCCAGACCGGCACGACGACCGAACTGAACCTTGCCGATTATTTCCGCAAGAACAACATCAGCTACGAGCCGGTGCCGATCGAAACCAATGGCGAAGCACAGCCGCTCTATCTTGAGGGTGCATGCGACGTTTATACGACGGACGCGTCGGGCCTTGCCGCCACACGCGCGGCGTTCGAAAATCCCGGTGATCACGTTGTTCTGCCCGAGATCATCTCGAAAGAGCCGCTTGGCCCGCTTGTGCGCCACGGCGACAACGACTGGGGCGACATCGCGCGCTGGACGCTCAACGCGCTGATCGCGGCGGAAGAGTACGGCGTGACGTCGGCGAATGTTGCGGAGCTTTCGGCAGCACCCGGCAATAGCCCGGAAATCAACCGTCTTCTTGGCACCGAAGGGTCGCTGGGCGAGATGCTTGGCCTTGATGCAGATTGGGCCAAGCGCGCAATCATGGTCAGCGGCAACTACGGTGAGGTGTTTGAGAAGAACATCGGTGAGAACACCCCGATCGGTCTGGCGCGTGGTCTCAACGCACAGTGGACCGACGGTGGCCTGATGTATTCGCCGCCCTTCCGTTAAGATCTGAAATCGAAAAAGGGCGCGGAGGACACCGCGCCCTTTTTTCCCGAAAGGAACTATAAACCGGGCACGACACCAGAGCGGGCAAACCGCCAGTCGGAATTTCCGGAAAAACAGGGATAAAAACATGTCCACGCTTTCAGACCCGCAATCGCGGTCTTTTACGTTGTCCATGCTGATCAACGACAAGCGATACCGGTCCTACACGTTCCAATTCGTCGCGCTTGTCTTGCTCATTCTGGCGATGGCCTATCTCGGTTCGAACCTTGTTGAAAACCTGAGAACAGCCGGATTGAACATCTCGTACGAGTTCCTGGGCGAACCGGCGGGATACGATATCAACCAAACATTAATTTCCTATACCAGCCAATCCTCACACTGGCGCGCGTCGATGGTCGGTGTTCTCAACACGCTTCTGGTCGCGTTCCTTGGCTGCATCATGGCGACGATCATCGGCGTCGCGGTCGGTGTTCTGCGCCTCAGCAACAACTGGCTCGTGCGGCAGTTGATGTCGGTCTATGTCGAAATCTTCCGCAACGTGCCCGTGCTGATCTGGATTCTCATCATCATGGCGATTTTCGTCGCCGTGTTGCCGCAACCCCGCGACTTCCGAGGCGACGATGCAGACGCGTCGATGGTTTGGGACATGTTCGCGTTTACCGGTCGCGGTTTCTACTCGCCCAAACCTATTTTCGGGGCCGGGTCCAGCGTTGTCATAGCGGTGTTCGTGGCGTCCCTCATAGGTATCTTCGCGTATCGGCGCTACACGACCAAGATGCTGTATGAACAGGGCAAACTGCTCCCGGTTCTGTGGCCGTCACTGGCACTGTTCTTTGTGCCTGTGACAATTGCATTCTTCATCATGGGTCAACCCATCGCTCTGGAATATCCCGCGCTGCGCGGGTTCAACTTTCAGGGCGGAATATTCATGCGCAACTCTCTGATCTCTTTGTGGTTTGCGCTGTCGATCTACACCGCCGCGTTCATTGCCGAGAACGTCCGTGCAGGTATTCTGGCCGTCAGCAAAGGGCAAACCGAAGCGGCGGCGTCATTGGGTTTGCGGCCCAGACGGATCATGAACCTCGTGGTTCTACCGCAAGCGCTCCGGGTCATCATTCCGCCGTTGATCTCGCAATATCTCAACCTCACCAAAAACAGCTCTCTCGCGATCGCGGTCGGCTATATGGACCTTACGGGAACGCTGGGAGGTATCACGCTCAATCAGACCGGTCGCGCGATTGAAAGCGTCTTGTTGCTGATGCTGTTCTACTTGCTCATCTCGCTGGGAATTTCGGCGATCATGAACGTGTACAACAACGCCGTGAAACTGAGGGAGCGCTGATATGGGCCGTCCAAAGGAGCGCACATCATGAGTGACACACATGCACAAACTGTCGCCTATGTCCGCGATACGATGTTGCCGGAACAGGCGCCACCGACCTCGGAAACCGGCGTCGTCAAGTGGATGCGAGAGAACCTGTTTTCGGGCTGGTTCAATACGGTCCTGACCCTTGTTTCACTTTTCTTCATCTACCAGATCGTCACCGGGGCGTGGCCCTGGTTTGCCAATGGCATCTGGAGCACCAGTTCGCTGGCCGAATGTCGCGACATGCTTCAGGGCGAGACGGGCGCGTGTTTTTCGGTGCTGACCGAGCGCTGGAACCAGTTGTTGTTCGGGTTCAAATATCCGCCCGATGGCTATTGGCGCCCGACATTGGCGTTTGTCCTCCTGGTCGTATCGCTCGCGCCGGTTCTTTATCCCAAAGCACCGCGCAAGCTTCTTGTCTTGACGCTTCTCTACCCGTTTGTGGCGTTCTGGCTGATCTGGGGTGGAACGATCCTGACGCCCATCATCGCCTTGATCGGATTCATCGCCGGTTACTTCGCGTTCAAGCGGTTCGAGTACCAAAGCTTCGCAATGGGGATGCTGGCAGGCGTTTTGGCAACTGTCGTGGTTTGGTGGATTGGCGGATTGCTCGCTTCGTCCATGCCGGGGTTTCTGGCGCTCGAGGCTGTGCCATCGCGCGATCTCGGCGGTTTCATGTTGAACCTGATCCTCGGAACAGTCTGCGTGTCGCTTTCGCTTCCGATCGGCATCTTGCTGGCGCTGGGTCGGCAATCGTCGATGCCGATCATCAAGTGGATCTGCATTCTCTTCATCGAGTTCATTCGTGGCGTGCCGCTCATTACGCTGCTGTTCGTGGCGAACGTGGTTCTGGCGTATTTTCTGCCTCCGGGCACCGCCTTTGATCTGATCCTGCGGGTCATCATCATGATCACCATGTTCGCATCTGCCTACATCGCCGAGGTGATCCGCGGTGGTCTTGCGGCCCTGCCGCGCGGTCAATACGAAGCGGCCGACAGCCTTGGCCTTGATTACGCGCAGGCGACCCGTTTGATCATCATGCCGCAAGCGTTGAAGATTTCGATTCCTGGAATCGTCAACGTGGCCGTGGGGCTGTTCAAGGACACCACTCTGGTGTCCGTGATCTCGATGTTCGATCTTGTCGGCATGATCCGCGGGCCGATCCTCGCCTCGACGGAATGGAACGGCGTCTATTGGGAACTGTGGGGCTTCGCCGTCCTGTTGTTCTTTGTCGTCTGCTTCAGCATCTCGAAATATTCGCAGTGGTTGGAGCGTCAGCTCGCCACCGATCACCGTTAAGGAGGCCTGATTATGGCTGAAACTGCACAACACGCCGTCTCGGACGAGGTGGCGATCCAAATCCAGAACATGAACAAGTGGTACGGGTCGTTTCACGTCTTGCGCGACATCGACCTGACGGTGTTTCGCGGCGAACGGATCGTCATCGCGGGGCCGTCCGGGTCGGGGAAATCGACGCTGATCCGGTGCATCAATGCGCTTGAGGAACACCAGCAAGGCTCGATCACCGTTGATGGCACTCTGCTGTCCTCGGACGTCAAGAACATCGACAAAATCCGTTCCGAAGTCGGCATGGTGTTCCAGCACTTCAACCTGTTCCCGCATCTGACCATTCTGGAGAACTGCACCCTCGCGCCAATTTGGGTCCGCAAGATCCCCAAGCGCGAGGCCGAAGAAACGGCGATGCACTTCCTGGAAAAGGTCAAGATTCCGGAACAGGCCGACAAATACCCCGGCCAGCTGTCGGGCGGCCAGCAGCAGCGCGTCGCAATCGCGCGGTCGCTGTGCATGAAGCCGCGCATCATGCTGTTTGACGAGCCGACCTCGGCGCTTGATCCCGAGATGATCAAGGAAGTTCTCGACACGATGGTCAGCCTTGCCGAGGACGGGATGACCATGCTTTGCGTCACGCATGAAATGGGATTTGCCCGTCAGGTCGCGCACCGCGTGATCTTTATGGATGCCGGCCAGATCGTCGAGCAGAACGAACCCGAGGCGTTCTTCAACAATCCGCAGAACGAGCGGACCAAGCTTTTCCTGAGCCAGATTCTCGGGCATTGACCCAAAGTGCCGGGTGTCACGCGCCCGGCACGCCCTCATCCATGATGTCGCGTGGCACCGCGAATCCTGCACAGGATCCGGTGCCAGAAACCAGTGCGGACCAGCACTCGATGTCAAACGTCATCAACGTGGTCGCGCATGTGGGGTATGCGGCAAAGCGCGGATGATCGGGCCGGCTCTTCACAAGACGATGCGCACACTCCGCAATGCCGTGATTGTGCCCGAGCACCAGCACGGTCTCCAGTTCGGCCGTTTTCAGAACCGCGATCATCTCTTCCGCCTCGGCCAGATACAGCGCGCGTTCAAAGCGGGCCGGGCAGTCGGGCAATGAGAGCAGATCGAGTGTCTGACGGGTTCGGGTTGCGGTCGAGCACAAGACCTCGTCCGGTCCCCAGCCTTGATCCTCCAGCCAGGCACCCATCACTCGGGCGCTCTTGATGCCGCGCGGATTGAGCGTCCTTGCGTGATCATCACCAGTGCCAGACCAGTCTGATTTGGCGTGACGCATGAGGATCAAACGTTTCACGGCAGGTCCACCCCGGATTGTGAGCGTCTTGCGTTAGCGAAAAGACACTTGGATGAAAATTTCGATCGCCGCGCGCATGTCACCGCGACGGGCGGATCAGCGATCCTGCGCCGTGTTCCGTAAACAGCTCAAGCAGGCATGCGTTCGACACCCGACCATCAAGGATAACGACCGCGCGCACCCCATCGGCGATTGCCTTGAGAGCGGTTTCGGTTTTGGGGATCATGCCACCGGCGATCGTGCCGTCAGCAATCATCGCGGTGACATCCGCCGGCGTCATGGCGGTTACAACTTTGCCGGAATTGTCCTTGACGCCGCTCACATCCGTAAGCAGCAACAGACGATCCGCCTTGAGCGCGCCTGCAATGGCACCCGCAGCGGTGTCTCCGTTGACATTGAATGTCTCGTTCGGTTGCGTCCCGGTCCCCACCGGGGCGACGACGGGAATGATCCCCGCGTCAAACAGATCGCGCAGCACCTGGGGATTCATCTCGACCGGATTGCCGACGAACCCCAATTCGGGATCATCGACCTCGCACACCATCAAATCATCGTCTTTGCCCGACAGGCCAACGGCCCGCCCGCCCTCATCCATAATCGCTTGCACGATGCGCTTGTTCACAAGCCCGGTCAGCACCATCTCGACGACCTGAACCGTTGCCTTGTCGGTCACACGTTTGCCCCGCACGAACTCGGACTGGATGCCAAGACGCGCCAGCATCTCGTTGATCATCGGGCCGCCGCCATGCACGACAACCGGGTTGATCCCGACCTGCCGCATCAACACGATATCGCGCGCGAATTCCGCCATCGCCACATCGTCGCCCATCGCGTTGCCGCCGAATTTGACCACCACAACCGCCCCTGCATACCGCTGCATATAGGGCAACGCTTCGGACAATGTGCGGGCGGTGGCGATCCAGTCTTGGTTCATATCTCGGGATTTCATCTGTGCTGCTTCCTCGCCAGAGCGCGGTCTGACCGTTGCCATGTGTGCGACACCAGGGTGAGCGAGGCAAGCCGTTTTGCAAAATTCCCGTCAGACGAGACCGGCGATGATGCTGCGCAAGGTGGCGATCCCGTCACCTTTTTCGCTGCTCGTCAGCACCAGTTCGGGATAGGCGGCCGGATGTTTGGAAAGCTTGTCGCGCACCTGCGCAAGCAGGCTGTCATATTGCGCTGGTTTGATCTTGTCCGCCTTGGTCAGGACGACCTGAAAGGTCACCGCACTTTTATCAAGCAGTGTCATGATGTCTTCATCAACCGCTTTTATGCCGTGCCGGCTGTCAACCAACACAAAGGCACGCCGCAGACTGGCCCGCCCTGACAGATATTGTTTGAGCAGCGCCTGCCATTTTTCAACCACGTCAACCGGCGCGTTGGCATATCCATAGCCGGGCAGGTCAACGAGGTAACGCTCGTCCCCGAGTGTGAAAAAGTTGATCTCTTGCGTCCGGCCCGGCGTATTGGACGCCCGCGCCAGTGCCTTGCGTCCGGTGATCGCGTTGATAAGCGACGATTTTCCAACGTTCGAGCGACCGGCAAAGCAAACTTCGATCCGATCATCAGCCGGCAGCCCGGACATCGCGACCACCCCTTTGAGGAAATCGACCTCTCCGGCGAATAGCTTGCGGCCCTGTTCGCGCATTGCATCGTCGGGCTCTTCGGCCAAGGGGAAGGGCAGGCGCATTTCAGACATGGGAGACCTCATCACCGATGGAAACCAGGCCACCTTCGATCACTTCGGCCCTGACCGAAAAGTCCCGGTGACCCAAACTTTCAAGCGCGCCAAGCACATCGGCGTCGCGCACCCCCGTTTCGGGATTGCTATGGGTCGATTTGCACCGCTCCGTGCGTTCGAGAACGCGCATTCGGGCATGGCCGAGTTGGACCTCGTGCCCTTCCCATGCAAATTCGTCCCATGCGTCAATGCCGTCGATCCAGATATTGCCGCGCCAGCGCTGTCTCGACAGCGGCTTGCCGATCACATGTTCCACAGCGCTATGAGAGCCATGATTACACAGCGTGACGCTGGGAAATTCGCTGTCGGTGAAAGCCGGGCCCTGCGCGCGAACGATCCGTGCCGGGGTCAACGCGTCGTCGGTAGAAAGGGTTTTGACCCACTCCAGAAAGCGTCCTTGATCCTTGTCTGGATCGAATGTCAGGTCAGGCTTGTTTGGATGGCACAACGTCACCTGGCCCGTTGCCACGTCATAAGACGCGGTGATGGCCATCAATGCCGGAATTTTGGCAACCCGGCAGAAATTTCCACAGCTTGCCCATTCCATGCCATCGACCGTCGACCGTTCGTGTGCGACGGCCCAAAGTCGGTCGAACGGCATGGCTTTGCCTGCCTCAAGCATCACCTCTTGCAGCGACTCCCGACCATGACTTTTGATCGGGTGCCGCCATATTTCGGTGATATGCGCGGTCATTTCTTACCGGTTTTCGCGCGCGGCTTGACGCTGGATTTGATGTTACCAAAGACATCCGGCTTATATCCTTGCGAGCGCATGATGAGGTACTGCTGGGTAAACGTGATCGTGTTGTTCGCGATCCAGTAGACCACCAGACCACTGGCAAACCCCCCCAGCATGAACATGAAGACCCACGGCATCCAGGCAAAGATCATCGCTTGCGTCGGATCGGTGGGGGCCGGGTTCAATTTCTGCTGCAGCCACATCGAAATGCCAAGAAGCAGCGGAAGAATACCGATGAAGATCAACGCCAAGATGGTTCCCGCCTCCGGCGCCGGCCAGGGGAACAGACCGAAAAAGTTGAAAATCGACGTCGGATCGGGCGATGACAGATCCTGAAACGGCCCCAGCCACGGCGCATGGCGCAATTCCAGAGTGACGAAAATAACCTTGTAGAGCGAAAAGAAGATCGGGATCTGCATCAGGATCGGCAAACAACCCGAGGCCGGGTTCACCTTTTCCTTTTTATACATCTCCATCATTTCCTGCTGCAGCTTTTGACGGTCGTCGCCAGCGCGCTCCTTGATTTTCTCCATCTCCGGCTGAAGCTCTTTCATCTTCGCCATGGAGACATAAGACTTGTACGCCAGCGGAAACAGCAAGGCCTTGATGATGAGTGTGAGGGCGATGATCGACCAGCCCATGTTTCCGATCAATTGGTTGAGGTGATGCAGCAACCAGAAAATCGGCTTGGTCAGGAAAAAGAACCATCCCCAGTCGATGCTGTCGATAAACCGGTCAACGCCGCTCTCCTGGTAGTCGCGGATGGTTTCCCATTCCTTGGCACCGGCAAACAACTGGGTTTGGACCTGTTGTGTCTGGCCCGGTGCGATGGTCAACGTCGATTGCACCACTTCGGTCTGATAGATATTGCTGGCCTGGTTGTACTTGGCAACCTGTCGGTATGGCGTGTTGGTTTGCGGGATGACGGTGGTCATCCAGTAGTGATCGGTAAACCCAATCCATCCGTTTTCGGAAACCTGCGTCACCTCGGCGCGTGCACCCTGTGACGGGACGACGGCGAAATCCGTCATGTCGTCGTAGTCGATTTCCGACAATGTGCCGTCCGCCATCGCGACGACACCTTCGTGAAGAATGAAAAAGTTTTTCAAGTCCTGTGGCTCACCATGCCGCGCGATCAGCCCGTAAGGTGCAGCAGAAAGCGTGTTTTCGGTCGTGTTTTCAATGGATTGCGTGATGTTGAACATGTACTCATCATCAACTTCAATCTGGCGCCGATACGTGATCCCCGACGGACTCTCCCAACGCAATGTGACGGGGCTGTCGGGCGACAGCGTTTCGCCGCTTTCCAGTGTCCACGGCGTCATCACACTCGGCACATCATCCACGCCGAGACCGCCGCCAGGAGCCCAGCCGAAAACGGCATAGTAGGGCGCTTCGGATCCAACAGGGTTGAGAAGATGAACGATGTCTGAATTTTTATCCGTGGTGAGCCGGTAATTTTTCAGTGACAGATCGTCGATCCGGCCCCCGGCGAGGGAAATGGAGCCGATCAGGCTTTCTGTCTCAATGGGAACGCGCGGTGCATCGGCAATTTCCGGCGGCGCGGATTGCGTTGTGGCGGCGGTGCCGTCTTGCGCAGCCTCAGGGGTGGCCGCGATCGTTGGTGATGCGGTGTCCGAAGCAGGCGGCAAAGCGTTTTCCGGATCGACGGCGGTTTCCGGCGGCGGGAACAATACAAACCACCCCAGAATGATCGCAAAGCTAAGCGCTGTTGCGATAAGTAGATTCTTGTTCTGATCGTCCATCGGAGACCGCCATCTGTGTTTTCGGATTATCGCAGCGTTCAACAGGCCTCGTGCATGAAGGTCAAGCAGATTCACCGCGCAGACTGTGCTGCAGGGCAATTGTCGCGTGTTGCCGGTTGCGTTGATGTCGGCGCAAAGACGAAACCTCAGGGTTTACTTGACCCGTCGGAGCGTTGTGCCCGCGTTCACGTCGGATGCGGTTTGTGTGTCCTGCAACCACTCATTGCAGGTCTTGAGCGACATAGGCTTCGCAAACAGAAATCCTTGCGCATATGTGCAACCCAGCTCGCGAAGTACTCCGTGTTCGCCCAACGTTTCCACACCTTCGGCAAGCGCATCAAGGCCCAAGCGCTCTGTCATCCCGAGAATGGCGCTCAACATGCGCTTGGTCTCTATCCGCTTGTCGACACCTGCTACCAGGCTTCGATCAATTTTCAAACGGTTCAGCGGTAGACGCTGCAATGTCGTGATTGAGGAATGGCCAGTCCCAAAGTCATCCAGATCAAGACGGCATCCAAAATCGGCGAGGGCTTTCAGATTGTGCCATGCGATATCGTCGTTCTGGTTGGTGAGCGTGGTCTCGGCGATGTCGAGGACGAGCCTGTTTGATGTCAGACCAAACTGATCAAGGCTTCGCGAGATCCGCTCGCACAGCTCTGGATTGCGCAATTCTTCCGTGGAAACGTTGATGCTGACGGTCGGCACGTCAAACCCGGCCCGGTCCCACGATTGCAGTGCGTTCAATCCTTGTGCCAGCATGATGTCACCCAGCCGGTCCATCTGGCCGATCTCTTTCAGAATTCCGAGAAACTCGCCTGGCTGGAGCACTCCGCGCGTCGTGTGTTCCCACCGTGCCAAAGCCTCCATACCCGTTACAGCGCCGGAACGCAGACTGATTTGAGGTTGGAAATGGGCTTGTAGCTCTCCATTTTCCAATGCAGCGGTCAATTCGTCGCGCAGCGCATGCCTCGATTGGAACTGGCGCGACAGTTTTTCGGACCAGATGCGTATTGTCGATGCGCCGTTCAACATCGCTTCGTCCAGAGCCGACGAACCGGAGTCCAGCCACGTTTCCGCGCTCACGCCGCGTCTGAAACTCAGCGAGGACGCGATACCAACCGCTGTCGAAACGTAGCGTGTCGTGCCCACCACCGACAACGGTTCCTCGACAGCCTCGCGCACGCGCTTGCCGATATCCAGAAGGTTGTCGAGTTTGAGGCGAAAGCCTGGCGCAATCAACAGAACAAGCCGATCATCCCCTGCCTGTAACACGAAATCTGACTCTCGAAGAACCGACTCCAGCCGACGTTTCAGGATCTGGCGCGCCTCGTCGGTGGCGCTGAATCCCAAGCTGTGGGAAATGTCGTCAAGCCCGGTGAGACCGAGATGAAAACAGGCGGTCGTCTGGCCGCTGCGTTGCGCCCTGTTCAAGAAATCCTGGGCAATTTCTTCGAGTTTAGGCAATTCTGCCGGGATCGCAGCGCCGTTGCCATACAGCTTCCCAAAGCCGCCGGTCAAAGCGTACACGAGCGGGGTCAGCAGGGCGCAGAATACCAAAAGCACTTCGCCTCCGCCCCAATAGGCGACGAGACAGAGCGCCGGCAGAAACGCCAGCATGTGCGCGCCGCGCAGCGAACGCTGGAGTGCCTGCTTAATTCCGGAAAAATTCAACGATACCCGTGCCATGACCCTGCCCTGAATAACTCTTCAGGAACATCGCATCGTCAGGGTGATCAAACGTTTAACGCAGTCTGGGAATATCTCTTGGATTTTCTTCAATCTCAACAGACTTGGTAAAAAGCGACTTGAAATCAAAGAGATCGCTGTCCAGAAGGTGAGAGGGGCGGGCGTTCGTCAGGGCGCGAAACATCACCTGCCGCCGACCCGGGCTGTTCTTTTCCCAACCATCGAGAATCGCCTTCACCTGCTGCCGTTGCAACCCGTCCTGACTGCCACAAAGGTCGCACGGAATAATCGGATACCTCATGGCCGTGGCGAATTTCTCGCAATCGGCCTCGGCGACATGCGCCAACGGGCGATAGACGAAGAGGTCGCCGTCTTCATTGACCAGTTTGGGCGGCATGGTCGCCAATCGGCCGCCATGGAACAGGTTCATGAAAAAGGTTTCCAGGATGTCGTCGCGATGATGGCCAAGAACGACCGCTGAGCAACCTTCCTCGCGCGCGATCCGGTAAAGGTTGCCGCGCCGCAAACGTGAGCACAGCGCACAAAACGTGCGCCCGGCTGGCACTTTATCAACAACGATCGAATACGTATTCTGGTATTCGATACGGTGGGGAACGCCCATCTTTTCAAGGAACTGCGGCAATACGGTTGCCGGAAAGCCGGGCTGACCCTGATCCAGATTGCAGGCGAGAAGCTCGACCGGCAACAACCCGCGCCACTTCAATTCATGCAACACCGCCAGCAGGGTATAGCTGTCTTTTCCACCCGATAAACACACCAACCATTTTGGCGTTTCGGCCGCGTCACGCTCGATCATCCCATAGTGCTCGATCGCCTCGCGCGCGTTTTGGACGATGCGCTTGCGCAGCTTCTTGAACTCGGTCGTCTTTGGCGCACCGTAGAACAGGGGGTGAATATCGTCAGCGTCATCCAGCATGAACGCGGATCTACGGCGGAATTTCGGGTGCGGCAAGCCCCTTCAGCGCGGTCGCGGCTTTGCCCGCAAGGTCGGATCTGCTTGCGTCGGATCTTCGGGCCAGGGATGTTTCGGATACGCCGCGCGCATGTCTTTTCGCACATCTGCATATGACCCGGCCCAGAAGCCGGGCAAATCCATCGTCGTCTGCACCGGGCGTCGTGCGGGCGACAAAAGCGTGACGCGAAGCGCTGTGTTGCCGACCTTTGGATGTGTGGTTTGGCCGAAAAGTTCCTGTAAGCGCAGCGTGATTTCGGGGTGCTCACCTGAATAATCAATCGCGATTTCGCGCCCCAGCGGTGTCGTGAAGCGGGCAGGGACCATCTGGTCAAGTCGTTGCATCGCAGACCAGTCAAGCATCGCGCGCAGTGGCGGCAAAAGGTCGAATTTCTTCCAGTCCGACTGGCTGCGCACACCGCCGAGATGCGGCAAAAGCCAGGTTTCGAGTGTCTGCATCAGCGCATCGTCGGACATATCCGGCAGATCCAGACCGGCATCGCGCGCAATTGCGATACGCGCCAGAAAGCGCCGCGCAGCGTCGGTTTTGGCAGGTTCAAGGCCAAGATCACGCACCCCGCCGAGCATCGCATGGGCAAGCGCGTCTGGTGGAGCATCCTTCCAAATCCGGTCATCGAGCGCAATCGCGCCCAGTTTTTCCTGCTGACGCGCAACCACACGCCGTTCCCGTCTGGACCACTCACACAGGCTGATCCAGTTGATTTGGTCTGCAAACAGGTCGCGCAATGCGCTTTCGGCGATCTGGACTGCCTGTCTGATGCGCGCCTCTCGCGGGTTGCCATCGAGATCGGTCGCCACGATCAATCGCGCACTGGCCAATGCATCCGCGTCGTCCATCAGCGCGCCTTTGCCACCCGATAGCTGGTAGCGCGGGGCATCGCCGGAACGCCGTAGCCCGATGCGATCCGGATAGGCGAGCGCGGCCATTTCCGCGGGTCCGAGGTCTTGTTTCTGCGGCTCTGGCGCAGCACGGCGCAGACGCTTGGCCTCTGTCGCGATGCGCTCCAGCGCAGCGCGGTTCAGCGTCTCTCGCCGCGTTTGGGCAAAGCGTTTCGGGTCGCGAAGCGCGTCAAGCCGCAGGTTGAGATCGACGCCCCCGCCCTGAACCGGATCTCTCTCGGCGATGAGGGCCGCGACAGGAGCGGCAGCCGCGCCCGCGACACTCACCATATGTGCGAGCCGGGGGTGCAGCGGTAAGCCTGCCAATACCCGCCCGTGCGGGGTAATGTGGTTCGCAGGATCAAGCGCGCCCAGCATGCGCAACAGTGCCTGAGCCTCTGCAAAGGCCCCCTCGGGAGGAGCCGTCAGAAGCGGCAGCGCGTCTGGCTGAGCGCCCCATAATGCCAATTCAAGCGCCAGACCGGAGAGGTCGGCCGCTTCTATTTCGGCTGGCGGGAATGCCTGCAGCGCGCCATCTTCGCCCTTGCTCCACAGTTTGTACGCCACGCCTCTGCCCACCCGTCCGGCGCGACCGGCACGTTGCGTGGCTTCGGCTTTCGTGACCTTTTCGGTCACCAACCGCGACATGCCCGAGCCGGGGTCAAACCGCGACCGCCGCGCGCGCCCGCCGTCGACGACGATGCGGATGTCCTCGATTGTCAGTGACGTTTCGGCTATGGATGTCGCAAGCACAACCTTTCGCCCCCGCGCCTCCGGAGCGATCGCATTTTGCTGTGCCTTGAACGGCATCGCACCGAACAATGGGCGAATGTGGCTGCCGGAGGGCAAACGCCCCTCCAATGCAGAATGAACGCGCCGGATTTCTCCCTCTCCGGGCAGAAACGCAAGGATGCCTCCACTGTTTTCATGCGCGGCTTTTGCGATCAGGTCCGCCATCGCCGCCTCGAAATGTGTGCCTTTGGGAAGCGGTTTGTCGAGCCAGCGCGGCTCGACCGGAAAGCTGCGCCCTTGCGAGGTCACGACGGGTGCATCCATCAAGTCGGCAACGGGTTCCGCATCCAGTGTTGCCGACATGACCAGCAGGATCAGATCGTCGCGCAGCGCGCCCGCCACCTCGAGGCAAAGAGCAAGGCCGAGATCGCCATTGAGGGAGCGCTCGTGGAACTCGTCGAAAATCACCGCGCCGATGCCCTTCAGTTCAGGGTCCGACTGGATCATCCGGGTCAGTATGCCTTCGGTCACCACTTCGATGCAGGTGGCGCCTGATGCCTTCGCCTCACCTCGCACCCGATAACCTATGGTCTGGCCGACGGGTTCGCCCAAGGTTCTAGCCATCCGTTCCGCCGCTGCGCGCGCAGCAAGGCGACGCGGTTCGAGCATCAGGATTTTGTGCGGTGTCAGCCCCGCTTCCCGCATGGCAAGGGGCACACGGGTTGTCTTGCCGGCTCCGGGCGGGGCTTGCAAAACGGCCCGACCCTGCGCGCGCAAATGAGCCACAAGGTCAGGCAGGACGTCATCAATGGGAAGGCGGATCATGGCGTGTTCTAATCCGGGTTGGTCCGGCCCGGCAAGGCGATCAGGTGTCTTCGGCCGGGAACGCCTTCAGGCACGCGGTCGCTCCGCGTTCCGCGGCGCGTGCGAGGCCGGGCAGATCCTTGGCAAGCTGGGCGTCGCGCAACATCAGAGTGGTGCGGTCGATCGCGACACGTCGCGTGACGGGATAGGTTTCGCGGTCCCAGCAGGGGACAAATCGGTCCTCGTCAATCCGGCAACTGGTGAAGACGCGGCGGGTGCGGAATTCGGTCACGTGATCGAACCCGCGCGAGAGTGTTTTGGCAATCTCGGCACGTTCCTTCAGCGCCGCGCGATACGGTGCTGCGGCATCGTTGATGCAGCGCTCCTGCGGAGTAGCGCAGGCGGCCAGAAGAAGCAGACAAAAGGGGATGATGCGCAGCATGGCCAGAGGGTAGCCCGGCGTAAGGGTTCGGGCAATGGCAGAGTGGGCGCTTTGATCCGCTGCGCGGGCACTGTCTGAATGCCGGAGATCGGAAAGTCTTTGTTCGGGGGATGAAAGATGTGTGAGCGAAATTATCTATAAGGCATCGCAAACCAGGGAGATGCTTTATGAGATGCCCGATTGATGGCTCCGAACTTGTGATCACTGACCGCTCGGGGGTTGAGATCGACTATTGTCCGCAATGTCGCGGTGTCTGGCTGGACCGCGGGGAACTGGACAAGATCATCGACCGCAGTGCCGCGCACATGCCGCCCCCACCGCCGCGCTCCACACATCCCGAGCCGGAGCGCGGATTTGACGAGAGCCGTTACCGCGACGATGAGCGCTACCGCAAAAAGAAAAAGCGGGGCGGGTTTCTTGAGGAACTGTTCGACTTTTAGACGCTCAAGCGATAGGACGACTGAATTCCTGCGAAAGATGGGGCGTCTGAAATGCGCATTGTCATGGCGATGATCGGTTTGCTCGCGCTTTCGGGCTGCGGTGTGCCGCTCGTACCGCTTATCTAACGCGGTTTCGTCGGGTGGGCAGATCAGCCTTCCCGACGACTGAACCGTCACCGCTTCTTGCGCCGCTTCACATTTCCACCATGTTGACCCGGACGCCCTGCGGTCGAGCGCCCGGATGACTTGACCGCCGCTTCCGACGCCTTGGCGACAGCCTGTTGGCGCGCCAGCGGATCGTCTGCAATCGCGAGATCGACCGCCTCCAGCCGTTTCACCTCGTCGCGCAGACGCGCGGCCTCTTCGAACTCGAGGTTCTCGGCAGCTTTGCGCATATCCGTGCGCAGCCCATCGAGAACCGCCTGCAAATTCGCTCCCGCCAATCGTTTGTCGACCTTGGCGGTGACGCGGCTCATGTCCACGTCGCCTTTGTAAAGACCTTGCAGGATGTCATCGACGTTCTTCTTGATCGTCGCAGGCGTGATGCCGTGTTCCTCGTTATAGGCGATCTGCTTGGCGCGACGGCGATCGGTTTCACCCAAAGCGCGCTCCATGGAGCCGGTGATGCGGTCGGCATACATGATCACGCGGCCCTCGGCGTTGCGTGCAGCGCGGCCGATGGTCTGGATCAGCGATGTTTCCGAGCGCAGGAAACCTTCCTTGTCAGCGTCCAGAATGGCCACCAGCCCGCATTCGGGAATGTCGAGACCCTCGCGGAGAAGGTTGATCCCGATCAGCACGTCAAACGCGCCGAGGCGCAGGTCGCGCAGGATCTCGATCCGTTCGATGGTGTCGATGTCAGAGTGCATGTAACGCACCTTGATCCCCTGTTCGTGCAGGTATTCGGTCAGATCCTCGGCCATGCGCTTGGTCAGGGTGGTGACAAGCGTGCGGAACCCGTCGGCGGTGACGCGGCGCACCTCGTCAAGCAGATCATCGACCTGCATTTCGACGGGTCGGATTTCGACCATGGGATCAATGAGGCCGGTGGGGCGGATCACCTGTTCGGTGAACACGCCTCCGGTCTGTTCGATCTCCCATTTGCCGGGCGTGGCTGAAACGAACACCGATTGCGGGCGCATGGCATCCCATTCCTCGAACTTGAGGGGGCGGTTGTCCATGCATGAGGGCAGGCGGAAGCCGTGTTCGGCGAGCGTGAACTTGCGTCGGTAGTCGCCTTTGTACATGCCGCCGATCTGCGGCACGCTGACGTGGGATTCATCGGCGAACACGATCGCGTTGTCGGGAATGAATTCGAACAGCGTGGGGGGCGGTTCGCCCGGCGCACGACCCGTCAGGTAACGGGAATAGTTCTCGATCCCGTTGCAGACGCCAGTGGCCTCCAGCATCTCCAGATCGAAATTGGTGCGCTGCTCGAGGCGCTGCGCCTCCAGCAGTTTGCCTTCTCCCACAAGCTGATCAAGCCGAACGCGCAGTTCCTTTTTAATCGCGATGATGGCTTGCTGCATCGTCGGTTTCGGCGTGACATAGTGCGAATTGGCGTAGAGGCGGATACGCTCGAACGTGTCGGTTTTTTCACCCGTCAGCGGGTCGAATTCGGTGATGCTCTCCAGTTCCTCGCCAAAGAAGGACAGCCGCCATGCGCGGTCCTCAAGGTGAGCGGGAAAGATCTCGAGGCTGTCGCCGCGCACGCGGAATGTTCCGCGCTGAAACGCCTGATCGTTGCGCTTGTATTGCTGCGCCACCAGATCGGCCATCACCTTGCGCTGGTTGTAGTCCTTGCCGACATGCAGATCCTGTGTCATCGCACCGTAGGTTTCGACCGAGCCAATACCGTAGATGCACGACACCGACGCCACGATGATCACATCGTCGCGTTCGAGCAGCGCGCGGGTGGCCGAGTGGCGCATCCGGTCGATCTGTTCGTTGATCTGGGATTCCTTTTCGATGTAGGTGTCCGATCGGGCAACATAGGCCTCTGGCTGGTAATAGTCGTAAAAGCTGACGAAATATTCCACCGCGTTGTCGGGGAAGAAGCTTTTGAATTCACCGTAAAGCTGCGCCGCCAGTGTCTTGTTCGGCGCCAGAATGATCGCAGGGCGCTGGGTTTCCTCGATCACCCTGGCCATTGTAAACGTCTTGCCGGTGCCGGTTGCGCCCAACAGAACCTGATCCCGTTCGCCCTCGTTCACACCGGTGGTCAATTCCTTGATGGCGGTGGGCTGATCACCGGCCGCGTCGAAATCCGTTTGCATGCGAAAGCGTATGCCGCCCTCGAGCTTTTCACGGGTACGCACGTCGGGCGCGGGCGAGTGGAGAAGTTGGATGTCGGCCATGGGTCACCAATTGATGTGGGCAAGCGCCGGGCTCGGGCAGGCAGACCGGCAAGACAGACAAAATGGTGTGCCCATGCGCAAATTGCAACTCGTGGGCAAACCCTGCGACAATTCAAAGCCCGGCAACGTCTTGCACTGGCCGCGCGGATTTCGCATATCTGGGTCGAAATTTGTTCAGGTGACCGTCATGCGCGCACGTCTTTATCAACCTTCCCGAACCGCCATGTCGTCGGGCACGGCGAAAACCAGACATTGGGTGCTGGAGTTTGCCCCTGACAGCGCCCGCGAGATTGATCCGCTGATGGGCTGGACCTCATCGAGCGACACGCAAAGCCAGGTGCGGCTCAGGTTCGATACGTTGGACGCGGCGAAAGCCTATGTCAAAGAGAACGGCATCGACGTCATTCACTTTGCGCCGAACAAGCGCAAGCCCAACATCCGTCCGCGCGGCTATGCCGAGAATTTCGCGAATGATCGGAAAGGGTCGTGGACCCACTGAGTGGCAGGCTACGTCTTCAAACGGATTGTCCACCTGAACGCCGACGCGGTTTCACTGATCGAACGACATGCCGAAATGATGCGTGCCGCAACGCCCGCCGAAAGTTGTCACGTGCTGGAAATTGACGAGATGATCGCGCCGGACATTCAAGTGTATGGCCTCGAAAGCCAGAGTGGAAATCTTTTGGCCATCGGCGCCCTCAAGACGTTGACCCCCGAGCATGGAGAAGTGAAGTCGATACACACAAGCTCCCACGCGCGACAACAAGGAGTGGGCGACGCACTCCTCGCCAATCTTTTGAAGCAGGCAAGGGTGGAGGGTTTTCGGCGTCTCAGCCTGGAGACAGGCTCTGATGCGCAGTTTTCAGCGGCGCGCAGATTGTTTGCGCGCCACGGATTTCAAAGCTGTCCGCCTTTCGGACCTTATGTCGAAGATCCGCAAAGCGTCTTTATGACAGTGGATATTTGAGCGGCCAAGCTCATTCAGCAGATTTGACGAAGGTTCCGCAGGCAATCCGGTCTCCGGCTGCACCCGATGGCTGACTGACATAGTCGTCACCCTCAGAATGCACGATAAATGCAGCGCCGTCGCCGTCAAAGATCATGCTTTCAAGGTCCACATGAGGATTGAAGAAAGCGGCATTCACCACACCATCGTCGCCAACCACCACATTCGGCAGATCACCCGGATGAGGCCCACCCTCGACACCGATCCCGTGCTGGGCGCCGCCGGCAATATGTCCACCGGCGGAAGAGAAGTCTTCGGCGGAGCAGTCACCTGTTTCGTGCAGGTGCACCCCATGATCGCCACTCGGCACACCATTCAGCGCAATGACGACAAGAGCCGTGCCAGACGGTTGGCTGGTGATCGAAACCGTACCAAGAGAGGCACCGTCGCGGTCCATCACATCAGCGGCAGCGATCTCCTGCGCGACAACCGGCATCGCCGGCAGAAGTGCGATTGCGGCAGCAAGAAAAGGGCGGGTCATGGCAGAACTCCTTCATATTGGGTTGCTGCTCAATCAACGCAGCGCCGACACACTCTGTTCCAATCACCCTTTGACGACGGCTTTCGCCTGTCGTAATCGAAACATCAGCGGTCCCTTAGCTCAACTGGATAGAGCAGCTGACTTCTAATCAGCAGGTTGAGGGTTCGAGTCCTTCAGGGATCGCCACTTCGGAAAACCAGTCATCGGTATCACAAGGTCGGCTGCAAGCTCACGTGGGGTTAATCTCGCCACTTTGCGCTGTGTCAAAGTGGGAGTGGGGAATCGTGGTAGATCGCGGGCATGAAGAACCTGTGCGCCGTTATTTCCCGATTGATGTTGGTGATCTGCCTGACCGTTTACGGCCCATCCACGATGGCTGGAACCGGCAGCGACGGCGTCTCATTTATGGAAATCTGCGCCGATGGCGTCTTGCAGACTATCGCGGTAGATGCCAGCGGTGCGCCTGTCGAGCCGTCAGCCTATTGCCAGGAATGCCTGAGTTGTTGCGAGGTTGCCGGTGTCGCGCTGGATGGCGCGCACGGGTCGGTTCTCGTGTCGGTGCTTCACGACATGCCACTTGGGGATGACACGCACCTGGCGCTTCACCTTCGAAACCCCGATCTCGGCCCCATGCCGCGCGGACCTCCGGTAGGTCATCTCTCCCAGCTGACCTTGCCGGACCCAGTCTTGACCATTTTTGCAATCACTGGTCATTGTCCGCACCGCGAGGGGCGCCCTGCTTCAAAGGACGTCACCGCATGACTGCCCTCCACAACATTCTGAAATACATGTCGATCGTGGCGGCGATGCTCCTGTTCGGGCTTCCGGCGGCGGCGCAGTCCGTTCTGTCAGAGCTTTTGCCGGACGTATCGGCGGGTGACCTGGTTGAAGGCGCCGACGCCTTCGGTGCGATCCACGACGACTTGCCGGCGGTGCAGGTGCTCCAGAACGGCGAGCGGATCGGATGGGCGTTCGTGACATCCGATTTCGTGTCGACCACCGGTTACTCGGGCAAACCCATCCACACGATGGTCGCGGTTGATGATGATGCCCAGGTGACGGGCGTCGAATTGGTCAAGCACTCGGAGCCGATCGTGCTGATCGGAATTCCCGATTCCAAGATCAAGGCGCTGGTGGCCAATTATCGCGGGCTTGATCTGGTGGCCGAGGCGGAATCGGGCGGCACATCGCATGACCTTGATATCATTTCGGGCGCGACCGTGACGATCATGGTGATTGACGATTCGATCATTCGCGCAGGGCTGAAGGTTGCGCGCCAGTTGGGCCTCGGCGGGCTTGCCGTGGAACAGGAAGGCACCGGCCCGCGCTACGAGATCGACCCGGATGCCGAAGCCGCGCAGGACTGGATGACGCTCGAAGGCGATGGCACGCTGCGCCGGTTGTCGCTTGATGTTGGACAGGTCAACGCCGCCTTTGCTGCGATGGATGATCCGCGTGCCACTAGACGCGCGCTGACCGAAGCGCCGGAAACCACATTCATTGAAATGCAGGCCGCATTGGTATCGCATCCGGCGATCGGCCAAGCGCTCTTGGGTGAAGCGGAAGCGGCGAACCTTCAAAGCTGGCTGGACGAGGGTGATCACGCGGTTGCCATCTTCGGTCGTGGCATTTACTCCTTCAAAGGCTCAGGCTATGTCCGCGGCGGGATCTTTGACCGGATCGTACTGATTCAAGACGATATTTCCGTGCGCTTCCGCGACCGGATGCACAAGCGCATCAACAGCATCGCCGCAGACGGAGCGCCCGAGTTCAACGAGGCGGATCTGTTCAAAATCCCGGCCGATAGCGGTTTCGATCCAAGCGAGCCGTTCAGAATTCAGCTTTTGGTGCAACGCGAAGTGGGCGCGATCGAGAAGATCTTCACGACCTTCGATCTGGGCTATGTCCTGCCGGAGAACTACCTGCAACTCGTCGCCGCTCCCGAGGGTTCGGATGTCTCGGCGGCCGTTCAAGAGGTGACAACGCAGTCCGAAAGCTCTGCCCATCAGGCGCTCTGGAAGCGGATCTGGAGGGACAAGGAGGTCGAAATCGCGGTTTTGGCCGTCATGCTGACCGTGTTGACGGGCGTATTCTTCTTCCAGAGCTTCGCGGTCCGCAACGAACGCTGGTTCTTCTGGTTCCGCATTTCCTTCCTGACCGTGACGCTGGTTTACCTTGGATGGTACGCCAATGCACAATTGTCGGTGGTCAATCTGATGGCGCTGTTCGGCTCTTTGGTGTCCGGCTTCAGCTGGCAGGCATTCCTGCTCGACCCGATGACGTTCATCCTGTGGTTCGCGGTTGCCGCTGCGCTGCTGTTCTGGGGGCGGGGCGCCTATTGTGGCTGGCTGTGCCCGTTCGGCGCGTTGCAAGAATTGCTGAACCGGATTGCCAAGGCGCTGCACATTCCCCAGTGGACACTTCCGTGGGGGCTGCATGAACGGTTGTGGCCGCTGAAGTACATGATCTTCCTGGGGCTTTTCGGCGTGTCTTTGGCGAGCATCGAACAGGCCGAGCGTCTGGCCGAGGTCGAGCCGTTCAAGACCGCGATCATCCTGAACTTCGTGCGGGCCTGGCCGTTCGTGGCCTATGCCGCCGCGCTGCTCATCGCCGGGCTGTTCGTGGAGCGGTTCTTCTGCCGCTACCTTTGCCCTCTCGGAGCGGCGCTGGCGATCCCGGCGCGGTTGCGGATGTTTGACTGGCTGAAGCGCTATCACGAGTGCGGCAATCCGTGCCAGACCTGCTCCAACCAATGCCCGGTTCAGGCGATCCATCCAACCGGTGAGATCAACCCGAACGAATGTATCGACTGTCTGCACTGTCAGGTGCTCTACCAGTCCGAAACCACCTGCCCGGTGGTGATCAAGAAGTTGCGGCGGCGCGCCAAGGTTGGCGCAGCTCCCGACCTGTCCCGGAATATCGCGGGGCATCCGAACCAACCGAAAACCCAAACAGCAACTTGAAAGGAAAAAAGATGTCTGAGGGTAAGAAACTGCCGATTTCACGGCGCGGCCTGCTGGGCGCAACCGCCGGAGGCGCGGCACTTGCAGGCGCATTCGGCACCCGCGCGATGCTCACCGGCACCGCAGCCGTCGGTGCGGCCACTCTGGCCAGCACCACAAGCGCGCGTGCCGCCACGGATGCCCAAGTGGGTCCCGGCCAGCTTGACGAATATTACGGCTTCTGGTCCTCGGGCCAGTGCGGCGAGATGCGCATTCTCGGCGTGCCGTCGATGCGCGAGCTGATGCGTATTCCGGTGTTCAACATCTGCTCGGCCACCGGCTGGGGCATCACCAACGAATCCAAGAAAATCCTGACCGAAGGCCTGCTGCCGGAGACCAAGGAATATCTGGCTGCCAACGGTCACGAGTTCCCGCCCAACGGCGACCTGCACCACCCGCACATGTCCTTCACCGAAGGCACATATGACGGCCGTTACCTGTTCATGAACGACAAGGCCAACACCCGCGTCGCCCGCGTGCGCTGCGATGTGATGAAGTGCGACAAGATTATCGAGATCCCCAACGCCAAGGCGATCCACGGTCTGCGTCCGCAGAAATGGCCGCGCACCAACTATGTGTTCGCCAATGGCGAGGACGAGGTGCCGATGGTCAATGACGGCCAGATCCTCGACGAGCCAGAGAAGTACGTGAACTTCTACACTGCCATAAATGCCGACGAAATGACCGTGGCGTGGCAGGTGATGGTGTCGGGCAACCTCGACAACACCGATTGCGATTACGATGGCAAATACGCGTTCTCGACCTCGTATAACTCGGAAATGGGCATGACCCTGCCCGAGATGACAGAGGCCGATATGGACCATGTCGTTGTCTTCAACATTGCCGAGATCGAAAAAGGCATCGAGGCCGGCGACTATCAGGAGCTGAACGGCGTCAAGGTTCTGGATGGGCGCAAAGGGCAGAACAAGAAGTACACCCGCTACATCCCGATCCCCAACAACCCGCACGGCTGCAACATGGCGCCTGACAAGATCCACCTGTGCATCGCGGGCAAGCTGTCGCCCACGGTTTCCGTGATCGACGTGCGCAAGCTCGACGCGGTGTTCAACGAAGATGCCGATCCGCGCAGCGTTGTCGTGGCCGAACCCGAACTGGGTCTTGGGCCGCTCCACACCGCATTCGACGGCAAGGGCAACGCCTATACCACGCTGTTCCTTGACAGTCAGGTGGTGAAGTGGAACCTCGAGAAAGCCATCCAGCTTTACAACGGCGAAGATGTCGATCCGATCATCACCAAGCAGGACGTGCATTACCAGCCGGGTCACAACTCCACCGTGATGGGCGAAACGCTCGAGGCGACGGACAAGTACTATCTGACGATGAACAAGTTCTCCAAGGACCGGTTCCTCAATGTCGGTCCGCTCAAGCCCGAGAACGAGCAGCTGTTCGCAATCGACGGTGACAACCTGACACTGATCCATGACGGCCCGACCTTCGCCGAGCCGCATGATTCCATCATCGTGGATCCGTCCAAGGTGAACCCGAAATCGGTTTGGGATCGCAACGATCCGATGTGGGCGGATGCGCGCGCGCAAGCCGAGGCAGATGGTGTCGATCTTGACGACTATCAGGACACGATCATCCGCGATGGCAACAAGGTGCGGGTCTACATGTCCTCGCAGGCGCCCAACTTCGCGATTGAAAAGTTCACCGTGACGCAAGGCGACGAAGTGACAGTCTATGTCACCAACCTCGATGACATCGACGATCTCACCCACGGCTTCACGATGGGCAACCACGGTGTCGCGATGGAGATCTCGCCGCAGCAGACCGCGTCTGTCACCTTCGTTGCGGCCAAGCCGGGCGTCTACTGGTACTATTGCCAGTGGTTCTGCCACGCGCTCCACATGGAGATGCGCGGTCGGATGTTCGTCGAGCCGAAAGCGAGCTAAGCCATGATGCGTTCCCTGATCCTGACGGTATCACTCCTGATCGCGCTGCCCCTCTGGGCGGACGAGATTGCTGTGCCGCCGGGGCAGGGAACGCTGGCCAAGGCCATCGCCGGGGCGACCTCCGGCGATGTGCTGACCCTTGATGCGGGGCGCTATGACGGTGCCATCACGATCGACCGACCCCTTACACTGAGCGGACAGGACGGGACCGTCATTGATGGGTTGGGCGACGGAACCGTCGTGACCATCGACGCGCCGGATGTGACCGTGAAGAACCTGACCGTGACCGGATCCGGGCTGAACAGCCAAAATCTGGACGCCGGCATCAAGATCCTCAAGAAAGCCGATCGCGCGGTGATCGAGAACAACCGTCTGCTGGGCAATCTGCACGGCGTTGATGTGCATGGCGGGCTCGATGCACAGGTGCGTGGCAATACCATTGAAGGCACCCGCAATCCGCGCATGAACGATCGGGGCAACGGCATTTATGTCTGGAATTCCCCCGGCACGCTGATCGAGGGAAACTCGGTGCGTTGGGGCCGCGACGGGATATTCTCCAACACGTCGCGGACCGGTACCTATCGCAACAACCTGTTCCGCGATCTGCGCTTTGCGGTGCACTATATGTACACCAATGATTCCGAGGTGTCGGGCAACGTGTCCATCGGCAATCACCTTGGCTATGCGATCATGTTTTCCAACAACGTGGTCGTGAAAGACAATCTCAGCCTCTCCGATCTGAGCCACGGCGTCATGCTGAACTACGCCAATAACGCCGATGTGTCCGGCAATCTGGTGCGCGGCGGGGCCAACCGGTGTACATTCATCTATAACGCACACAAGAACCTGATCTTCAACAACCGCTTTGAGGGCTGCGAAATCGGCATTCACTTTACCGCAGGGTCCGAACGCAACGTCCTGACCGGCAACGCGTTTCTCGGAAACCGGACGCAGGTGAAATATGTCGGCACCCGCGATGTGGAATGGAGCTTTGAGGGGCGCGGCAATTACTGGTCGGACCATCCGGGATTCGATCTGGGCGGCGATGGCATCGCCGACAGCGCCTTTCGCCCCAACGATTTGATGGACCACATCCTGTGGTCCCAACCGGCCGCTGCGCTGCTGACCGGCGCGCCTGTCGTGCAACTGATCCGCTGGGCGCAATCCAGCTTTCCGGCAACCCTGCCGGGAGGCGTGGTTGACAGCGCCCCCCTGATGGAAGCGCCGCAAATCGCGGTGCCAGACGAATACACCGAGATGGAGGCCGAGGCGGTCGCCAATCGGGACGAAAGTGAACTCGATGACTTCGACATTAACGATCTCTCATCTCACTAAGACCTATGACGGGGTGAACGCCCTGTCTGATGTCTCTTTGAGCGTCGAACCCGGCGAGCGCGTCGCGCTGCTTGGCCATAATGGCGCGGGCAAATCGACCTTGATGAAGGTGATCCTCGGTTTGATCCAGCCCAATGGCGGTGAGGTGACGGTTTGCGGCGCCAAGCCGGGGCAGGCGGCGGCGCGCGCGAAAGTGGCTTACCTGCCGGAAAACGCGACGTTTCATTCCGCCGTCACGGGCCTTGAGCAGATCACCTATTACATGCGCCTGCGCAATCTGGATGCATCGGGCGCGATGGAGCTCTTGGATCGTGTCGGCCTGTCGGCGGCGGCAAAGCGGCGGATCGGCACGTATTCAAAGGGCATGCGGCAGCGCGTCGGATTGGCGCAAGCGCTGATCGGCCATCCTAGCCTCTTGGTGCTCGATGAACCGACCAGCGGCCTTGATCCGGTATCGCGGCGCGATTTTTACGAACTTCTGGACGGGCTGGCAGCCGAAGGCGCCGCGATCCTGCTCTCAAGCCATGCCCTGACCGAAGTGGAGGCGCGAACCGACCGTTTGCTGATCCTGTCGGGCGGGCGCATGGTGGCCGAAGGCACGCTCTCCGATCTTCGTCGTGAAGCGGCGCTGCCTGTCTCTATGCACATCACCGCGCTCAACGGATACAGCGCGGATATCATGGATGCGCTGCCAAACGCGATCCGTGTGGGTGACGCGCTGCACATCTCGTGCAACCAGGATGACAAGCTCGCGACGTTGGCCGAGATCTCCGCGCTCAGAGGCAAGGTGGCCGATCTCGAGGTCATCCCGCCCAGCCTCGAAGACATCTACAGCCATTTCAGCCGGAGGGACGGCCAATGATCGGGCGCATTCTTGCCACGGCGGCAACCGAAATTCATATCGCGCGGCGGAACCGCTGGGTGCTGATCGCGGTGGTGCTGATGGTACTCTTCTCGCTGGTCCTGTCCGCCGCCGGATCGGCGCCGACAGGAGCGCTGGGCGCGGATCGCCTCTCGGTCATCGCGGCCTCGCTGACGTCGCTCTCGGTCTATCTGGTGCCGTTGGTTGCGCTCCTGATGTCGTTTGACGCGATCGCGGGCGAAGTGGAGCGGGGCACATTGCCCTTGCTTCTGACCTATCCAGTTGCCCGCTGGGAGGTCCTTGCCGGAAAGTTGCTGGCGCACACCTCCATCCTCGTAGTCGCGATTGTTGCCGGCTACGGTGCCGCGGCGGCCGTGGCGATAACATTTGATCCCGAAGCGGTCTCCGGGCTCGGCGCGCTCTGGCGGCTGACCTGGACGTCGACTCTTCTGGGCGCGACCTTCATCGGCATCGGCTATGCGCTGTCGTCGCGCGCCAAGCGCGTGTCGGGCGCGGCAGGTCTGGCCATCGGGCTTTGGCTGGGGCTGGTGGTGCTGTATGATCTGGGCCTGTTGGCGGCAGTCGTTGCCGATGACGGCGGCTACTTCACCCGCCGGGTGTTTCCGGCCGCGCTTCTGGTCAATCCGGCGGACGCGTTCCGCCTGTTCAACCTGACCGCCGCTCAGGCCACCGCAGCCGCCTCGGGCGTCGGCGGTGCCGCCAACGCCATCCCGCAATGGCAATCCTTGGCCTCGGTCGTGATCTGGCCGGTGCTTGCACTCGGGCTGGCAGCGCTCAGTTTTCGAAAGGTGGATCCATGAGAGTTTTACCGGTCTGTGTCGCCCTTCTGGCGCTGGTCGCCTGCAAGGAAGAGGTCGCGCAGGACACCTCTGCGGTGCCGCTCTCTGCCGATGCGGTGGGGCATTATTGCCAGATGGACCTGTTGGAGCATGACGGCCCCAAGGCGCAGGCGCATCTGGCCGGATTGCCCGGTGCTCCGCTGTTCTTCAGCCAGGTGCGCGATGTGGTCGCCTATATGCGGATGCCCGAGCAGAGCCACGAGATCCTGACCGTCTGGGTCAGCGACATGGGAGCGCCAGAGGCCAGCTGGGAAGCGCCGGGCAAGACCAACTGGATCGACGCGACCACTGCCTCTTATGTCGTCGGCGGGACTCTGGTCGGCGGTATGGGCGCACCGGAACTCGTGCCGTTTTCCGACCCGACCAAGGCCGAGACGTTTGCCAAGGAAAACGGCGGTGAGGTCATGCAACTGGCCGAGATCCCCGACAGCGCCGTACTCGCGCCTGTCGATCTGACAGGCGAGGCCCCCGATTCAGAGTTCGAACAACGTTTGCGCGCACTGTCGCGCACGTCCGGAGGATAACACCATGACCAATCGCCGCCGTTTCCTGGCCATCAGCGCTGCTGCCGTCGCCCTACCGGCCTTTGCGCGGGCCGAGCCTGTTTATACCTGGCAAGGCGTTGCACTTGGTGCGCGGGCCACGCTGCGCCTGGCCCATCCGGACGCTAAGGCCATCGCGCTGCGTGCCGCAGCCGAAATTTCGCGGTTGGAGGATATCTTCAGCCTCTACCGTGCCGACAGTGCCCTGTCGCGGCTGAACCGCGACGGCAACTTGCAGAGCCCGCCGTTCGAATTGCTCGAATGTCTGTCGCTCGCGGGCAGGGTTCACGGCGCAAGTACGGGACGGTTCGATGTGACCGTTCAACCCTTGTGGGCGCGCTATGCCGAGGCTTCGGCCAGTGGCACCGCGCCAGACGCAGCAGCTCTTGTTGAAGCGCGCAATTTGGTCGGTTGGGAGAAGGTCTCGCTTGACCCGGCGGCGATCACGCTGAAATCCGGTATGGCCCTCACGTTGAACGGGATCGCGCAAGGCTACATCGCGGATCGTATCGCTTTGATGCTAAGCGCCGAGGGGCTGAACGATATCCTAATCGACACAGGTGAATTCCGTGCCATCGGCGGGCACCCCGAGGGCAGACCGTGGCCGGTCAAGCTTGCCGGAGGCGGGCAGGTGCCGCTGACTGCGCGTGCCCTGGCCACCTCTGCACCGCTTGGCACCACGTTCGATCGCGGCGGGCAGATGGGACATATCCTCGATCCGCGCACCGGTGAGCCGAGCCACGCCAAATGGCGCGAAATCACCGTCTCGGCAGACTCTGCGGCGCTCGCCGATGCGCTCTCGACCGCGGCATGCCTGTTCACGTCGCGCGCAGAGATCGAAAGCTGTCTGGCGCAATTTCGGGATGTGAGGCTGGAGAGCCTGAAATCCGCCTGAAGTCGCTAAGCGCCCGTCTGTTGCGGGCGCGGGGCGTCGAATGTGGCCCGGCTGAGGATGCGGCTGTCTTGATCGACGGTCAGGCGAAACGCCCGACCGTCATAGAAAAACGTCAATCGCCAACGTCCGGCATCCTCATCGACACCGGTTTCACTGCGCGATGTCATCGCGCCGGATTGCATGAGCCCCTGAACGTCAGCAGCCTGGATACCGAATCCCTCCGCGATAATCTCGGCCTCGACGACAAAGCCGTCTTCTCCGATCTGAACCGCTGTCACGACTTGGACGTCCAGTAGCCATTGGCCGCAGCGACGGTCGCAAAATGCGTGGCGACGACCTGACTGACGGAAATCAGCGAATCCGCGTCTTCGGCATATTCCGGGCGCATCCGCTCGCGCGCTTCGGCGTCGGGCTGTGTTATTTTGATCGTCATGCGCGACAGTTTGACGGCAAGCTCATATCCCTCTTGGGGCGTTTGCGTGATGAGTGTGGGAAGCCAGGTTGTCATGATCTGTGTCCTTTCGGGGTTCAGAGTGAAAAGAGTGGTATCACGCAATCGCGGGGAGCGAGATATCGGCGAGCGTAGAGCCATCGAGGTGGTCCAGAAAAGCCATTTCGGCGCCGCGCAGGCGCGATTTCAAGCGGCAACGCCCGTCCAGCGAGCAGTCGTTCGCCCCGGATGCGAAACATTCGACAAGCGGCTGGTCCTGTTCCAACAGGCGCACAACGTCGCCCAGCCTTATGTCGTGTGGCGCACGGGCCAGAACCGCTCCGCCGCCACTGCCACGGCGGGTCTCGACGATTCCGCCCTTTGCCAGACGCTGCATGATCTTGCTAAGGTGGTTGCGCGACAGATCGAATTCCGTCGCCATTTCGGCGGTCGAGTGGGCGCGCTCAGGCGCACTGGCCATGCGCATCAACATGCGAAGCCCGTAATCGGTGAAAGAAGTCAGACGCACGCGGTGTTCCGTTTGGTAAGACTGGCAAGGCAGCCGAATAAGTATTTACAATACCAATTAACAGGTTTACCCAGTGTTGCAAAGAAAATGTTTCAGGACGTGAAAGATGGCCGAGACAGCAAATTCCACGCTTCGGATCTCTTCCGCCCGCCCGCAGATAACGCGCACCATCATGGAGCGCACCGGGCTGGATCAGGATGTCCTGACCGATCTGGTTCACAGCTTTTACGGCCGCATCCGATCTGACCCGGTGCTCGGCCCGATTTTCGACAGCCGCATCAGTGACTGGCCGCCCCATCTCGAACGCATGGTGTCGTTCTGGTCCTCGGTTGCTCTGATGACCGGGCAATATCACGGCGCGCCGGTGCCCAAGCACGCGAATCTGCCAATAACATGGGCGCATTTCGAGCGCTGGCTGGACCTGTTTCGCGACACCGCGCACGAGGTCTGCACGCCGCAAGGCGCCGCGCATGTGATAGAGCGTGCAGAGCGTATCGCCCGGTCTTTGAACATGGCAGTGGAAGACACGGCCCGGCGGGATGACAACGCCATTCCCAGTTTGAGGTAACGCGCAATGACCAATCAGGACGACACCGGGCGCTACGCTTCATCGCCCTGCATGGCAGGCGAGGTTGCGCCGGATTATTTCGATCCACTGGCGGTTGATCCGGCGCAGGCGCGCGATGTGGCGCGCTGGCGACGGTCCGAGCGGGCCCGCTTGCGCGACGCGCGCCAGTCCTTGAGCGTGTCGGAGCGTGCCGCAGTGGGCACGGCACTTTGCGCCCATCTGCGCGAGCTGTTGGCAGACCGGTTCGGCGGCGCAATTGGCAAGGTCTTCTCCGCCTACTGGCCGATCAAGGGAGAGCCGGACCTGCGGCCCCTGATGGCAGAGCTGCACGCCGCCGGTGTCACCGTTTGCCTGCCGATCGTCGAACAGAAATCCGCGCCACTGGTATTTCGCCGCTGGACGCCCGACACCAGGATGGTGCGCGGTGACTGGAACATTCCCGTTCCTCCACCCGAGGCCGAACGGCTGGTGCCCGACATCACGCTGGCGCCGTTGATGGGCTGGGATGCCAATGGCTACCGGCTTGGTTATGGCGGGGGCTATTTCGACCGCACGCTGGCAGCACTCGCGCCGCGCCCGTTCACAATCGGGATCGGCTTTCAATCGGCGCAGTTGGCAACCATCTATCCGCAACCCCATGACATTCCGCTCGACGTCATTCTGACCGAAGCGGGACAACAACAGATAAGTTTACAAAGATGAGCAGCACCGCAGAACTGATGCGCGCCTGGCGCGGCCCCGCAATCCTGACCTACGGCTTTCGGCCCTTCTTTTTCGGATCGGCCGTCTGGGCGACCATCTCGATGGCCCTTTGGATTCCCATGCTGTCGGGCGCTTTGACGTTGCCGACCGCCTTCGATGCGGTTTCATGGCATGCCCACGAATTCCTCTTTGGCTATCTCGCCGCCGTCATTGCAGGGTTTCTGCTCACAGCGGTGCCGAACTGGACGGGGCGATTGCCCATTGTCGGTTGGCCGTTGGGCGGCTTGTTCCTGTTATGGGTTGCCGGGCGCGTGGTGGTCGCGGGTTCGGCGGGTCTGCCACCGCTTCTTGTGGCATTGGTCGATATGGCCTTTGCACTGGTGCTGGGCGCGGTGCTCGCGCGCGAGATCATCGCGGGAAAGAACTGGCGCAACCTGATTGTGCTGGCGATGTTGGTCGTCTTTACCCTGGGCAATGCGGTTTTCCATTGGGAGGCGGCTCAGGGCGGATACGCCGCCCAAGGCGTTGGCTTGCGCATCGGCGTCGGGGCGGGCGTGATGATGATCGCCGTGATCGGCGGGCGGATCGTGCCGTCGTTCACGCGCAACTGGCTGGTCAAACGCAACTCGGCGCGGCTTCCCACGCCGCCGATGCAAAAATTCGACAAGGCGGCATTGCTGCTCCTGCTGGTCGCGCTATTGCTCTGGGTGGTGGTTCCGGCGCATCCGATCACCGGCGCGGCGCTTGTCGCAGCGGGTGTGGTGCACAGCGTGCGTCTGGGGCGCTGGGCCGGGCATCTGACGTTTGCCGAACCTCTCGTGACCGTTCTGCATGTCGGCTACGCCTTCGTGCCGCTGGGCGCGCTGATCATCGGGGTCGACATCCTCTGGGTCGGCACCACCGGCGCAGCGGCGGCGCAGCATCTCTGGATGGCCGGAGCGTTTGGTCTGATGACGCTGGCCGTGATGACGCGCGCGACGCTTGGGCATACGGGCCAGGCTCTGACTGCGAAACCCGGAACGATCCTGATTTACTCTGCAATGCTGGTGGCGGTGGCGGCGCGCGTGTTTGCCGGGGTCTGGCCCGCCCTCGCGTCGGAGTGGCACATCGTTGCCGGTCTCGCTTGGATGCTGGCCTTTGGCGGCTTCGCAGTCGTTTACGGCGCTTTGCTGCTTCGAGTGCCGCCGAACAAGCGAACCGCAGGTTAGGCGCGCGCCATGGGGTGGCTTGAATTCATCGCGGCGTGGGTCGTGTTCTTCCTGACGCATTCGCTTCCGATCCGTCCACCGATGCGGCCTTGGCTGCAACATCGGCTGGGGCGGCGCGGATTTACGCTGTTCTACTCGATCCTGTCGCTTGGCGTGCTTTGGTGGCTGATCGTGGCGGCCGGACGTGCTCCCTATGTCGGGCTTTGGGAGTGGGCGCGCTGGCAAACGCATGTGCCGTTGGCGATGATGCTGGTGGTGTGCCTGATCGCGGCACTGGCAATCGGGCGGCCGAACCCGTTTTCCTTTGGCGGTGCGCAGAATGACCGCTTCGATCCGGCCCACGCCGGGATCGTGCGGCTGACACGTCATCCGCTTCTGCTCGCTCTGGCGCTGTGGGCGGCGTCCCATATCGTGCCCAACGGCGACTTGGCGCATGTTCTGTTGTTTGGCACTTTCACCCTGTTCGCGTTATTCGGCGGGCGACTGATCGACCGGCGGCGCAAGCGCGAGATGGGGGCGGATTGGGCGCCCCTGAAAGCCGAGGTCACGTCGAGCTTTGCGAACGCGCGGCCGGCTTCGTGGTCGGGCGCTCTGGCACGTCTTGCCTTGGGCGTGGCGCTCTACGGTGTCTTGCTTTGGGCGCATCCCTGGCTGTTCGGGGTCAGCCCGCTTGGATGATACGCGCTGGCGTAAGGCCATGACGGCGGTTACACAGATGCCAGATCGGGAGTGCGGGATATGAATGACTTGAACGACAAATTTGCCAATCTTGGAGCCGAGAACGCTCCGGGCCAGGAGGTGCGGCAAGGAGCGGATGATCTCAAATCGCTGATGCGGGGCGACGTTCTGCCCGGCACGCCGGTCGATTTCTCCCACGGCGATGTCGATGCGTTCGCTCCAACCCCCGGAGCGCGCGAGGCGTGGGAAGATGGCTTTGGAAGAGGTGGGTCGCAAGCCTATACCGAGTATCGCGGCGACGCTGCGATCCGCGACGCACTGGCGCACAGACTGGCCGCCTTCACGGGTGCGCCGGTCGATCCGGTGGACGAGCTGATCATCACGCCGGGCACGCAAGGCGCCTTGTTTCTGGCGCTGGGCGCGGTTGTCGATCAGGGCACCAAGGTTGCGATCATGGAGCCGGACTACTTTGCCAACCGCAAGCTGGTGCGTTTTTTCGGCGGTGAGATCATGCCGGTCACATTGTCTTATCAAGACACAAGTGATGAGACCGGACCCGATATGGCCGAGCTTGAGGCCGCGTTCCGCGACGGCGCCAAAGTGCTGGTGTTCTCGACACCCAACAACCCCACGGGCGTTGTGTTTTCCAAAGAGACGATCACCCGCATTGCGGCGCTGGCGGCAGAGCATGGCGCCACCGTCATCGTCGATCAACTCTACTCCCGCCTGCTGTATGATGGCGAACCTTACACGCATTTGCGCGCCTGTGGCACGCGGCCCGACAACCTGATCACCATCATGGGTCCGTCAAAGACCGAGTCGTTAAGCGGCTTTCGCCTTGGCGTGGCGTTCGGTGCGGCGCATCTGATCGAGCGGATGGAGAAATTGCAGGCGATCGTGTCGCTGCGGGCGGCGGGGTATAGCCAGGCGGCGTTGACGACATGGTTCGCCGAACCCGATGGCTGGCTGGCCGACCGGATCGCGCAACACCAGGCGATCCGTGACGATCTTCTGGCGATCTTTCGCCAGGCCGGATTGCCCACGGCCACGCCGCAAGCGGGCAGCTACCTGTTCCCGCAACTGCCGGAGCTGGTGGTTGCGCCTGAAACCTTCGTGCGCCTGTTGCGCATTCAGTCGGGGGTGACTGTCACTCCGGGGTCGGAATTTGCGCCGCATACCGCATCGAGTGTCCGGCTGAATTTCTCGCAGGATCGCACGGCTGCCGTGGCGGCCGCGCACCGGATCGTCGAGATGGTTGAGAGGTACCGCGCCTGAGGCGAGCGGTACGGTTCAATCGTCCAGCCGTACGGATGTTGACGACGCCCCCCGGACCTCCGCGCTCCATCCCGCACGGTCGAGCACGAGGTCGGCAGCCACGGCAATGACCGCGATGGCGACAAATCCCAGGATCATGGCTTTCACTTCGAACTCTCCCTTGGTGCGGTCTGCTCGCGCAGATAGGCTATCAGATCGGCGCGGTCCTGTGGTTTGGCAATCCGTTGCACCGGCATTTTGGTTCCGGGCACATAATTGTCCGGGCCAATGTCGAACAGGGCATCAATGGTGTCCTCATCCCAGACAAGCGCCGATCCGTCGAGTGCTTTCGAATAACTGTAGTCTTCGACCGAACCGGCGCGACGACCAAAGACCCCGTGCAGGCTCGGCCCCGCGCGACGCGCGCTGCCCGGCGTCAGCGTGTGACAGATCGAACATTTGCGCATGAACTGACGTTCTCCATTGGTCATCGTTTCGGCACTGCGCAGATAGCCGGGTGTGGTGGCCTCCATTGGTGCCAGTTCCGACATGGCGTCGATCGGCCATGAATACATCCGCGGGTCAAGTCCGGCCGCATGAACGTTGCTGCCATCGCGGGAAAATGCGAGCGCCCAGATCGGGCCTTTTTCAGTTGCACGGAAGTCGCGGCTGATGCGCCATTCGGTCGTATCTATCACCATGATGTAGCCCTCGCCGTCACCCACGGAAAGCTGAGTGCCGCTGTGATCCTGGGCGATTGCCAGAATGGGGCGGCGTTCCAATGTGAGGTCGGCCAGAACGTCGCCGGTGTCCAGAACTATGGCACGGGTGCCGCCGTCCACCGCGCCATAGGCCAGCCAGCCTGCGTGTGAATTGATCTCGATCTCGTTGACACCAAAGCCGTGTTCGACAACCCGCCGTTTTTCCTGCGCCGTGGCGACATCCCAGAGCCGGATGCTGCCGTCGGTGGACGCGGTGTAAAGCCCCTGTCCGTCGTCGGTGAACGCCACGTCGTTGACAGGCCCGTCATGGCCTTGCAGGAACCATGCAGGCGATCCGTCCCGCGGCCAGAGTCCCACGCTCCCGTCCCAACTGGCCGACGCGAGGGTCTTTCCGTCAGGCGACAGTTCAAGAGCAACGATCTTTCCCTTGTGACCTCTCCAGACATCCCGCTCCTGGCCATCGGAGGACCACACGCGGATGGTGAAATCATCGCCGCCCGAAAAGATCGTCCCGTCCGCAGCGATCAGAACAGCGTTCACCGCCGCCTCATGGCCGTCCAGCCAGAGCGGTGTGTCTCCGTCCCACAATCCGACCGAATTGTCGAAACTGACAGTGGCAATCTGGTCGGAGTCGGACACGGCGATCCCCATGATCGGCCCGCCATGCCCCTTCAATGTGAAGAACTCACCTGCCCGGCAGGGGGCGGCAATGCTCAACGCGGCGCAGGTGAGAAGAACGGCGCGCATGTCATTCCGCGGGTGTTGCACGGTGCGGCGCTTTGGCCTCACGTGACTTTACATCGTCGACCCACAGGCTGTGATGCTCACGCGCCCATTGTTCTTCGACATCACCGCTGCCCATCGCATCGAAGGCACCCTCCATGCCGATGGAGCCGATATAGATATGCGCAAGGATGATCGCCATCAGAACGAAGCTCACGATCGCATGCCAGAGCTGGGCGAACTGCATCTCCTCCTGCGGCGTGAGCGCCTCGGGCAAGGTGCCATAGCCCACAAGTTCGGGCAGCCCCGAGCTGTTGAGCAAGCCAAATGTCTTGGCAAACAGCGGCATTTCAAACGGGAACAACATGGAAATCCCCGAGACCGCGATGGAGCCGCCAAGGATGATCGTGGACCAGAAGATCAGCTTTTGCCCGGCATTGAATTTCTTGGCAGGCGGGTGGCCATTGCCGAACAGGCCGCCACCTTTGGCGAGCCAATGAATGTCGGTCCGATCCGGCAGGTTGTGCACGACCCACATCACAAAGATCATCACGAGGCCGATGATAAACGCCCACGAGACGTTGTTGTGGATCCATTTCGAATAGCCGGCGATCCATGCATAGGGTTCATGCCCGAAAGTCGGGATCAGGAATTTGCGACCCATGAGCGAGATCAGGCCGGTGAGGCCCAGCAAGACGAACGATCCCGCCAGCAACCAATGTCCGAAGCGTTCGACCATCTTGAACCGCTCGATCGTGCGGCCGGTCTTGTCGCCTTCGATCCGCACCCGTCCGCGCAAAAGATAGAATATCGCCAGCAGGACGATGGTGCCGACAAGCAGCAGGCCGCCATAGGTGATCAGCGGACCTCTGCGGAAATCGAGCCACCACATGCCTCGGTCCTGAACCAGGACGCTCGCCGCCGGACCCCTGATCTGGGTCGAGATGTCGGCCTCGTTGAAGCGAACGCCGCGCCACATTTCCGGAGTGGATGTGCCCCCTCGCGTACCCAATTGTTCGCTTATGTCCTTGGCCCTCTCCGCGTCGCCTGTGTCGGTGGACCGGTACGCATTATCGACCTTCAAGCCTTCTTGCCGACGCAGGATGTCCTGAAGGGTTGTCGCTCCACCGGTGGCGGAGCGGTCAATCTCTGATGCTGTTCCCGGACCATCCTGTGCCGATACCGGAGAGGTGGACAGGAGGGCCAGCGCCGTGAGCAGGATAAAGGTGATCGTTGAAAAAGATCGAATTCCACGCATGTGTAGAGAGTCCTCTCGGATTTGAAGATCGACACGCCAAGCCTTGCGGGCGGTTAGAGGGTTGGTTCAGGTATATTAAAGCTTACCTGTGACTTGTCACCGGGCATAGAGCTGTGTGAGACGAGTTTGAGAGGAAATGCGGTATGGGCGGATTTTGCAGGGGAAAGTTCGGCTCCACGGTATTGGAGCGGGCCAGTCGATGACGGATGTCCTGACCGTCACCAACGCCGCAATCGTCCTCACGGTCGCCGCGTTTTCCCTTGCGGCGGCCTATCGGGCGGTTCTGACGTCGCGCACGCCGCAAGGGGCGACGGCGTGGATCCTGTTGATCCTGCTGCTGCCGGTGATCGGAACGCTGCTGTATCTGGTATTCGGCCATGCCGCCTATCAAAGGTTCGAACGCGATCGCAAGGAATCGGATCACCAGCTGTTCGACATGGAGCCCGGATATCAGGACAACCAAACCACGCCGCGGCTGAATTCATTCGCGCGCATTGCGCGTCTGCCGGTGACGCATGGCAATGACATGTCGCTCTTGATCGACGCGGAAGACACCTATGCGGCATTGTATGACGCCATCAAGGGGGCGAAATCGCATATCTTCGTGCAGTTTTACACCGTCGAAGCCGACGAGGTCGGCTTGGCGATGCGAGACCTGTTGATCGAGCGCGCCAAGGCCGGAATTCCGGTCTGGTTGTTGAACGACGAATTGCCCTTTATCGGCCTGTCGCAACGGTTCAAACGCCCTCTGTTAGAGGCGGGGGTGCGCATGGCGCGCACCAAGGGGCCAAGCCGGGTGTTGGGGCCATTCCAGTTGAACTATCGCAACCACCGCAAGCTTGTCGTCGTGGATAACGAGGTGGCGTTTACCGGCGGGATCAACGTGTCCGAGGATTACCTTGGCCGCAACAAGGCGATCGGCCCGTGGCGCGACACGTTTGCGGCGTTTCGCGGCCCGATCGTGGCGCAGTTGGCACGGCATTTTTCATCGGATTGGAAATGGGCCGATGGCGAGGACCTGCGGTCCATCGCGTCTCGCGTGCCTGAAGAAACCGGAACTTTGAAGGCTGTCGCCCTGGCGCCGTCGCCTGCCGAGGATATTGCGGCGGGGAATTTGTATTTCATCGCGCTGGCCCATGCTGCCAAACGTCGCTTGTGGATATCAACGCCCTATTTTGTCCCCGACAGAGACGTGCTGACCGCGTTGCGCTTTGCCGCATTGCGCGGCATTGATGTCAAGCTGTTGCTGCCCGAACGCACGGATTCATTCCTCACCCAATATGCGGCGATGGCGTATTTCGACGATGTGCGTTCGGTTGGTGGCGAAATCTGGACATACGGGGCAGGGTTCATGCATCAGAAAGTGGCTTTGGTCGATGATGACCTGACATCGGTCGGATCGATCAACCTTGATATTCGCTCCGGTCTGTTGAATTTTGAAATCACCGTCGTGACGGAAGGCAAAACGGCGGCCCAAGCAGTGGAAGACATGCTGAACGCGGATTTTGCCAAGGCCAAGCGGGTTGATTTTGACTTGTCCGAACGATCGTTCTGGAAACGGGCGGCTGCCCGGACCACCCGATTGCTTGCTCCGGTGCTGTGATGCGGATCGTCAGTTACAACATCCGCAAGGCGGTGGGTCTTGACTGGAAGCGCGATCCTTTTCGCATCATCCGCGTCCTGGCCGATCTGGACGCCGATGTCGTGGCGCTGCAAGAAGCCGACAAGCGGCTTGGCGTGCGGCCCGCGGTTTTGCCCGACGAATTGCTCTATGAACACACCGGACTGCGCATCCTGAACGTGATCGACGGGCCAAGCTCGGGCTGGCATGGCAATGCCCTTCTGGTGCGCGATGGCTGGACCATTCACGATGCCGAACGCCTGACCCTGCCCGGAATCGAGCCGCGCGGCGCGGTGGTGGCCGACCTGAGCGGACCGGAGGGCGAGGTGACCGTGGTCGGCACCCATCTGGGATTGCGGCGCGGCTGCCGTCAGTTGCAGCTTGCCCATCTGCGCGAAACCATCGCCGCACGGGCGCCCCGCACCATTATCGCCGGCGATATGAATGAATGGTCGCCGCGCATCGGATTCGATCTGATCAAGGACCAGTTCGACCTGATTGCACCGGGGCCAAGCTTTCATGCCAGCCGCCTGCTTGCGCCGCTCGACCGGTTCGCGCTGGGATCGAAACTGCGGCACCGGGGATCGGGCGTTGTGCTCAAAGGGGAGGCACGTCGCGCCTCGGATCATCTGCCGATCTGGCTTGATGTGGATATGCAGGACTAGGCGGCCCAAACGAACATCGCCCCCGCGAAGCTGCGAGGGCGATGTTCAATCATATCAGCGTCAGTGCGGTATCAGCCGCCTTTCTGGTCGTACGCCGTGCCCCAGCCCCAAGCGCCCGAGCCAAACCCGCGCGCGACCACGCGTTCGCGGTAGATCGAGGATACGACGTCGCCGTCACCCGCCAGCAGCGCCTTGGTCGCACACATCTCGGCGCAGAGCGGTAGCTTGCCCTCGGCAATCCGGTTGCGGCCGTATTTCTGGAACTCGGCCTGGCTGTGGTTTTCTTCCGGGCCACCGGCGCAGAAGGTGCATTTGTCCATCTTGCCACGGCTGCCGAAATTGCCCGCTTGCGGATATTGCGGCGCGCCGAACGGGCAGGCGTAAAAGCAATAGCCGCACCCGATGCACAGATCCTTGGAGTGCAGGACGATCCCTTCTTCGTTCTGGTAGAAGCAATCCACCGGACAGACCGCCATGCAGGGGGCGTCCGAGCAGTGCATGCACGCAACCGAGATCGACCGTTCACCCGGTTTGCCGTCATTGATCGTCACCACCTTGCGGCGGTTGATCCCCCAGGGAACCTCGTGTTCGTTCTTGCACGCGGTGACGCAGGCGTTGCATTCGATGCAGCGTTCGGCGTCGACGAGGAATTTAGCTCGTGCCATGTCTGTTTCTCCTCCTTACGCCGCTTCGATCTTGCAAAGCGTACATTTCGTTTCCTGCATCTGGGTCACGCTGTCGTAGCCATAGGTCTGTGCAGTGTTGCTGGATTCACCAAGGACATAGGGATCGGCGCCTGACGGATATTTGTGTCGCTGATCCTCGCCCTGGAAATGTCCGCCGAAGTGGAACGGCATGAAGGCAACGCCCGGTGCCACCCGTTCGGTCAGCATCGCCATCACCTTGACCTTGCCGCCCTCCGGCCCTTCGACCCAGACCTGTGCACCGTCGCGCACGCCCAGATCATTGGCATCGCGCGGGTTGATCTCCACGAACATGTCCTGCTGCAATTCGGCCAGCCACGGGTTCGACCGCGTTTCCTCGCCGCCGCCCTCGTATTCGACCAGGCGGCCGGAGGTCAGCACGATGGGATAATCGGTCGAGAAATCCTTGTCCTGGATCGATTTGTATAGCGTTGGAACACGCCAGAACTTCTTGTCTTCGTAGGTCGGATAATCCGCCACCAGATCGCGGCGCGGACTGTAGAGCGGTTCGCGATGGATCGGCACCGGGTCGGGGAACGTCCAGACGACGGCGCGGGCCTTGGCGTTGCCGAAAGGCGCACATTCATGCTTGATCGCGACGCGCTGGATGCCGCCCGACAGATCGGTCTTCCAGTTCACACCACCCACCTTGTCGGCATAGTCGGACGGGATTTCGCCCTGCTGGCTGGTTTCGCCAACCTCGTCGTGGCCGGGCGCGGCCCCCCTGAGGCCCGAGACAAATTCGATCATCGCCTTTTCGTACGTTGTCAGATCCGTGTCCCAGCCGAGATCAATCAGCATCTGCATGGTGAATTCCGGGTATCCGTCCTGGATCTCGGAATTGGCCGAGGCCACGCCTTCTGCCAGAAGATTGTCACCGTCCTTTTCCACGCCAAAGCGGGCGCGGAAGGTCAGCCCGCCCTTGGAGACCGGAAGCGACATGTCATAGAGGTTTGCCGTGCCGGGATGGTTCATCTCGGCAGTGCCCCAGCAGGGCCAGGGCATACCGTAATAGTCGCCATCCGCCGGGCCGCCATTGGCGCGCAGCGTGGTGCGATCAAAGGTGTGCTGATTGGCCATATGCATCTTCATGCGCTCTGGCGACTGACCGGTATAGCCGATGGTCCACATGCCGCGATTGAATTCGCGGGTGATGTCCTCGACATTCGGGGTGATGGAGTCGTCTTCCAGAGCGATGTTGCGGAACAGCCGGTCGTGGAAGCCGAATTTCTGTGCGAACAGGCCCATGATCTCGTGATCGGTCTTGGATTCGAACATCGGTGCCATGATCCGATCGCGCCACTGGAGCGAGCGGTTCGATGCGGTGACAGAGCCGCGGGTTTCGAATTGCGTGGCCGCAGGCAGCAGGTAAACGCCGTCCGTGCGGTCGTGCAGCACCGCTGACACTGTGGGGAACGGATCGACGACAACCAGCGTGTCGAGCTTTTCCATTGCCGTTTTCATTTCCGGCATCCGCGTCTGCGAGTTTGGCGCATGGCCCCAGAGCACCATCACGCGCGTGTTGTCGGGCTGATCGAGGTTTTCCTTGTCCTCAAGCACACCGTCGATCCAGCGCGACACCGGAATGCCGGTCAGGTTCATCATCTTGGTGTCGCCGACAGACGCATCCGAGAACTGCCCCTTGAGCCAGTCGAGATCCTCGCCCCAGACACGCGCCCAATGGGCCCAAGAGCCTTCGGACAGGCCATAATAGCCGGGCAGGGTATCGGCGAGAACGCCGAGGTCGGTCGCGCCCTGAACGTTGTCGTGCCCCCTGAAGATATTGGTGCCGCCGCCGGATGTGCCGACATTGCCCAAGGCAAGCTGGAGCACGCAATAGGCGCGGGTGTTGTTGTTGCCGTTGGTGTGCTGGGTGCCGCCCATGCACCAGATCACGGTGCCGGGGCGGTTGTTCGCCATCGTGCGGGCCACGCGTTCAAGCTGGCTTCCCGGCGTGCCGGTCACGCGCTCGACCTCCTCGGGCGTCCACTTGGCGACCTCTTCCTTGATCTGGTCCATGCCCCAGACACGGGTGCGGATGTATTCCTTGTCTTCCCATCCGTTCTGGAAAATGTGCCACAGGATGCCCCAGACCAGCGCCACGTCTGTTCCGGGCCGGAACCGGACGTATTCGTCGGCATGGGCCGCGGTGCGGGTAAAGCGCGGATCGCACACGATGAGCGGCGCGTTGTTCTGCTCTTTCGATTTGAGCAGGTGCAGCAGCGACACCGGATGCGCCTCGGCCGGGTTCGCGCCGATGATGAAGATCGCGCGGGAATTGTGAATGTCGTTATAACTGTTGGTCATGGCGCCGTAGCCCCATGTGTTCGCAACGCCGGCAACGGTGGTCGAGTGACAAATTCGCGCCTGGTGATCGACGTTGTTGGTGCCCCAATAGGCCGCGAACTTGCGGAACAGGTAGGCTTGTTCGTTGCTATGCTTGGCCGAGCCGAGCCAGTACACCGAATCCGGGCCGCTCTCGTCGCGGACCTGAAGCATCTTGTCGCCGATCTCGTTGATCGCCTGCTCCCACGATATGCGGACCCATTCTCCGCCCTCTTTCTTCATCGGATATTTCAGGCGGCGCTCGCCATGCGCGTGCTCGCGTACCGAGGCGCCCTTGGCGCAATGGGCGCCAAGGTTGAAGGGGCTGTCCCAGCCGGGTTCCTGGCCGATCCAGACGCCATTGCTGACCTCGGCGATGACGGTGCAGCCGACCGAACAATGGGTACAGACGGATTTGACGGTTTCGACCGCGCCGGTGATCGCTTGCTGGGCGCTCGCCTGGGTGACCGTGCCGCCGGTCGCGCTGATCGCGGCAAGGCCGCCTATCGCGAGCCCGGAGCCGCGCAGGAATGTGCGGCGATCGACGGATGTGGTCGAGACCTTCGAGATCAGGCCAGGGCGTGCGGCGCGATGTGCGGGCCTTCCGGTTTTCTTTCTAAGCATGGTGTCCCTCGTTGGCTACCTTGACGCGCCAGAGCGCATCGGCTGGGTTGCTTCCTGCGGCCATCCGATTGCGTGGCCTGCGGGAAAGGAGTGTCAGGTTCTTCAGAACCGCGCGCTGTCGAAATAGGCGCGGGTGTGCGCAGTGTCCTGCATCCGGCCATCGGCCTGCACGGCTTCGTCTGCCGCGGCGTCGCTGCCCGACACCGCAACGGCGACCACCGCCGCAGGCGCAGCAGTGCCCGCTAGCTTGAGAAAATCGCGTCGGCTTGACGGGGCTTCGGGTTTCTTTGTCATGGAAGGTTCCTCCCTTTCCTCGTGTCTTGAGCGGTGCCGGTTGCGGCTTGGTCCGCTGTCAGTCTGAACGCCTCGCGTTCGATCTCCATAAACGCTTTGCCGACAGACCCGAGGGCGCTGTAGAGCATCGCCGATTTCGCGCCTTCCAGATCGGCATAGAAATGCCCGGCCCACGGCGCGATGTGCCGGTTGAAAAACAGTTTCTGATCGTCAAGCGGTGCCGGACCATTGAAGCGCCCGACAATCAAACCGCCCATGACCTCCATCAAGGTGGCGATGTTGTCTTCGGGTTCGTAAACATTCGGTGCACGTTCGATACGACGCGCCGACAGGTCGGTGCGCAGAGTGGCAAGCGGCTTTTCGTTCAGAAAACCGGTGAGGTAAAAGCTCGCGTAGGGCAGCAATTCGCCACGACCCAGACCGATGAAAAGCGCGTTGAATTCGCGTTCCGCCTGCTTGGGTTTGGTCGATCGCGCACATTCCGCAAGGCGCGAAATCGCCTGTCCCAGATCGGTGTCGTCACCCGACAGCCCAGCGGTTTGCGCCAGCAGCAATTCGTCCGGCGCGGCCGCCAGCATGAGTCCCAGATAGTTATAAAGATCCGCGCGCAACCGGTCCTCGTCAGAGACGGCCGGCAATGAGTGAACGGCGCTGGAGGTCATCGGCTTTCGCTCTCGCGTCTGAAACGCATCCGTCGCGGAGGCGCAGGGTCTGTTGACAGTGTATCCAGTGGGGTGGTTTCGGGATATTCCAATGTATCTCCTACTTTGGTCGCAGATGCAGGTGCGGCATTTGCATAATCCTGCACGGATTCCGCGATTTCGACGGATTCCGCAGAATTTCCCGCCAGCAGAGGCGCGTCTGCAATGTCCGAGAGATTCTCTGCGGTATCAACGGCTTCGCCCGTCTCGATCATCGCAAGCCGGACTCCCTCTTCATGCGCCAAGGCCTCGATATGTTTCAGCAATCCCCGACCGACCCTGTAGGCGGTCGTTACGCCGGGCGCATCCGTGGCCGCGTTGGTGAAATCGTCGTCATAATCGCAAAGCCCGTCAAGGTTGGCGAGCTTCGGATTCAAGCGCCACAATTGGCGCAACGCGCGCTGGCGCAAGCGCTCGGGCACGAATTTCTGCATGAAGCCTGAAATGTCCTGTCCGGGTTGCAGCGTATCGGGATCGGGCAGCCCGAGCTGTTCAAGAATCTCGGCGTCCGTCTGCGCCTCCAACTCAGCCTGTTTCGCCCGCGTCTCGGCCTCCTCGGCGCGGGTCCGGTCTTCAATGGTCTCGGCCTCGACGGCTTGTTTGCGCCGCGACCAGAAATCGGGACGCTGTGTCATGACGAGCCCAGCTTGCGATCACGGGAGGGCGCGCGGTAGACGTCGCTGACCTGCGAAATACGCGCATCCCCCTTGCCGTCTTCAACCAGGTCTTCAAGGTGGCGTTTGCGCTTGCGTTTCTGGAACGGCTCATCGACAAAATGCCGGTCGGTCCAGTCTTGCACCCACGCAACGAGCGGCGGCGGCATCGCGACCTTCTCGACCAGTTCCTCGCCGCCCTCGGCATATTGCATCGCCTCGTTCGGATTGGCAGTCACCAGCTTGAGCCGGTACGGAAATGTGCCGCGTTCGGGTTGCAGAACGACATAGGCGCAGACCACCGGTTCCGCCAGATTGACGCGGTAGGCCTCGGCATCGGTGCGCCACAGCGTCATCGGGACGGTGCCGATGTGGTACTCGGCGACATCACCTTCCTCGCGCAGCAATTTCCAATCGGCAGGCCCGGCACCAAGCAACAGCGCACTGGCGCGCCACGCCCATGCCTGCCAGCGCGTCACACCCGGTTTGCGTTGCATGACAACACCCACCGGCAATGTTTCGAAACGGGGATCTGTTGCGGTCAAATCGGTCTCCCTGATGCTGCGGGGACAAAGCGCGTGGTTGACTTCTATCTAGCATATCCATTGGGTAGGACGAAACATTGAACCACAAACCACAGACAAACAAGACGACGCGCCAGAACACGTCGCGAAAGGCTCGTGATGGGAACCAGACTGCTTTTGTGTGACTGTCTTGGCAGTCAATCCGTTGACGCCGACAAGATCGGTGCCGCAACGGCGCTAGATCCGACGCGCGTGTTCACCAATCTGTGCGGAACCGAGGCCGACGCGGCCGCCGACCTGATGGCCGACGGGGACGTGGTGATTGCCTGCGCGCAAGAGCGCGCGTTTTTCGAGATGTTGGCCGAGGAGATCGGCGCACACACCCCCTCCTGCGTTGACATTCGCGACCGGGCCGGGTGGAGCGATGAGGCGTCACAGGCCGGAGCCAAACAGGCGGCGCTGCTCGCCGAGGCGGTGTTGCCCCTGCCAACGGCCAAGGTCGTCGATGTGGTCAGCGAAGGCACCTGCCTGATCGTCGGCGACGGATACACCGCCTTCGCCGCGGCGGCACAGCTTTGCGATGCGCTGGCCGTCACCGTGTTGCAGACCGATCAAAGCGACGTGCCGACAGACCGCCGGTTTGATGTCATTCGCGCAGAGGTGCGCAGCCTGACCGGCGCACTTGGGGGATTTTCCGTCAAGCTCAACCGCTTCTCGGACCTGCAACCGGGGGGGCGCGGCGTGTTTTCGTTCAGCCCGCCGCAGGATGGGGTCGTGTCTGAATGCGACATCGTTCTGGACCTGACCGGAGGCACACCGATGGTTCCGGCACCGCACAAGCGCGAGGGCTATTTGCGGGCCGACCCGCGCCGGCCCGGCGCGGTGGAACTGGCCGTGTCAGAGGCGGTGCAAATGGTCGGCGTGTTCGAAAAGCCGCTTTATATCGCGCTGGAACCCGCTCTCTGCGCTCATAGCCGCGCAAATCAGACAGGCTGTTCCAAGTGCCTTGATGTGTGTCCGACCGGCGCGTTTCGCGCCGACGGCGACCATGTCGCCATCGACCCGATGATCTGCGCCGGTTGCGGGGCCTGTGCCGCGCTGTGCCCGTCCGGCGCGATTGCCTATGACGCCCCGCCGGTGTCGGCGCTCTTCCGTCGGCTTGAGACACTGGCATCGACGTATCGCAAAGCGGGCGGAACCGCGCCGCGCCTGCTGGTGCATGACGCCGATCACGGCCTTGAGATGATCCAGCTTGCCGCGCGGTTTGGTCAGGGATTGCCGGCGGATGTGCTCCCGCTACAGACCGAGACGCTTGCCGGGTTCGGCCATGCCGAGATGCTGGCCGCTCTGGGATGCGGCTTTGCAGCCGTCGATGTGCTGATGGCACCGCGCACCGAGCGCGAGACACCCGAATTCGAGACCGCGCTGGCCAACGCGCTGGCTGGCAAGCTCGCTGTGACGCTGCTTGATCTTGATGATCCCGACGCGCTGAGTGCGACCTTGTTCGGGGCTGACGCGCACCGGCCGGTCGCCACGCCCAACCTGCCGATCGGCCAGCGGCGCCAGGTGGCGCGCGGTGCGGCGAAGGCGTTGAACCCGGATGCGGAGATCCTGCCGCTGCCCGGCCATGCGCCCTATGGTGCCGTGCTGGTGGACCGCGACGCCTGCACGCTCTGCCTGTCATGCGTATCGCTTTGCCCCTCGGGAGCATTGGGGGACAATCCGGATTTGCCGCAATTGTTGTTCCAGGAAGATGCGTGCCTGCAATGTGGACTCTGCGCCAATATCTGCCCCGAGGACGCGATCATGCTCGAGCCGCGAATGAACCTGACCGATACGGCCTTGTCGCAAGTGGTTCTGAACGAGGAAGAACCCTTCGCCTGTATCGAATGCGGCGCGTTGTTCGGGGTGAAATCGACGATCGAGAAAATCACGGAAAAGCTCGCCGGCAAGCACGCGATGCTCGCCACAGGCGACGCGGCGAAGATGATCCAGATGTGCGACAATTGCCGGATTCAGGCGCAATACCACGCCAAGGACAACCCGTTCGCGCTGGGCGCGCCACGCAAGCCGCGCACGACCGATGACTATCTGGCAGAACGCGAGACCAGCGCAGGTTCGAAACGGCGGGATCATTGATTGTTTTCGGGGGCTTTGCCCCCGGACCCCCAAGGTATTTTAAGCCCAAAGAAGCCGGATCGGTCGGATGAAAGGTCAGTCCTGCATGGTCTGGACCGGACGCCCCAGCTCGGCGGGCGGAATGGTTTGTACGAAAGCCAGGATGTTTTCGAGATCCGTCAAGGTGATTTCCATCGCGCGGATCGGAGACGGACGGGTCGGATCGAAGGGCGGGGTCAAATCCGCGATCTGGGTAAACGCCGGGTGCGGATTTTGCACATAGAAGGTCTCGAACCGCTCCTGCCAGTCGCGCAGGGTGCGCAGCACCGCGAAGGACGGTGTTGAGCCGATCGAGTTCATCCGGTTTTTCTCGCCGACCACATGGCAGCGCCCGCAGAATGAAAACGATGCGACCTCGCCGCGTGCGGCATCGCCGTCCAGCACCGCTCTTGCGGTCGTTTCGGCAACCGCTTTCGCCGCCGCAAAGAGCACGCGGCCGTTCGGTTGGAACGATTCAATCGTTTTGCGCCCGACATCCGACACAAGCCACTCTGCGAATCGCTCTGCATCGGGGTCCGGCCCCGCCTGAAAGTGCCAGAGCTGATCCAGCCCGTTGAAGACCGCCGTGCCTGTGCCGCCGAACCTGGCATGCGTCGGGCTGTCGGATTCAGCCAAGGCGATCCGGATGCGCGTTTTCAAGGAAAATCGTGGGATAAGATGTTTCAGCAGGCCGCTGTCGATCAGCGCGGGCGGGGCCGAAAGGCTGAAGTGCCTGTCGTCCGCAACCGATTGGGCCTGTGCGTGACCGGTACAGAACGCGCCCAAGGTCAGGATTTGCAGGGTTCGTCTCAGCATCGCGATCATTATGCGCGCCCTCCTGCTTGAAAGCCTAAGGGCGCTGGCTTACACCCGTCAACGCTCTAGCTCTTGAGCGCAAGATCGCCACATCAAGGAGAGACCCGATGAGCGAAGATTTCAACATGTCGATGCGCAAATTTCTCAAGCAGGTCGGGGTCACGTCCCAGCAAGCCATCGAAGACGCGATGCGTGATGCCGAAACCAGCGGCAAGACCTTCGACGCCAAGATGGTGCTGACCATTGACGGGCTCGATCTGGAGCATGTGGTGACCGGCAGCATCAAGGGTCAGGACTGAGGTGGCTTTGACGCGTGACGCGGTTCTTGCCGCGCTGAAAGCGGTGACCGATCCGGTATCCGCGCAGGATATCGTGTCCGCCGGGATCGTGCGGGCGTTGACGGTCGATGACGGTGCGGTGCGCTTTGTTCTGGAAGTGAGCCCCGAACACGCCGAAGCCTACGCGCCGGTGCGACAGGCGGCCGAAGACGCGGTCAGGGCGCTGGGTGCGGCAAGCGTGTCGGCGGTGATGACCGCACATAGCGCGCCCAAGCCTCCGCCCGATCTCAAGGCTGGCGCAAGGCCCAAACCGGCCGGACCGGAAAAGGTGCCAGGGGTCGAGCGGATCATCGCCATCGCCTCCGGCAAGGGTGGGGTGGGCAAGTCGACCCTGACGGCGAACCTCGCCTGCGCGCTGGCCGCCGAGGGACGTCGCGTCGGGCTGCTCGATGCCGATGTCTACGGGCCAAGCCAGCCGCGGATGCTCGGCGTGTCGGGCCGGCCCGCCAGCCCGGATGGCAAGACCATCCTTCCGATGCGCAATTTCGGCGTGACGATGATGTCGATGGGGCTGATGGTCAACGAGGGTCAGGCCGTCGTCTGGCGCGGTCCCATGCTGATGGGCGCGTTGCAGCAGATGCTGATGCAGGTGCAATGGGGCGCGCTGGATGTGCTGCTGGTCGATCTGCCGCCCGGCACCGGCGACGTGCAGATGACCCTGTCGCAGAAGGCGCATGTGGACGGCGCGATTGTCATTTCTACACCGCAGGACGTGGCGTTGATGGATGCGCGCAAGGGGATCGACATGTTCAACCAGATGAACGTGCCGATAATCGGTCTGGTCGAGAACATGTCGACGCATATCTGCTCCAATTGCGGCCATGAGGAACATATCTTCGGACATGGCGGCGTCGCGGCGGAGGCGGCCAAGCTTGGCGTTCCTCTTCTGGCCGAGATCCCGCTGCATCTCGATATCCGCAAGGCCGCTGATGGCGGCGCGCCGATTGTCGTGTCCAAACCGGACAGCCCGCAGGCCGAGGCGTTCCGCGATCTGGCGCGCACCTTGGTGGCTGCTGGCAAGGCATGAGCGGCAGCCCGAGTTTCCCGCCGCTGATGCAAGGTCTGAACGCGGCGGGCGCCGACCCGTTCGAGGCGGCCTGCACCGACGCCGCTGCGGGATGCGATGGCGGGACGATCGTCTTTGATCTTTCTCCCGAGTTGCTTCGCGCGGCCATTGTGCTGGCGCCGGAGGTCGCGCTTTCCAAGGCAGCCGTGATGCTGCCGCTGGTTGCGGTCGCTTTGCAGAACGCGCTGGGGGCGTTGGGGCCGTCCGAATTGCCGGTGCATCTGGAGTGGCAGGGTGGTCTTCTGGTCAATGGCGCAACCTGCGGCCATGTCCGCGCGGCAACCAATGTCGCCGATCCCGATGCGGTCGCGGATTGGCTTGTCGTCGGGTTCGAGTTGCAATTCATGCGTCCCGGTCTGGAGGGCGGCGATACGCCGGATGTCACCGATCTGGCCAGCGAAGGATGCGGCGACGTCGAGCCGGTCGCGCTTCTGGAAAGCTGGTCGCGGCATCTGATGAACTGGATCAACCGCTGGGAGGACGAAGGGATCGCGCCGCTTCATCGTGAATGGACTGGCCTTGCGCATGGCATCGGCAGCGAGGTGAGTGTCGCTGGCCGGAGCGGGCGCTTTCTTGGTCTGGACGAAACGCTCGGCCTCTTGCTTCGGACAGATGCGCGGACCATTCTTGTGCCGTTGACTGATTTGCTGGAGATACGCAGATGAACCTTGCGCGGGCGATCCATTTTGACGAAAGCGACCAGCGCGTCTTTCACTCTCCGGCGCGCACCGGGGAATGGTGCATATCGGGCGGCTTTGAATTTTCCAACTGGTCCGACGCCGATCTGACCGGCAAGGCCAGACAGGCATTTTCAAACGGCTGGCTGGGCGCGGAAAGCTTTGGCAGGGTCAGCTTCGTCGCCGTGACGCAAATCGAACCGACCGAGATGATGGCGCTCGAACTTGGTCTGGCGCGCCATTTCGTCGAGCTTTACGGCGCACCGTCGATCGACGCGGCGCGGATCGTCGCGGCCGAGGAAATCGCGCATATGGTCGACCTGTGTGACGACCACGCGCCCAACACGCTTTTGACAGTCACGCGCGAGTTGACCGAAGCAGGCGTGAAGGAAAGCTATCGCGTGATCGAGCCGCAGGACGCGGAGTTGACCATGCTCGCCGTACACGGGTCGTTGGACGACTGAGGGGTTCCCGGTCCGGTCTGCCGCAAGTTGATCCGTATCAACGCCAAGGTTCCGAAATTCGTACAGGATTTCCGAACCATCCTTAATGAAGGAGATTCCAGAATGCGCACAGGAACCGCCGGACTCATCGCCCTTGTCGCCTCAGCCGGTATCGCGGCGGCGCAAGACGTGGATGAGGGACAGGCTTTATATCAAACCCACTGTGCCACCTGCCACGGACGAGAGGCGCAGGGTCAGGGTCCGTTAGCGGGTGCGTTGCTTCTGCAACCCGTGGATCTGACGACTCTTTCGGCGGATAACGGCGGTGAGTTTCCGCTGGAGAGGGTGGTCAAACGTATTGACGGCACCGACCCCCTGGTCAGTCACGGATCGCCGATGCCGGTGTTCGGACCCTATTTCGAGGGCGTGTCGAACACCCCGTTGAAGCTTCAGAGCGGGCAACCGATCATGGTGCCCGATCCGATTGCCGATCTGGTCGGATATCTGTTGTCGATCCAGCAGGGCGTTTGAAACATAAAAAAAATCCCGCCGGAGCGGGATTTTTCTGGTCCTGGCCGATGCGGGCCATCACCGTGATCAGTTCGGAATGTCGCCGGTGATGCCTTCGACATAGAAGTCCATGCCGGCCAGCGTACCGTCATCCGCAACTTCGCCGTCACCCAGCCATGCGCTGCCGTCCTGCTTGTTGATCGGGCCGGTGAACGGGTGATACTCGCCTGACGTGATCGACTCGATCAGCTCTTCGGCCTCGGCCTTCACATCGGCCGGCACGGCTTCGGTGATCTCGCCGATCACAACCTCGCCTTCGGGCATGCCGCCCCAGCTGGCCTGCTGTTCCCAGGTGCCGTCCATCACCGCACCGACGCGGTCGATGTAGTAGGGTGCCCAGTTGTCGATAATCGAGGCCACGCGCGGACCCGGTGTGCCGTCATCGTTGGTCTTGAACGCGGCCATGTCAGATGCCTGACCGAAACCGATGACCTTGCCGCCTTCCTTGGCAGCTTCGCCCAGCGGCGCGGTGGAATCGGTATGGGCCGCGATCACGTCCACCCCCTGATCGATCATCGCGCGCGCGGCGTCTGCCTCTTTGGCAGGATCGAACCACGTGTAGGCCCATGTCACGACCAGTTCGACGTCGGGGTTGGCCTTCTTGGCGTGCAGGTAATAGCTGTTGATGCCCTGAATATTTTCGGGGATCGGGAAAGAGCCGATATAGCCGATCTTGTTCGTCTTCGTCATCTTGCCCGCGATATGCCCCAGCACGGCGCGGCCTTCGTAGAAACGCGCGTCATAGGTGGACACGTTCGGATGATCGCGCTTGTAGCCGGTGGCGTGCTCGAACTTGATGTCGGGGAACTTGGCCGCGACGTTGTTGGTCGCGTCCATGAACCCGAACGAGGTGGTGAAGATGATGTTGCAGCCCGACAATGCCATCTGCGTGATGACGCGCTCAGCATCCGCACCTTCCGGCACGCTTTCCTGATAGGCGATCTCGACCTTGTCGCCGAATTCCTCTTTTACCGCCAGCGCGCCCTGATGGTGCTGATAGGTCCATCCGCCATCCCCGATGGGGCCAACATAGATAAAGCACGCCTTGGTGGTGTCCTGCGCCATTGCGGGCGCGCCGAATGCCAGCGCCAGGCCGGCGGCGGCGGTAGCAAGTAAAGTTCTGCGGATCATAGAGAGTCTCCCGGTTGGTGGGGCGGTTCCTGCCCCGTTTGGTTGCGCGCCCGTTGTTTTTCTAGCGGGTCGCGTGAAAGGTTTTTCCAAGGGTCGCCGGCGCGTCATGCGAGGCGCGGCTGCGGTTGGACGAGATGAAAACAAGCACGATGATCGTTATCAGATATGGCGACATCGACAAGTACTGTACGCCCCATGTCAGCCCAGCGGCCTGCAGGTTCAACTGCAACACCGTGATGCCGCCGAACAGGTACGCACCAATCAGGACGCGGCCCGCCCGCCAACTGGCGAAAACCACGATCGCCAGCGCGATCCAGCCCGCGCCCGCTGTCATGCCCTCGGTCCATTGCGGCACGCGCACAAGGCTGAGATAGGCTCCGCCCAGACCGGCGCAGGCGCCCCCGAACATGATCGCGACAAGCCGGACGCGGACCACCTTGTAGCCAAGCGCATGGGCGCTGTCGTGGCTTTCTCCGACCGCGCGCAGGATCAGCCCGGCGCGGGTGTATTTGAGGAACGCCCACACGGCGAGAACCAGAAACAGGCTGAAATAGACCATGAAATCATGCGAGAACAACATCCGCCCGAGAATTGGAAGATCCCCGAGAAGCGGGATGTCAAGCTTGGGCAATGACGCCGCTTTCATGCCCTCGTAGGGTTTTCCGATCAATGACGACAGACCGAGCCCCACCAGCGTGAGGCCAAGGCCGGTCGCCACCTGGTTGGAGAGGAAGATTTGCGTCAACACGCCAAAGCTCAGGGACAGTACCGCTCCGGCAAGCGCGGCCATGGCAAAGCCCAGCATCAGCGAGCCACTGTTGATCGCCGCTACAAAGCCGACCACCGCGCCGGTGATCATCATGCCTTCGACACCTAGGTTCAGAACGCCGGATTTTTCCACCACCAATTCGCCTATCGCCGCCAACAGGATTGGCGTGGCCGACACCATGATCGACGCGACAAGAAGGACCGGGCTGATCGAGGACAGATCCATCACGCAACCTCCCGTCCGGCAAATCGAACGCGGTAATTCGTCAGAACATCCACCCCCAGCAGAAAGAACAGCAACATCCCCTGAAACAGCTGGATCGACGCGCCCGGAACACCCAGCATCAGCTGCGCCAGCTCACCGCCGATATAGGTCAGCGCCATCAGCAATCCGGCCAGCAGGATGCCGACCGGATGCAACCGGCCAAGGAAGGCCACGATGATGGCGGTAAAACCATAGCCCGAGCCGAAGTCGATGGTGATCTGCCCCGCCGGGCCGGTGACTTCGAACAACCCGGCCAGGCCCGCCAGACCACCTGCCAGACCAAGGCAGAACAATATGATCCGGGCGGGCGACACACCGGCAAACCTGGCCGCGCGCGGCGCTTCGCCGGACAAACGGATGTTGAAGCCCTGAATGTGGCGGGTCAGAAAGACGTAGGCGAGGATCACCGCAAGGAATGCGGTCAACACACCCAGATGCATTCCGGTGTTCGGGATCACTTCGAGGTTCTGCGATGACGCCCATTGCGACAGGTTGCGAGAGCCGGGAAAGCCCATGCCCTCGGGATTGCGCAGCAGGCCCGACGACACCGAGGCGAGGATGGTTTCAGCCACATAGACCAGCATCAGCGACACGAGGATTTCATTGGTTCCGAACCGCACCTTGAGCAGTGCCGGGATCATCGCCCAGCCCCATCCTCCCAGCGCGCCAGCCACGATCATCAGCGGCAGGATCAGCGCGGATTCCATCGGATAGAGCGCCAGACCGGCCGCCGCGCCGCAGATCGCGCCCATGATGTACTGGCCCTCGGCGCCGATGTTCCAGATGCCCGCCCGAAATCCGATGGACAGCCCGATGGCGATCAGGATCAGCGGCCCCGCCTTGACCAGCAATTGAGGGCGGGAGAACGCTGCAAATTGCGGGTGAAACAGCGGATCCCAGAAGATCGTGCGGATCGCCTCAAGCGGCGGTGTGCCGATCAATCCGAACATGATGCCGCCGAACAGCATGGTCAGCAAAACGGCGAGGATTGGCGTCGCAATGGTCCACACGGTCGAGGGTTGGGCGCGTTTTTCCAGCCGGATCATAGGAACCACAGCCCGGCGGCCCTTTGGCCGGAGTTGGATTTCGCATCTTCGGAAAGCGACGACCGGCGGGCTGCGCCCCCGTTCCGCCAATCATTCAGCCACATGGGCAACCTCCATATCATGCGCGCCACCCATCATCATTCCGATCTCTTCCATCGTCAGATCCGCCACCGGCTTGAGCGGTGACAACCGCCCTTCATTCAATGCGCCGAACCGTCCGGCGATCTCGATCAGTTCATCCAGATCCTGGCTGACGACCAGGATCGCCGCACCCTGCGCGGCAAGGTCCAGCAACGCCTGCCGGATGGCCGCAGCCGCTGCGGCATCGACTCCCCAGGTCGGTTGGTTGACGACAAGAACGTCCGGTTCCTGCGCCACTTCCCGTCCGATCACGAATTTCTGGAGATTGCCCCCCGACAAGGCGCGCGCCGCGACATGCGGGCCCGGCGTGCGGACGTCAAAGCGCGAGATCACGTCATTGGCAAACCCGTCCGCACGCGCCCAGCTGATAAAGCCGTTCGACACCAGCCGTTTGCGCCGCCCCGCCGTCAGCACGGCGTTCTCGGTGAGGCTCATGTTGGGGGCGGCGGCGTGGCCAAGCCGCTCCTCGGGGGCTGTCAGCAATCCGGCGGCGCGGCGCGCGACCGGGCCGTCGCGGCTGACATCGGCACCCTTGACCCAGATCGTGCCGGCTTGGGTCGGGCATTCTCCGGACAATGCCAGCAACAGTTCGTCCTGCCCGTTGCCGGCAACACCACCGAACCCCAACACCTCGCCGGCGCGCAGCTCAAAGCTGATGCCGCGCAACGGCGTGCCGAAGGCACCGGGGGCCGGCATGGTCAGGTTGTCGACCCGCAGCAGCACCTCGCCGGGCGTGATCCGCTTGGCATCGGGCGCGGCAAAGCTCGATCCGATCATCATCTCGGCCATCTCGCGCGCGGTGGTTTCGGACGGAGTGCAGGTGTCGACCTTCTTGCCCAGCCGCAGGATCGTCGCGTGATCGCACAACGCGCGGATCTCTTCGAGCTTGTGGCTGATATAGAGGATCGCCGTGCCCTCGGCCTTCAGCTTGCGCAGCGTCTGGAACAGGATTTCAACCTCTTGCGGCGTCAGGACCGAGGTCGGCTCGTCCATGATCAGCAGCTTCGGCTCCTGCAACAGGCAGCGGATGATCTCGACCCGCTGACGCTCGCCCGCCGACAGCGTGCCCACGGTGCGCGACGGATCAAGAGGCAGGCCATAGGTCTCGGACACGTCGCGGATGCGGCGCGCCAGATCGCGGCGTTTGGGCGGGTGCTCCATCCCGAGCGCGACGTTCTCGGCCACATCAAGGGCATCGAACAGCGAAAAATGCTGAAACACCATCGCCACCCCGGCGGCGCGGGCCGCGCGCGGCTCGGAGGGTGCGTAAGGCGCATCGCGGAACGTCATCGTGCCTTTGTCGGGCATGACCAGCCCGTAGATCATCTTGACCAGCGTCGATTTCCCGGCACCATTCTCGCCAAGCAAGGCATGGATCTCGCCTTCGCGAATGTCGAACGACACGTCGTCATTGGCGACGACACCGGGATAGGCTTTGGTCAGGCCTGAAAGGCGGAGGAGGCAGTCGGGCACATGGCACCTGTTTTGGTCTGTGTGAGGGTAAGTAGCTGTGCCGCGATCCCGATGGCAATTGCCTGCGGCTCTTTGCCAAAGGATTTTTCACCAACAGGACAGGTGATGCGCGCAATCTGTGCATCCTGATGCCCCATCTTTCGCAAGCGCGACGCAAACCGCGCCTTCTTGGTGTCCGAGCCGATCAGCCCGGCAAAGCCGAACCCGTGATGCAGCAATGCATCACACAGGTTCAGGTCAAGCGCGTGGGAATAGGTCACGATGATATGCGCAGCCTCACCGGGCGAGAGCGCGACCACGCGCAGCGGATCGCTTGCCGGCAAGGCATTCACGGCGTCGGGAATGGCTTCGGGAAACCGCGCCGGGGCGGTGTCGATCCACGTGATGTCCAACTCGGTGAGAGGTGCAAGCACATCGACAAGTGCGCGCCCGACATGCCCGGCACCCCAGATCCATACCGGACGCCGTGCGGCTGCCAGAGGCTCGATGAACCAGCCCTCAAGTATGCCCGGCGCAAGCGGCACGCCCTGATTGCGCGCCGACGCGCAGACACGTCTGACGGCAAGCGGCATGTCTCCGGGGCCGCGCGCATAAACCGCGTGACGCTCGATCTCACCCAGCTTGGCCGCATCGAAATGCTCTGTCAGCAACGTCACACGGCCCCCGCAGCATTGGCCCAGATCAGGCCCCAGCGAGTGTCGGCTGAATCCCTCGCGCTGCAACGCCTGTGCCGCCGCCTGATACTCCAGCGCGCCGCCGCCGATCGTGCCGGACTGGCCACCGGCCCAGACCAGCATCGCCGCCCCGACCTCGCGCGGAGAGGAGCCTTGCACATCGGCAATCACCACACGCGCCACCATGCCATGTTCAGCAAGAGCGTCTCGCAGGGAGGCCGGATCAAACGCCATCGCGCAGCTTTTCGATTGCCGCCAACACACGTTCCGGCGTCGCCGGCGCATTGAGCGCCGGGTAATCGTCTCCGCAGGACGCGATCGCATCCGAGAGCGCCAGAAACACCGACATGCCCAGCATCAGGGGCGGCTCGCCCACCGCCTTGGAGCGATAGATCGTGTTCTCGCTGTTCTCCCCGTCCCACAGGGCGACGTTGAAAATGCCGGGGCGGTCCGAGCAGGCGGGGATCTTGTAGGTCGACGGCGCATGGGTGCGCAGGCGGCCGTCGTCGTCCCAGACCAGTTCCTCGGTGGTGAGCCAGCCCGCACCTTGCACAAAGCCACCCTCGATCTGGCCGATGTCGATTGCCGGGTTCATGCTGGCCCCCACATCATGCAGAATGTCGGTGCGCAGGATGCGGTATTCGCCGCTCAGCGTGTTCACCGCCACCTCGCTGACCGCCGCGCCATAGGCGAAATAGTAAAACGGCCGGCCTGCGCCCTTGATCCGGTCCCAGTTCAGCTTGGGGGTGCGGTAGTATCCGGTCGCCGACAGGCTGATCCGCGCCTCATACGCCATCATGGCCACCTGCGCGAAGGTATAGCGTTCGCCGCCCGCTTCGACGTGGCCGTCCTCGAACCGCACATGGCGCGCGTCGCATTGGTGCAGACTGGCGAGATGATTGGCCATGCGGTCGCGAATGGTGTCGCAGGCCACCTTGACGGCCATGCCGTTCAGATCGGACCCACTCGAGGCCGCCGTGGCCGAGGTGTTGGGCACCTTGCCGGTGTCGGTGGCGGTGATCTTGACCATCCCGACCGGCACGTCAAACCGTGCCGCCGCCACCTGCGCCACCTTCTGGAACAACCCCTGTCCCATTTCCGTGCCGCCGTGATTCATGTGGATCGAGCCGTCCTGATACACATGCACCAGCGCACCCGCCTGGTTGAGATGGGTGAGCGTGAACGAGATCCCGAACTTCACCGGCGAAAAGGCGATGCCCTTCTTGATGACGGCGTTTTCGGTGTTCCACGCCGCGACCGCGTCGCGCCGGGCGGCGTAGTCGGCGCTCTCCAAAAGCCGGTCGGTCATGCCGCCAAGGATGAAATTCTCCACCGCCTGCCCGTAAGGCGTGGTCTGGCGTGCATCCGACGTGACGGGATCGCCGGGCGGGACCACATTCGCCGCGCCGCGCGAGGTCAGGTCTTCGTCAGGCTTCTTTGGGCCCGAAATACCTTGGGGGGAGGCCGGAGGCCGGGGGGCAACGCCCCCCTCCACATCCGCCGCGTAGTAGTTCGCCCGCCGCACCGTCACCGGGTCCAACCCGCGATCATGCGCGATATGATCCATCACCCGCTCGATCCCCAGCATCCCCTGCGGCCCGCCAAAGCCGCGAAACGCGGTGGCGCTTTGGGTGTTGGTTTTCAGCCGGTGGCTTTCGATGCGGATATTGGGCAGATGATAGGCGTTGTCGGCATGCAGCATGGCGCGATCCGCAACGGGAATCGACAGATCCTGCGCCCAGCCGCAGCGGGTGTATTGCTCGAACTCGATGCCCGAAATCACGCCGTCATCGTCAAACCCGACGCTGTAGGAAATGCGAAAATCGTGCCGTTTGCCGGTGATCATGAAATCATCGTCGCGATCATAGCGCATCTTTGCGGGTCGCCCGGTCGCTGCCGCCACCACCGCACAGGCAATGGCCAGCGCGTTGCCCTGGCTTTCCTTGCCGCCGAAACCGCCGCCCATCCGCCGGGTCTCGACCCGTACGGCGTGCATCGGAAGGTCCAGCGCATGAGCCACCTTGTGCTGGATCTCGGTGGGGTGCTGGGTCGAGCTGTGCACCACCATGTCGCCGCCCTCCTGCGGCAGCGCCAGCGCGGTCTGCCCCTCAAGGTAGAAATGTTCCTGCCCGCCCATCTCGATCACGCCGCTGATCCGGTGCGGCGCGGTGTCGATGGCCTCACCTGGGTCACCTTTTTCCCAGATGCGCGGCCCGTCCTCAAAGCGCGAGTCTGCGGCCAAGGCCTCGTCGATGGTCAGGATCGCGTCGCGTTCCGAATAGGTGATGTCAGCCAGACGCGCCGCCTTGCGCGCCGCAAGGTGGCTGGTGGCGGCAACAAGGAAGACCGGCTGCCCAAGGTACTGGATCGTCGCGCCCGACAGCAGCGGCTCGTCATGCGCCGAGGGCGAGCAATCGCAATCACCGGGCAAATCCTTGGCCTGCCAGACGCCGACCACGCCCGGCGCGTCGCGCACCCGCGTCAGATCAATCGCGGTGATCCTCCCGGCAGCGACAGAGCTTAGGCCAAAGGCCAGCGACAGCGTGCCTTTCGGCGTCGGGATGTCATCGACATACCGCGCTGTGCCCGTTACATGCAGGCGTGCGGCGTCGTGGGGCAGGGGCTTGGAAACACTCATGCGCGCACCTGCAAGACGTCAGAGGCGGCGCCCTGATCGTCCATCCAGACCCGCATCAGCATGTTTTCCGCCGCGCGCAGGCGATAGTCGGCGCTGGCGCGCATGTCCGACAGCGGGTTGAAATCCTCGGCCATGCGGTCGCTTGCGGCGCGAATTGCGGCCTCGCTCCAGGGCGCACCCACCAATGCGGCCTCAACCGCGCTGGCGCGTTTGGGAACCCCGGCCATACCACCGAAGGCAACCCGCGCCGCGCTGATCCTGCCATCCTCGATAGTGATGTTGAACGCGCCGCAGACGGCGGAAATGTCTTGGTCAAAGCGTTTTGACAGCTTGTAGATTTTCAGTGATTCACAGCGGCGTGGCAGCGACACCGCCTCGACGAATTCGCCCTTCGCGCGGTCTTGCTTGCCGTAATCCAGAAAGAAATCCTCGATCGGCATGTCCCGTCTGTCATCGCCCTTGCGCAGATGCAACGTGGCGCCCAGGGCGATGAGAGCGGGCGGATTGTCCCCGATCGGCGAGCCGTTGGAGATGTTGCCGCCAAGGGTTGCCGCCGCGCGCACCTGGGCCGAGCCGTACCGCCGGATCATTTCGGCGTAGGACGGGTGCAGATCGGACATCACGTCATAGAGGCGATCCATCGTGACACCCGCGCCGACCCGGATCGTGTCATCACCGATGTCTATTTCCTGCAAATCACGGCATTGGTTGAGAAAGATCACATCGCCCAGATCCCGCAGGTTCTTCGTCACCCAGAGCCCGACATCCGTCGCACCGGCAATCAGGGTCGCGTCGGGGTTTGCGGCATAAAGCGCCGCCAGCTCGTCCGCAGTTTTCGGCGCGGCAGCGCCTGTCGCACCTGCGGTCTCGGCTGGAGGCGCTACATCCGGCGCAGCGTCCGTCATCCATTCCGGCACCGGCTGATCCGCCGCCGCCTGCGCCGCCCGGATGATCGGAGCATAGCCCGTGCAGCGACACAGGTTGCCCGCAAGCGCGTCGTCGTGGTTCTGGTTGCCGTTGCTGTGGGCCACCGCCATGGAGACGATAAAGCCGGGCGTGCAGAACCCGCATTGCGAGCCGTGATGCGCGACCATCGCGTCCTGCACCGGGTGCAGCGCGCCATTTGGCCCCGCGATCCCTTCGACGGTGCGCACAGCGCAGCCCTGCAATTGCGGCAGGAACAGGATGCACGCATTGAACGACCGAGCGCCGCGCGCATCGGTGACCATCACGGTACAGGCGCCGCAATCGCCCTCGTTGCAGCCTTCCTTTGTGCCCGTCAGCCCACGCTCTTCACGCAGCCAGTCAAGCAGCGTCACCGTGGGGCGCACATCGCGCAACTCCACGCTCTCTCCGTTGAGAAGAAAGGTGACATCCATGTGAACAAACCCGCCGCCTTACCAATGACCCCTTATCTGCGCGCCATCGATGCGGCGTAGATAGCACGCGGGGGTTTCCCTGTTCCGATCCATACGCTAGGCGGGACCGGTCGGCATTGGCAAGAAAAAACGACGGTGACAGGCGCCCGAGCGCAATCTGCCACCGTGTTCAGGGCTCAGAAAGACAACACGCCATCGCTCAGCTCAAAGCTCTTGACGGCAAGCAGCGGCTGGTCGCCGTCGAGCGAGAACGCAAAGACATGCGCCATGTCGTCCTTGAGCGTCAGGCGACAGAACGCCGTGTCGGGATCAAACGGCGCGGGGCACTCGGCCAGATCGACATGCGATACGCTGGCCTCGAAAATTTCGTAGGTGAAGGTTCCGCCGGCCAGTTGGTGCAAACCGGCCGGCTGGCCGTCACCTGATCCGAACGCAACCGTCGTTGAGGCAACGAGCGCGGTCGCCGCGAGCGGTGCGAGTTTGTCAATCATAATCCTGATTCCTTTTGTCAGATATTCATGCGCGATGTCTTATTGATTTGGTCGGGATTATAAAGCGCCAACTTCCTGCATCTTCTGATGCCGCACATCTGGCCTTTCGCCAGACCCGGCCACCGCCTAGAGTGCCGACATGGCTGATCCCCGATTCATTCACCTTCGCGTCCACTCTGAATATTCGCTGCTCGAAGGGGCGGTGCGGTTGAAGAAATTGCCGAGCATGTGCGTCGACATGGCGATGCCCGCCGTGGCCCTGACCGACACCAACAATCTCTTCGCGGCGCTGGAGTTTTCCATTGCCGCTGCGGGCGCGGGCATCCAGCCGATCATCGGCTGTCAGGTCGACCTGCGCGTGAGCGAGCCGGCACCAGGCGAACGCGCGAAGCCGCCCGCGCCGGTGGTTCTGCTGGCGCAATCGGAAACCGGATACGAGCATCTGATGAAGCTCAACTCCTGCCTCTACCTGCGCCATGACGGGGAATTGCCGCATGTCACGCTGGACGAGTTGGAGCGGCACTCCGAGGGTGTGATCTGCCTCACCGGCGGCCCCGAAGGGGCAATCGGGCGTATTTTGCAACACGGCAATCGCGGCGCCGCAGAGGCGGTGATGCAACGCCTCGCCGGTATGTTCGGCGACCGGCTCTATGTCGAGTTGCAACGTCATCCGGGCAAGACTGGCCTGCCGGAGAACGAACGCCAGACCGAACGGCCCTTCATCGAAATGGCCTATGCGATGGGGCTGCCCCTTGTGGCGACCAACGACGTCTATTTCCCCAAATCCAAGATGTACGAGGCGCATGATGCGCTGATCTGTATCGCTGATGGCGCGTATGTCGATCAGCAGGAACCGCGCCGCCGGCTGACACCGCAACACTATTTCAAGTCGCCGCAGGAAATGATCACGCTGTTCGCCGATCTGCCCGAGGCGATCGAGAACACCGTCGAGATCGCGAAGCGCTGCGCTTTCATGGCGTACCGTCGCGACCCGATTCTGCCGAAATTCGCCGATGACGAGGTCGAGGAGCTCAAGCGGCAGGCGCGCGCCGGGTTGAAGGACCGTCTTGCGGTGATCCCGCACGCCGCCTCGGTCGAGGACTACGAGAAACGGCTCGAATTCGAGTTGGACATCATCGAAGGCATGGGCTTTCCCGGCTACTTCCTGATCGTCGCCGATTTCATCAAATGGGCCAAGGAGCAGGACATTCCGGTGGGGCCGGGGCGCGGCTCGGGGGCGGGCTCGCTGGTGGCCTATGCGCTCACCATCACCGACCTCGATCCGCTGCGCTACCAACTCCTGTTCGAGCGATTCCTCAATCCAGAACGTGTGTCGATGCCCGACTTCGACATCGACTTCTGCATGGACCGCCGCGAAGAGGTGATCCGCTACGTTCAGGACAAGTACGGCGCCGACAAGGTCGGCCAGATCATCACCTTCGGCGCGCTTTTGTCCAAGGCCGCCGTGCGCGATGTGGGGCGGGTGTTGCAAATGCCGTATGGGCAGGTGGACCGCCTCAGCAAGATGATCCCGGTCGAGGGCGTGAAACCCGTCAGCATCGAAAAGGCACTGATCGACGAGCCGCGCCTGCGCGAGATGGCGCGCGAGGAAGAGGTGGTGGACCGGCTTCTGACCTATGGCCAGCAGGTCGAAGGTCTGCTGCGCAACGCCTCGACCCACGCCGCCGGTGTGGTGATCGGCGACCGGCCGCTGGACGCGCTGGTGCCGCTCTACCAGGATCCGCGCTCTGACATGCCCGCGACCCAGTTCAACATGAAATGGGTCGAACAGGCGGGGCTGGTGAAGTTCGACTTCCTTGGCCTCAAGACCCTGACGGTGATCCAGTACGCGCTGGACATGATCTTCAAGACCGGGCGGCCCTTGCACATCGCCGCCGACGGCACCGAGCTTTACGCCCCCGCACCGGGGGCCGAGAACGACATCGGGCATATCCCGCTGGACGATGAAACGACGTATAAACTCTATGCGCGCGCCAAGACGGTGGCTGTGTTCCAGGTGGAAAGCTCGGGCATGATGGATGCCCTCAAGCGCATGAAGCCCACCTGCATCGAGGACATCGTGGCGCTCGTCGCGCTCTACCGTCCCGGCCCGATGGAAAACATCCCGACCTATTGCGAGGTGAAAAACGGGCTCAAGGAACGGGAGTCGGTGCACCCGCTGATCGACCACATCCTCGAGGAAACCCAGGGCATCATCGTCTATCAGGAACAGGTGATGCAGATCGCGCAGGTCATGGCAGGCTACAGCCTTGGCGGCGCGGATCTCCTGCGCCGCGCGATGGGCAAGAAGATCGCCGAGGAGATGGCCAAGGAGCGGCCCAAGTTCGAAAAGGGCGCGGTGGCCAACGGCGTCGATCCTGCCAAGGCCAAGGAGGTGTTCGACCTTCTGGAAAAGTTCGCCAATTACGGCTTCAACAAGTCCCACGCCGCCGCCTATGCGGTGGTCAGCTACCAGACCGCGTGGCTCAAGGCGAACCATCCCGTTGAATTCATGGCGGGTGTGATGAATTGCGACATCCACCTGACCGATAAGCTGGGTGTGTTCTTCGAAGAGGTTAAGAAAGGGTTAAGCCTGCCCTGGGTGCCGCCTTGCGTGAACCGCTCTCAGGCGATGTTCGACGTGCAGGACGGCGCGCTGGTCTATGCGCTGGGCGCGTTGAAGAATGTCGGTGTCGAGGCGATGAAGCTGGTGGTCGAGGGGAGGGCCGACAAATCTTTCGCTACCCTGTTCGACGTCGCCCGCCGTGTCGATCTCAAACGCGTCGGCAAGCGCCCGCTGGAAATGCTCGCGCGCTCCGGCGCCTTCGATCAGCTTGATCCGAACCGCCGCCGGGTCTTTGAAAGCCTCGACGCGTTGGTCGCCTATTCCGCCGCGATCCACGACCAGCGCGCCTCTGCACAGGTCTCGCTTTTCGGTGAGGCGGGCGACGACCTGCCCGAGCCGCGCCTGTCGCCGGTGAGCGACTGGCTGCCCGCCGAACGTCTGTCCGAAGAGTTCAAGGCGGTGGGCTTCTACCTCTCCGGTCACCCGCTTGACGATTACATGACCGCGCTCAAGCGCAAGAGCGTGATGACGCTGGACGATGTGCTGGCCAAGGCGCAGAACGGCCCCTGCGTCGTCAAGATGGCAGGTGTCGTCGCGGGCCGTCAGGAGCGCAAATCGGCGCGCGGCAACCGGTTTGCCTTTGCCCAGCTCTCCGATCCGACTGGCGCGTATGAGGTCACGCTGTTCTCCGACACGCTGGAGGCCGCACGCGATTTTCTCGAAACCGGATCGAAGGTCATGGTCACCTGCGAGGCGACGCTTGAATCCGACCAGTTGAAACTGCTCGGGCGCTCTGTCACGGCGGTTGATGTGGCGGTGGCCGACGCGGTCAGCATGGGCCTGCGCATCTTTGTCGATGACGCCGGTGCGGTGGCGCATGTGGCGTCCGTATTGGCGCGCGCCGCCGATCAGATGCCGCGCGCTGGCAAAGGCCCGATCCGCATCTGCTGCCTCGGCGCGCCGGGGTTGCCCGGCGAAGTCGATGTGGCGCTCGACCGCGAATTCCCGGTCACGCCGGAAATCAAGGGCGCGATCAAGTCGCTGGGCGGGGTTCTCGAGGTCGAAGAGCTATAAGTCGCCCACGGTCGCGATGTCGCGGCCCGCTGGCTGGACGCCGTACGTGACAGAGGTTAGCGTACGGCGATCCATATGACGGGGGAGTTATGGGACGTTTCGCTGCGATCATCTGTGTTGCCGGTCTGCTTGCAGGCTGCGCGAACGATCCGTTGCAGGATGTGCCGCGCCTCTCGGACGCCGATGTGAGCGAGAGCGAACTGCAAGCCGCCATGCGCGCCGATCCCGACGCCACCGCGGCGAACGTGTCAGTCGAGCCATCGCAAGCGCCCAAAAGCGGGCTTTTGGGGTTCCTGGGCCGCGCGGCACAGTCTGCACAATCCGAAGGCGGAACCAGTGATACAACCGCTGCTCCGAAATCGGGCGGTTTGTTCGGCGCAAAGGCAAGCGGGCCGAAACCCGGCGCGCCGGACTTCCAGATCGTCGATCTTGGCGCGAGATTGCCCTACGGGTCTTTGGCGCGCGTGTGCAACGTGCGCCCCGCCCAGCTCGGCACTCGGGTCGAGCGTTATCCCGAAAACCGCAACACATACGCGCTTTATGATTCCCAACCCGGCAACACCGCGCCGCATACGTTTTACGTCACCGGTTTTGACGACGGCTGCGCCCGCCAGTTCACCGCCGCGCTCAGCATGTTCGGATCGCCGGAAACGCACGAGCAATTGCGCTATGGTCTGCCATCGCAGGTACAGCCCTATTCGCAGACCGATGCCGCTTATGAAAAGCTGAAATCGCGGGTGTGCCGGGTCGGTCAGGGCAAGCCCTGTGGCTCGGCAATGTCTCGCATGGCGCGTGATACGGTGTTTGTCAGCGTCTATGAAAGGTTCGGGTCGAACCCGGCCTGGAAAACGATCCTGCTGCATGACGGCGAAGTCGTGGATACCGATATCCGCAGCAATTGACATAGTGAAGGTTCAGTAATGCGGCGGCCGTTCGTCGCCCAGAACCATTCCACCGGTGCCCTCGGATTCGCGCTGCGCCTCGCGCATCATCAGCATTTCGACCCGCGCGGTCAGGCGGTCGATCTCCCTGGCTTGCGCAGCCACCGTGTCGGACAGATCGTCGGTGATGCGCGACAGATGTGCAATCTGCTCTTCGAGTGATGTTATATCCATGCCCGACAGATGCGCATGGCGCGCCGCAAAGGCAAGAGGCAATAGGTCAGCGAGCGCACCCTATTGTTTCGCGTGCGAAACATTCGGTCCGGACCGGACCCATTAACCCTTTGTTCATCATGGTTCGCCGCCTTGCCCCGCGTGCCGCCAGAGTTTAGAGGATGCGCGGACACCACCCATAGCCGGGACCACATCATGGCCAAGCAGAAAAAAGCTCCTCGCCCCAAGGCACAGACGCCAAAGGGTTTCCGCGACTATTTCGGCACCGAGGTGACCGAGCGTGCCGAGATGCTGAACACGATCGGCGCAGTCTATCATCGCTATGGGTTCGAGGCGCTGGAAAGCGCGGCCGTCGAAACGGTCGAGGCGCTGGGAAAGTTTCTGCCCGACGTCGATCGTCCCAACGCGGGCGTGTTCGCCTGGCAAGAGGGCGACGACGCCGATGGCGACTGGCTGGCCCTGCGCTATGATCTGACCGCCCCCTTGGCGCGTGTTTACGCGCAGCACCGGAATGACTTGCCGCTGCCCTATCGCCGTTACGCGATGGGGCCGGTCTGGCGTAACGAAAAGCCGGGTCCGGGGCGGTTTCGCCAGTTTTATCAATGCGATGCGGATACGGTCGGATCGGCGAGCGTGGCCGCCGACGCCGAGATCTGCGCCATGCTGGCCGATTGTCTGGAAGAGGTCGGCATCCCGCGCGGCGACTATGTGGTGCGGGTCAACAATCGCAAGGTCTTGAACGGCGTTCTGGAAGCTACCGGCGTTGCCGACGAAAGCCAGCGCGACGCGGTTCTGCGCACCATCGACAAGTTCGACAAGGTGGGAGAGGCAGGCGTGCGCGAATTGCTGGGCAAGGGCCGGCTCGATGCGTCGGGTGCCTATATCGACGGGGTGGGGTTGAATGCCGAACAATCCGAACCTGTCATCTCTTTCTTAACTTCCAGGGGCGATAGTGCGACCGAGACCTTGAGCAATCTGAGGAATGCGGTTGGTGACAGTGCGGTCGGCATGGAAGGCGTGGACGAGCTTGAGCAGATTGCTGATCTGCTGGATGCGGGCGGCTATGGGGCCGACCGGATCATCATCGACCCGTCCGTCGTGCGCGGCCTTGGTTATTATACCGGCCCTGTTTTCGAGGCCGAGCTTACCTTTGAAATCCTGGACGAAAAGGGTCGCAAGCGGCAGTTCGGCTCGGTCGCCGGCGGCGGGCGGTATGACGATCTGGTCAAGCGGTTCACCGGTCAGGCCGTGCCGGCAACGGGCGTCAGCATCGGTGTCGATCGTCTTTTGGCCGCCTTGCGCGAAAAAGGTCGCGTTGGCGGTCAGGGCCATGGCCCTGTGGTGGTCACGGTCATGGATCGCGACCGGATGGGAGATTATCAGGCGATGGTGGCGGAACTGCGCAATGCGGGCATCCGCGCCGAAATGTATCTCGGCAACCCCAGAAATTTCGGCAATCAGTTGAAATACGCCGACAAGCGCCTGTCTCCGGTCGCGGTGATCGAAGGCGGGGATGAAAAGGCAAACGGCGTCGTGCAGATCAAGGATTTGATCCTCGGCGCAAAGATCGCCGAAAGCGCCAGCCTAGAGGAGTGGCAGGACCGTCCCAATCAATTCGAAGTGCCGCGCGCCGATCTGGTCGCCAAGGTACGCGAGATTCTGGACCAGTATTGATGCCCTCGATCGCCGATATTCGGGCCGAAGCCGCGCGGCTCTGCGCGGTGTTCGAAGCTGCTGGCGCAGTCCCGGTGGATTGCCCGGTGCTGCAACGCGCCGAAACGCTGCTTGATCTCTATGGCGAGGATATTCGCGCGCGCACCTATGTGACCCGCGACCCCGCACAGGGCGAAATGATGCTGCGCCCCGACTTCACCGTTCCGGTGGTCGAGCGTCACATGGCCGAAGGCGCCGATCCGGCGCGCTATACCTATGCCGGCGAAGTGTTCCGGCGCCAGGAAGACCATCTGGATCGTGCATCGGAATTCATTCAGGTGGGATACGAGGTGTTCGACCGCGCCAATCCGGCGGCCTCGGATGCCGAGGTGTTCGCGCTGATCGCCGACGTGCTGGCCCCGCTGGACCTGCGGGCGGTGACAGGCGATGTCGGTCTCTTGATCGCGATGGTGTCCGGGCTTGATCTGTCGGATGATCGCCGCGCGGCGCTGATGCGCCACATCTGGCGGCCCGCGCGCTTTACCGCGCTGCTCAAACGGTTCGCCGGCCTGACCCCAGTGCCCCCGACGCGCGCAGCGCTTCTGGCGGCGGATGATCCTTTGGCCAAGGCCGGACCGTTCATCGGACGGCGCAGCAAGCGCGAGATTGCATCGCGCATCGCAGCCTTGCGCGCCGACGCGCAGGATGCCCCGATGCAGGGCGAGGATGTCGAGCTGATCTCGGCAGTGCTTGCCGTATCCGAGACCTGCCCCAACGCGTTGGAGCATCTGCGCGACATCGGCGTGGACATGCCCGGCATCCTGCCCGCCCTTGATCGCTTCGAGGCGCGGTGCGAGGCGTTGGACAAGCGTGGTGTCGCCGTGGAGAAGCTGCGGTTTGAAGCGTCCTACGGCCGCGCGTCGATGGAATATTACGACGGGTTCGTGTTCGGCTTTTCCGCCAAAGCGCGCCCCGATCTGCCCCCCGTGGCCACCGGCGGCCGCTACGACGCGCTGACCCGCATCCTGGGGCAGGGGCGCGAGATTCCGGCAGTGGGTGGCGTGATCCGGCCCGACATCGTGTTGTCGCTGGGGGATCGGGCATGAGTATCAAGCTGGGAGTGCCGTCCAAGGGGCGGTTGATGGAAAAGACGTTCGACTGGTTCGGTGCGCGCGGCGTCAGGCTGGCGCGCACCGGTTCGGACCGGGAATATGCGGGCGCGGTTGACGGAGTGGACAACGTGGACCTGGTGCTTTTGTCCGCCGGAGAGATCCCGCGCGAACTGGCGGCGGGGCGCATTCACCTTGGCGTCACCGGCAACGATCTGGTCGAGGAAAAGCTGGTGCAGTGGGACCAGTCGGTCAAGCCGCTCGCCGGTCTTGGCTTTGGACAGGCGACACTGATCATCGCGGTGCCGCAATGCTGGGTCGATGTCGACACGCTGGACGATCTTGACGGCGCAGCAGCGGCGTTCCGGGCGCAGCACGGCTTCCGGATGCGCATTGCGACGAAATATCACCGGCTGGTGCGCGATCACCTGCGCCGGGGCGGAGTGGCGGATTACCAGCTGGTCGATAGCCAGGGCGCGACCGAAGGCACCGTGAAAAACCTGACCGCCGAGGCGATTGCCGATATCACCTCGACCGGCGAGACATTGCGCGCCAACCATCTCAAGATCCTGAGTGACCGGCCCGTTCTGGAAAGCCAGGCAACCCTGTTTCAAAGCCGCGCCGCGCAGAAAAGCGACGCCGACCGCGCAACCTTGCGCCAGTTGATCACGACGTTGGGCGTCTAGCGGCTCATCCGGCGTATTGCTCATGCGCCGCTGCCTGATCGCGCGCGCATGTCAGACACACCGCTCGCGCCGCCGTTGCCAGCGGCGCTGGTGCATCACTCGGGCGTCGAAATCTTGTCTTGCGTCTTTGTCTCGAAATCAGACGCGTCGTGGCGCTCGTGCAATTGCTCGCCGGGCTCGCCAAAGGTGCGGTTGACCATCCGCCCGCGTTGCACGGCCGTGCGCGCGTCGATGGCCTTGGCCCAGCGGACCAGGTTCTTGTACTCATGCACCGACAGAAATTCACCGGCATCGTACTGGCGGCCAAGCGCCATGTTGCCGTACCACGCCCAGATTGCGATATCGGCGATGGTGTAGTCGTCTCCTGTCATGAATTCCCGGTCGGCAAGGTTGCGGTCAAGCACATCAAGCTGGCGTTTGGCCTCCATCGCGAACCGGTTGATCGGGTATTCCATCGGCTCGGGCGCATAGGCATAGAAATGGCCGAACCCGCCGCCAAGATAGGGCGCGCTTCCCATCTGCCAGAACAGCCAGCTGAGCATCTCGGGGCGCAGATGGTCGGGGCCAAGAAACGCTCCGAACTTTTCAGCAAGGTGCAACAGGATCGCGCCGGATTCGAACACGCGGACCGGCTCGGCGCCGGACCGATCGACCAAGGCGGGAATCTTGGAGTTGGGGTTGACGTCGACAAACCCCGAACCGAACTGGTCGCCTTCACCGATCCTGATGAGCCAGGCGTCATATTCCGCGCCCGTGTGCCCTGCTTGCAGCAACTCCTCGAACATGATGTTGACCTTCACGCCATTGGGCGTGGCGAGGCTGTAAAGCTGGAACGGGTGCTTGCCGACCGGCAGGTCCTTGTCATGCGTCGGCCCCGCAATGGGACGGTTGGTGCTGGCGAACTGGCCGCCATTGTCCTGATCCCAGGTCCAGACATTGGGCGGCGTATAGGATGTGGTCATGTGATCGGTCCTGACTGATTTCATGTTGCGGGAGAGGAAGGAACGCGTGCAGTGACGCGCGATGGCTGTGCAAGCGGTTTAGAAGACGCCGATTTCGGCAAGTGCCCCCGCCAGCTCGGCGGGCAGGGCGTCGTCGTTCTGGCGGGCCTTGCCAAGATCGACCGGCGCGTCTTCGGGCTTGAGATAGCGCCAGCCCTGGAACGGCCGTTTCGGAGCAATCGAGGTGCGAATGATCTCGGAGTCAAGCACGATCGCACAACGCCTGATGCCGTCATCGCCGATCATTTCGTCAAGCCGGATGATCCGTTGACGGGCTTGCAGGAAGCCCTTGACGACCCAATAAATCGAGCCGCCGTTTACCAGCTCCGCCTCCCGTTTGGGCCACATCCGGGTCAGGTGGTAATACTGGCCATCACGCCGCTGTCTGGAGCGGTTTTTCTGCCAGTCTTCCATCTGTTCGACGCTGTCGGATCCGACGGAAAGCTTGATGAGGTTGATATGGTCTGACATCGCAATTCCTTTGCGATGAACATAAACGTGCGGACCGGCGCTGCAAGGGCTGCCGGCGCAAGACTTCGTGGCATCGCGTGATTTCAAGCCTGCACAGGAAGGGCAAGTGTGGTAGAGTAACTGTCCGAGCCTTCAACTGGTTGTGGCTTGGACAGCTTTCAGCTTATTTTAACCGCCTGCCGCTACAAAGGGAATCGCTGCCATGACCCGCTTTACCGCTCCGATCGCCGAACAGATCTGGGATATGAAATACCGGCTCAAGCGGGCCGATGGCACAGTCGTCGACGGCACGGTCGAAGACACGTGGCGCCGGATTGCGCGATCATTGGCGCAGGTGGAGGCAGAGCCGGACGTTTGGGAGGCGCGGTTTTATGAGGCGTTAGAGGATTTCAAATACCTGCCAGCGGGGCGGATCACAGCCGGGGCGGGCACCGCGCGCTCGGTGACATTGTTCAACTGCTTCGTGATGGGCACGATCCCCGACAGCATGGGCGGCATCTTCGAGATGCTGAAGGAAGCCGCGCTGACGATGCAGCAGGGCGGCGGCATCGGCTATGATTTCAGCACCATCCGACCCAAGGGCGCGGACGTGAAGGGCGTGGCCGCCGATGCAAGCGGACCGCTCTCTTTCATGGATGTATGGGATGCGATGTGCCGGACGATCATGTCCGCAGGTTCGCGCCGCGGGGCTATGATGGCGACGATGCGCTGCGATCATCCCGATATCGAGGATTTCATCGGCGCCAAGGCCGATGCGGCCCGGCTGCGCATGTTCAACCTGTCGGTGCTGGTCACGGACGATTTCATGGCGGCCGTAAAGGCGGACGGATCGTGGGATCTGGTGTTCGATGACAAGGTCTACCGCACCGTACAGGCGCGCGATCTGTGGAACCGGATCATGAAGGCAACCTATGATTACGCCGAACCGGGCGTGATTTTCATTGACCGGATCAATCAGGCCAACAACCTGAGCTATTGCGAAACCATCGCCGCAACCAACCCGTGCGGAGAACAGCCGTTGCCACCCTATGGTGCGTGTCTGCTGGGCTCGATCAATCTGGCCCGACTGGTGAGCAACCCGTTCGAGAGCGCTGCCGCTCTGGACGAAACGGCGCTGAACGAGCTGGTTTCCACCGCCGTGCGGATGATGGACAACGTGGTCGATGCGTCGAACTTCCCGCTGCCCCAGCAGGCCGAGGAGGCGCGCAACAAGCGGCGCATCGGGTTGGGCGTGACCGGACTGGCGGATGCATTGCTGATGCTGGGGCTGCGCTATGGGTCGGACGAGGCGGCGCTCCAGACCGAGCACTGGTTGCACGCGATTGCCCGCGCCGCCTATCTGGCGTCTGTCGATCTGGCGCGCGAAAAGGGCGCGTTCCCGTTGTTTGATGCCGAGAAATACCTCGCCAGCGGCGCGATGCAGCAGATGGACGACGATGTGCGTGAAGCGATCCGCGAACACGGCATCCGCAACGCCTTGCTCACCTCGATCGCGCCGACGGGAACGATATCGCTTTACGCGGGCAACGTGTCGTCGGGGATCGAACCGGTCTTTGCCTACGCCTACACGCGAAAGGTGCTGCAAAAAGACGGCACCCGGACCGAGGAGGAGGTTGTCGATTACGCCGTCCAGATGTGGCGCGAGACATTCGGGGATGTCGAACTGCCCGATTATTTCGTCAACGCCCAGACGCTGGAACCGCTGGAACATGTAAAGATGCAAGCCGCAGCGCAGAAATGGGTGGATTCCTCGATCTCCAAGACCATCAACTGCCCCGAGGACATCTCGTTCGAGGCGTTCAAGGACGTCTACATGGAGGCGTTCGAATCCGGCTGCAAGGGCTGCACGACCTACCGTCCGAACGATGTCACCGGGTCGGTCTTGAGTATTTCAGAAGAGAAGAAGGACAAAACCGCGCCTGAGGTCGTAACGTCCTCTGATGACGAGCCGCAGCAGCCGCATGGAGATGTGATTTACATGTCCGAGCCGCTGGACCGGCCCAAGGCGCTCGAGGGCGCGACCTACAAGCTCAAGTGGCCGGACAGCGAACATGCGATCTACCTCACGATCAACGACATCATCGTCGGCGGCCACCGTCGGCCCTTCGAGGTGTTCATCAACTCCAAGAACATGGAGCATTTTGCCTGGACGGTCGCGTTGACGCGAATGATCTCGGCGGTGTTCCGGCGCGGTGGCGATGTGTCCTTCGTGGTCGAAGAGTTGAAAGCGGTGTTCGACCCGCGCGGCGGCGCCTGGGTGCAGGGCAAGTATATCCCGTCCATCCTGGCGGCGATCGGCGGCGTGATCGAGCAACATCTGATCGCCATCGGGTTTCTGGAGGGTGAGGGCATGGGCCTGAAATCCGACCCACAGGCGCAAGTGGTCAATCTTGACGCGCCACGCGGCACAGCATGCCCGGCCTGCGGTCAGTTCGACATGCGGATGATCGAGGGATGTATGACCTGTGGATCATGTGGCCATAGCAAATGCGGGTGACGGGTTGTTAACCGGAACATCGTTCCCGAAGCCCCACGACCGGCGATGGCGTGTCATGTGCAAGCGATCTTAGCGCGCGACGCTGCGTGACTGTAGAATTTGCATTCCGATTGCCATTGCCGGTCCGATGCCCAAGGCAAAGAAAACCGTGCCCAGGCCAAGCGTGCCCCCCAGAGCCCAGCCAATCACCACGACTGTGAGTTCAAGAAGTGTCCGCACGACGGCGATCGGTTGATGTGTGACCGCCTGAAGCCCGGTCATGAGGCCATCTCTGGGCCCCGGACCCAGATTTGCGATCAGGTAGATCGCGCCACCAAAGCCGGTCACGACCACACCGGTCAGAGCCAGCACCGCATTTGCGGCGTAGGTCTCGAATGTCGGTAGGTAGGGCAGCAGGAATTCCAGCACCAACGCAATTATGATCGCGTTGAGGATGGTTCCGAGGCCGGGCGTTCGGCGGAGCGGGATCCACAGGCTCAGGATCGAAACGCTGATGACAAAGGTCGCAAATCCCAGACTCCAACCCGTCACGTTGGTCACGCCCTCTGCAAACACGGTCCAGGGGCTTACGCCAACGCCGGCGGTGACCAAAAGCGCTTCTCCCAGGCCGAAAATCACCAAACCTATGATGAGAAACACGACCGAGACCAAGGGCGGTTTCAGGGTGAAGGCCTTTGGCGAACTCCACGGGAGCTTTGGAACTGATGTGACCGAAAGAAAGCTCAAAGCGACACCTGCGCAAACCTTGTACGTAAAGCTTGTGCCGACTCCGAGAGGCTTCGGCAAGCCCGACAGTGGCCGCGCCAGCCTATTCCGAAATCACACGCGCCTTGGTGCGCTTGTGGTCGCGTAGCGCGAGCCAGACCGACAGGGCGAGGAACAGCACCGTCAAAATGTACAGCACGACAGAGATCGGGCTGGCGATGAGGATACCCCAGTCGCCGTCGGAAATCGACATCGCGCGGCGCAGGTTGCGCTCCATGTCGCCCCCCAGAAGCAGGCCAAGCACCATCGGCACAAGGCTGACGTCAAGCTTGCGCAGCACATAGCCCAGAATCCCGAAGGCGATCATCACTTCGAGGTCGAAGGTGGAATTCGAGATCGAGAACACTCCGACAAAACTGACCGCCGCCACGATCGGCATCAGCGCCCAGGTGGGCACCGCCATCAGCCGGGTGAACAGGCCAATCATCGGCAGGTTCAGGATCAAAAGTGTCACGTTCGCCATATAGAGCGAGGCGACAAGACCCCAGACAAGTTCGGGTTGGCGTTCGAACAGCAACGGGCCGGGCTGGACGTTGAGCGAGATCAGCATCGCCAGCATCACGGCGGTTGTGCCGGAACCGGGAACGCCAAGGCTCAGCATCGGAATCAGCGCGCCACCGGATGCGGCGTTGTTGCCCGCTTCGGGAGCCGCGACACCGCGCGGGTCGCCCTTGCCGAAGGTGCCGTCCTTGTCGCTCACCTGTTTTTCCATCGAATAGGACATGACCGCACCAAGCGACGCGCCCGCGCCGGGCAGGACACCGGCGATGAACCCGATCACCGACCCGCGTGCCATCGCCCATTTGGTTGCCGCGATGGCTTTGAAATCGGGCATCCAGCTGTCCATCTTGACGGCTTTCATGACATCCCCCTTGCGGGTGCCGAGCATCATCAGGATTTCCGAGATCGCAAACAGGCCAACAAGCGCCACGATTGCGTCAATGCCGTCGTAGAGGTGGTAATTGCCTTCGCTGAAGCGCGGCACGCCCGAAATCGGGTCAAGCCCGACAGTGGCGATCATCAGGCCAAGAAGCGCCGAGATCAGCGTCTTGCGCGGATCCACGCCAGCGACGCCACCGATGGTGGCAAACGCCATGATATAAAGCGCGAAATAATCCGCCGGCCCGAAATAGATCGCCGCGCGCGCCAGCATCGGCGCAAAGAGCGACAGGCCGATCACCGCGAAGGTCGCTCCGACAAAGGAGGCCACACCGGAAATCGCCAGAGCATCCGCCGCGCGCCCCTGTTGCGCCATCGGAAACCCGTCAAGCGTGGTCATCACCGCCGGTTCGTCGCCGGGAATGTTGAGCAGGATCGAGCTGATGCGACCGCCATACATGCAACCGAAATACACAGCCGACAGCAGGATCAGCGACGAGGTGGCATCAAGGCGAAAGGCAAAGGTCAGCGGGATCAGGATCGCCACGCCATTGACCGGACCAAGGCCGGGCAGGGCACCGATCAGGGTGCCGGAAAAACACCCCACCAGCAGCAGCAGGATGTTCAGCGGCGTCAGCGCGACGGCAAAACCGCCGGCCAGAAGGTTGAGCGTCTCCATGAGACTACCTCACTTGAATAGGGAGCCGAGAAAGGCCAGCGGAAGCCCGAGCACCTGATCAAACAGCACCCACAGGAACAGCGACATCGCAACCCCGAGGATCAGCGCCTTGACCGGATTGCCCCCCAGAACAATGCCCAGAAGCGCCAGCAATCCGAAGGTGGCGAGCGGAAACCCCAACGGGACGAGCAAGAACGCATAGCCGAACAACGTGGCAAGCGCCGCCGCCTGTCGCCCCCAGCCCGACCCGTCCGGCCAGTCAACCTCGCCCGAGGGGAACGCGACCAGCGATGCGGACAGGATCATGGCCGGAACGCCCACGATGATCGGGAAAATGCCGGGGCCAAGCACGTCGCCAAAGCTGGCGGTGTAGCCGCTGCCGTACCAGGTAAAAAGCGCCGCGATCACAAAGATCGCGACGCCAGCGAGCCTTACGCTCATTCGATCACGCCGATATCGCGCGACAGCTCTTCCATGATGTCACGCTGCTCGCGCACATAGGTTTCGAATTCCTCGCCACCACGCCAGATCGGAACAAGGCCAAACTCGACCGCTGCGGTCTGCCAGTTCTCGGAGTCATAAAGCGTTTTGAGGTTGTCGACCCAGGCAGTGTAGTCTTCGTCAGACACGTCGCCGCCGGTATACAGCCCGCGCCAGTTGTAGCCCGTGACGTCGATGCCCTGGCTTTTGGCGGTCGGAATATCGGGGAAGGCGGGAATCGGATCGTCCGACAGCGCCGCGAGCACGCGAATATCGCCGGATTCGATAAAGCCCGCGATTTCGCCGATATCGGTCGAGACGACGTCGATCTGGCCGCCCATCATCTGCGTCACCGCATCGGTGCCGCCGTCAAACTGGACCCAGCGCAGATCGCCAAGGTTCTCCAGCCCGGCCTCGCGTGCGACCATCAGCAGCCGCAAGTGATCCCAGCCACCCGCCGCCGAGGACCCGGCTGTCACGATAGACTTGGCGTCACTTGCCATGATCTCGTTGAGTTGCTCAAGCGATTCGATCGGGCTTTCGTCATCCACAGCGATCACGCCGACATCGGTGCCAAGCATCCCCAGCCAGCGCATCGCATCGACCGAGGCGGGATAGCGGCCTTGCGCGATCTGGGTGATTCCGACGGTCGAGGTCGCAACGATCAGATCGGCATCGGCGGGGCGTTCGGAGGCGACCATTGCATAGGTCACAGCCCCCACGCCGCCGGGCATGTTGGTGACTTGCACATTGCCGTCCACCAGATCGAGTTCGGTCAGGATGCGGCCTATGGTGCGGCAGGTGAAGTCCCAACCGCCGCCGGGTGCGGATGGCGCGATGCATTCCGTCGCGCTTGCCGGAGCGGCCGAAACAGAGATGAACGCCGCCGTCGCGATAGCGAGGTTCGCCGTTACGATTTTACCGAATTTCATTTTTTCCTCCCAGATTTTTCGTGTCGTGCCAGCATATTGCCAAGACGCGCACATGAGCGAGTCCTGTTTTGTAAAAGTTCGGACCCGTAGATACGACTTCACATTTCAGTTATGAGGTGTCAACAAACCGCCGCCCGGGGGGCGACGGGATCAACCACGTCAACGCGCGAAGGACCTGTCATGCAGATCGAAATCACCGAAGTCAGCCCGCGCGACGGGTTGCAGAACGAAAAACAGCCCGTGTCCACCGCACAGAAGATCGCGCTGATCGAGGGTCTGGTGGCCGCCGGCGTCAAACGGTTCGAGGCCACATCCTTCGTGTCGCCACGCGCCGTGCCGCAAATGGCCGATGCCGAACAGGTGCTGGCCGGGGTGAACGTGCCGGACGACGTGATCCTGCAAGCGCTGGTGCCAAACCTGCGCGGGGCAGAGCGGGCGGCACAGACCCGCGCGCAGGAATGGGTGTGCTTCATGTCGGCCACCGAGGGCCATTCGCAGGCCAACAGCAATTGTTCGACCGACACCGCGCTGGAGCGGTTGAAACCGGTCATGGCGCTGTCGCAACAGACCGGGAAGCGCGCGGTCGCGGCACTTGCCGCGTCGTTCGGCTGTCCGTTCGAGGGCGTGACCCCGACCGACCGCGTTGTGCAGATGGCGCGCGCCTTGCGCGACATCGGCTTTACCGAGATGAAACTGGGCGACACCATCGGCACCGCGATCCCGAGCCAGATCACCGAAGTCGTGCGCGCATTGCGCAAGGACGTGCCCGACATGGCGCTGGTGCTGCACCTGCATGACACGCGCGGCCTGTCTCTGGCCAATGTGATGGCGGGCATGGCCGAAGGTGTAACGCGCTACGAAAGCTCGCTTGGCGGGATTGGCGGTTGCCCGTTTGCTCCCGGCGCAACGGGCAATGTCGCGACCGAGGATCTGGTGCATTTTCTCCATGCCGAGGGCCATGAGACCGGCCTTGATCTCAACCACCTTATCGCGCAGGGGCGGTGGCTGTCTGACGTGTTGGGCCGCGACCTGCCAGCCAAGCTGTTTGCCGCGTCCCCCATCGGGGCAACAATCCCCAACGATCCCGCGACGCGCGCTGTCGGGTAAGGGGCGGACGAAATGAGCCTTCAGGGAATACGCGTCGTCGATCTGACCCGCATCATCGCGGGTCCGTTCTGCACACAGCTTTTGGCCGATCTTGGCGCCGATGTCGTCAAGGTCGAAGCGCCGGGCGGCGATCCGATGCGTGTACAAGGCACGATGGTGGGCGGGATCAGCACCTATTTCGCCTGTTTCAATCGCAACAAGCGCTCGATCGAGCTGAACATGCGCAGTGCGGAGGGCATGGCGGTGCTGCGCGATCTGATCGCGGATGCCGACGTGGTGGTGGAGAATTTCAAGGCCGGGACGATGGCCAAGATGGGCCTCTCGGATACCGAACTCGAAGCGCTGAACCCGCGCCTGACGGTCTGTCACATCTCGGGGTTCGGGGCGACGGGGCCGTATTCCGACCGGCCCGCCTTTGATTTCGTCGCGCAGGCGCTAAGCGGGTTCATGTCCACCAACGGTTTTGAGGGCGAAGAACCGCTGCGCACCGGTCTGCCGATCAGCGATCTGCTGGCCGGAATGTACGGCGCGCTGGCCGTTTCGGCCGCCTTGGCCACCCCGCGCGAGGCGCGGGAGTTCAAATCCATCGACGTGTCACTGACCGACAGCCTTGTCAGCATGCTCGCCTACATGGCGACCGAAACGCTGGCGACCGGTCAGCCGATGCAGCGCCGGGGCAACGATCATCCGATGGTGGCCCCTTACGGATTATACGACACGTCTGATGGCCAGATCGCCCTCGCGCCCAGCAATGACGTGATGTTTGGCCGACTGCTCGATGTGCTGGAGCGGCGCGATCTGATGGACGATCCGCGCTTTGCCACCAACGCCGCGCGGGTGCAGAACCGCGACGCCGTGCGCGCGGTGTTTCAGGCGCATTTCAGCACCCAGACAACCGATCACTGGATCGAGGTGTTGAACGGCAAGGGCATACCCGCCGGGCCAGTGCTGTCTGTCGCAGAGGCGCTGGACGATCCGCAAATCCGCCACCGCGAGATGGTGATCGACGTGCCGCATCCGGGGCATGGCGATGTGAAGATGCTGGGTTTTCCGATCAAGCAATCGGTTGATGGCCCAAAGTTACGACACCCCGCGCCCGATGTCGGCGCGCATGCGCAGGCGGTGCTCGAGGAACTGGGGTACGATGCCGAACGGATCGCTGCATTGACAGCGTCGGGCGCGGTGCCTCAGCGCGGCTGATCCCTTAGTTGATCGTTGTGTTGATGAGCCAGAACAGCACCGCCGAGAGCGTCGCGGCGGCAGGGACGGTGATGACCCATGCGGCAATGATCGTGGTGAAATGCGACCGGCGCACCAGCTTGCGCCGCTGGCGTTCTTCGGGCGTGTAAGTTGTGCGTTCGGGCATGGCCTGACGCGCCTTGCGGATGCGGCGCTCGGCGTCCCACTCGCGGAAAAACCCGACCCCGAACACCCCGCCGACGGCGATATGCGTGGAACTGACCGGCAGACCCAACCAGCTTGCCACGATCACCGTGATGGCCGCCGACAGCGCCACGCAATAGGCGCGCATCGGGTTCAGCTTGGTGATCTGGCCGCCGACCATTCGGATCAGCTTGGGGCCGAACAGGAACAGGCCGAAGGAAATCCCGAACGCGCCGATCACCATGACCCAGAACGGGATGCTGACCGCGTCGGTGAAATTATTGGTCTGCGAGGCTTGCACGATCGCTGCCAGAGGCGCCACGGCATTGGCCACGTCATTGGCCCCGTGCGCAAAACTGAGCAGCGCGGCAGAGACGACAAGCGGGATGCCGAACAGCACTTTGAGCGACTTGTTGCGGTTCTCCAGCCCGTGCGATTGTTTGCGGATGACCGGGATCATCACCAGCCACACCACAACCCCGATCACCGCCCCGATCAGCAGCGCCGTCGCCATGTCGACATCGATGATCTTCTTCAGCCCCTTGAGCGCCAGATAGGCCGAAAACGCGCCTGCCATGATACCCACAAGCACCGGCACCCAAGTGCGCGCGGCGGCGATCTTGTCGGGGGTGTAGATGATGCGCGACTTGATGAGCCACAGGAACGCAGCCGCGATCACGCCGCCCAGCACCGGCGAGATCACCCAGCTTGCGGCGATACCGCCCATCGTTTGCCAGTTGACCGCAGAGAACCCGGCGGCGGCGATTCCCGCGCCCATCACACCGCCGACGACGGAATGCGTGGTCGATACAGGCGCGCCGACCCATGTGGCGACGTTGACCCAAAGCGCGGCGGACAAAAGCGCCGCCATCATCGCCCAGATGAACACCGAGGCGGTTTCCATGCTATCTGGTGCAATGATTCCCTTGGCGATGGTCGACACGACGTCGCCCCCTGCAATCAACGCGCCGGCGCTTTCGAACACCACCGCGATCGCGATCGCGCCGCCCATCGACAGCGCGTTCGCACCCACTGCCGGCCCCATGTTGTTGGCAACATCGTTGGCCCCGATATTGAGCGCCATATAGGCTCCGAGGCACGCCGCGATCACCACGATCAGGGTGTTTGTCGCCTGACCGAAAAACACCATCGCGCTGATCCCGGCCAGCAGGATGAACACCAAGGAGATGCCCGGCCCGACCATCGGACGGGCGACATAGCTGGTGGCGAGTTCTAAGGTGGAAAACCGCGCCAGATCTCGATCCAGCGTCTCAAGATGGCGAGGATCGCCCTGCTCTTGTGTCATGATCGTCCGTTCATGAGGAAAGGTGCGCTATTCGCGGCGACGACTACCCGCGTCCGGCTGTCAAAATCAACCGTTGATTTCGTGACGGTGCGTATTCAATGCTGCAATGCGGCAAACGCGCTTGGCGATGGAAGCCGCGGCCAACCGGTGAAGCAGTGTCGTCAGCGAGGCGAAGTCCGCCGCGCGAATCGCCACTAGCGTGTATCGTGACAATCCGGCGCGACTCTGCCGACAGGCGCGGCATATTGCCGTCAAAATCCGCTTAAGCGCGTCAGATTGCGAAATTTTTTCGGTATCGAGGCGCGGCAATGGGTTCCGTATTGGTCCGTCCTGCGTATACTCTGTCACCGGAACGCCTGGGTTTTTTGGTGTTCGATCAAGGGGGGAGAGCGACATGATACGCTCGGAATTGATTCAAAAGATTGCCGACGATAACCCGCATTTGTACCAGCGCGACGTCGAGCGCATCGTGAACACGATATTTGAAGAGATCATCGACGCAATGGCGCGCGGCGACCGGGTCGAACTGCGCGGCTTTGGCGCGTTTTCGGTGAAAAAGCGCGATGCGCGCACAGGGCGGAACCCGAGGACGGGCGAAGCCGTTGAGGTGGAAGAGAAGCATGTGCCGTTTTTCAAGACCGGCAAGCTGCTTCGCGACAGATTGAACGGAAAGTAAGGGTCTGATGCGGTACATTCGCTATGCGTTTCTTGCGGTGCTCGCCATCGTGCTGGTGGCCGTCGCGCTGGCCAATCGAGAGATGGTCACGCTGACATTGTTGCCCGCCGGGCTGGCCGATCTGGTCGGGATGAACCGGTCCATCGGTTTGCCGCTGTTCGTGGTCATTCTGGGCGGCATCATCGCCGGTATCCTGATCGGCTTTGTCTGGGAGTGGTTGCGCGAGCACAAGCATCGCGCGGCGGCCGCCCGTCGTCAGGCCGAGGTCAAGAAACTCGAACGTGAGCTGCGCCGCACCCAGGCCGAACGCGATAAGGACAAGGACGAGGTTCTGGCCCTTCTGGATCAGGCAAGCTGACCCTGCCCATGACGCGCGACATCGGCACAAAGATATGCGGATTGACCCGGGCCGAGGACGTGCAGGCAGCGGCTGAGGCCGGTGCGCGCTATGTCGGTTTCGTGTTCTTCCCCAAAAGCCCGCGCAACGTGTCGATCGAGGTTGCGCGCGATCTGGCAGTCGACGTGCCGATGGGGATCGCCAAGGTGGCCCTTGTGGTGAACGCCGATGATGCGCTCCTTGATGCCATCACCGGGTCTGTCGCGATAGACATGTTGCAACTGCACGGATCGGAATCGCCCGAGCGCGTGAGCGAATTGCGAAAGCGCTATGGTTTGCCGGTGATGAAAGCGGTGGGCGTGGCCGACGCTGACGACGTGGCCGCGCTTGATCGGTACGCCGACGTTGCCGACCAGCTATTGGTGGACGCCAAGCCGCCGAAATCGGCAACGTTGCCGGGCGGCAATGGCGTGGCCTTCGATTGGCGTCTCATTGCCAATCGCCGGTGGTCGGTCCCGTGGATGCTGGCCGGAGGCCTGACGCCCGACAACGTGGCCGAGGCGATCGCGTTGACCGGCGCGCGCCAGGTCGATGTGTCCTCCGGCGTCGAGGCGGCACCGGGAATCAAGGATGCGGCGTTGATCCGGTCATTCGTGGCGGCAGCGCATAGCCAGTAGCGCGGGTCAGGGGGCGCTGCCCCCGGCGCGATGCGCCTCCCCCGAGGTATTTCGGCCCAAAGAAGCCGGCAGTCAGCGCCACTTGGCGGTGTCTGTTCCAACTGCATCAGAGACACGGGCAAAGCCGTCATTCTCAAGCAGTGCATCGAGCCCGTTGGCGATGACGGGAACCAGCCCGAGACCGTGATAGACCAGAGCGGAGTAAAGCTGCACCGCAGAGGCTCCGGCGCGGATCTTGGCGTAAGCATCCTCGGGCGAGGCAATGCCGCCAACGCCGATGATCGGGAGTCTGCCTTGGGTTTCGCCGTAGAGGCGGGCCAGAACACGGGTCGATTTTTCAAACAACGGCGCGCCGGAGAGGCCGCCTTTTTCCTGCGCATGGGGAGAGGTCAAGCCGTCGCGATCGAGTGTCGTGTTGGTGGCGATCAGCCCGTCAATGCCCGAGCTGAGAGCGATTTCCGCGACATCCGCGATCTCGGCATCGCTGAGATCGGGCGCGATCTTGAGGAACACGGGGATCGACCGCTCAAGCGCGTCGCGCGTCTGAACGACGTTGCCAAGCAGCGCGCCAAGCGCGGCCTTGCCTTGCAATTCACGCAGGCGTTCGGTGTTCGGAGAGCTGACATTCACGGTCGCGAAATCGAGGTCGCCGGCGCAGGTTTTCAGCACCAGGGCGAAATCCTCGGCCCGGTTGGCGCTGTCCTTGTTCGCGCCAAGGTTCAACCCGATGACCGCGTCGCGGGGGCGGTCTTTCAGCCGGCGGGCGATGGCGTCCATGCCGTCATTGTTGAACCCGAAACGGTTGATGACGGCGCGGTCCTCGCGCAGGCGAAACAGGCGCGGCTTGGGATTGCCGGGTTGAGCGCGCGGCGTCGCGGCGCCGACTTCGAGAAAGCCGAATCCGGCACGCGACAGTGGGCGCAGCGCGATGGCGTTCTTGTCGAACCCTGCGGCAAGGCCGAGCGGATTGGGCAGGTGCAATCCGGCCAGCGTGGTGCGCAGGCGGGGTGATGTGAGCGTTCCCGTCGTCGGCGCAAGCCCCAGTTGCAGGGCGCGCAGGGCAAGGCCGTGGGCGGTTTCGGGGTCGAACCTGTGCAGCAGAGACAGGCCGGTTTGCTCCAGCCAATTCATGCCAGATCGCCGGGGAAAACATGGCCATCCGGCCCGAGCGGCAGCGGTTTCGCCCAGACCAGATCGGCATGACGCAGCGGGCCATAAAGATGCGGGAACAGCGCACCGCCGCGCGACGGCTCCCAGCGCAGATCGCCGGTCATCGTCTCCTCGTCATAGGCCAGCAGCATCAGGCCTTCGACACCACTGAAATGCTTGGCGGCGGTTTCGGCGGCTTGCGACGCGGTGGAGAAATGAATGTAGCCGTCGGCCACATCGACCGGCGCGCCTTGGGTCATTCCATCGGCCTGAAGCGCAGCCCATTCTTCGGAGCGGAGGATTTTGTAGATCATGCCTGCGATGTGCCGTGCGGGGGCAGCAACGTCAAGCGCCGGAGTTTTGTGACGAACACGGCTTGGGCCGCGAGTAGCTTTTGACTCCGCCCGCGCCGCGTTGCACGATTGCGCCATAACAAGACAACAGAGAGGACTCACATGTCATATCGGTATCTTACCAGCGCCGCCATTCTGGCGCTGTCGGCGGGAATGGCGCAGGCGGATTATTCCCTGACCATCCTGCACACCAACGATTTTCACGCGCGCTTCGAGCCGATCAGCAAGTATGATTCCGGCTGTTCGGCCGAGGATAACGAGGCTGGCGAGTGCTTTGGCGGCTCCGCCCGTCTGGTGACGGCGATCAATGATGCCAAGGCGCGCACCAACAACCACATCCTTGTGGATGGCGGCGATCAGTTTCAGGGCACTCTTTTTTACAACCAGTACAAGGGCCAACTGGCAGCCGAGATGATGAACAAGATGGGCTATGACGCGATGACCGTGGGCAACCACGAATTCGACGACGGCCCCGAAGTGCTGCGCGCCTTTGTCGAGACGGTGGATTTTCCGGTCCTGATGTCCAACGCCGATCTGACCGGAGAGCCGCAGCTGAACGACGTGATCGAGAAATCGGTGGTGATCGAACGGGGCGGCGAAAAGCTGGGCCTGATCGGCCTGACGCCGCAGGACACCGACGAGCTCGCCAGCCCCGGCCCGAACGTGATCTTCACCGACCCGTCCGACGCGGTTCAGGGCGAGGTCGACAAGCTGACCGAGCAGGGCGTGAACAAGATCATCGTGCTGTCCCACTCGGGCTATGGCACCGACATGCAGGTGGCCGAGAACACAACCGGCGTTGACGTGATCGTCGGCGGCCATACCAACACGCTCTTGGGCGACATGGACGGCGCGCAAGGCCCGTACCCGACGATGGTGGGCGACACCGCAATTGTGCAGGCCTATGCCTACAGCAAGTTCCTCGGTGAACTGAACGTCACGTTCGATGATGAGGGAAATATCACCGAAGCCGTCGGCGCGCCGATCATCATGGATGGTGGCGTCACCGAGGATGCGGACACCAAGGCGCGCATCGCAGAGGCAGCCAAGCCTCTGGACGAGATTCGCAACAACGTCGTCGCCTCGACGGCCGAGGTGATCGATGGCAACCGCGACGTCTGCCGCGTGATGGAATGCACGATGGGCAATCTGGTGGCCGATGCGTCGCTCGAGCGGGTGCGCGATCAGGGCATCGACATTGCCATCGTCAACAGCGGCGGCTTGCGCGCCTCGATCGACGCGGGCGATGTGACGATGGGCGAGGTGCTGACGGTGCTGCCGTTCAACAACACGCTGTCCACCTTCCAGATCACCGGAGAGACGCTGAAGGCGGCGCTTGAGAACGGCGTCAGCCAGGTCGAAGAGGTGGCTGGCCGGTTCCCGCAAGTCGCCGGCATGACCTACACCGCCGATCTGACAAAGGAGCCCGGAAGCCGGATCACCGATGTCACAGTGGGGGGCGAGCCGCTTGAGATGGACAAGGTGTATGGCGCCGTGTCCAACAATTACGTGCGCAACGGCGGCGATGGCTACAGCATGTTCGTCGAGGCGCAGAACGCCTATGATTTCGGACCCGATCTGGCCGATGTGACGGCGGAATTCCTCGCGGAAAACGCGCCGTACCAGCCCTATACGGACGGCCGCATCACGATCGTCAAGTAAGCAGGGCCGGGCCGGGCACACGTGTCCGGCCCACTCCTATTCGATGTGTGGACGCTTTTCCCTGACCCTGCCGCATGACGCGATGGCGCAGCTTTTTGCGGCGGTGCCATCCAATGCGCTGCCAGAGGTTCCAAACTACAACATCTGCCCCACGAATCTGGTGCACGCGGTGCATCACGCCGATGGTCAGCGGCGGCTGGTGGCGATGCGATGGGGGTTTCTGCCGCATTGGTACAAGACCAAGAACGGCGGGCCGCTGCTGATCAACGCGCGTGCCGAAACGATTGCCGAAAAGCCCGCCTTCAAGGCCGCGTGCCGAGAGCGGCGCTGCCTGATCCCGGCGACCGGGTTTTACGAGTGGACCAAGGACGCGGCCGACAACCGCCTGCCGTGGTACATCCATCCCACCAACGCCGATCTCTTTGCCTTTGCGGGCATCTGGCAGGACTGGGAACGCGATGGCGTGGCGCATCGCAGTTGCGCGATCGTCACCACAAGCGCAAATGAGGCGATGTCGGCAATCCATCACCGCCAGCCCGTGACCGTGGCGCAGAAGGACTGGGCGCTGTGGCTGGGCGAAGACGGCCACGGCGCGGCGGCGCTGATGCGGGCGGCACCCGCGGACGCGATGGCGTTTCACCGCGTCGATCCGAAAGTGAATTCCAACCGGGCGTCGGGCGCGGACCTGATCGAACCTTTCGACGCCTGAGGCGCGGTGCTATTGCGGGCGCAACACCCATCCGTCGGAGGATTTCCCATGACCACCGCCAATATCGACGCAACCCTCACCGCCCTGCGTGCGCTTTTGGGCGACCGGCTGTCGACCGGTCCTTCGGTTCTTGACCAGCACAGCCATGACGAAGCCCATACCGCCCCGGCGCGCCCCGACGCGGTGGCGTTCCCCGATACGGCTGAGGAGGTTTCGCAAATTCTCAAGATCTGCTCGGACCATAAATGCCCCGTCATCCCCTATGGCATCGGCTCGTCGCTGGAGGGCCATATCGTGCCGGTGCATGGCGGCATCACGGTTGACACCAGCCGCATGAACAAGGTGCTCGACATCCACGAAAGCGATCTGGATGCGGTGGTCGAACCGGGCGTGACGCGCACGCAACTCAATGACGCGTTGCGCGCCACCGGCCTGATGTTCACCGTCGATCCCGGTGCGGATGCCACGCTGGGTGGCATGGCGGCAACGCGTGCGTCGGGCACCAACACGGTGCGCTACGGGACCATGGCCGACAATGTTCTGGCGCTTGAGGTGGTGCTGCCGGACGGGCAGATCATTCAGACCGGAAGCCGGGCACGCAAATCGTCCACCGGTTATGACCTGACGCGCCTGTTCGTCGGCTCGGAAGGAACGCTCGGGATCATCACCAGGCTGACGGTCAAGCTTTACGGCCAACCCGAACATATCGCGGCGGCGACCTGCGCCTTTCCCGATATCGCATCGGCGGTGGATACGGTCATTCTGGCGATCCAGACGGGGCTGCCGCTGGCGCGGATCGAATTGCTGGACGAGGTTCAGATGCAGGGCATGAATGTCTACAATCCCGATCTTGGCCTGCCCGAAGTGCCGCACCTGTTTCTGGAGTTTCACGGCACCGAGGCAGGGGTGGCCGAACAGGTCGCCAGCTTTGAAGAGATCGTGCACGACAACGGCGGGTCGGACTTTCAATGGGCCACCAAGACCGAGGATCGCAACCGCCTCTGGCAAGCGCGCCATACGGCATATTATGCCGGCAAGGCGCTGCGAAAAGGGTGCGAAGGGGTGGTGACGGATTGCTGCGTGCCGATCTCGGCATTGGCCGAGTGCATCGCCAAAACCAAAGACCTGATCGCCGAGTCCGGCCTGATCGCGCCGCTGGTGGGGCATGTCGGGGACGGCAATTTCCACCTGCTGATCCTGATTGATCCCAACGATCCGCAAGAGGCGGAGCGGGCGGCCAGGCTGGCCGAAGGCGTGAACGATCTTGCGCTCCGGTTCGGCGGCACCGTCAGCGGCGAACATGGCGTTGGCCTTGGCAAGCGCAAATATTTGCCCCGGGAACACGGCGCGGCCTATGGGCTGATGACCACTCTGAAACGCGCCATCGACCCCGACAACATCATGAATCCGGGCAAGCTGGTAACGCTGAACTGACGTGGTGCGCCATTATGAAACGCAGCGTCATAACGTCCTCCCGTCGCGTCGTGCTATGAATACGCGGATTTTTTTCGTCTAAACTTGACGGTGAGGGACAACACACGCAAGCAATGCGTGACTTTTGGGAGGGGACACCATGTCATTTGCGAATTTTGACGACCGCAATGCCATCGAAAATGAAATGCCGTGGAGCGAGCGCGACGTACCAAAGACGCTCTACGGCCAGTTGAGCAAGACCGCAGCCGCGTTTCCGGATCGCCCTGCGGTCAGCTATCAGCTCTTGTCGGGGCCCAAGGACAAGGCCGAAACCCTGTCATGGTCCGCGCTTCTGGCCAAGACCTCGCAGGCCGCCAACCTGTTTCGCAGCCTCGGGATCGGCGAGACGGACGTGGTCGCCTATATTCTGCCCAACGCCAATGAAACCATCCTCGCGCTGCTCGGCGGATCGATTGCGGGCATCGCCAACCCGATCAACCCGCTGCTCGAACCGGAACAGATCGCGGCGATCCTGCGCGAGACCGGCGCGAAAGTGGTGGTCACGCTGAAGCCGTTTCCCAAGACCGACGTGGCACAAAAGGTCGCCGAGGCCTGCCGCCACGCGCCCAAGGTGCACACCGTTCTCGAAGTCGATCTGAACCGCTACCTGACACCGCCGAAATCATGGATCGTGCCCTTCCTGCGGCGCAAGAACACCGGTCAGCACCACGCCGATGTGCTCGATTTCGCGACCGAACTGGCAAAGCAGAACAAGACGCTCGATTTTGCCGACAGCACCGGCAATCGCGTCGCGGCCTATTTCCACACCGGCGGCACCACCGGCATGCCGAAGGTGGCGCAGCACACCTATGAAGGGATGATCTATAACGGCTGGCTGGGCCACCGCTTGCTGTTCTCCGAGCAGGACAGCCTGATGTGCCCGCTGCCACTGTTTCACGTCTTTGCCTGCCATGTCATCCTGATGGCGTCTGTCGTGTCGGGGGCGCACACCGTCTTTCCGACGCCGCAAGGCTATCGCGGCGACGGCGTGTTCGACAATTTCTGGAAACTCTGCGAGCGCTGGAAGATCACCTTTGTCATCACCGTCCCGACCGCCATGTCGGCGCTGATGCAACGCCCCGTCGATGCCGATATCTCAAGCATCAAGACCGCCTTCTCCGGCTCCGCGCCACTGCCGCTCGAACTGTTCAACCGCTTTGAAAAAGCCTGCGGCGTTCGTGTGGTCGAGGGGTACGGGCTCACCGAGGCGACCTGTCTGGTGTCGTGCAATCCGCCCGAGGGCGAGAAGAAAGTCGGATCGGTGGGCATCCCGTTCCCCTATACGGATGTCAAGATCCTGTCGATGAAAGAGAACGGCGCGCAGGAATGCGCGGTCAACGAGATCGGCGAGATCTGCGTCTCCAACCCCGGCGTGTTTGCCGGATCGACCTATACCGAAGAGGACAAGAACCGCGATCTGTTCCACGAAGGCCTGTACCTGCGCACCGGCGATTTGGGCCGGATCGACGAGGACGGCTATCTCTGGATCACCGGACGCGCCAAGGATCTCATCATCCGGGGCGGCCACAATATCGACCCGGCCGACATCGAAGAGGCGTTGCAGGCCCATCCCGCCGTCGCCTTCGCCGGCGCGATCGGCCAGCCCGATGCCCACGCGGGCGAATTGCCCTGTGCCTATGTCGAACTGGTCGATGGCGCCAACGTGACAGAGCAGGAGCTTCTGGAGCACTGCAAGGTCCATGTCCATGAACGCGCGGCGATCCCCAAGCACATCACCATCCTGGACCAATTGCCGAAAACGGCTGTTGGAAAAGTGTTCAAGCCGGATCTGCGCAAACGCGCCATCACGCGGATTTTCAACGAGGCACTGGAAGAGGCGAAATCGCCCGCGCGTGTGGTGTCGGTGATCGACGACAAGACGCGCGGTCTGGTGGCGCAGGTCGAATTGAACGGCGCGTCGAGCGAGGATGTCGGAAGCGTCCTCGGCAATTTCGCCAATCGCTGGGAAGAGGCGGGCTGATCGCACACCTGCAAGGAGCCACCGCGGCACGGCGCTTGACGAAGACGTCGTGCCATGCGTCGATGGCGCATGAGCCCATGCCCCCCGATACCGGCGTCAGTCGCACCGGCGTTCGATGCGATGTCGCCCGAACATCGGCGCATCCTGGAAACGCTGCGCAGCCTGATCCACGACGTTGCCGACGCGACGCCGGGCGTCGGTGCGGTGACCGAGTCGCTCAAATGGGGCCAACCGTCCTATGCGGTCTCCACCGGCACGCCGTTGCGGCTCGGGCTCACGAAAGACGAAAGCGCGGCGCTGTTTGTGCATTGCCAGACGCGGGTGATCGCGGATGCGCGGGCCGTGTTCTCGCAGGACTTGTGCTTTGAAGGCAATCGGGCGGTGCTGATACCGACAGACAACCCCGTGCCGGTCGAGCCGCTGCGTCAGGTCATCTGCTCTGCGCTGACCTACCGGATGGCGCGCTGATCAGGTGTCGCAGAACATCTGGTAAAGCAGCGCGATCATCCGCTCGGTGTTGTCGTCGCTCAGGCTGTAATAGATCGTCTTGCCATCGCGCCGCGTCTTGACCAGCTTTTCATCCCTGAGCCGTGCCAGCATCTGGCTGACAGCAGCCTGACGGATATCGAGCAGCGATTCCAATTCGCCCACCGATTTCTCGCCAGAGCCGAGATGGCACAGGATCATCAACCGGCCCTCATGCGCCAGCGTCTTGAGATACGCCGCCGCGTTCTCTGCGTTTGTGGCCATATCCTGCGCCGTGGCAGGGGCAAGTGCAGCTTCGGACATTTCCGTCATCCCGATTTTTCTGCACTGCATATAAACCGATCCGGCGACAGGTTCAAAGGTTTATGACTGCGGGCCGCCGCCTTGGCGTCAATGTCCGATCGAGGTGATGAACTCGGACAGCACGGTTGCGTATTCGTCAGGCGCATCGACACAGGGCACATGGCCGGCGTTGCGGATCAGATGAAACCTGGACCCCGGTATCAAATTGATCGTCTCGCGCACCATATCGGGCGGAGTGGAGCCGTCCTCCGATCCGGCAATGCCCAGCGTGGGAAGGCGCAGATCGGATGTGGTGGACAGGAAATCGGTGCCCGAAATCGCGTGGCAATAGCCGATATATCCCCGCGCCGGCGTGTTCAGGAACATGTTGCGCCAACCCAGGAATTCGTCGGTGTCGCGGAACGCGGCCGGAAACCAGCGCTCCATCGTCCTGTCGACCAGCGCCTTGAGGCCGCCGTCCTGCACCGTGGCAATCCGCTCGGACCAGCTTTCGCGCGTGCCGAAGCGCACCGCCGTATTGGCCAGCACCAGCGCCCGGACCAGATCGTGCCGCTTGGCCGCCAGACCTTGCGCCACCAGCCCGCCAATCGACTGGCCGACAAAGACCGCGTCGCGCAAGCCCAGATGCTCCATCAGCAGCTCGGCCTCGCGCACCATCGCGCCCATCGGGTAAGCCTCTGACGGGCTGTCCGACAGCCCGTGCCCGCGCATGTCGTAGCGCACATATTTCCAACCGGTTTGCGGCATCCGTTCGATCACGTCGTCCCACAGACGCAAATCCGTGCCAAGGGCATTGGCAAACACCACCGGCGCACCGTCCGGGTCGCCGTCGATCCGGTAATGCAGCCTGACATCTCCGAGATTTGCAATCTTCATGGCCGTGTCTCCCTAAGCCTCACCGCCGAATGCCGATATATAGACCATATCGCGCAAGGACTTTCGCACAAACAGTTTTTCCGTCGTAGGACGGCGAACCCGCTCGACGGTGCGCCTGATCGGCTCATTCTTCCCAGCGCAAACATCGCAACCGTGCCTCGCAATCCGCGCGCGTGCATCTAGGGGCCACCGAATTTCTCCAGCGCCGCCATGAAGACGCCGCGATCCACGTTGCCGCCCGAAATCGTGACAATCACGGTGTCGCCTTGCAAGTCATCGCCATGATAAAGCGCAGCCGCGAGGGCCACCGCGCCACCCGGCTCGGCCACAAGTTTGAGCCGCGCGAAAGCCTGCACCATGGCGCGCTCTGCGTCGTCATCGCGGACCACCAGACCGGGGCCGCACAGGCGGTGCATGATCGGAAAGGTCAGATCTCCGGGTTGCGGCGTGACGATGGCATCGCACAATCCGCCGGATGTCTGCGAATTGCGCTCGATCCGTCCCGACGCCAGCGAGCGTGCGACATCGTCAAACCCCTCCGGCTCTGCGGGGCGCACGCGCATGTCAGGCGCCTTGGCCTCCAATGCCAGCGCGATGCCCGACGTGAAGCCGCCGCCGCCACAGCAGACAATGACATCGGCCTGCGTGATTCCCAACGCAGCGGCCTGCTCGGCAATCTCCAACCCGCAGGTGCCTTGCCCGGCGATCACCTCGGGGTCATCGAACGGCTTGACCAGTGTCAGCCCGCGATCCCGCGACAGGCGCGCGCCAATTGCGTCGCGGTCTTCCGAGCTTCGGTCGTAAAGCACAACCTCGGCACCCAGCGCGCGGGTGTTGTCGATCTTCATGCACGGCGCGTCCGCCGGCATGATGATCACCGCATCAACGCCGAACTGCCGCGCCGCCAGTGCCACGCCCTGCGCATGATTGCCCGATGAAAACGCGATGACGCCACGCGCGCGATCCCCGTCCGTCATCGCCGACAAGGCCGAGCGCGCGCCGCGATACTTGAAGCTGCCGGTGTGTTGCAGACATTCCGCCTTCACCAAGACCCGCCGCCCCGCGATGTCGTCGAGAAAGGGCGACGACAACAGCGGCGTCACGCGCGCATGGCCCTTCAGACGGCGCGCCGCCGCTTTGATTCTTTCAATGTCCATGGCTACCTCAACATATGCAGCCAGCGCTGCAATGCGCTCAGGCTTTCGGGTTCGTCAAGAAACGGAACATGCCCGCGATCGGGCACTTCGACGGCAATCATGTCGGGGCGTCGCGCCTTCATCTCCTGGAATGTCGCTTTCGACAGCAAATCGGAATTCGCGCCGCGAATGCACGCCAGCGGCAGGCCCGACAGCGCGTCGAAATACGGCCAGAGATCAGGCTCAGGCTGCGCGCCCCCCTCCAGAACCGCCTCGCGCAGACGAGGATCATAGGTCAGTTCAAGCCCGTCTTCGGTTTCATTGAACAGGATTTGCGCCTCGCGCAGCCAGCGCTCCGGCGGCACGCCGGGAAACCCGGTCATCGCCTTGGCCCGCGCGGCGGCGATGTCTTCGTAGGTCTTGGCCTGCGGTGCGCGGCCAAGATAGGTCTTGATGACCTCCAACCCCTCGGGCGCAAGTTCCGGCCCGATGTCATTGAGCGCGACACCGAGCAGGCGGTCCTTTGCGGTGGCGGCCAGAACCATCGCGATCAAGCCGCCGCGTGACGTGCCCAGCACTGCCGCCGCAGGCAGGTCGAGATGATCCAGCAATTCGATCGCGTCGCGCCCTTCGACGGGGATCTGATACGTGTTCGGATCGCCCCATTCCGATTGTCCACGGCCGCGATAATCCAGCCGGATCAGGCGCACATCCTCAAGATGCGGCGCGACGAATTCGAAATCGCGCCCGTTGCGTGTCAGACCCGACAGACACAACAGGGGCAAACCCTCGCCCTCGTCACGATAAAACAGCGACAGTCCGTCCGAGGTGGTGAAATGCGGCATTTACGTCAACTCCGGAAGGGTGCTCAGGTCGTCGAGCACATGATGCGGCGTGTGAGGCAGCCTGTCCACCGGATCGCCCCCGCGATTGACCCACGCGGTGCGAAACCCGTAGCCGGCAGCGCCCGCCACGTCCCAGCCGTTGGACGATACGAACAACACCTCGTCCTTGGCGCAACCCAGCCGCGCGCCGACCATATCGTAAACCTGCGAGGCGGGCTTGAAGATGCCAACATCCTCGACCGACAGTACCGCGTCGAGATAACCGCCGATCCCGGCGCTCTCGACAGCCCCCTCCAGCATGTCGGCACTGCCGTTCGACAGGATGGCACAGGTCTTGCCCGCCGCCTTGAGCTGCGCCAGCATCATCGGCACGTCGCGGAACGCGGCCAGCTCCCAATACAGGGCAAGAAGCCGCTCGCGCAGTTCCGGATCGTCAAATCCCTGCCGTTCCAGCGCCCAGTCGAGCGCGTCCTTGGTCACCTGCCAGAACGGGGTGTAATCGCCCGTAATCGTGCGCAGCCACGCATACTGCAACTGCTTGATCCGCCAGTGTTCGGCCAAGCTCGGCCACACGTCCTTGAGCGCGCCGCGTCCCGGCTCCTCTGCGGCGCGTCTTGCGGCCGCCGAAACGTCAAACAGCGTCCCGTAAGCATCAAACACATAGGTCGAAATCATCCGCGCATCCCCCTGCAAGCCTCTGCGCACCGTGTCAGAACGCTCTGCCCAAGAAAAGCCTGCGCAAAAGAAAACCCCCGAAAGGCAGATGCCCCGGGGGTTGTCAAAATCAAAGCGTGTTGGAAGCGGCTGCTTACATCATGCCTTCGCGCTGTGCCTTCTTGCGCGCCAGTTTGCGCGCACGGCGGATCGCTTCGGCTTTCTCGCGTGCTTTTTTCTCGGACGGCTTTTCGAAATGTTGCTTGAGCTTCATTTCACGAAAAACGCCTTCACGCTGCAGCTTTTTCTTCAGAGCGCGGAGCGCCTGATCGACGTTGTTGTCACGAACACTAACCTGCATGTGGTTTTCACCACCTTTCTAAGTTGGATTTGCAAGGATTTGCAGGAACGCCGCCTATACCAAGGCGCGCGTCATTTGTCCAGCCGTTCAGTGCGCCTCACGCGCGCCGTTGCGCAGCGGATTGGCCGGATGCACGAAGATCGCCAATGAGAGCAACGCAAAGATGCATTCATACACCTCCCAGCGGCGGCTTTCCTCAAGCAGCGGGATCGCCACGGTCACGAAAAGCGCAAAGCCAGCGTGATGCAGTTGCGGCACCGGGATCACCATCGCCCGCGTCAGACGGCGCACCCAATCGACGTTTATCCACAACACCGGCAAGATGATCAGATAGGTCAGGATGATGACCGACAGCAACGGCCCGAACAACAATTCATCAAGCTTCACATCTCCGATCGTCAGGTTGTGAAAGGTGAATTCCTGCTGATCGTTGTTTTCCTGAAAATACTCGGGGCTCTCGAACCCGAAGATGCGCTGACCCCAGGAAATCTCCTCGCCCCCGGCCCAGAGATAGGCCAGCCCGTACAACACGGCCAACGCCAGCGCGCCGGGTGTGAGCAGCGCCCGCGCGCGGAACGCGCGCATCAGAAGGACCGCACCTGCACAGGCCAAGCCGATCGCGGTGAAATTCTCGATCAGGGAATCTTCGGCGCCGAAATAGGTGAAGAACATGTCTTTCGACAGCGCAGATACGACGAAGGCGGCGACCAGCACAAACGCACCGAGGCCGAGGAAGAAAAGATCGAGGCTGCTGCGTTGCACGAAGGTGATGACTCCCGTCAGATTATGAAACGAACCCGCTCTTCGCCAACGAAGTTCCGAAAAGCAAACCCCTTTTTGCCGCGCCTTGCGGAAAATTCACGCGTGTTGCCCGGCAGGCGAAAGCGCAAAGGATCGCAGGTGGAAGAGCGTCGCCATCCGCACTAGATTGAGGGGCAGAGCGTATTCTCCCACCCCTGACCGGAGGCCAAGATGACGACGACACCGAAAGACACCGCCACGCAGCTCTTGGACGCGGCGTTGCTGCACGTGCCATTTGACGGCTGGTCCGAGACAACGTTCAAGGCCGCCATCGCGGACACCGAGACCAATCCGGCATTGGCGCGCGGCCTGTTTCCGCGCGGTGCCGTCGATCTGGCTGCGGCGTTCCACCGGCAAGGCGATGACCGCATGGTCGCCGCCCTGAAAGCGCGCAATGTCTCGGATCTGCGCTTTCGCGACCGGATCGCGCTGGCGGTCCGCCTGCGCCTCGAAGCGGTCGAGGACAAGGAAGTTGTGCGCCGCGGTGTCACGCTGTTCGCGCGACCGACCCACACCGCCGAAGGCGCAAAGCTGATCTGGGGCACCGCCGACCGCATCTGGACGGCGCTGGGCGACACGTCGGACGATGTCAACTGGTACACCAAGCGCGCCACGCTGTCGGGGGTCTATTCATCGACCGTTCTTTACTGGCTGGGTGACGATTCCCCCAACCATCATGCCACCTGGGAATTCCTCGATCGCCGCATCGACGACGTGATGCAGATCGAAAAGGTGAAGGCGCGCATCCGCAAGACGCCCGGTCTCGGACGCATGATGACAGGCGCGGAATCGTTCCTGTCCCGCGTCAGACCGCCAAAACCCAAGCGCGACGATCTTCCCGGCGGCGCGACGCTGCCGCGCTGACGGACTTCAGGGGATCGGCGCCAAAAGCGCGTCCGTGGCCGAACAATCGCGCACCACATCGGCGCCGCAAGGCACCGGTTCAAGGGTTTTGGACATGCAGATCCGCGCTTCCTGAATGCGCCCCGCCTTGCAGGTGATGGTAATCATGTCAGGCTCCAAATGCGGGTTTGCCGCGATAAACGCGTCCTCGACCACCGATGCAGGAAGCCTGACCGCGCGCTCCAGTTCGCGAAACACCCTTGGCCGTTCGATGCGCCCGTAAGCCTCGCGCGCCAGCGCATAGTAATCCTGCGCCGACAGCCCCGAACAGACGCCGTGCTTGTTCCATTGATACCACGCCAGACCCGACGTTCCCATGATATCCGCCATCTCCGCCGTCATCGCGCGCGACGGGTTGCGCGCCGTGGTCGGGCAGTAGGACGGCCAGCCGCGCGTGTATTGCGGCCAGAACCCGTGCATCACCCAGCCGAAATCGGCGTCTGCGTCACATTGCGGCGACTGGCGTGCGTCGCCTTCGATGGCGCACCATGTCGGAGACCAGCTGAGCGACAGCACATAGTAGTCAAACGCCCCCGACCGCTCGCCTCTGGCCGCCGCCGCGGTGGCCATCACCAGCGCCAAAAGACACATCACTCCAGCCTGCATTTTCTCTTTCCTCTTTGCCCGAGCGCGACTATAAGGCCGCCAAGTTCCCTGACAATGGAAACCGTCCCGGCCCGATCCGGGGCCTCTCGGACCCGCTCCGAGGGACCGAAGAAGATTTGCGTAAGGAGACGCGAGATGGGTAAACCGATCATGGCAAAAGCCACCGCCGTCTGGCTGGTGGACAACACGACATTGACGTTCAAGCAGATCGCCGATTTCACCGGCATGCACGAGCTGGAAGTGCAGGGCATCGCCGATGGCGACGTGGCCGCTGGCGTCAAGGGGTTCGATCCGATCGCCAACAATCAGCTGGACGCCGATGAGATCAAGTCGGCCGAAGAAAATCCCGCACAGGCGCTCAAGCTCAAGCATTACGCCGCCGCCGAGGGCGAGGAAAAGCGCCGTGGTCCGCGCTACACGCCGCTCTCCAAACGCCAGGACCGCCCGGCGTCGATCCTGTGGCTGGTGAAATTCCACCCCGAATTGAGCGATGGACAGATCTCCAAACTGGTCGGCACCACCAAGCCCACCATTCAGGCGATCCGCGAACGCACGCATTGGAACATCAACAACATCCAGCCCATCGACCCGGTCGCGCTTGGCCTGTGCAAGCAGACCGAACTTGATGCAGCAGTCGCCAAGGCGGCGAAAAAGCAGGAAGCGGTGATGAGCGACGACGAGCGCCGCAAGCTGGTCTCGACCGAGCAGAGCCTCGGCATGGACACCGAGCCGCGACTGCCTTCCGCCATCGAAGGTCTGGAAACGTTCAGCCTGTCCGAGAACACCGACGATCAAAAGCAAAAACCCGACGCCGACTATGCCGACGCCGACAGCTTCTTCAACCTGCCGGACGACGAGGACGAAGACGACGAGGACGACAAGTAAGACGACATGACGATCCGCGAAATTGCACGACCGGTGGCCGCTGTCGTCCGGTCGTGCGCCTTGCGGGCAGCGCGCGAATCATGCGGCAGCCCAGGACCGTGACGGCACATCGCGCATCATTTCCAGAACCAGTACCGCCTCGAACTTGCGCAACACGGGTCGCGCGGTCTGGGCGTGCTCTATCTGCCCGAGCCTGACACCAACCTGCATCCGCCATTCGCCCAGCCAGGTGTCGTGGCCTGACATCAGATCACCCATAAACAGGCTTTCCGTCCAAACGTCGTTGGCCTTCACGACATGATGCCTCTCCAGCAACAGGTGATGATACACAATCCGTGTCGCGCGGCCGGGCAATACCGTCGCACCGTGGTTCACCATGTACTTTGCCGCGATCAACACTTCGGACGCGCCGAACAGAAGGTCGGGCCAGCCACCTTCGATCAACACCCGATGGTTCTGCGACACGACCAGCGACTGCGTGTTGCCCAACACACCCGCCGGAATATAGACCGGCCGCACGTCCGGCCATCTGGCGTTGGTTCTCGCCGGGACCACGACGCTGCGCACGCCCAGGAGCGGTTGCAGGCCCGCATCGCGCGTCTTGACACGATCACCCGGCGCCAGAGTCTCGACCGGGCGTATCCCGTCTTCGGTCGCGATCAGCGTCCCTTCACCGAAGCACGGCACTCCCGGCGCACCCGGATCGGGCGTGCCTTCCTCGAAATCGCCATTGGCGTTGCGAACAAATGCAGCGCCGTTTGGTGAATTGCTGTTGATCTGCTCGCCCGCCCCAATCCGGTCGGTGCCGGGAAAGCCTGACGGCGGGGTCGGCGCGCGGGGTGGGTCGCCGTAGGACAGGACGATGTAATCGCCGGTTGCCGTATCGACAAGGAAGATCGAATCGAACTTCTCGGCCTCGCCATCGGGCAACCAGTTGACGCTGTTGCTTTCCCCGGCATCAAAGTATCCGGCGGGCGGCGTGCCGGAATATTCCGCAACCACGGTCGCAGTCCCACCCGGCCCGATCGTGGCCGAACTGCCAAAGCTGTAAAGCAGCCCCTTCTTTTCGGACCAAAGCTGAAACCCGTCCAGCGACACCGTGCTGCCGGTCGCATTTTGCAACTCGATATATTCGTCGGCCTTGTTGGCCTGACCGTCACCATCGGTGTCGAGCGCGCTGCCACCGGCGTTATCGGCAAGAATTTCGCTGATCAATATGCCGTGTAGCTTGTCCGCCATCCAACGCGCCCTCTGAATAAGCCAGAGCACGAATATCGCGCGAACACGTGAATTTTACGTCAACGCCGTGTTTGAAAACTGCAAACTGCGCAGAGCCGGGCGCTCACACCGGCTTGCGCGCATTCAGCGCCGCGCCGATGGTGCCTTCGTCAAGATAGTCCAACTCGCCGCCGATCGGCACGCCCTTGGCCAGCGACGTCAGCGTCACCCGCGCCTCCAGCTGATCCGCGATGTAATGCGCCGTCGTTTGCCCGTCGACGGTGGCGTTGAGCGCAAGGATCACCTCGGTGATTTCCTCGCTCTCGACCCGCGCCGACAGCTTTGGAATGCGCAGCTCCTCCGGCCCCACCGCATCGAGCGCCGACAGCGTGCCACCCAGCACATGATAGCGGCCCTTGAACACTCCGGCGCGCTCCAGCGCCCAAAGATCGGCGACCGTCTCGACCACGCAGATCACACCGATATTGCGGCGATTGTCGCGGCAGATGTCGCAGATATCCTGCGTTCCGACATTGCCGCAATTCAGGCACTCGCGGGCATCGCGGGCAACCCGCGTCATCACCTCGGACAATGGCCCGAGCAGGGCTCCGCGCTTGCGGATCATGTGCAACACGGCACGCCGCGCCGACCGCGGGCCAAGCCCCGGAAGGCGCGCCATCATCGCGATCAGCGCGTCAATGTCGCCGTCGTCACGCATGGTTCGCGTCAAATCGATCACACAAGATGGGCCGTGTGCGCATCAGAACGGCAGGTTCATTCCCGGCGGCAGACCCAGACCCTCGGTCAGCTTGCCCATCTCTTCCTGCGACCTGTCCTGCGCCTTTTGCTGGGCGTCCTTGATCGCGGCCAGGATCAGATCCTCGACCACTTCCTTGTCATCGCCGTTAAAGATCGACGGGTCGATATCGAGCGCGGTCAACTCGCCCTTGGCGGTCGCCGTGGCCTTGACCAGACCGGCACCGCTTTCGCCGGTCACGGTGATATTGGCCATGTCTTCCTGAAGCTGGGCCATCTTGCCCTGCATTTCCTGCGCCGCCTTCATCATCTTGGCCATGTCGCCCATCTGGCCCAAACCCTTGAACATCTGTCTCTCCGATTGTCAGCGCCCCTTGATCGGCGGCGCGGTGTAAAAGATCATCCCCACACATATTGCAGCGATGAGGGCGATGAACAAGGCGGGCGATCCGACGCAGCCCTCGGCAAGCGCGACTTTTCGCGAGGCCGGTGCCAGCATCGTCAGGGCGGTGACGAACAGCGTCCAAAGCACGACCACGAAAAGCGCGCCCCACTGGCTGCGGAACCGGATCGCCACGGCGCTTGCCAGAAACAAGGCCAGCGCCGCCGGAGACATGGCCAGATACATCGCTTCCTGCACCGCCGACACCGGCGCGCCGTCCCAATCCGGTCTTTGCACGGCACAATCCTGCGCCCATGCGACGCCCGGCGTCAGCGACAGGATCACTCCTCTTCGAACGGATCCCATTCGTCTTCCACTTCGGGCAGGGCATCCGCCTGCGCTTCGGCTGCCATCTGTTCGGGCGTGCGCACCTCTTCGATGGTCGCCCCCGGAAAGGCCGCCAGCACGGCCTGTACCAAAGGATGCGCGGCCGCTTCTTCCTTGATGGCGCGAATGGCGGCATCCTTGCGTTCGATGATCGTCTCGGTCTCAGCGCCATTCACCAGCGTCACCGCCCAGCGGTTCCCGGTCCAGCGCTGCAACGCGCCGCCAAGACGCTGCGCCAGATCGGCGGGCGCGGTGTCGGTCGGCGTGAACTCGATCCGCCCCGGCTGATAGGCCGCCAGCCGCACGCAGCCCTCGACCTCGACCAACAGTTTCACGTCCCGGTTGGCACGGATCAGCTCGACCACATGTTCAAAACTCGGATACCGCGCCAGCGCGTGATCGACCGCCACCGCCACCGCCGCGCCGCCATGCGAGGCGTGCGGGCCGGACGTGCTGCCATGCGTCGGGGCAGGGGTGCCCGTCGCTTGCGAGCGGCCCGCGCTAGTGCTCATCCCGCCGCCACCCGACGGCGGAGGCGGCGGCGTGTCCTGCAAGCGCTTCACCAGATCCTCGGGGCTGGGCAATTCGGACACATGGGTCATGCGAATGACCGCCATTTCCGCCGCCATCATCGCGTTCGGCGCCTGCGCCACCTCGTCCAGCGCCTTGAGCAGCATCTGCCAGAGACGCGTCAGGGGCCGCATCCCCAAAGCGTCGGCCAGTTGCTGACCACGCTGCCGTTCATCCGGGCTGATCGTCGGATCCTCTGCCGCTTCCGGCGTGATCTTCACAACCGAGATCCAGTGCGTGATCTCCGCCAGATCGCGCAGCACCGCCATCGGATCGGCGCCGTCGGCATATTGCGCCGACAACTCCGTCAGCGCGCCCGCCGCGTCGCCCTTCATCACCAGATCGAACAGGTCGAGCACGCGGCCCCGATCCGCCAGCCCCAGCATGGCGCGCACCTGTTCAGCACCCGTCTCGCCTGCACCATGACTGATCGCCTGATCCAGAAGCGACGTGGCATCCCGCGCCGAGCCTTCGGCGGCGCGGATGATCAGCGCCAGCGCGTCGTCGGTGATCTCGGCCCGTTCGGACACGGCGATCTTCTTCAGCATGTCGATCATCATCTCCGGCTCGATCCGGCGCAGATCGAACCGCTGGCAGCGCGACAGCACCGTCACCGGCACCTTGCGGATTTCCGTGGTGGCAAAGATGAACTTCACATGCGCCGGCGGTTCTTCGAGCGTCTTCAAAAGCGCGTTGAACGCGCTCGTCGAGAGCATGTGAACCTCGTCGATGATGTAGATCTTGTAGCGCGCCGAGGCCGCCCGGTAATGCACCGAATCGATGATCTCGCGAATGTCGCCAACGCCGGTGCGCGACGCCGCGTCCATCTCCATCACGTCGACATGACGGCCTTCCATGATCGCCACGCAATGCTCGCAAACGCCACAGGGTTCGGTCGTCGGGCCACCGGTCCCATCCGCCCCGATGCAGTTCAGCCCCTTGGCGATGATCCGCGCCGTCGTCGTTTTGCCGATGCCGCGAATCCCCGTCATGATGAACGCCTGCGCGATCCGGTCGGCGGCAAACGCGTTCTTCAGTGTGCGCACCATCGCCTCTTGGCCAACCAGATCGGCAAAGGTTTCGGGGCGGTACTTGCGGGCCAGTACCTGATAGGCGGTCGTGTCGGACATGGGGGTGCTCTTTTTTCGGTGTCGCGGCTCAGGCTATCTGATCCGGGGCGGGTTTCACAACAACCAAAGAATTATCCCGGTCGCGATCGTGCCAACGGCAAATATGATGGAAATCACCGTCATGTGGCGGGTCGGCTGGCTGTTGGCATCGTGATCGTCGATGGCGTCTCTGGTCCTGCTGGCTTGCCGCCACGCCGCCCAATAGATCATCAGCGCCGCGATGATGAACACCGTGGCCACCAGCTTTGGCACCCATGTCGGCTCGTAAGGCCCAAACAGCGCCCGCAAGCCAAGCGCCAGCGCGACCGAGGCCATGCCGGTGCGCATCCAGCCTGCAAAGGTGCGTTCATTTGCCAGAACCGTGCGGTCCTCGGCCCAATCGGTGCGCTCTTCCGCCCAATCGGTGCGGTCTTCGGCCAGTTCGTTCTTCTCGCTCATGTCGTCACGCTACACGCCCGCTGCGAAAAACCAAAGACGGCTCACGCGTTCAAGCGCACGCAGCCCGCCTCGGACACCGAGTATCCCGGCATCGCGGCGGCCTGAGCGGCAAAATCCCCGCAGCGCAAAAAGGCGGCAAAGCGCTGCATCGGAGGCTCGAAATAGGCGCGGCGGCTGACCAGAAGATCGAACCGTTCTTCGATCAACGGCACGAAGGCGAGCTTGTGGCGATGCGCCAGCGCTTGCAGCCCGAACGTCGCATCGGCATGGCCTTCGGCCACATCGAGCACGGCGTCGGCCTCGTTGCGCGCCACCGGGCGCAGGCGGATCGCGTCGTCGGCAACGCCCGCCTCTTGCAACAGATGTTCGAACAATGTCCGCGTGCCGGCCCCGTCCTGGCGTGGCGTGAAACGCCGGCCCGCCAGATCCGCCAGCGCCCTGATCTGTGCCGCCAGATTGGGCTGAACCACCAATCCCCGCTGCCGCGTCGCAAAGCCAAGCAACACCACCGGCTCGGCCGCAAAGCGGTCCTCCACGACCGGCACGTTCCAGTCCGACCGCGAGGCGTCGAAAACATGCAGGGCCGCGGCCACACCCTCGCGGGCGGCAAAGCGGTCCAGACCGTCCTGCGAACCATCGAAAAAGGTCGCGATCCCGCATTCCGACTGCCGCAATGCCCATTCGAGCAACGGATCATGACTGCCCAGAAACACCGCCGGGCGTGGCGCGTCCGGACCGGACCCGCCCGATTGTCCCTGCGCCAGCCACTTGTGAACGGCCGCTTCGGGGAACAGCAGCTTGCCCGTCACCTTGGAACACGGAACCGCGCCGCTGGAGGCAAGATCATACACCTTGCGCTCCTTGATCCGCAAAAGGGCGGCCAGTTCCGGGACGGTCAGATACCGGTCGAGCGGGGATGTGTCAGATGTCGCCATTTGAGCGCGACTATGTCTTATGGCTCCCCGCACGACAAGATGCCGCGCGGGGAAACCTGGCTGTCAGCTGGCGTTGGGGAAGAACAGCTGCTGGCCATCTCGCATGTATCCGCCGATCGCGCTTTGCCCCTCGTCCGACAGCACCCAGTCGATAAAGGTCTGGCCGTCCTCGGCATTGACCGACGGGCATGTCTCGGGATTGACGAGGATCACGCCATACTGGTTGAACATCGCCTCGTCGCCCTCGACCGCGATCTGGAAATCGCCCTTGTTGCCAAAGCTGATCCAGGTCGCGCGGTCGGTCATCACATAGGCATTCATGCCCACACCGGCATTGAGCGTCGCGCCCATGCCCGATCCGGTTTCGCGATACCAGTCACCCGATCCCGCACCGGGATCGACACCGGCATCTGCCCAAAGCGACTTTTCCTTCTTATGCGTCCCGCTGTCATCCCCGCGCGAGGCAAACAGCGACCCGCTCTCGGCGATGCTCTGCAAGGCGGCACTGGCATCGGACGATCCGGCCACGCCCGCCGGATCCGACTGCGGACCGACGATGATGAAATCGTTATACATCACGTCAAACCGCTCCACGCCAAAGCCGTCGCGGACGAACTTTTCCTCGGACGGCCTGGCATGAACGAACAAGACATCGCCGTCGCAGTTCTGCGCGTTCTTGATCGCCTGTCCGGTGCCGACAGCCACCACGTTCACCTCGATGCCGGTCTCGTCGGTAAAGATCGGCAGGATGTGGTCATAAAGCCCCGAATTGGCGGTCGAGGTGGTGGATTGCACCAGAATGCTGCCCTCGGCGATGGCCGATCCGGCCAGCGCGATCGTGGCGGCGGCTGTAGTCAGCAAGAATGTGGTTCGCATGAAACGAGGCTCCTTTGTCATAACACGAGTAGGTTGGACAGGTAATCGCGCGCCGCCTTCGAGGCCGGAGCGCGAAAAAACTGGTCAGCAGCAGTGTGCTCGGTGATCCGCCCGCCGGACATGAAGGACACGCTGTCGGCCAGCCGCCGTGCCTGACCGACATCATGCGTGACCAGAACGCACAATGTGCCGTTGCGCCGTTCCTGAGACAGGATGTCCTCGATCACCCGCCCCGAGTTGGGATCGAGGCTCGCGGTCGGCTCGTCCAGAAACAGCACGCGCGGCCGGATCGCGAGCGCCCGCGCAAGCGCAAGACGTTGCTGCTCGCCGCCCGAGAGAAGCCGCGCCGGTTGCGCATTGTGCCCCGCCAGCCCGACCCTGTGCAGCAGCGCGTCGCGAAACGCCGGATCATGTTGGCCGCGCGCCTTCAGAACAAAGTCGACATTCGCCGCAACCGACCGGCGCAACAGAACAGGCTTCTGAAACACCATCGCCTGCATCACCCGCTCCGCCAACGTCAGCGGCGCGCCGTGCCAGCGCACCTCGCCGCCGTCAGGCTGCAACAATCCGTGCAACAGCCGCAGCGTCAGGCTCTTGCCCGCCCCGTTCGGCCCCATGATCGCATGGATGCCGTGATCGGGCAGGTGCAGAGTCAGGTCGTGGATGATCGTCGCTTTTGCGGGGGCATAGCTCAGGCCGACAGCCGACAGCCCCTGCTGATCCTCTTGCAGCGCGTCCGCACACCGATCCACCACGCAATCACGCATAGGCCGCTCTCGTCGCCGTTGCGCGCACCGAGAACACCAGCGCGTTCACCACCAGCGCCAGTGTCATCAGAACGATGCCCAAAGCCAGCGCCAGCGCCAGTTCCCCTTTCGAGGTTTCCAGTGCAATCGCCGTCGTCATCACCCGCGTGAGATGGTCGATATTCCCGCCCACGATGATGACAGCGCCCACCTCGGCCACCGCACGGCCAAATCCGGCCAGCGCCACCGTGAGCAACGAATATCGCCCGTCCCAGACGAGCGCCTGAATGCGCTGGATGCGGCTGAGGGCAAAAGACCGGAACTGCTCGGCATATTCGGTGTGAAGGTCCTCCAGCACTTGTCGCGACAGCGCCGCCACGATCGGTGTGATCAACAAGGTCTGCGCGACGATCATCGCGGTCGGTGTATAAAGCAGTCCCAGAAACCCCAGCGGCCCGGATCGCGACAGGTAGAGGTAAACGAACAACCCCACGACCACCGGCGGCAACCCCATCAGCGCGTTCACCACAACCAACGCCACCCCGCGACCGGAAAACCGCGTCGTCGCCAACAACGCGCCAAGCGGCAGGCCACTGACGCAGGCAAGCGCGGTTGCGCTCAGGCTGACATACAAAGACAGCCGGACGATTTCGAAAAGGTCCGGGTCGGCCGAGAACACCAAAGAGAGGGCGAGGCCCAGTGCCTCCGAGATGCTTTGCATGGATTACGCCAATTGCAGGAATTACGGACAGACTATAAAGTCTGGTAAATTTTGCAAGGTATCCTGAAAAGTTGGGCCAAATTCGTATCACGCAGGGCGGAGAGCTTTCAAATGCGCTCGCCAATGCTTAGGTTTCAGTCTGATAACAATACGTTGCGAGGCTTCACATGACTTCCGATACACCTTCCGAACCGACAGGTCTCCGCGCCGGAGAGGTTTCGGTCGATGCGCCGTTGTCCGACGACGCAACCGTACAGTTCATCGGTACGATCCGTACGCCATTCACCACACGCGACCTTTGCCCACGGCAGGGAAGCCTCGATGGACCGGATTGCCGCATCGAAGTTCTGCCGCATTGGAAAGACGCCCTGACCGGTATCGAAAAGTTCGAGCATCTCGATATCCTCTACTGGCTGCATCAATCGCGCCGCGATCTCGTCCTGCAAAGCCCTGGCAACAACGGAGACACGCGCGGAACCTTTGCGCTGCGCTCTCCGGTAAGGCCCAACCCCATCGGCCTCTCGCGCGTGCGCCTGATCCGCAGAGAGGGCGCTGACCTGATCGTCAAGGGATTGGATTGTCTGGATAAAACGCCTCTGCTCGACATCAAGCCGTCGCGCTGCGCCTTTACACCCGAGGCGCCGGCGAAGGCGGCAGATGACGCCAAGCAGTGACAAACCGCTACAAAATCGCACAAGGCACAAATGCAGCGTAGGCGGGGCGCGTCTGATGGTCTAGAAGGTCGCTCGACACATAAAAAAGCAGGCATATGTCCGATATTTCCGAACCGACCGGGCAAGCGCCCGCGCCTCGATCCGCAAAAGACTGGGTCAAGGTTCTTTCCTCCTACCGCGAACCCAACGCCTTGCGAAGCTCGTTCGAACTGGCCGTCACGATCGGCCCCTTCGTCTTGCTCTGGGCCGCAGCGTGGTGGTCGATGGGCATCAGCTACTGGCTGACCCTCGCGTTATCCATTGTAAACGCTGGATTTTTGCTTCGGCTGTTCATCATCCAGCACGATTGCGGGCATGGATCGTTCTACAACAACCGCACGCTCAGCGATTGGCTCGGTCGCTTTCTGGGGGTGCTGACGCTGACACCTTACGACGTCTGGCGGCGCACCCATTCGATCCACCATTCCTCGCACGGCAACCTCGGGCGACGCGGAATCGGCGATATCCACACCATCACGGTAGCGGAATACAAGGCCATGAGCCGCTGGAATCGCCTTATGTACCGCATGTACCGGCATCCGGTCACGTTGTTCGGAATCGGGCCGGGATACCTGTTCTTGTTCCAAAACCGCATTCCGCTGGGCCTGATGGCAAGCCTGCGCTACTGGATCAGCGCGATGGGCACCAATATCGCCATTCTGGTCGGTCTCGGTCTGCTGTTCTACTTCGGCGGCGTGATGCCGATCCTGTTGATCTTCCTGCCATCAACGCTTCTGGCCGCGACCTTGGGGATGTGGCTGTTTTACGTTCAGCACCAGTTCGAGACGACCGTGTGGGAACATTCGGATGATTGGCAGTTGCACGATGCGGCTCTGCACGGAAGCTCGCACTATATATTGCCCAAGCCTTTGCAATGGCTTAGCGGCAATATCGGCATCCACCACGTGCACCATCTGCACAGCCGCATCCCGTTCTATCGCCTGCCGGACGTGCTGCGCGAGAACGCCGAACTGCCCGATGCCAACCGCATGACGGTCCGCGAAAGTCTGCGCAATGCGCGCCTGCATCTGTGGGACGAAAACAGCAAGCGCCTGCTGTCCTTCTCGCAGGCGCGCGCGCTGTAACAGTCCTTACCCTTATCGCTGCAAACACAAAAATGGCCGCTCCAATCGGAGCGGCCTTTATCGTTTGGTATCGGTCCCGGCTTAACGCTTGGAGAACTGGAAGCTCTTGCGGGCCTTGGCCTTACCGTATTTCTTGCGCTCCACAACGCGGCTGTCGCGGGTCAGGAAACCGGCCGCCTTCAGCGCGCCGCGCAGCGACGGATCATAAAGCTGCAACGCCTTGGAGACACCGTGCTTGACCGCGCCGGCCTGACCGGAGAGGCCACCGCCCTTGACGGTCGCGACCACGTCGAACTGGTCTTCGGTGCCCGAGATGGTGAAGGGCTGGCGCAGGATCATTTGCAGAACCGGACGCGCGAAATAGACCTTCATTTCCTTGCCGTTCACCGAGACCTTGCCGGAGCCCGGCTTGATCCAGACGCGGGCAACCGCATCCTTCCGCTTGCCGGTGGCATAGGCGCGACCAAGATCGTCACGCTGCGGCTCGCGCGGGGTTTCGACCACTTCCGGCGCGGCTTCGAGGCCAGCGGCGGTGTTCAGTTCTTCCAGAGAATTGAGTTGCTCAGCCATTATTTCGCCGTCCGCGTGTTTTTGGAGTTCATGGATTTCACATCCAGCACTTCGGGGCTTTGCGCCTCGTGCGGATGATCGGTTCCGGCATAGACGCGCAGGTTCGTCATCACCTTGCGCGACAGGCGGTTGCCCGGAAGCATACGCTGGACCGCTTTGGTCACGACCCGCTCGGGGTGCGCGCCTTCAAGGATCTGCTGCTTGGTCCGGCTCTTGATGCCGCCCGGATAGCCGGTGTGCCAGTAAAAGTTTTCCTGACGCTTGTTGCCAGTCATCTGGATCTTGTCCGCATTGATGATGATGACATTGTCACCCATGTCGAGATGCGGTGTGAAGGACGGCTTGTGCTTGCCGCGCAAGCGCGTGGCAACGATCGACGCGAGACGGCCCAGAACGACGCCTTCTGCGTCGATCAGGATCCATTTCTTGTCGATATCTGCCGGTTTTGCAGAAAAGGTTTTCATCGTGGGAAGCCCCTGACGTGTGATTGGTGGTTTTGGAGCGCACGCGCCCCGGTCATTCCGATGGGCGGGTTATAAGCCTTGCAAATGCGCAGTCAAGCGGTCGTGTCGCTAATTAATGTTGCAAAAACAAAGTGTTGAAATTAAGGTATCTGGATACCCCAGCAACTTGCCGTTATTCGCCGGGGCTGTCGAGCTCGAGCTTGCGAAACACGAGGTAGGGCGCAAGGGTCGGGGCGTTCCCGTCGCCGTCATAGATGGGCGTTTCGCTAAACCCCAAACGATCATACAGTGCCAGCATCGAACTGTTGCCGCGCACCGTGTCGGAGTAGACCGTCTTGGCGCCCATCTCCCTGGCCTTGTCGATGCGCATCTCGATCAGCTTGCGGCCAAGCCCCATGCCGCGTGCCAGATCGCGCACATAGAGGCGCTTGAGTTCGGCGCGATCGGCGTCGAGCATGCGCACGAAGGCACAGCCCAGCAAGAAGCCGGACCTGTCGCGCGCCAGCACGATGGCCCCGTTCGGCGGAAGAAACTGATCAATCTCTGCGATGCTGGCATCGACATGTTCGGAAACAGAAAAACGCGGGCCTCCGACGGCCATGAGCCGCTCCAGGATTTGCGCGTAATATTCGGTCAAGATCCCCGTCAGCTCAACCAGGTCCGGAGCCGTTTCAACAAAATCCAGGCGGATGTCCAAGTCCATGAATTGCCCACAATGGTTGAGTCGTTTGCAATAATCTAGCCGCCGTTCTCGTGGCAGGCGACCGTTAATTCGCTCATTCCGAGGAAAAATCAGACACTTATCTGCTCTGGCGGGTGCCCAAGCAGTTCGTGCAACTGGTGCATGGCCGCCTCGAAGCGATCAATCGGGATCTGCGCATTGACGGCAATGCGCACCGCATGAGGCGCGCGACCGTCGCGCAACGCGAACTCGTCTGCCGATCTGATCAGGATTCCATGCCCTTCGGCAGCCCGGCAAAACGACGCAGCGCGCCAGCCCTGCGGAAGTTGCAGCCACAGGAACGGCACATCCTCGTGCCAAGTCACATCATAACTTCCCAACGCGTTCACCGCGACGCGCACATATTCCGCCATATGGGCGCGGACGGCTTCTACGATTGTCTCGGTTTCCGGATCGGTCAGGATCAGTTCGGCCATCTCGGCAAGCGGTTGAGACAGGCCAAAAAACCCGTACTCTGCCACCTGCCGCAAATCCGGCCCGCGTCCACGCGGCGCTATGGCAAACCCGATGCGCAGGGCGGGGGTCAGCACCTTGGAAATCGAAGTCACATACCACGTCCGTTCAGGGGCAAGGATGCGGTAGCTCGGGGCGGTCATGTCGCGGCGTCGAAAACAGTCATCCTCGATGATTTGCAGGCTCATCGCCCTGCACACCTCGACAAGTGCCTTGCGGCGGTCAGGTGGCGTGCGCAGCAGCGTCGGGTTGTGCACATCGGGCGAGGTGCACAGAACCTGCGCGCCGGATTTGCGGGCGGCGGCCTCGAGGGCTTCGGGGATCAGCCCCTTGTCATCGCTGGCCACGCCGACAACGTCGGCGCGCAGGATTTCGGCCGCGCGGCGAAAACCCGGATAGGCCAGATCCTCGACCAGCACGGTGGGCGTCTGGCCGCGTAAGACCGTTTGCAGCACAATGCTCAACCCGTTCTGTGCGCCATTCACAAGAACAACATCGCCCTCGTCGATCACACCCAGGGGAATCTTGCGCAGCCAATGGACGCTGGCTTCGCGCAGAGGGCGATAGGCTTCGCGGGTTGGATAATGCAGCAGGCGCTCGGGTTTGGCCTGTCCGATCCGGGCAAATGCCTCGCGCAGCAGGGAGACCTGACCGAGATCGGGCAATTGCGGACTGATCAGCGACAGGTTCCCGTCCTCTGGCGGGATTGACACGAATTCGCGCGGTGCAGTCGCGACGCGCGCCTTGCGGTCTGCCACAAAGGTGCCGCGCCCGACCTGAGCCGTGGCGTGGCCCGCATCCGTCAAAACCGCATAGGCCCGCGCGACGGTGCCGGGGGTGATGCCAAGCGTGAAGGCAAGGTCGCGCACCGGCGGAAGTTTGTCACCGGGGTTCAGGTCGCCGCTTTGGATGGCCGATTGTATCGTTTCCGCGACCCTCTTGTACTTCGGGCCGGTGCCTCCGGGGGGCAGTGACACGATCTGGTTTGGGGGAATTGTATCCGACACAATCTTTCTCTGGATCAATTGATGACAAAATTGTATCGCTTATTGTATCGCGACACCTTTCGATCAGTATCGCGACTTGGATATATTGTGTCAATACATTTAAGGAGACACCCATGGCACACGCTACACAGGTTTCGCGTTCGGAGTTTGCTGGCACGCGCGCGCCGTTGATCGGCGCGGTGTCCCGAGTGAAAGAGACCGTCACACAGTGGGCGCAGCGGCGCCGCACGCGGTCTCATCTGGCGCTTCTCGATGATCGTTTGCTGAACGACATCGGTATGGATCGGTTGATCGCCTCCGAGGAGACCAACCGGACGTTCTGGCGGGCGTGATCCCTGCGCCGTCAGACTGACCTCAGGGGCGCAAAGATCGGCTTTGTGCCCCTTTTTTCATGCCCGGCATCAGCTTTCAGCCGTTATACAGAATGCCCCAGCGCGCCAGCAGACGTTGTTGTAGATTGCGCGACCGCGCGCTGTAGGTTCGCCCGCCCGGAGGGCGTTCGCGCTCATCGCGGCTCAACGCATCGCGGCGTGGCAGGTCGGCCGAGAAAAAGGCAAAGGCCAGTTCGGTGCCATCGGGCAGGTCGATATAGCCGCCCAAGCCGCTCACAAAATTCAACGTGCCGGTCTTGGCGGACACTTTGACCGGATGATCCTCGAGGATCGAGCGGTCCTCGCTGCGCAGCGGATGCTCCTTGAGGAGCGGTTTGATCGCCAAGGTTTCTCGCGCGGCGATCAGCGCCTTGACCATGTCGCGCGCCGATATGCGGCTGTCATCTCCAAGACCCGAATGATCCTCAAGCGAGGGCGAGGACATGCCCAACACCTCTTTGGCCCATGCGTTCATTTCAGCCGCCGATGCCTTGAGGGACGTAACCGCCCCGGTCCGCGCGGTTGTCGCGGTCATGCCGATGCATTCGGCCGTGATATTCGTCGAGTATTTCAGCATATCGCGCAAAACCACGCTGAGCGGTTCGCTTTGAAAGGTGACAAGGTCGCTGGTTCCGTCTGGCAAGACGTCGATCTTTTCAGGCGTTTTCAGGACAATGCCGTTGGACCGTGCGAGAGTCTGGAACACCTCGGCGGTATAAAGCGCGGGCTTGCGCACCGGCAGCCAGCGTGCACCGCTTTTGCCCAATGCGGCGCGGGCGACTGTCCAATTGTCGTATGTTCCGGCGTCGGCATAGGTGTAGATCGGATATTTCCGTGGCTCGATCCGCATCCTTGCAGAGCGCACGGCAGGCCGCAGCGTTGCGGACCGCGCGTCCATGCTCACGTCGTAATCGCTTCCGTTTCGAATCCACTCGAAATGAACACGATTGTAATTCAGGTTCAGCCCCGAAATCCCCGGATTGTACCCCACCTGATCGGGTTGTTCGGCGTCGATCCCGGACAGGGCGGGCAATGCGCCATCCCAGATCAAGAACTTTCCGGTCACTTCGCTGACACCGGCCTCTTCGCGAAACCTCTTGGCAATCGAGGTGAGCGCATCTGTGTCCAGCGTCGGATCGCCGCCGCCTGCCAGGATCACGTCGCCCTCCAGAATGCCGTCAGTGACCGGACCGGTGGCAAGAAGGCGCGTCGTGAACCGGTAATCTGGCCCCAACACATCAAGCGCGTAACAGGCGGTCAGCGCCTTGGCGACGCTTGCCGGGGGCAGGGCGCGCAAGGGGTTGTGGGACTCGAGCACCAGCCCGGTCTTGACGTCCGCCACCTGTACGCTGACCTTGCCGGGCAAGTTGGCCTGCGTGACAAGTTGCGACAATGGCGGTTGGTAGGTCTTGAGAAGATCACCCGCCCGCGTCGTCGGTCTGAGAGATGAGTCCGGCGCCAGCGCTGATTGCGCGAAACCGGCCTGTGCGAACCCGCTTGCAACAAGTCCACCGAGTACCGTGCGCCTTGAAATCCGTGTTGTCATGGCTTCGATCTATCCCGAGGACCAACCGGCATTCAAGGACACGGTTTGGTGAAGAGCGCGCAGAGAGCGTCTGGCGGCCGAGCTTGCATTAATCAGCCTCTGACGCGCCGATTTCGAGGGTGTAGGAGAAGGTTCCCGTTGCGAAGTCGCGGGTTCCTGTTCCATTCAGCTGGCTTGGGATGATCGTATCGAGCAGCATCGTGCCGTAGCCCTGTTTGCGTTTCTCATGCGACGGTGTTTCCTCCGGCACGCCGGATTCCTGCCAACGTAGCAGGCATCGGTCATTCGGCAGCGCGTCCCAAAGAATCGAGACATGTCCGTCGGGGTGGCTGATCGCGCCGTATTTCATCGAATTCGTGCTCAACTCGTGAAGCGCCATGGAAATCGCCTGCGACTGCATCACGGACAGTTTGTAGTCCGGACCTGACACCTTGATTCGCTCCCTGACGGCTTCGGGGTAGACCGCGAGGGAATGGTCGATCAGCCCCGCCATCGTCTCGTCACTATCGACATCGCCTGTCAGCCGTCTGTTCACCTTCACAAGCGACGCCAGCCGCGTCTCGAATTCGCTCAGGAACGACGGCACATCATTGGCCTGGCGCGCGGTCTGCCTCGCAATCGCCCCCACCAGAGTGAACAGGTTGCCGATGCGGTGCTGCATCTCGCCCATGAGCGCGTCGCGCATCTGGCGCATTTTCATCGCCTCGGTGACGTTCTCACCGTATTGCGTGATATATCTGCGGCTCTTGCTTTTGTCCTCGACGCGGGAATGGCGGAACGTCCACCATGCTTCTGTGACGACCCCGTTCTTGAGAATGCGATAAGGAACTTCCGAAAGCGTGATTTCCTCACCTTCAAGCGTCGCCATGAAGACAGCCTTCATCGATTCCACGCGCTCTTCACTCTCGGGGAAGGCATCGAATGCGTATTGGCCGATCACTTCGTCGCGTGTCCGGCCCGTCATTCTCAGATAGGCATCGTTCGCTTCGACAAATATCAGCTTGTCGTCCAGCACCATCTTTGGCGCGGGCGATTGATTGAATATCGCTTCGAAGTCGAGCTTCATCGAACGTTAACCTTATTGATATGTCGCCTCATTCAACAAGGCATCGGCTTGGCATGATTTTCTATATTCCATCATGATTGTCACGCGGATTCTGCCGATAAATTCTAGGATTTTTCGACGCTTAAGCCTCTGGCGCGCTTAAGCCGTCCAGCCGCCCGCATCGCGGATGCGAGTCGAACTTTCGACGCTCATCGGGATGTTGACGAAACACCAGGCTGGCACGCTGCGATAGGCCAGACGGTGCGACGCGGCTGCGGGCACCAGGGCCTGACGATACTGGCGCGCGACGCGCGAATGAAGCGCCGATTGCCGCCAGCCGGGGCGCGCAAGAACGCCAAGGGGAACCGCGTGCAGGATGTCCTGCCACCTGTCCCAATGGTGGAATTGCTGGAGGTTATCCGCGCCCATCAGCCAGACGAACCGCACGCCGGGATAAGCGGATTTCAGCGCATCAATCGTTTCCGCAGTATACCGCGTGCCGACCTGAGCTTCGAAATCGCTGATGATGATGCGTGGATCGTCCACAAGCTCGCGCGCATGGCACATGCGTGCTTCCAGTGGAGCGGGCCCACGGGCCTTGAGCGGATTTCCCGGTGACACCAACCAGATCACGCGATCGAGCGCGAACCGTCTCAGGGCAATTCGCGTCAGGTGCACATGCCCGTCATGGGCAGGATCGAACGAGCCCCCCAACAGGCCAACCGTCATGCCGGGGCGCAAGAGCAGGCGGTTCGACATGTGCGGTCACTGAGACCAGTCTGGAGTGCGCTTTTCCAGAAACGCGCCGATGCCCTCTTCGGTGTCGCGGTCGAGCATGTTGCCGACCATGACATCGCCCGTGTAGGCATAGGCATCCTGAACGCTCATCTGGGCCTGTTCGTAGAATGCCGACTTGCCGGTCCTGACGGCCGATCCAAGTTTGCTTGCGACCAGTTCGGCAAGCGCCTGGGTTTCAGCTTCCAGCGTCTCGGGCGCGACGACCTTGTTCACCAACCCCAATTCCTCGGCGCGGGCGGCGTCGATGAACTGGCCGGTGACCAGCATTTCAAATGCGTGCTTGCGCGGGATGTTGCGCGACAGGGCCACCATCGGGGTTGAACAGAACAGCCCGATATTCACTCCGTTGACCCCGAACCGCGTGCCTGTCGCGGCCACCGCCATGTCGCAGGACGCCACCAACTGACAGCCCGCCGCTGTCGCAATGCCATGCGCTTGCGCGATCACCGGCTGGGGCAGGCGCTGTAGGCCCATCATGACAGCGGCGCAGCGATCAAACAGGTCCTTGAAATAGGCCTTGCCGCCATCTTCGGCCTGCCGCCCGGCGGTCATCTGTTTGAGATCGTGCCCGGCGCAAAACGCCTTGCCCGCGCCGGAAATGACGACCACCCTCACAGACGTGTCGGATTGCAACGCATCAATCTGATCCTGCAAAGCAGCCAGCATTTCGTCCGACAGCGCATTCAATCGCTCCGGCGCGTTCAGGCGCAGATGACACACCGCGTTTGTGTCGTGACGTTCCAGGATTTTCATCTTGTCCTCACAGTAACTTGCCGCAAGTCTAGCCGCGGACGTTACAGGAGGAAAGCATGTCGCTCAAACTTGCAGGCGATGAGATGTCGGCGTTTCTGGATCAGGTGTTTCCGCAGGTGCGCGGCATGTTCGCCATTGACCGGCTGGACGATGACCTCTTGGTGATGCGGCTTCACGCGAACGAGCAGCATTTGCGCCCCGGCGGTACAGTGTCCGGCCCGGCGATGTTCAGCCTTGCCGATGTCGCTGCTTACGTCGCAACGATGGCGCGGATCGGCCCGCAGGCGCTGGCGGTGACGACAAACTGCTCCATCGACTTCATGCGCAAGCCAGTGGCCGGCGCGGATATTCTGGCGCATGCCAAAGTGCTCAAGCTTGGCCGCGCGCTGAGCGTGACGGACGTTCTGCTTTATTCGGACGGCCAACCCGAGCCGGTGGCGCGCGCGACGCTGACCTATTCGATCCCGCCCGACCGCTGATCAGATCCGCAGATGCCGCGCCCGCGATCCGCGCTCGATTGCGGCGGCGTGCAGGCGGTCGAGATTGAGTTCGTAGCGGATCTCTTCGAGCAGCCGCAACTCGGCCTCGCGCAACGTCCCGTCCGCCGCCGCCACGTCGCAGGCCAGCGCGTAGGCGGTTTCAAACAGGCGCTCTGGCAGGTTGTCGCGGATCAGGCCGAACAGCGCGTCGAGGCCGTCTTCCTGTTCAAAAAGGTCGAACACCAGCGCCGACATATCGGGAATCCGCCCTTCGTCATATTCCGCAAATACCGGAAGATTGTTCACCGCCGACTGAATCTTGACCAGCTCCACGGTTCGGATGCGCTCATCCGATGCGGAGACGGCGATCATCAGCGCAACAAGACAATCCTGGGGGCTGAGCGGGTGAGGGGCTGTATCAGGCACAAATCACGCTTTCTGTTCGAAGGAGCACTTGCGCCAACTTATTGACCCGCCCGCGCGCCCGCAATAGGAACTGGCCTTTGAGCGCCTGCACGACCCGTGAGGCCGTTTTCTGGAGAACAAGAGCAATGTCCGAACTGCGCGAAGCTGCAATGACCTCAAAGGCGTGGCCCTTTGAAGAGGCGCGCCGGCTGCTCAAACGCTATGAGAAGGCGCCGCCCGAGAAGGGGTATGTGCTGTTCGAGACGGGCTATGGCCCGTCAGGTCTGCCTCATATCGGCACGTTCGGCGAGGTTGCGCGCACCACGATGATCCGCCGCGCGTTCGAGGCGATTTCCGACATTCCGACCCGCCTGATCTGCTTTTCCGACGATCTGGACGGCATGCGCAAGGTGCCCGGCAACGTGCCCAACCCCGAGGCGCTGCGCGAACATCTGCAACGTCCTCTGACGGATGTGCCCGATCCGTTCGGCACCCACGAGAGCTTTGGCGCGCACAACAACGCGATGCTGAACCGCTTTCTCGACACGTTCGGCTTTGAATACGAATTCGTCTCCTCAACCGAATTTTACCGCTCCGGCCAGTTCGACGAGGTGCTGCTGCGCGCCTGCGAAAAATACGACGAAGTGATGGCGGTCATGCTGAAATCGCTGCGCGACGAACGGCGCGAGACCTATTCGATCTTCCTGCCGATCCATCCCGATACCGGCCGCGTGCTTTATGTGCCGATGAAAAACGTCGATGCTGCCAAGGGTGAGATCACCTTTGACGATGAAACCGGGCGCGAGATCACGCTGCCTGTCACCGGCGGCAACGTCAAACTTCAGTGGAAGCCCGATTTCGGCGCGCGCTGGGCGGCGCTTGATGTCGATTTCGAAATGTACGGCAAGGATCACTCCACCAATACGCCGATCTACGACCGGATTTGCGAAATCCTTGGCGGTCGCAAGCCCGAGCATTTCACCTACGAATTGTTCCTCGATGCCGATGGTCACAAGATTTCCAAGACGACCGGCAACGGCCTGTCGATCGACGAATGGCTGACCTATGCGAGCACCGAATCGCTATCGTATTTCATGTATCTCAAGCCCAAGACGGCCAAGCGGATGCATTTTGACGTGATCCCCAAGGCGATGGACGAGTACCACCAGCAGCTGCGCGCCTACCCGTCGCAGGATGTGGCGGCGCAGGTCAACAATCCGGTCTGGCACATCCATTCTGGCGATGTGCCCGAGTCCCGGATGGTGGTGAACTACTCGATGCTGCTCAACCTCGCCTCTGCCGCCGGGGCCGAGGACAAGGATGCGCTCTGGGGCTTCATCCAGCGCTATGCGCCAGATGCGACGCCGCAGACGCACGGCGATCTCGATCAGGCGGCAGGATTTGCGGTGCGCTATTACAACGATTTTGTGAAACCCGCCAAAACCTACCGCGTCGCCACCGAGACCGAACGCGCCGCGATGGAAGACCTTGCGAAGCGTTTGCGGGCGTATGACGGGCCTGTCGAGGACGAGGCGTTGCAAACCATCGTTTTCGCGGTCGGCAAGGACCACGGGTTCGATCCGTTGCGCGACTGGTTCAAGGCGCTTTACGAGGTGCTGTTGGGCCAGTCCCAAGGCCCCCGCTTTGGCGGCTTCATTGCGCTTTACGGGGTGGCGGAGACGGTCGCTCTGATCGAAGAGGGGCTTGCCCGCTAAGACGCGCGATTTGTCGGCGCGCCGATCCGTCCTACATCATCATCACCCGATGGAGGACGGATCATGCGCAAACTCATCACCGGCGCGACGCTCGCAATTGCCTTGGCCGGAGCGGTCTGGGCACAGGAACCGCTGACGCCCGAGAGCGGCATAAAGACCACCATTCAAAGCCAGATCGACGCGTTCCTCAGGGACGATTTTGCCAAGGCGTTTTCGTTTGCCGGTCCGAATATCCGATCCCTGTTCGGCACCCCGGAGAACTTTGGCGCGATGGTGCGGCGGGGCTATCCGATGGTCTGGCGGCCCGACACGGTCCGCTTTGGCCTGTTGCGTGACATCAATGGCGACCTGCATCAGACGGTCATCATCACGGATGCCGATGGGGCGTTGCATTATCTCGACTACCACATGGAGCAGGTCGACGGTGACTGGCGCATCGTTGCGGTGCAGGTTTTGCAAGCTCCGGACGTGGCGGCGTAAGCGGGGCTGATATGACGTTCGCGCCAGCGGGTGTGATGTTGGCAAGGCACAATCGTGCCATGTGGCAATTTTTATGCTGCACCTGCGAAATATCCTTGTACCCTCCGTACGAATCGCAAGGAGGCCAACATGGCCGGATACGTCATCACCGTCGCGCAGCAAAAGGGCGGCTCTGGCAAGACCACTGTTTCGGCCAACCTCGCCACCGGGTTTCTGCGGCAGGGCAAGAGCGTGGCTCTTGTCGATATTGATCCCCAGGGCAGTCTTGGCCGATGGTTCATGACGCGGATCGAAACCGAGAGTGGCCCCTGCGACCAGCTTGAATTTGCCACATCGTCGGCTTGGGGCATCACCTACGAGGTGCGCAAGCTGTCCGGGACGCACGACATTGTCATCATCGACACGCCGCCAAAGGCCGACAGCGATCTGCGCCCGGCCTTGCGCGTGGCCGATCTGGTTGTCGTGCCGGTCAGCGTCAGCCATGTCGATCTGTGGGCGACCGAAGGCGTGCTGGATCTGGCCCGGCGCGAAAGCAAGGATGCGCTCGTCGTCCTCAATCGCGCGCGTGCAAACACCCGGCTTGGTGCCGAAGTGGCTTTGGCCGCCGAAGACCTGAACGCCCGTATCGCGCAAGCGACTCTTGCCAACCGCGTGATCTATGCCGAGGCGTTGGGGCAGGGGCGCGGTGCCGCCGAAGGGCGCAAGACCGCGGCGCAGGCAGAGGTCGACGCGCTTACCGCAGAGGTGGCACAGGTTCTGGCAAACGGGTAAAGCCAACGCATCCCGACCGGAGCCCGCACCATGACCGACAAGACAGCGACCGACGGCACAGCCGCCAACCTCACCGCCCTGCAGGATCTGATCCGCGCCGATGGCAGTGCGCGGGGACAGCCGGTGTCAAAGCTTGGCTATTTCTGCGCGCCGTTCCGCCCTGCGAGCGGCCCGTTTTCCGACAAGGTGATCAAGGTCTATCGCGGCTTGAAAGATGATGCCGCTCTCGACCGACTTGCCAAATGCCATGACGATTATGTCGACGCCTTGACTACCGCCGGTGTTGCGCTTCCGGAAACCGAATTTCACCTCCTTGCCATTGATCAAACGCGCATTCCCGTCATCGTGCAGCAGGCCCTGCCGTCCGAGTCGATGATGCGCCCGCAGATGCTATCGGCCAGTCGTGACCAAAGCGTTAAGATGATGGAGGCCGCAGGCGATGTCATCGCGACGTTCTGGAACAATGCAGATCAATTCGGCACCCGCATCGGCTTTCACCCGTCGATCCGGAACTTTGCCTATCTCGACGGAAAAGCCCTGTTCTTCGATACGTTCCCGCCGCTCATCCACTACGACCGCGATGAAATGGGCAAGCTTCTCCTGCAATTTTCCGACAAGCCGCTGATGCGCTGGATCGGGCCACTGATGCAGACGCGTGTCACAGGCATTCAGGATGAATGGTATTCGCCGCCCGAAACGCTGATCGGGCTTGTGGGATCGGCATGCCGGCTGCGCCCTGACGATGCCGAAGCCTACCTGATCTGGGGGCGCGAATTCGCCAAGCGGCGCATGGCGCGCTGGGCCGGGGAGGCGCTGCCGCATCTGCACGAACCGCCGCGGCTGCCCGGCTATTGGACGGGGTTCCGCAAATTGCTTGGACTTCAAGGCGAACCGAACGTCCCATGATCCCGATCATGGTGGCGCGGCCGGATCCGCGATAGACTGAGATCATCAACGAAACGGAGATCTCTCATGTATAAGAACATTCTAGTGCCGGTTGCACTCGACAGCGAAGACAACCGCGTGGGCGACGCGATGGCCATTGCCAAGACACTCGCCTCGGAGGGCGCGAAAATCACTCTACTGCACGTCGTCGAAGCCGTGCCCAGCTATGCGATGAGCTATATTTCGGCCGATGTCATGGCCGAAACCCGCGAAGAGATCGAGGCGGAAATGCAGGGTTTGGCCACAGCGGCCGGGTCCGGCACCACCGCCAAGGTGATCAACGGCCATTCGGGGCGCTCTGTGCTGGATTTTGCCGAGGAAAACAACGTCGACCTGATCGTCATCGCATCGCATAGGCCGGGTATGCAAACCCTGCTCCTGGGCTCGACCGCGACGCATGTGGTCCGTCACGCAAAATGCGCGGTTCATGTGCTGCGTTGATCGGAAATCCCGTGTATCACGCGCCTTTCTGACGACCGGAGGGCGGTGATGCCGGATAACGACGCTTTGGACATCCGAACGGGCCTGCCCGACGCGCTGCGCGTGCTGTTGCAGGCGTATCCGCGCGACACATGGCCGGAGCATGACAACTTCGCGGGACTGGTCGCGTTCTGGCTTGAGCGTCATCTGCTCTTTCGCAGGTTGCTTGGCGCGATCATCACCGACACCGAGCGCGCTATCGACAGCGCGGTCGAGCGGAACGCATATGCTGCTCGCCTGTCGCGCAGCGGCGGGATGCTGTTGCAAGGGCTGCATGGTCATCACCAGATCGAGGATCACCATTATTTCCCGATGCTGGGCGCGCGCGAGCCGATGCTTGAACGCGGCTTTACCCTGCTTGATGCGGATCATCATGCGATGGATGGGTTGCTTGACGGATTCGCCAGGGGTGCCAATGCCGTCATCGAAGACAAATCCGAACCTGGCCTGTTCCACGGCGATCTGATGCGGTTTCACGCGCTGCTTGACCGTCATCTGGTGGACGAGGAAGAGCTGATCGTTCCCGTCATCCTCAAACACGGCCCCGGCGGATTGGGCTGACGGCTTTACTTGGCCGGTCCGGCCATGCCACATCTGCGCCAGACCAAGACGGAGCCCGCGCATGGATATCGACGATCTGGCCCGCCGCATACTTGCAGGCGAACGCCGCGCTCTGGCGCGTGCCATCACGCTGGTGGAAAGCAGCCATGCCGATCACCGCCGCGACGCGACCGCGCTTCTGGAAACCTTGCGTGGCCATGATCGCGAGGCATTGCGGATTGGCCTTTCGGGCACGCCCGGTGTGGGCAAGTCAACCTTTATCGAGGCGTTTGGCTGCATGTTGACGGGGCAGGGGCTCAAGGTTGCCGTTCTGGCGGTCGATCCCAGTTCCGCCCGCTCCGGTGGGTCGATTCTGGGCGACAAGACGCGGATGGAACATCTGGCCCGTGATCCCAAGGCCTTCATCCGTCCCTCGCCTGCGCAATCGCATCTCGGCGGCGTCGCGCGCCGCACCCGCGAGGCCATTGCGCTTTGCGAAGCGGCGGGCTTTGACGTCGTGCTGATCGAAACCGTCGGGGTGGGGCAGTCCGAAACCGTGGTTGCCGAGATGTCCGATCTGTTCCTGCTTCTGCTTGCGCCGGCAGGCGGTGACGAATTGCAGGGCGTCAAGCGCGGCATTATGGAGATGGCCGACATCATCCTTGTGAACAAGGCCGACGGCGATCTCAAGGCCGCCGCGACCCGCACCCGCGCCGATTATTCCGGAGCACTGCGCCTGTTGCGCAAACGGCCGCAGGATCCGCCGGGTTTCCCCAAGGCGATGACCGTCTCGGCGATGGAGAACACCGGCCTGCAAACCGCGTGGGAGGAGATGCAGACCCTTGCCGACTGGCGACGCGACAACGGCCACTTTGCCGCCCGACGTGCCGCGCAAGCCCGCTTCTGGTTCGAGGCCGAGGTGCGCCAGTCGCTGCTTGCCCGTCTGGAGCGCGAGCCGATGAAGGGCATCGTCCGCGCGCTCGGTCTACAGGTCGAGGATGGTCTTCAGACGCCGGGGCAGGCGGCACAAGAGGTACTGGCGCAGCTTGAGGGACGGTTGCCGGGAAGCTGACGCACCGGCGCGCGGGATTTTGTCATAAACTCCCCGTCCACCGCACCCCGACCACTTGACGCCGGCGCCGCATGCCTCTAAGGACAGCCAACGAGATTCCGGGCGCTGCCAGTCGGCGCCTTTTCATATTGGTGGACGGCCGATCGGCCACTTTTGACAAGACGAGGACGAACCCATGTCGCGTGTATGCGAATTGACCGGTAAAGGCCCGATGACTGGCAACAATGTCAGCCACGCCAACAACAAGACACGTCGCCGGTTCCTGCCGAACCTGAACGACGTAACGCTGCAATCCGAAACACTGGGCCGTGGCATCAAGATGCGTATCTCCGCGCACGCGCTGCGCAGTGTCGATCACCGCGGTGGTCTGGACAAGTTTCTGGCCAAGGCCAAAGACGTTGAACTTTCGGCCAATGCGCTGAAGGTCAAGAAAGAGATCGCCAAGGCGCAAACCGCCGAAGCTTAAGTCTTTTCTTCCGAAAGCGATTTGATCAGCCCCGTCCGGCAGTCCGGACGGGGCTGTTTCTATTTGTCGCGTTGCCGCGCTGGACTGTCGGGATACACCGCCTTCATGCGTCGCGTCGTACACACCATATCGAGTGTCTTTCTGGTCCTTGTGATCGCATTGACCAGTGTCGAGCTTGCTGCCGCGCGTGGTCAGGCTCCGGCTGTCGCCACGATGGAGATTTGCACCGGCACCGGTCCCGTTCATATTCTGGTCGATGAAAACGGCGCGCCAACGGGCGGCGTGATGATCTGCCCGGATTACGCGATGGCGTTCTTTGCCGAGCCTCCGCCGCCCACCCCCGCAGCGCTGCGCATCGACACATGGTGCGCCTTGTGGCTAAACGACAGCCCTGTGGTGTCTGCCGAGCAAGCTGCGCCGCGGTCTCAGGCACGGGGTCCGCCCGCCACGATCTGACGTTTACGCATCAATCACACCTCAGATCGAAAGTGACACGACATGTTCAAGACATCCATCTTTGCCGCAGCCACAGCGCTGCTTTTCGCCGCCCCCGCATTTGCGGAGATCAACGTCCACGATTCCTATGCCCGCGCCTCCTCGCCCGTCGCCAAATCCGGCGCTGCGTTCCTTGTGATCCAGAACACCGGAGAGGCCGACCGCCTGATCGGCGTCAGCAGCGATGCCGCCGCCAAGACCGAATTGCACACCCATCTTGAAGACGACAACGGCGTGATGCGTATGATTCACGTCGAAGAGGGGTTCGAGCTGCCTGCGGATGGCGAAATCGCGATGCAGCGCGGCGGCAAGCACGTCATGCTCATGGGGCTGACCGACCCGTTCGAGCAAGGCGACGTCATCTCCATCACCCTGACCTTTGAAAACGCCGGCGACATGGTGATCGAGGTTCCTGTCGATCTGGAGCGCCAGGACCAGGAAATGATGGAGCATGGCGACATGAACAAGGCGTCTGACAACTAGGAGTCCGACCGGGCGGGCCTTAGAGTCCGCCCCTCAGCCACGCGCATCCGCCAGCAGGCGGTCCACCCAGTCGGGAACGGTTGCGCTTGCGGGTCCGGTGATATGTTCGTCAAACGCGTGTGACATATCGCTGTCGTTCAGGTTCAACTCGACCGTCGCAGCACCGATCAACCGCGCTTCCTCAACAAAACCCGCCGCCGGGTAAACCTGACCCGACGTGCCGATGGCGGCGAACAGATCGCGGGTTTGAACCGCCTGCACGATTTGCTCCATGTGGTAGGGCATTTCTCCGAACCACACGACATCGGGACGCACCGCCCGTGTGCCGCAGGACGGGCAGGCATCCTTGAGCGACATCTCGGGTTGCGCGTCCCAACGATGATCGCAGGCAGCGCACAGCGCACGCGCCAGGGCGCCGTGCATGTGGATCACATCGGCACCCGCCGCTTCGTGCAGGCCGTCGACATTCTGCGTGACCAGCATCACCTGGCCGCGCCATTCGGCTTGCAGACGTGCCAACGCCGCATGCGCCGCGTTCGGCTTGGCTTCTGCCGCCTGCACGCGCCGAGTATTGTAAAACCGGTGGACGAGGTCTGGATCGCGGGCAAACGCTTGCGGCGTCGCCACATCTTCGAGCCTGTGCTGCGCCCACAATCCGTCTGCGTCGCGGAAGGTGGACAATCCGCTATCGGCTGAAATCCCCGCGCCGGTCAAAACGACGATGTGCTCGGTTCCCTTCATGCGTCGGCTCCTTTTTCGCGCGTTCGGCGCATTCCCGCCAGCCTGCTGCACCCTTGCGGAACAAAGCACCAGCGATGTGGTTTCACAACCAGCTTGAATGACAACATCACGAAAGGATGCATCATGAAAAACCTGTTTCTCGCCGCACTTGTTGCCGCGCAAACCGCCGCCCTGCCGGCTCTTGCCGACCCGACACCGGTCAGTGAAATCGACGTCGACATGGATCTGACCGCAATCGAGACGACCGAGGCCGCCAGCGTCTGGAAACGCCTGCCCGACGATCTTGAAGCGGCCATCGCCGCGCGCATTGCGGATCTGATCGACGAAAACGGTGCTGAAGTGAACATCGACATCGACGCGGTGTCATTGGCCAACGCGCTGGAAAACAGCCTTGGAATCGAGGGATCGACCTTGGAAGGCACGATCAACATCACCCGGTCGGGCATTCTGAATGACGACGACTACAAGCTGACGGTCGCCGCCGAAGACGCGATGGTCTTCATCCCCGAAGGCACCGAAGTCGGCGCGCTCACCATCCAGAGCGATGCGTTCTATGTCGCGATGATCGACGCGTTCGCCAAAAACGTCGAAGAACATCTGCGCTGAACCTGAGGAACCTGAAACCGGGGCCCGTCGCCGTTATTGCGGCGGGCCTTTGGCCATAAGCGTTCTGCGAGAATCGCTCAGGTTTTCAGGATTTCCCGCGCCACGTACCAGCTCACCGGGATCGCCACCAAAGCTCCGAGCGCCGCAGACACGACAATCGGGATCAGCGTGTCGTACCCGGCCGTCAGCACGGCAATCATCGCGATACCGGCGAGCGAGGTGCCGATCAAGGCATATAGAATTGAAGCTAGACGAAGCATCGGGGCCTCCTTGATGAAATACTGACCGCAATATTCCATTCCGACAATATACCTGCCTTGACCGGGATCAAATGGTTCGCGCGAAATGCGTGTTTGCGTTACTTTCCGGCACCGGCGCAAGTGCGGCACAGCGCGGTGGTTGGCACCGCCTCAAGCCGCTCGTCGGAAATGGTCTCACCGCATGTGGCGCACACGCCGTATGAGCCGTTGTCGATCCGGTCCAATGCGGCGTCGATGCCGCGCAACTCTTCCAGATCGGAGTTTCCAAGGGCTTGCAAAACCTCGTCGCCCTGTCGCTCGGACGCGCGATCCTCCCAGTCTTTCGGCATCGGATCATCCAGTTGATCCTCGATCTCGGCCAACTGTCCGGTGATTTCTGCGCGCCGCTTGATAAGGCGAGCCTTCTGTGCGGTCATATCCATCGTTCATCTCCGTTATTAAAGCCGATCTTGAGGCCCAATTGGCCGCGGCGCATTGATTTCTGTCAAACAGAACTCACACGCCCAAGTGTATGATTTCGCGCGTCAAATTTCAATCAGCTATGACGGGCCGGTCGCAGGTCTATTCTTCCTGCACCTCGACGACCTGCAACCCGACATTGCCGATCACCGTATTTCGCCCGGCATCGCGGTGCATGAGCACCCCGTCGCTGATGTAGAGGTTCTTGACGTCGAATATATATGGCCCGACCCCCGGCGCTGCGATCCGAACCTTGTCGGCGCTCGCGATGGCGCTCTTGCCCTTCAGCGTCACATAATCCGCCCCTTGCGGTATCAGCGCGAACATCGTCGGATCGGAATTGGCCGACAGGTTGGTGACGATATAAAGGATTTCGTCGTAATCGGTGATCCGCTCGGCACGCAGGTAACACGCGCCCTCATAGCCCCCGAGTGCCACCGCAGTCAGCCCCGCAACCGCGATGGTGACAGGGGCGGTGACAATGGCCGTGGCCGTCGTGAGCGCGCCACCCGCGCCCGCGGCAATGCTCGATCCGGCCGCCGTCGCGCTGCTGACGCCGGTGCTGATCATGCTGGCACCCGAAACCGGGTTCTCCAGCGTATAGGCACCCACCGCGCGCACACCCTCGCCGGCAACCCCCGCGACGGTTCCGGCGGTGCTCTTGGCGGCTTGCCCGGCCTTGCCCGCAAGGATGCTCGGTCGGAAATCGCAGACGTCCGCATGGGCGGCTTGGGCTGCGACGATAAAGGCGAAGGTAAGAATCGGGCGCATGTGTCTGGCTCCTGCTCGGGATTTTTGCGCCACACTAGCCGAAGGGCGCACGTCCGGGCAGCGGAGAGACGATCACGATACGGTGGCCAGCAAATCGCCGCGCAGCAACTGCTTGGCGTCAGCCATCCATCTTCAACGCCGAGATAAACGCTTCCTGCGGAATATCCACCTTGCCGAACTGGCGCATCTTCTTCTTGCCGGCCTTCTGCTTTTCCAGAAGCTTCTTCTTCCGGGTCGCATCGCCGCCGTAGCATTTGGCCGTCACGTCCTTGCGCAGCGCGGCCAGCGTTTCGCGGGCGATGACCTTGCCGCCGATGGCGGCCTGGATCGGGATCTTGAACATGTGGCGCGGGATCAGGTCTTTCAGTTTCTCGCACATGGCGCGTCCGCGCATTTCGGCGCGGTCGCGGTGGACCATGGTGGAGAGCGCATCGACCGGTTCGTCGTTCACCAGAATTTGCATCTTCACGAGGTTGTCTTCGCGATAGCCGATCATCTGGTAATCAAAGCTCGCATAGCCCTTGGTCACCGATTTCAGCCGGTCATAGAAATCGAACACGACCTCGTTCAATGGCAGATCATAGACCACCATCGCGCGGCTGCCGGCATAGGTCAGGTCCATCTGGATGCCGCGCCGGTCCTGACAGAGTTTCAGAACGTCGCCCAGATATTCATCCGGCACCAGGATCGTCGCCTTGATGCGCGGCTCTTCCAGGTGGTCGATGGTGGACGGGTCGGGCATGTCGGCGGGGTTGTGCAGTTCCTGCATCTCGCCGTCGCGCGTGTAGACATGATAAATCACCGATGGTGCGGTCGTGATCAGGTCAATGTCATATTCCCGCTCCAACCGGTCGCGCACCACTTCAAGGTGCAGCAGGCCAAGGAAGCCGCAGCGAAACCCAAAGCCGAGCGCGGCGGAGGTTTCCATCTCGGATGTGAAGGAGGCATCATTGAGCGCCAGCTTCTCGATGGCGTCGCGCATGTCCTCGAAATCATTGGCGTCCACCGGAAACAGCCCGCAGAACACCACAGGGATCGACGGTTTGAAGCCGGGCAGGGGTGTCTCGCAGCCTTTCTTCTCGGTCGTGATCGTGTCACCGACGCGGGTGTCGCGGACCTGCTTGATCTGCGCAGTGATATAGCCAATCTCGCCGGGGCCAAGCTCCTTGACCTCCTGCATCGCGGGGCGATAGACGCCGATCCGGTCGATGTCATAGGTGCCGCCGGTCTTCATCATCTTGATGCGCTGGCCTTTTTTCAGCACCCCGTCGATGACGCGCACAATCACCACAACGCCCAGATAGGGGTCGTACTTGCTGTCCACCAGCATCGCCTTGAGCGGCGCGTCCCGATCTCCGCCATGCGGCGGCGGCAGGCGGTTGACGATGGCTTCCAGAACCGCCGGAATGCCAAGTCCGGTCTTTGCGGAAATCTCGACCGCCTCTGACGCGTCGATGCCGATCACGTCCTCGATCTGTTCCTTGACCCGCTCGGGTTCCGAGGCGGGCAGGTCGATCTTGTTGAGCACCGGCACGATCTCGTGATCGGCGTCGATCGCGGTGTAGACGTTGGCCAGGGTCTGCGCCTCGACACCCTGCGTCGCATCCACCACCAGCAAAGAGCCTTCGACGGCGCGCATCGAGCGGGACACCTCGTAGGCAAAGTCCACATGTCCGGGCGTGTCGATCAGGTTGAGGATATAGACCTCTCCGTTATCGGCCTTGTATTCGATCCGGACGGTGTTGGCCTTGATCGTGATGCCGCGCTCGCGTTCGATATCCATCGAATCGAGAAGCTGTTCCTTCATCTCCCGTTCGGTGACGGTGTTGGTGGATTGGATCAGCCGGTCGGCCAGGGTGGATTTCCCGTGGTCGATATGGGCAACGATGGAGAAATTGCGGATGTGCGAGAGCTCTGTCATGGCCCGGATATGATGTGGTTTCAGGGTCTGGTCAAGATGGCGCGGGCGTTGTGCGCGGTTTGACAAAAGGTGATTTGAAAACCGCGTGCGTTTGAGGCAGTCTTGGAACAGGCACAGACCCGCGCACACGAGGCATCAGACCTCGAGCGGGCCAAAAAAGCGAGCAGGCGGCATGAGAGTAGTGGCAGCAATTCTGACCGTGACAATCGTCGCGGGATGCGGGGGCGGTCGGGTTGACCGGATCGATAGCGCGGCGGTGACGCGACTGGCCAGCGGGCCGATCAGCCGGGCGTGCAACGCGTCCGATCGCAAGGCGCGCAATCCGCGCTTGTGCGGATGCATCCAGTCGGTCGCGAACCAGTCGCTCAGCGGCGGCGACCAGCGCAAGGCGGCCAAGTTCTTCAAGGATCCGCAGCGCGCACATGATGTCTGGATGTCGAAAACCACATCCGATGACGCTTTTTGGGAACGCTACAAGGTCTTCTCGTCACGCTCCGAGCAATATTGTCGCGGCTATTGAGCCTGATCGAGAAAGGCGCGCACCGAGGCTTCGAATTCGCGCGGCTTTTCGGCGTGCAGCCAATGACCGGCGTTCGGAATTTTGACAAAGCGCGCCTTGGGAAACAATTCCCGGATCTTGGGCCGGTGATCCGGCGTGACATAGTCCGACTGCCCTCCGGACAGGAACAGCGTCGGCGCCTCGAACGTGTCAGACAGGTCCGGGAACCCCAGCACGTTCTCCATTTGCGCCGCGAGCGTATCAAGGTTGAGCTTCCAGCGCTTGTTGCGCAGATCGAGCGATTGGGTGAAGAACGCCTGTAGCGTCGGATCCTCGACGTGCGCGGCCAATTGCGCCGACGCGTCCGAGCGTTTCTCGATACGCGTCAGGTCGACCGCGCGCATCGCCTCGATGAATTGCAGTTGCGAATGGGTATAGGTCACCGGCGCGATGTCGGCCACGATCAGGCGGTGCACCAGATCGGGACGCGTGATCGCCAAGGTCATCGCCGCCTTGCCGCCCATCGAATGACCGACAACATCCATCGGCGCGTCGTGGGCCTCGATCACCTTGGCCAGATCGTCGGCCATGTCTTCGTAGCTGTGGCTGTCGGACCAGAAACTGTCCCCATGATTGCGCAGATCGACCGCGGCAACGGGGCCGCGATCCGAAAGCCTCTTGCCGATCACACCCCAGTTGCGACCCGACCCGTAAAGGCCGTGGACGATAAGGAGCGGGGCGGCAGGGCCGTCGGAAGGAATTGACAGAGTATTGAGCATATCGCCTGCATACTGCGCGCGCGCGGTCTTGAGCAAGCCTGTGTCGTGTCTTACGACGGTCAAATGGATCGCACCGAGACAGTTCAAGCGCAGGTCGATGGCCTTCGTGACCTGATGGCAAGCCGCCTTGGTCTGCGGCGTGGATCATTGGCGCGACGATTGGCAAAGGCGGGGCGGCGGTTGCCGGTCAGCGTGCGCAACGACATCGCGTCCGTGGCAGCGGCCGAGGAGATGGCGCAGAACCCAAAGCTGGCCGCCCGGCTCGATCCGAAAGACACCTACAGCGCATGTGCCCGGGCAACCGCGTTTTTGCAGGCGATCGACGTCAAGGACCGGCGCAAGGGCGTGGCGTTGTCGATTCTGGGCAGTGTCGCCTTCAACGTGTTGGTGGTCATGACGCTGCTCATCATCGTGTTGCGCTGGCGCGGGTTCGTCTGACGTCGTTGACGGGCGTCCTCTACACGCTATCTGGCGAAAAATGGAGACAGCACTTGTTATCGGATCAAGCGGCGGCATCGGTCATGCAGTGACCACAGCCCTGCGCGAGCGTGGCGTGAACGTCACCGGCCTGTCACGCCGCAAGGATGGCCTCGACGTCACCGACGAGACCAGTGTGAAGCAGGCTCTGAGCACACTGGACGGCCCATTCGATCTGATTTTCGTGGCGACGGGGGCCTTGGAAATCAACGGCGCAGAGCCTGAAAAGACGATCAAAACCGTTACCGCGCAGGCCATGATGGACCAGTTCCTGCTGAACACCGTCGGCCCGTCGCTGGTACTGAAGCACGCGGTTCGTCTCTTGCCGCGACGTGGGCGGTCTGTCTTTGCAGCGCTCTCGGCACGGGTCGGCTCGATCGGCGACAACCGTCTGGGTGGCTGGTACAGCTATCGCACATCCAAGGCGGCGTTGAACCAGATGGTACACGGCGCGGCGATCGAATTGGGGCGCACTCATAAAGAGCTGATCTGCGTGACGCTTCACCCCGGAACGGTCGAAACGGCCTTTACCGCGAAATACGCCGACTCTCACCCCACTGTCCCACCTCACGAAGCCGCCGACAACCTGCTGCGCGTGCTGGACGGGTTGAGCGTTCAGCAGACCGGCCAGTTCTTTGATTGGCAAGGCAAGACGATTCCGTGGTAAAGCGTCTTGTTCTCGTGCTCGGCGATCAGGTGTCCGACAGCCTCTCGGCCTTGCAGAAGGCAGATAAAGAGAGCGACGTGATCGTCATGGGGGAGGTGTCCGACGAGGCCACCTATGTGCAGCATCATCCCAAGAAGATCGCCTTCATCTTTGCCGCGATGCGCAAATTCGCGGCGCGTCTGCGCGATGATGGCTGGGACGTTCGCTATACCCGATTGGACGAGTCCGACAATGCCGGCTCCATTCCCGGTGAATTGCTGCGCCGCGCGGACGAGACCGGCACGTCGGAGGTGATTGCCACGCAACCCGGCGAATGGCGGCTGATCCAGGCGCTTGAGGACATGCCGCTGAAGCTAACAATGCTACCGGATACGCGGTTCATCAGCACGCAGGCCGAATTTGACTCCTGGGCCGATGGCCGCAAGACGCTGCGGATGGAGTATTTCTACCGCGAGATGCGCCGCAAGACGGGGCTTTTGATGGACGGCGATGAGCCGGAGGGGGGTCAGTGGAACTACGACGCCGAAAACCGCAAACCCGCGCCAGACGACATCGCGTTCAGCGGGCCGATGCAATTCACGCCCGATGACACCGTCAACGACGTGCTCGATCTCGTCGAGGCGCGGTTCGGCAATTCCTTCGGCACGCTGCGGCCCTTCTCGTTCGGCACCGACCAGACGCAAGCCCGCCGTGCGCTGACGCATTTCATCACCTACGCCCTGCCACGGTTCGGCGATTATCAGGACGCGATGCTGAACGACAATCGCTTCCTCTATCACGCGCTGGTGTCGCCGTATCTCAATGTCGGATTGCTGGACCCGATGGAAGTGTGCCGCGCTGCGGAGGCGGCGTATTACGAGGGCCACGCGCCACTGAACGCGGTCGAAGGCTTCATCCGCCAAATCCTCGGTTGGCGCGAATATGTGCGCGGCATCTATTTCCGCGAAGGCCCCGATTATCCACGCCGCAACGCGCTCAACCATCAGCGCGGCTTGCCCGATTTCTACTGGAGCGGCGATACGGATATGAATTGCCTGTCCAAGGCAATCACGCAGACCGCCGAGGAAGCCTATGCCCATCATATCCAGCGCTTGATGGTGACGGGCAATTTCGCGCTTCTGGCCGGTGTGAACCCGCATGAAGTGCATGAATGGTACTTGCGCGTCTATATCGACGCCTTCGAATGGGTCGAAGCACCCAACACCGTGGGCATGAGCCAGTTCGCCGACGGCGGCATCATCGCGTCAAAACCCTATGTATCCTCGGGTGCCTACATCAACCGGATGTCGGATTACTGCAAATCCTGCCGCTACAAGGTGCAGGACAAGACCGGCGAGGATGCCTGCCCGTTCAACGTGCTTTACTGGAAATTTCTGGATCGCCACGCGGACCGCTTCCGCGACAACAACCGGATGAACCGGATTTATGCCAACTGGTCCCGCATGGACGACGATCGCAAAGCTGCGATCCTCGCCGATGCCGATGCCTTTCTCGACAAGCTGGGCCGCGAACGGGTCTAGCCGTATTTCGCGACCGGCGTGCCCGCGATGGCGGCCATGTTCAGCAATCCCCGCGGTGTGATACCCGGTGTCACGACATGCGCGCGATTGCCCATGCCCATCAGGATCGGCCCGACCTCAAGACCCCCGGCCTTGGATTTCAGGATGTTGCGCGACGCGGATGCCGCATCGGCATGGCCGAAGATCAGCACATTTGCACTGCCTTGCATTCGATTGCCCGGAAACAGACGCTCGCGCAGTTCGGGATCAAAAGCGGCGTCCACGTTCATTTCGCCCTCATAGCAGAAATCGCGCGGTGCCTGATCGAGGATCGCCATCGCTTCGCGCAGGCGCTTGCCCGATCCCTCGGCCTGATTGCCGAATTGCGATTGCGAACAGAACGCGATGTTGGGCGCAAGTCCAAAGCGGCGCACGTGGCGCGCCGCGCCGATGGCCGATTGCGCCAACTCTTCCGGCGTCGGCAAGGAGCGGACGTGGGTGTCGGCCACGAAGATCGGCCCGTCTTCGAGGATGATCAGGCTCAGCGCGCCGTGCGGGCTGAAACTTTCCGAGCCGAGCACCTGATTGATATAGTTCAAATGCCAGCGATATTCCCCGAACGTGCCGCAGATCAGGCTGTCGGCTTCGTTGCGATGCACCATCACGGCGCCGATGGCGGTGTTGTTGGTGCGCATGATCGCGCGCGCCAGATCGGGTGTCACGCCGCGCCGCGCCATGATGCCGTGATAGGTTTCCCAGTAATCGCGATAGCGCGGATCGTTCTCGGGGTTCACGATGGTGAAATCACGCTCCGGGCGGATCTCGAGGCCAAGGCGTTCGCAGCGCGTGGCAATGACATCGGGACGGCCGATGAGGATCGGTGTCTCGGTGGTTTCCTCCAGGATCGCTTGCGCGGCGCGCAGCACGCGTTCGTCCTCGCCCTCGGCAAACACGATCCGCCGCGCGGCGGTGGCCGCAGCCTCGAATACCGGGCGCATGAGCAGCGCCGATTTGTAGACGCTGGCATCGAGCTTGTCGCGATAGGCCTTCAGATCCTCAAGCGGGCGCAGGGCAACGCCTGATTCCATCGCGGCTTTCGCAACGGCGGTGGATACCACACCCGACAGGCGCGGATCGAAAGGTTTTGGGATCAGGTATTCTGCCCCGAAGGTCAGCTGTTCACCGCGATAGGCGGCGGCAGCCTCCGCGCTGGTCGTCGCGCGCGCGAGTTTCGCGATGCCTTCGACGCAGGCGATCTTCATCTCGTCGTTGATCTCGGTCGCCCCGACATCGAGCGCTCCGCGAAAGATGAAGGGAAAGCACAGGACATTGTTGACCTGATTGGGGAAATCGCTGCGCCCCGTGGCCATGATCGCATCGGGTGCGACCTTGGCGACTTCGTCGGGAAGGATCTCGGGATTGGGATTGGCCAGCGCAAAGATGATCGGGCGCTTGGCCATCCGGGCGACCATCTCGGGCTTCAGAACCTTCGGGCCGCTCAGCCCAAGGAACAGGTCCGCGCCCTCGATCACATCGTCAAGCGTGCGCAGATCGCTGGCCTGTGCAAATGCCGCCTTTTGCGGGTTCATATCTTCGGCCCGGCCCTCGTAGACGAGCCCGTGAATATCGCAGAGCCAGATGTTGGAGCGCCGCACGCCCAGCTTGACCAGCATATTGAGGCACGCAATGCCCGCCGCACCGCCGCCTGTCGAGACGATCTTGATATCCTCGAACTTCTTCCCCGCCACATGCAACGCATTGGTCGCCGCAGCACCCACCACGATTGCGGTGCCGTGCTGGTCGTCGTGGAACACCGGAATGTTCATCCGCTCGCGGCAGATCTTCTCGACGATGAAACAATCGGGAGCCTTGATGTCCTCAAGGTTGATCGCGCCGAATGTCGGCTCCAGCGCACAGACGATCTCGGCCAGCTTTTCGGGGTCGCTCTGGTTCACCTCGATGTCAAAACAGTCGATTCCCGCGAATTTCTTGAACAGGACGGCCTTGCCCTCCATCACCGGCTTGGAGGCCAGCGCGCCGATATTGCCAAGGCCCAGAACGGCGGTGCCATTGGTGACGACGGCCACAAGGTTGCCCTTGGCGGTATAGCGCGCCGCATTGCTGTCGTCGGCCTGAATCTCAAGGCAGGCCTCAGCCACTCCGGGGCTGTAGGCGCGCGCCAGATCGCGGCCATTCGCCAGCGGCTTGGTGGCGCGAATCTCAAGTTTTCCGGGTTTCGGATGCTCGTGGTAAAACAGCGCCGCTTGCCGCAACGTCTCGTTGGTAGTGTCCGACATGGTATCCCCCCAAAGGTTTGGTTCAGAGGTAAACCACATTGTGACAGAGGGGAAGAGTCCCGCTTGGACGACAGTGACGCAAGGCGCTCAGCCGAGATATTCCTCAAGATGGGCAATGCGGCGTTCTGCCTGTCGTCGCGTCAGGCTCCCATCGAATGGCTCGTCGGCGCGCGATGTCAAGTCGCGCAGCTTAACCGCTTGTTCCTCGGTCATTTTCTCTTCGGGGTCGGGGCCCAATCCCAGATCCGGATCAAGGGCGACGCTGTTTTGCAGGGGCATTGCAAGTCTCCTTTTCTGGTTGTTTAACGCAAGCGTCTCGCCGGGGTTCCAGCCAGCCCTTGCAATCGGGCGCGCGGACTCGCAATCTTGCGGGCCAGATCACGAGAGGCCAGTTATGGATTTGAAAGCGGCAGCGCGGGCGGTCAGGGACAACGCACATGCGCCCTATTCCAACTTCAAGGTCGGCGCGGCCTTGCGCACGGCGTCGGGCAAGGTGTTCGTCGGCTGCAACGTCGAGAACGTCGCCTATCCCGAAGGCACCTGCGCCGAAGCCGGTGCTATCGCCGCGATGGTCGCCGCCGGAGAGCGCGAGATCGCCGAGGCTTACGTCATCGCAGACAGCCCCGATCCGGTGCCGCCCTGCGGTGGGTGCCGTCAGAAGCTGGCCGAATTTGCCGGTCGCGATGTGCCGGTTACACTTGCCACGACGAGCGGGTCGGAACGCCAGACAACCGTGGGCACCCTCTTGCCCGGCGCGTTCGGTGCGGGCCACATGGAGCGCCGCTGATGGATGCGCGCAGTGTGATTGCCAGCCTGCGCCGGGGTGACACGGTGGAGGCGGATGCGCTCGCGTGGTTCGCGCGCGGATTGGCGGATGGTGGCGTCAGCGACGCGCAGGCCGGAGCCTTCGCGATGGGGGTGTGCATCAACGGTCTGGGCGACGCGGGCCGCGCCGCACTCACCACGGCCATGCGCGACAGCGGCAAAGTCTTGCGCTGGGATCTGGACGCGCCGGTGCTCGACAAGCACTCAACCGGCGGCGTGGGAGATTGTGTCAGCCTTGTTCTGGCCCCGGCGCTTGCGGCCTGTGGCGTCTATGTGCCGATGATCTCGGGGCGCGGTCTGGGTCACACGGGTGGTACGCTCGACAAGCTCGAGTCGATTCCAGGGTATCGCACGGATCTCAGCGAAGACCAGTTCCGTCAGGTTGTCAGCGATGTCGGTTGCGCCATCGTCAGCGCCAGCGCCGATATCGCGCCAGCCGACAAACGGCTATACGCGATCCGCGATGTGACGGCGACGGTGGACAGCCTCGATCTGATCACCGCGTCGATCCTGTCGAAAAAGCTGGCCGCCGGGCTGGACGGGCTGGTGCTCGACGTGAAATGCGGCTCGGGTGCATTCATGAAATCGCGTGACGATGCCCGCGCGCTGGCCCGCGCCTTGGTGGATACCGCCAACGCGACCGGCTGCCCGACCTCGGCGCTCATCACCGACATGTCGCAACCCCTGGCGCCAAGCCTCGGCAACGCGCTTGAGGTCATCGAGGTGATGCGGGTTCTGACCGGCACCTCATCCGGGCGACTGGCGGATCTGGCGATCGAGCTTGGCGGCGCGGTGTTGCAAAGCGCTGGCATCGACAATGGAACAGACAAGCTGCGTCAGGCACTTGCATCGGGTGCTGCCGCGGAAACCTTCGCCAGAATGGTGGCGATGATGGGCGGACCTGTGCGGTTTGTCGAAGACTGGGCGCGTTTCCTGCCCGAAGCGCCGGTCATCCGCGAAGTGCCCGCCCCGGCGTCCGGAACAATCGCCAGTATCGACGGCGAGGCGCTGGGCCTCGCGGTGGTGGCGCTCGGCGGGGGGCGGCAGGTGGAAACCGACCGCGTCAATCCGGCTGTCGGTCTCAGCGATGTGGTCTCGCTTGGCGACACGGTCACCAAGGGTCAGCCGCTGGCCCGCGTCCACGCCTCGCGCGAAAGCCGGGCCGACGACGCTGTAAACGCCGTGGTGTCGGCAATTTCGATCGGGGCGGCCACTTCCCATCCCTCTTTGGTTCAGGAGCACATCACATGAGCCGTGCATTTCTTGTCGTCATGGATTCCGTCGGTATCGGAGGAGCGCCGGACGCGGGCGAATTCTTCAACGACACCACACCTGATACCGGCGCGAGCACCGTGTTGCACATCGCCCAGGCCTGCGCGCGCGGCGAGGCGGAGGAGGGGCGGAGCGGCCCGCTGACCCTGCCGCATCTCGATGCGCTGGGGCTTGGCCGTGCGCTGACGCTGGCCTGCGGCGAGGTTGCGCCGGGGCTGGACGCCGTGCCAACCGGGCGCTGGGCCGCCGCGACCGAAGTGTCGCGCGGCAAGGACACGCCCTCGGGCCATTGGGAACTGGCGGGCCTGCCCGTGCCGTGGGAATGGACCTATCTGCCCGACACGCAGCCGTCCTTCCCGCCCGACATCACCGCTCGCATCTGCGAATTGGCGGGCACCGACGGCATCCTTGGCAATTGTCACAGCAACGGCGTGAAGGTGATCGAGACGTTCGGCGAAGAGCACATGCGCACCGGCGAACCGATCTGCTACACCTCCGCCGACAGCGTGTTGCAAATCGCGGCACATGAAGAGACCTTCGGCCTCGACCGTCTGCTGACGCTTTGCAAAGACCTTGCCCCGATGATGCATGAACGCCGCATCGGGCGGGTGATCGCACGCCCCTTTGTCGGCGCGCCGGGCGATTTCGAACGCACGGCGAACCGGCGCGACTTTGCCATTGAACCGCCTGCGCCGGTGTTGACAAACTGGGTGCAGGACGCGGGCCAAGCCGTTATCGCGATTGGCAAAATTGGAGACATCTTTTCGATGTCGGGCATCGACGAGGTTCACAAGGGCCCGGATGACAAACTGATGCGCGATCTCGCGCAACAGATCGAGACCGCCCCCGACGGAGCACTGGTCTTCGCCAATTTCGTCGAGTTCGACAGCAAATACGGCCACCGCCGCGATGTGTCGGGCTATGCGCGGGCGCTTGAATGGTTTGATGGCGAGCTTGGCAAGCTGCTGGCGCAATTGCGCGACACGGACCTGTTGCTCATCACCGCCGATCATGGCAACGACCCGACCTGGATCGGATCGGACCACACCCGCGAGCGGGTGCCGGTTCTGATCGCCGGTGCGGGCACCGGCGAAATCGGACATATCGGATTCGTGGATGTGGCCGCGACAATCGCGACGCATCTCGGCGTCAAGGGGCAAGGGCAGGGACGGAATATCTTATGATGAACGAAGACGAGTTGCACAATATCACACGCCTTCCCAAGGTTGAATTGCACCTGCACCACGAAGGCGCAGCCCCGCCTGCCTTCATTCGCGGGCTGGCGCAGGAAAAGTCGGTCAACCTCGACGGCGTGTTCGCGCCTGACGGAAGTTACGCGTTTCGCGATTTCGTACATTTTCTGAGCGTCTATGAGGCGGCGACGCAAGTGCTGCGAACGCCCGACGATTACGCGCGTCTGACCACAGCGCTGCTGGAGGAATGCGCGGCCAACGACGTGATCTATCTGGAATCCTTCATCTCCCCCGATTTCTGCGGCGGCGGCGATGTGGGGGCGTGGCGCGAATACCTGCATGCCATTCAGGAAGCCGCAGACGCGGCGGAACGCGATCACGGCATCATCCTGCGTGGCATCGTCACCTGCATCCGCCATTTCGGACCGGAGATTGCCAAGGCCTCGGCGCGCTGCGCGGTGGAAACCGCTGGTGACTGGATCGTCGGCTTCGGCATGGGTGGCGACGAAAACAAGGGCGAGCAGAAGGATTTCGCCTACAGTTTCGACATGGCGCGCGAAGCCGGGCTGCACCTGACGACCCACGCAGGAGAATGGGGCGGCGCAAAATCGGTGCGCGACGCGGTGCAGGATCTTGGCGTCGAACGTGTGGGACACGGCGTTCAGGCCATCGACGACCCGGCACTGGTGGACCTGCTCGTCGAAAAGGGCATTACCCTTGAAGTTTGCCCCGGTTCCAACGTCGCCTTGAACGTCTACCCGAACCTTGGCGCGCATCCGATTGAAAAGCTGCGACAAAGCGGCGTCAAGGTGACCGTCTCCACCGACGATCCGCCGTTCTTTCACACCACGATGCGCGATGAGTATTTCAACCTCGCGCGCACCTTTGGCTGGGATGCGTCTGTTTTCAAAGAAATAAACGAAACCGCTGCCAACGCGGCGTTTTGCGACGACGGCACCCGCAAGCGGGTTCTCGAACAATTGGAGCGCACATGACCGATCACCTGACCATCGTTGACCATCCGCTGGTGCAGCACAAGCTGAGCCTGATGCGCGAAAAGGACACGTCGACCAAATCCTTCCGCCAATTGCTACGCGAAATCAGTCACCTGCTGGCTTACGAAGTCACGCGCGGCCTGCCGTTGACCACCAAGCGGATCGAAACGCCGATGTGCGAGATGGACGCTCCGGTGATCGACGGCAAAAAGCTGGCGCTGATCTCGATCCTGCGCGCGGGCAACGGGTTGCTCGATGGAATCCTCGAACTGATCCCGGCGGCGCGGGTCGGGTTCGTGGGGCTTTACCGCGATGAGGCGACACTCAAGCCGGTGCAATATTATTTCAAAGTGCCCACCCAGCTTGAAGAGCGCGTGACCATCGTGGTCGATCCGATGCTGGCCACCGGCAACAGCTCAGTCGCGGCCGTTGACCTGATGAAGCAGGCGGGCGCAAACAACATCATCTTCCTGTGCCTTCTGGCGGCCCCCGAAGGCGTGGCCCGCATGAAAGAGGCCCACCCCGACGTTCCCATCATCACCGCCTCCCTCGACGACAGCCTTGATGAGCGCGGCTATATCGTTCCCGGCCTCGGCGATGCGGGCGACCGGATGTTCGGCACCAAATAGCGCTTTACATACAAAGGGCTGGCAGGCAGTCTTGGCCCACATCTGTGGGGACAGACATATGACGGCATTCAAACTGACCGCCTTGGCCGTGTTGGCCTTGGCTGTGTTCAGCACATCCGAGGCGGGTGCGCAAAACCTGCGCGCGGTCGGGCCGCCCGCCGAATTTCCGCCATCGGGCTTCGAGGGTCGTCAGTATGTCGACAGCCGCGGCTGTGTGTATGTGCGCGCCGGGGTGGACGACGCGGTGAACTGGGTGCCGCGGGTGTCGCGCGACCGCAAGTTGATTTGCGGCCAGCAGCCGACACTTGCGTCACGCACCGCGCAGGCGCAGCCCGCGCCGGTCGTCATCACGCCGCAGCGCATCGTGCCGGGCGTGCCGGACCGCCGCGTCCAGGGCGCGAAGTTCGGCGGCACCAAACGCGTGGTCGAGCAGCGGATCGTTCCCAAACACGTCTATCAGTCGCAAGGCGACACCCTGCCGCCAGTGCCCAAAGGGTACAAACCGGCCTGGGAGGATGACCGGCTGAACCCGCATCGGGCGCATATGACCCGTAAGGGCTATGCCTCGACCCAGCAGGTCTGGAGCAACACCGTGCCGCGCCGCTCGATCAGTGGCGGGCAGGCGATCAAGACACCCAGGATCGTGGGGCGTGGCAAAGGGTTGGGTCACTGATCATTCGCCGCAAATCCCCTGAAGGCGCAACCAGTCCGCGTCGCTGAGCACAGGCCGCGCGTCCACCCCGTTCATCGGATCGCCTTCGATCAGGGGCAGGGTGCGTTCTCCGGTGATATCAAGCGCGTAGGCGTAGGGTTTCGTCCGCAGCTCGGCGGTCTTGAATGCGGCGATCAGGATGTCGTCCGACAACCGGACGGGCTCTTGTGCCAACAGATATTCGCTGTAACGCTCGAGATCGGCTTCGTTCAGCTCTCCGGTCGTCAACAGCCGCAGGCTTGACCACAGCCCGGTTTGAACAAGCATGTCCTCCAACGGATCGCCGCTCAGTGCGCGCAGACGTTCGGCCAGGATATATCCGGCCGTCACGTCCGGTTCTTCAGGGTCCTCCACGAGCGCCCGGTTCAGCAGGATACGCCCCCCCGGCAGATGCGCAGTGGTCTTGACGCCCCCCGGCAACACCACCAGCGCGCCACGTTGCCCCGGCCCGAGCACGCGCGACGCCATGCGGCGTAGCGGCTCGTAGGCATCGCGGCCGGTGCAGGCCTTGCCGGAAACCCGAGTGATCTGTGCCAGAAGCGCATCGCCGATCTCGTCGCGTTTGACCGCGGGAACCACCTGCACCGTATGGCGCAACAGCGCATCGGGCAGCCAGAAAACGATGCCCGCCAACACGCTCGCCGCGATCAGGCCGGTGATCCAGACGCGCAGTTTGCCGGGTTGCGGACGGCTCTTGTCGATTGCCGCGCGCAGCCGTTCGATCGCCTCGATCATTTCGGGGCTGTCTTCGCCCAGTTCCAGCGTTTCGCTCGGGTCTCCGTCGGGATGATAGATCGCCGGGCGCTGGCCCTTGTTGGCACGCGCGACAGCGGCAATGGACCAATGCGCCAGCACATTTTCACGCAGATCAAAGATCGTGACAGACGCGTCACCCAGCGACACGATCACGTCCTTGCGCTGATCCGCGGGGCTCGCACGCCAGACACCTGCGGCTTCGAGCCGTTGAAATTCCTTGAGCGCGGTCATGCGGGCTGCTCTGCCTCATTCATTGTCGTGAAGCGTACACCTGCCGGGTCAGTCACGCAATGCAACTGCGCTCATAACGCTCTCGCGCGGGCGCGAAGTTCGAATTTCTGGATCTTGCCGGTCGAGGTTTTGGGAAGGTCCTCAAACACCACCTGTTTGGGCGTTTTGAAACCCGCCAATCTGGAGCGCGCAAAGGCGATCAAATCGGCCTCTGCGATTGTGTGATTGTCCTTCAATTCGACAAAGGCGCACGGCACCTCGCCCCATGTCTCGTCGGGCTTGGCCACCACGGCGCACAACAGCACGGCGTCATGGGCCATCAGCACGCCCTCCACCTCGACCGAGCTGATATTCTCGCCGCCCGAAATGATGATGTCTTTCGCGCGATCGGAGATTTGCACATACCCATCCGCGTGCATGACCGCGATATCGCCAGACCGGAAATGCCCGCCAGCAAACGCGTCCCGCGTTGCCTTGGGGTTTTTCAGGTAGCCTTTCATCACCGCATTGCCGCGAATGACAATCTCGCCCTGCGTCTTGCCATCGCGCGGCACCGAAATGCCGCTATCGTCCACGACGTCGATCCGCTCCATCATCGGCATGCCGACACCTTGGCGCGCCTTGATCGCGGATTGCGCGTCTTGGTCGAGGTGGTCCCATTGCGCGCCCTGCCAGAGGCATTCGGTGATATGGCCATAGGTTTCGGTCAGGCCGTAGACCTGCATCACGTCAAAGCCAAGGTCGCCGATCTTGGCAAGCGTTGCCGGGGCAGGCGGCGCGCCGGCGGTGAAGACCTGCACCTTATGCTTAAACGCGCGCCGGTCGGACGGATCGGAATTGACGATTGCATTCAGCACAATCGGCGCCGCGCCGAAATGGGTCACGCCCTCGTCGGCAATCGCGTCATAGATCGCGCGGGCCGAAATATCGCGGCAGCACACCACCGTGCCGCCCAGCAGCGGCATCATCCAGACATGGTTCCAACCATTGCAATGAAACAGCGGCACAATCGTCAAATAGGTCGGCCGCAGCGTCAGTTGCCAGCTCACCACCGTTCCCATCGTCATCAGATAGGTGCCGCGATGGTGATAGACCACGCCCTTGGGCCGCCCCGTCGTGCCGGAGGTATAATTCAGAGCGAGACTTTCCCACTCGTCCTGCGGCATGACCCATGCGAAATCGGGGTCCGCCTTGGCAAGAACGTCTTCGTATTCGGGATAGGCCCCAGTTGCCGGAACACCTTCGTGCGGGTCGGCCACTTCGATCACCTGCGGGGCCGGCCCCTCCATCAGTTCCAGCGCTTCGGCCAATGCGGGCAGGAATTGCGGATCACACAGCACCAGCTTGGCCTCTCCGTGGTCGAGGATATAGGCGATCGTATCCACATCCAGCCGGGTGTTGATCGTGTTGAGCACCGCGCCGCAAGCCGGAACGCCGAAATGAGCCTCGCATTGCGCGGGAATGTTCGGCAGCATCGTCGCCACAACATCTCCGGGCGCGATCCCCATTGCTGCAAGTACCGACGCCAGCCGCGTCACCCGATCATGGTAATCACGATAGGTTTTGCGATGCGGACCATGCACAACCGCGATCGTCTCGGGAAACACCTCTGCCGCGCGCTGCAAATGCGACAGCGGGGTCAGCGGTACAAAATTGGCCGCGCATTTTTCGAGCCCTGTCTCATCCCGCATCCAACCCATCAGCAACGTCCCCCGGTGTGAAATTCCCTTCGGGCATAGCGCAGCATATGGTGTTTGCAAAAGCAATTCCTTGCCTTGGTGCGTCGGCGCTGGCAGGTCTGGCGCATGATCATTTCGCCCGGTCGACGGTTCATCTTTGTCCACATTCCAAAGACAGGCGGCACCTCCATGGCGCTGGCGCTGGAACGGCGCGCGCATCGCGATGACATTCTGATCGGCGACACGCCCAAAGCGCAGCGGCGAAAGGCGCGGCTCGACCGGCTGTCTGCACGCGGGCGACTGTGGAAACACAGCACGCTGACGGATATCGACGGCGTGCTGACGCCCGAGGACATGCGCCGCATGTACGTCTTCACAATGGTGCGAAACCCGTGGGACAGGATGGTCAGCTATTACCACTGGCTGCGCACCCAACAGTTCGCGCATCCTGCCGTCACCCTCGCGCAGACCGCGCCATTCAAGCAGTTTGTCCAACACGAACATACAGCCAAAACCCTGCGCGCCGCGCCTTTCAGCAGCTATGTGCAGGACGTTTTGGGGAAAAACCGCGCCAACCTCTTTATCCGGCTGGAGCATCTGGAAGATGACCTCGTGCCACTTGCGGAACACCTGGGCTTTACCGTCGGCCTGCCGCACGCGAACAGGTCCGACCGGCCACGCGACTACCGCTCCGCCTATTGCGACGCGTCGGCCGAGGCCGTGGCGCAGATATGCGCCAAGGATATCGACCAGTTCCAGTATCGGTTTTAAACGCTGCAACATAAAACGCCGCCCGAATTGCCCGGACGACGTTAGATCGCAGATAGCTGAAGAAAGCGTTTACGCCGCTTTCGCCTTTTCGCCAAATCGCCCGTAAAAGCTCTGACCTTTTGACGCCATCTCGCGCAGCAGGTCGGGGCAGGCAAAGCGGCTCCCATAGGCTTCGGTCAGCTCGTCGCATCGGGCGGCCGCATATTCCGCGCCCAACATATCGAGCCACGAAAACGGCCCGCCGGACCACGGCGCAAAGCCCCATCCCAAGATCGCGCCGACATCACCTTCGCGGATGTCCATCAACACGCCGTCCTCCAGCGCCCGCACCGCTTCAAGCGATTGTGCAAACAACAGGCGATGCTGCACATCCACGAGATCAGGGTGGTCGCCCGATTGCGGATACTGCGCCTTGAGCACATCGGACAGATCGCCCCGCTTGCCCTTGTCGTCGTAGTCATAGAACCCAGCCTTGGTCTTGCGGCCCAGACGTCCTTGCTTTTCCATCCAGAAGATCACCTCGTCCACTTCGCCGTCAGGATAGGCATCACCCATCGCCGCGCGGGTCGCGCGCGCGATCTTGGCACCCAGATCAATCGAGGTTTCATCGACCAGTTGCAACGGACCGAGCGGCATCCCCACCAGTTTGGCGGCATTCTCGATCATGGCAGGGGCGACACCCTCCTTCACCATGCGGATACCTTCGTTGATATAGGGAATGATGCAGCGGTTGGCATAGAAGAACCGCGCGTCGTTCACCACAATGGGCGTCTTGCGGATCTGGCGCACGAAATCGAGCGCCTTGGCCACCGCGCGGTCGCCGGTTGCCTTGCCCTTGATGATCTCGACTAACATCATCTTCTCGACCGGAGAGAAGAAATGAATGCCGATATATTGCTCGGGTCGTTTGCTGGCCTTGGCCAGTTCGGTGATCGGCAGGGTCGAGGTGTTGGTCGCGAAGATACACTCCTCACCAACAACTTTCTCGACCTCTGCCGTGACCTCGGCCTTGATCTTGGGGTCCTCGAACACCGCTTCCACGATCAGATCACAGCCCTTGAGATCGCCATAGTCGGTGGTTGCGGTGATCCGCGCCAGCATGGCATCGGCCTTGTCCTGCGTGATCTTCTTGCGGCTCACGCCCTTGGCCGCGTAATCCGCCGAATACGCCTTGCCCTTGTCCGCCGCCGCCTGTTCGCGATCCAGCAGCACAACTTCGATCCCGGCCTGCGCCGACACCAAGGCAATACCCGCACCCATCATGCCTGCACCTAAGACGCCAACCTTTTTGACCGACTGGTCCTGCACGCCCTCGGGCCGCACTGCACCCTTTTCCAACGCCTGTTTGTTGATGAACAGTGACCGGATCATCGCGCTGGAGGACGGGTTCAGCAGCACATGCGTGAACCACCGCGCCTCGATCTTGAGAGCGGTGTCAAACGGCACCAAAGCGCCCTCATAGACCGCCGACAGCAACGCCTTGGCCGCCGGAAAGACACCCTTGGTCTTGCCGTTGACCATCGCGCTTGCGCCCACAAACGTCATGAAGCCCGCCGGGTGATATGGCGCGCCGCCGGGCATCTTGTAGCCCTTGGCATCCCACGGCTTCACCAAATCGGCGTCCTTGGCGTTCAACACCCATTCCTTGGCGGCGGCAACCGGATCATCCACCACCTCGTCGATGATGCCCGCCGCCTTGGCCTTCTTCGGATCAGACAGCTTGCCTTCCAGCAGGAAGGGCGAGGCCGCCATCGCCCCCATCTTGCGCACCAGCCGCGTCGTGCCGCCGGCACCGGGGAAGATGCCCACCATGATCTCGGGCAGGCCGATCTTGGCCTTCGGATTGTCGGCGGCAAAGATGCGGTGCGTCGCCAGCGGCAACTCCAGCCCGATGCCGAGCGCCGTGCCGGGCAGGGCGGCTGCAATCGGCTTGCCGCCCTTGAGCGTCTTGGGGTCCATTCCCGCACGCTCGATCTTGCGCAGCATGTGGTGGCCGTTCATCGTGAAATCGAACAGCGCCTGCGCCGGATCATCCCCCGCTTCGGCGCGGATCGAGGCCAGAACGTTCAGGTCCATGCCACCGGCGAAATCCGCCTTGCCGGAGGTGATGACGATGCCTTTGACGGCATCATCCGCCAGCGCGTCGTCGATCAGGCCGTTCAGCACGACCATCGACTCCCGCGTCATCACGTTCATCGACTTGCCGGGCACGTCCCAGGTGATGATTGCAACGCCATCGGCATCAGTCTTCATTGTGAAATCGGTCATGTCGTCGTTCCTCACACCCGTTCGATGATAGTGGCGGCACCCATGCCGGATGCGATGCAGAGCGTCGCAAGGCCGGTGCCCTTGCCGGTGCGCTCCAACTCATCCAGAAGCGTGCCGATGATGATTGCGCCGGTGGCGCCCAGCGGGTGACCCATCGCAATGGCACCGCCGTTGACGTTCACCTTGTCTGCGTCCACGCTGAACGCCTGCATGAAGCGCAAGACGACCGCCGCAAACGCCTCGTTGACCTCGAAGAGATCAATGTCGGAAATGCTCATGCCGCTATCGGCCAGGATCTTCTCGGTCACCGGCACCGGGCCGGTCAGCATGATCGTCGGATCGGTCCCGATCTTCGCGGTCGCCCTGATCCGCGCGCGTGGGGTAATGCCCCACTTCTCGCCGAATTCCTTGTTGCCGATAAGAACACCGGCGGCACCGTCGACGATACCCGAGGAATTGCCCGCGTGGTGAATGTGGTTGATCCGCTCCAGATGCGGATACTTCATCAGCGCGATCGCATCGAAGCCGGGCATCACCTCGCCCATCTGCTGAAACGCGGGGTTGAGCGCGCCAAGGCTCTGCATGTCGGTGCCGGGGCGCATGTATTCGTCGTGATCGAGAATCGGCAAACCGTTCTGGTCGCGCACGGTCAGGATCGACTTGTCAAACCGCCCCTCATCCCACGCCACCTTGGCACGGCGCTGGCTTTCGACAGCCAGTTGGTCGGCCTCGTCGCGGCTGAACCCGTATTCGGTAGCGATGATATCTGCGGAAATGCCCTGCGGCACGAAATAGCTCTCCATCGCGACCGACGGATCAACGGCAATCGCCGCACCGTCGCTCCCCATCGCGACACGGCCCATCATCTCGACCCCACCGGCGATATACGCGCTTCCGGCGCCGCCCTGAATCTGGTTGGCAGCAAGGTTCACCGCTTCCATGCCGGAGGCGCAGAACCGGTTGATCGAGAGGCCGGGGATGCTCTCGTGCAGGTCCGATGCCAGAACGGCCGTGCGCGCAAGACAGCCGCCCTGTTCGCCCACCTGCGTGACGTTGCCCCAGATCACATCCTCGACCGCGTGGCCCTCAAGCCCGTTGCGCTCTTTGACCGCGTCCAGCACCTGCGCGGACAGGCGCACCGATGTCACCTCGTGCAAGCTGCCATCCTTGCGGCCCTTGCCGCGCGGTGTCCGCAAGGTATCGTAGATATAAGCGTCGGTCATGTCGCATCTCCGTCTTGGGCCCGGTCCGCAGGGGAGCCGGGCATCAGGTCATAGGGGTGTTTCCAGCCTGGCAGCCCTTGGATATTGGTCAGCCAGCGGTCGATATTGGGCCAGTCGGCCCGGTCGAACCCGAAAGGTTCGGGATAAAAAAGATACCCGCAACAGCTGAGATCGGCGTTGGTGACGCCATCGCCAACGATCCAGTCACGGGTCTGCAAATGTGCATCAAGCACGGTGTAGGCGGCCTTCAGGCGGCCTTTGGTAAAAGCGATCACCTCTTCGGGGCGTTTGTCGCTGGGCAGAAAATTCATCAAAAAGCGCGTCATGCCCGCCTGGGAGCTGAGCTTGTGATTGTCCCAGAACATCCAGCGCATCACCTCACGGGCCTCTGTCTTTGTCGCTCCGCCGAATTTGCCTGAAAGCTCGGTCACATACATCTGGATCACACCGGATTGCGACAGCCGCTGCGCGCCATCGACAAGAACAGGCACTTCCCCCATCGGGTTCAACTCGGCACGAAACTTGGGCGTGCGCCCCTCGCCGCCAAAGAAATCCACCTTGACCGGTTCCCAATCAAGCCCGCTCAACTCGAGCGCCAGCGCCGCCTTGTAGGCGTTGCCGCTTTCACCAAAGCAGTAAAGCTGCATCGTCATGGTGCATATGTCCTTTCGGTCGCGCCCCTGGGCTGCGGGCAGATCGGGGGCCAGCCCCCGAACCCCCGGAGTTTATTTTGCAAGATGAAGAATAATTCACGCCTTTCTTTACCTTGCATTAAGGTTAATCGGTTTACCCTTTGGATGCATCGCAGACTGGAGAGTTGAGCCATGTGCAAGGTGAAGCCCCGCCGACAGGTCTGCAAGGCGCGTGCCGAAAAGACCGACCGGCGGGGTGGACCGATCTCTTCATCTTGCCAGAAAAACTCCCGCCGGAGGCATCCCGCAGGTGCCGCTTGCGCCGGTGCCTGATGTAGTTCGCGCATAGTCTTGTGGCCCCCTCCCTCGTCATTCCGTCAGCGTTTGCGCGCATCGAGCTCGGCATTGAACAGCCTGAGCCGGTGCGACAGCGCGTTTTCATCAGTCACGCTGTCGAAATGTTCGAACAGGAACGACAGCGCCTCCCCGTCGTCCAGACCCGCCTCGGCCGCAAACCGTTTGAGGCGCCGGTAGCCATCCTCGGTCATCGCGACCGGAAAGCGGCGGGTCAGGCGAAAGCGTTTGGGCATCTCTCCTCCGGTCGCTCAGAACTGCGCCGCTTCGAGGGCCATTACCGTGTCGGCCCCGGTTTCGATCCGGGCGAGGTGCATTTTCGTCGCCGGAAGCTGACGCGCCATGTAATAGCGCCCGGTGGCCAGCTTGGTCTCGTAGAAATCGACGTCCGAGGCACCGTCCTTCAGCGCCTTCGACGCCGCGAGTCCCATCCGTGCCCACATGTAGCCAAGGCAAACATGGCCGAACATGTGCATGAAATCATACGACCCAGCCAGCGCATTGTTGGGGTTCTTCACGCCGTTCTGCATGAAATACATCGCCGCCGCCTGCAAATCCTTCGACGCCGCCTTGAGCGGGTCAAGGAAGTCCCGGTCAAACGCCTCGTCCTGCCCCTTGGTTTTGGAAGCAAACGATTTGACCATGTCGAAAAACGCCATGACATGCTTGCCGCCATCCTGCGCCAGCTTGCGTCCCACGAGATCGAGCGCCTGAATGCCATTGGCCCCTTCGTAGATCATCGCGATCCGAGCGTCGCGGGCAAATTGGGACATGCCCCATTCCTCGATATAGCCGTGCCCGCCATAAACCTGCTGCGCGCTGACGGCAGTCTCGAAGCCCTTGTCGGTCAGGAAGCCCTTGACCACCGGTGTCAGCAGCGAAATCAGGCCATCGGCCTTGGCATCGTTGCATTTATGCGCCCGGTCGATCAGGTGCGCGCCCCAATAGGTGAACGCACGTGCGCCTTCGACAAAGCTTTTCTGGTCCATCAGGTTGCGGCGGATATCGGGATGAACGATGATCGGATCGGCGGGTTTGTCGGGGGCTTCCGCCCCGGTCACGGCGCGGCCCTGTAGCCGGTCCTTGGCGTAGACCACGGCGTTTTGATAGGCGACTTCGGCCTGCGCATAGCCTTGCAAGCCCACACCCAGACGCGCTTCGTTCATCATGGTGAACATCGCGCGCATGCCCTTGTGCTCTTCGCCGACAAGATACCCGGTAGCGTCGTCGTAATTCATCACGCAGGTCGCGTTGCCGTGGATGCCCATCTTCTCTTCGAGCGCACCGACGCTGACGCCGTTGCGCGCGCCGAGCGATCCGTCATCATTGACCATGATCTTTGGCACGATGAACAGCGACACACCCTTGATACCCTCCGGCCCGCCCGGAATCTTCGCCAGAACGAGGTGGATGACGTTGTCGGCCAAATCGTGATCGCCAGCCGAGATGAAGATCTTTTGCCCGGTGATGGCAAAGCTGCCATCGTCCTGCTGCACGGCCTTGGTGCGCATGAGCCCCAGATCGGTGCCGCAATGGGGCTCGGTCAGGTTCATCGTGCCGGTCCATTCGCAGCTGGCCATTTTCGGCAGATAGGTCTGCTTCTGGTCCTCGGTGCCATGCGTATTGATCGCCGAATAGGCGCCATGCGTCAGGCCCTGATACATCTGGAACGCCATGTTGGCCGACACAAACGGCTCCTGAGAGCAGGTCTGCATGATGTAGGGCAAACCCTGGCCACCATATTCGGGCGCGCAGTCAAGCGCCGTCCAACCGCCGTCACGCATCTTGTCAAACGCGTCCTTGAACCCTGTGGGCGTGCGGACCACACCGTTTTCCAGCACACAGCCTTCCTGGTCGCCCACAGCGTTCAGTGGCATCAGAACGTCCGAGGCCAGTTTGCCGGCTTCCTCGATCACCGCAGCGGTGAAATCGCGGTCAAGCTCGTCGTAGCCAGGAATATCCTGGCTTGACGCTTCAAGAACGTCGTGCAGGACGAATTGCATGTCTTTCACGGGGGCGGTGTAGCTTGGCATGGTGGGTCTCCCTTGAACGTGGTGCGGCTTATTCTGCCGCGCGTTTGGTCTGATCCATCGAGGTGAGCATCTTCTCGCCCCAACGCATCTGTTCTTTCAATTCGTCAATCGCCTGGTCCAGCTCTTCGCGCTGGGCTTCCATATCGGACAGGCGCTGCTGTGCGATCTCGTAGGTGCGCGCGAGTTGGGTCTGCTGCTGATCGCCCATGTCATAGAGGTCCAGAAGCTGGCGTATTTCCTCGAGGCTGAAGCCAAAACGCTTGCCGCGCAGGATCAGCTTGAGCCGCGCCCGGTCGCGTTTGGTGAAAAGCCGCTTTTGCCGGTCGCGCAGCGGGAACAGCAATTCCTTCGCTTCGTAAAATCGCAGAGTGCGCGGTGTGACGTTATAGGCGTCGCACATCTCTCTGATCGTCATTGTACGTGTTTCGGTCATGTCCAATGTCCTTTTCGATGCCTTGATGACACCGAGATGCGCAGGCTTGCGTCTTCTTACAATGGGAAATGAAGTTGACGTAACTCATACGCCACGTCACTTTGGCGATGACGTAAGATCATTCAACGTCACCCGCTCCGCGCGGACATTTTGTTTCAAAGCGCTTTGGGCGCAATCCCCGCCGTGGCGCAGTGTCGCCTTGGAATTTTTACGTTTCCAGTGGCGGATTTCAGGCTTTCAGAGTGGCTTCGGTACCGTCGCGCAGCGACTTCAACTCGTCGATCGCTTCGTTCAACTGCTTGCGCTGCTGGTCAAGCTCTTCAAGCTGGCGGTCGGCCATCTTGATCCAGGCCTTCATCTGCGCCGTGGTGCCTTCGTTTTCGTAAATCAGCAGCCACTGGCGAATATCCTCAAGCTGGAATCCGAATTTGCGGCCCCGCAGGATCAGCGTCATGCGGGCGATCTCGCGGGGGCCGTACCAGCGTGCGCGGCCGTCGCGTTCGGGGTGGAGCAACTCGATATACTCGTAATATCGCAAGGTGCGCGGCGTCACGTCGAACCTGGCGCACATTTCTTTGAAACTCAGTCGCTGGTCAGCCATGATTGCCTCCTCGCCCCGCTCGACCATAAAAGCGTGCTGCCCCAAGGGCAACCAAAGTTACACGACTGGCCAGAGCGGCGGAACGCGCGTAAATGGAAGGCTCAGCCCGAGGAGCAGCCATGAGCGCCGACAAGTCCAAGATAGCCCGCCAGTTCATCCAGACCATTCCCCACGCCACCGCCCTGAGCATGGAAATCACCGCGCTTGGCGACGGTATGGCAGAGATCTCCATGCCCTATGACACCCGGCTGATCGGTGATCCAAAAACCGGCGTGATCCACGGCGGCGCAGTGTCGGCGCTAATGGACACCTGCGGCGGAGCGGCGGTGATGAGCCATCCCAAAGCGCCCGCTGGCACAGCAACGATTGATCTGCGCATCGACTACATGCGCGGCGCCACTCCCGGTCAGGCCATCACCGCACGGGCCGAGGTCTACCACATCACACGCTCTGTCGCCTTTGTGCGCGCGACCGCGAGCGATGACGACACCGACCGCCCCGTGGCCACGGCCACCGGAGCCTTCACTGTGGAGGGGCGCTGATATGGCCCGCAAGACCCCCGAACCTGTTCAGGTGGTGAAGCAGCGCCGCGATGGCGCGCTGAACGCCCTGGTGGACGGTGTGCCCTACATCCGCTTTCTAGGAATCACCTTTGATCGGCGTGGCGATGAACTGACCGGTCTGCTGTCGTTCGACGAAAAGCTGATCGGAAACCCGATGTTGCCCGCAATTCATGGCGGTGTGACCTCGGCCTTTCTTGAAGTGACGGCGATGATTTCGCTCAGTTGGGCGCATATCTGGGCCGATCTGGAAAGCGGCGCATTGGACGTCGATGCGCTGACCGCAGGCAACTTGCCGCGCCTGCCCAAGACCATCGACTTTACGGTCGATTACCTGCGCTCCGGCCTGCCGCGCGACGCGTATGCGCGTGCCACGATCACTCGCGCGGGGCGGCGCTATGCGTCGGTTCAGGCCGAAGCGTGGCAGGACAATCGCGACCGCCCGTTTGCGCAGGCGACAGCGCATTTCCTGATGCCAAGGCCCGATCCCGGCAATGACTGACATCCCCGTCGCGCCGCGCGAAGTGACGAACCGCCGCGTTCTGGCGATCGCGCTGCCGATCGTTCTGTCCAATGTCTCCATCCCGATCCTCGGCGCGGTCGACACGGGTGTGGTCGGCCAACTCGGAGAGGCGGCACCTATCGGGGCTGTGGGCCTCGGGGCCATCATCCTGTCGGCGATCTACTGGATCTTCGGCTTCTTGCGCATGGGCACCACCGGCCTTGCCGCGCAGGCATTGGGGCGGGGCGACCGCGCCGAGGTGGCGGCAATCCTGACGCGCGTTCTGATGATCGCGTTCAGCGCCGGGGCTGTCATCATCCTGTTGCAACTGCCAATCATCTGGGCGGCATTCAAGATCGCGCCCGCCAGCGACGAGGTTGAATCCCTCGCGCGAAGCTACATGTCGATCCGCATCTGGTCCGCCCCCGCGGCCATCGCCGTCTTCGGCATCACCGGCTGGCTGATCGCGCAGGAACGCACGCGGGCGGTGCTGGTGCTGCAACTCTGGATGAACGGCGTCAATGCGGTGCTCAACATCTGGTTCGTGCTGGGGCTCGATTGGGGCGTCAATGGCGTGGCGTTCGCCACGTTCCTCGCCGAATGGAGCGGCCTTGCGATGGGACTCTACCTCTGCCGCGCGGCGTTTCGCATCCCCGACTGGCGCAACTGGACGCGGGTCTTTGACCGCATCGCGCTGGTGCGCATGGCGCGGGTCAACTCCGACATCCTGATCCGCTCGATGCTGCTGGAAAGCGTCTTTCTGTCGTTCATGTTCCTCGGCGCCGATTTCGGCGACGTGACGCTGGCGGCCAATCAGGTGTTGCTGCAATTCCTGTTCATCACCGCCTACGCGCTTGACGGTTTCGCCTTTTCCGCCGAGGCCATCGTCGGGCAGGCGGTCGGTGCGCGGGCCATCCCGACGTTGCGGCGGGCGGCGATTGTGTCGGGCCTTTGGGGGCTCGGCGCGTCGCTGCTGCTGGCGCTGGGGTTCTGGATCTTCGGCCCCTGGATCATCGAGGTGATGGCAAAGAACGCCGATGTCCGCTCCGCCGCCGCCGCGTTTCTGCCGTGGATGGTGACAGCACCGGTGCTGGCGCTGGCGTCCTTCATGTTCGACGGCATCTTCATCGGCGCGACGCGGACTGGCGACATGCGCAACATGATGATCGTTTCGGTGGCAATCTATGCCGCCTGCGTCGCGGTTCTGGTGCCGGTGTATGGCAATCACGGCCTTTGGGCGGCATTGCTGGTGTCCTTCGTGGCACGCGGCCTGACGCTCGCTTGGCGCTATCCGGCGCTCGAACGCTCTGTCGCGGCCTGACGGAACCGTCAGTCAGACACCTTCGGCGGCGCTTGCCCTTGCCCAACGCGCCGCGCCCCGCTACCTGTGGCCTGTTCGAAAAAAGAGGCGCGCGATGAACGATCTTTTCAACAGCTTCATGACCGGTCCTGACGAGAAGGGCCGCTTTGGGATCCACGGCGGGCGCTTTGTGTCCGAAACATTGATGCCGCTCATCCTGGAGTTGGAGGAGCAATACGAGCGCGCCAAGACCGATGACAGCTTCTGGTCGGAAATGGACTTTCTCTGGAAGCACTATGTGGGCCGCCCCAGCCCGCTTTACCACGCCGAGCGTCTGACAGAGCATCTTGGCGGCGCCAAGGTCTACATGAAGCGCGACGAGTTGAACCACACCGGCGCGCACAAGATCAACAACGTGCTGGGCCAGATCATCCTTGCCCGACGCATGGGCAAGACCCGCATCATCGCCGAAACCGGCGCGGGCCAGCACGGTGTCGCGACGGCGACCGTCTGCGCCAAATTTGGCCTGAAATGCGTCGTCTACATGGGCGCGCATGACGTCGAACGTCAGCAGCCCAACGTGTTCCGCATGAAACTGCTCGGGGCCGAAGTGATCCCCGTCACCTCCGGGCGCGGCACGCTCAAGGACGCCATGAACGATGCACTGCGCGATTGGGTGACAAACGTGCGCGACACGTTCTACTGCATCGGTACCGTCGCCGGACCACACCCGTACCCGGCGATGGTGCGCGATTTCCAGGCGATCATCGGCAAGGAAGTGCGCGAACAGATGCAAGAGGCCGAAGGCCGTCTGCCCGACACGCTGATTGCCGCCATCGGTGGCGGCTCCAACGCGATGGGCCTGTTTTACCCGTTCCTCGATGACAAAGAGGTCAACATCATCGGCGTCGAAGCGGGTGGCAAGGGTGTCAACGACAAGATGGAGCATTGCGCGTCCCTGACCGGCGGCCGCCCCGGCGTGCTGCATGGCAACCGCACATATCTGTTGCAGGACGATGACGGCCAGATCCTCGAGGGGTTCAGCATCTCCGCCGGGTTGGATTATCCCGGCATCGGCCCCGAACATGCCTGGCTGCACGACATTGGCCGCGCGACATACGTGTCGATCACCGACAAGGAGGCGCTTGAGGCATTCCAACTGTCCTGCGCGATGGAAGGTATCATTCCGGCGCTCGAACCGTCCCACGCGCTGGCGCATGTGATGAAGATCGCGCCGGACCTTCCCAAGGATCACATCATCTGCATGAACATGTGCGGGCGTGGCGACAAGGACATCTACACTGTCGCCAAGCACCTCGGATTCGAGAGGGATTGAGATCGGGGCTCTAAACTTAAGGCCCAGTTCCAACGTAAAACGCCCCGTGCCCCTGCACGGGGCTTTTTTTGTTTCGCGCTGTTTTGCCCAAGGGTGGCGATAAACCAAAGTTTATACCTCTAGATCAGCCGTTTATCGCGCCGCCTGTAAACCTTCGGCAAATATCCCCTGAACCGCAGGGCCGTCATGGTCGCCGCAAGTTCGCTGACAAGACGCCTTTCAACACGCCCTTTTGCGAACGGGGCAGACCCAGGAGAGACACCATGACCGTCACACGTATGACACTTGCCGCCCTTGTCGCCACGCTGGCCACCGGCGCACAGGCAAACCAGGACCAGATCAACCAGATCCGCTCTGACCTTGCGTCCAAGGGCTTTACCGACATTGACGTCGAAGTCCGCGGCGACCGGATCATCGCCGATGCCGACAAGGGCCGCCGCGACTTCGAGGTGGTCTATGATCGCAACACCGGCTCGATCATCAGTCAGGGGTGGGACGATGACAGCAGTGACCGGATCGAGCGCACGCCGGCAGTTGACGCCGCCTATGCCGATCTTGCTGCGCGCGGCCTGCGCGACATCGACCTTGACGTCAAAGGCGACCGCATCTTTGCCGATGGCGAAAAGAACGGGCGCGACTATGAGGTGGTGTATGACCGCGCGACAGGTGCAGTGATCAGCGAAGGCTGGGAGCCGGACAGCGCGCCGCGTGCCGGAACCGCCGAGAGTCGTGACGCGGCCTTTGCCGATTTGGCAGACCGCGGCTTCGTCGATATTGACATTGACGAGCGCGGTGACCGATTTGTGGCAGAAGGCGAAAAGAACGGGCGCGATTACGAAGTCGTCTATGACAGCGCGTCCGGCAACGTCATCAGCGAAGGTTGGGAAGCCGCCGATGACAGCGACGACACTGACGGCGACGATGATCGGGATGATGACCGCGACAGCGACCGGGACGACACCAGCGATGATGATCGGGATGACACGAGCGACGACGATCGGGATGATGATCGCGACGACGATAACGGCGATGACGACGACAGCGATGATGACAATGACGATGACGACGATTGATCCAGTCCCCCAACGGTGCGCGCGATGAACCGCCGCCACTTTCTCACCAGCCTCGTTTGCGCGGGGCTGGTGACGCCCGTTCCGGCCGTCGCGCAGGACGTGCAGACGCGCGTGGTCGAAGCTCTGAAGAAAGACGGCTATCGCAACATCCGGATTTCGCGCACGTTTCTCGGCCGCATCCGCATCTATGCCAGCGGCACGATCGGCGAGCGCGAGATCATTCTGAACCCGTCCACAGGCGTGATTTTGCGCGACTACGTTCAACAGGCGCATGACGACGGGCGTTCCCGCCAGGGCGCGGGCGATCACGACGACGCGGGTTCGGGCACCGGTCAGGACGGTGACGACGATGACGACGATGACGATGATGACGACGATGGCGACGACGATGACGATGGCGACGATGATGATGACGATGACGATTGATCGCTGCGCCGCCTCTGCGCGAAGTCCGCGTTTGTGAGGGGGCAGGTCGGCTTTGCGCTGCTTCTCGCGGTTCAGCTCGTCTGTGCCGCGTTCTTTCTATGGGATATCTTCGCGCCGCTTCTGGGCATCCGCTATGCGCCCGTGTCCTGGGCGCTGTACGAGATGATGGAGATCGGCGCGGCGCTTGGCCTGACCATCGGTGTCGCCGCCACATCGACCTTGCTGGTGCGCTCCGTCACCCGTCAGCGCGAGGCGGAAGAAAAGCTGCGTCTGGCCTCCGGTGCTTTCATGGACGTGCTGTTTGAACGGTTTGCCGATTGGGAATTGACCCCGGCAGAGCGCGATGTGGCACTGTTTTCGATCAAGGGTCTCAGTACCGCCGAAATCGCCAACCTGCGCAAGACCTCCGAAGGCACCGTCAAGGCCCAGACCAACGCGATCTATCGAAAGGCGGGCGTGTCCGGGCGGCCGCAATTGCTCAGCCTGTTCATAGACGATCTGATGGGCGACCCGCTGCAAACTCCGGCGGCGGATCAACCCGTGATCTAGAACAACCGCCTCACTCCTCTGCGTCGCCGGCCTGCGCCAGCGACAGCGGTTCGTTGAATGTCAGTGTCCGATAGGGGAACGGGATTTCGATGCCCGCATCGTCCAGCGCGCGTTTGATCGCCGCGACAACCTCGTCGCGCGATCTGTGTTCGCCCAGCGGCGTGCTGGTTGTCCACCAGCGCACGTCAAAGTCGATGGACGAGGAATTGAACGTCGTGGCGAACACCTGAACCGGCTTTTCATCCGAAACCGTCTCCAAAGCCGTCACCGCGTCCGTGATCACCTCGCGCGCGGCGTCCACGTCTTCACCATAGGCCACGCCCACCACAACCTTGATCCGCCGCAACGGCGTGTCGGTGAGCACGCAGACGGGGTTCTTGTAGATAAACGAATTGGGCACCAGCAAAAGCTCGCCCGAGCGCTTGCGCAGAAACGTGTCGCGGATGGTGATCTGTTCGACCCGCCCGCTCAGATCGTTGCACTCGATGTCATCACCGATGCGCATCGGCTTGCGCAACAGGATCAGAAAGCCGGCCAGGAAGTTCTCGAACACGTCCTTGAACGCCAGGCCGACTGCAATCGACCCGATCCCAAGACCGGCCAGCAGTTTCGTCGGCGTCAGATTGGGAAACAACACCGTCAGCGCGATCATCACACCGAACGCCCAGACCAACAGGCGCACCAGCGTGCCAACCGCGCTCACCAGCGAGGGGCGGCGTTTTGAGCGTTTGAGGATGCCCCGCACCAGACGCGTCAGGCCATATGCAACCAACGCGGTGATCAGCAGGATGAACAGCGCAGCAATCAGATTGGGCAACAGCGCGATCGCATCGCGTGCAAGCGTCTCGATCTGGTCATAGAGAATTCGGACAGGGCTGATGTTTTCCAAGGCTGAGTCCATGCAGTTCCGTCCGTTCTGATCGGTTGAAGTCTGTCAACGCACGCGACGCAATGTTGTTCCACCGCCGTGCCGCTCGATGCGCTTGTGTCTAGCTCTGTGCTCCGACGTCATGCTGTTCCAGCACCGCCAGCGGAACGATGTCCAGAGCACGCTGGTGCGTGGCGCGTAGATTGACCTTGGGCGCGCACCCCTCGTCATGCGCTTGCAGGAAACGACCGGCGCAGAGACACCAGTGATCCCCCGCTTTCAACCCGTCAAAGCGGAATTGCGGCATCGGAGTGCTCAGATCATTGCCGACATATTTCGAATAGGCCAGAAACTCGGCCGTCATTACCGCGCAGACTGTATGGCTGCCCTGATCGGCGGCGCAGGTGTTGCAATGCCCGTCGCGGAAAAACCCGGTCAGCGGTTTGGTCGAGCACGGCTCCAACGGGCTGCCCAGTACGTTGATCGGGTCGTCTTTTTCCATTTTGGCCTCCGCGCGTGGTTGGTTGCACTTTTTCGGAGTCTAGGGCTGATCCGGGTTCCAATCCACCCAGCGGCCATGAAAATCCGCGCGCCCAAGCGAAATGCGGTGGTCTCCGGGCCAAAGCCGCGCGGTGATCGCGGCGCCGGGTGTGGTGCCGTCGGATTCAAGGGCAAGCCACGCCAAGGGGCGCTCCGGTGTGGCATCAGCACCCGCGGCTTCGATCAAGGCGGTGCCTCTGGCCTGTTTGTCAGGCGGAAAGTACTGCCATGCGATCGTGTGATAAATCAGGTGCATGTGGTCTTGTGACGGGCTTTCCAAACGTGTCTCCAACCAGTCCACCGCATCGCCCCGCTCCACATGCGCGGCATTCGCCGCAATCGCCGCATCGGTCAGCGCAAGGCGATGTGGCTGATCCGGCCACAAATACGCCCGCAGCCTGAGCGCATTGGCCGGATCGCGGGGATCAAGTGGGTTGAGGTCGACTCCGCGCCGCTCGCTCACGCTAAAGCGTGCGGCGACCAGCGGCGCGCCAAACCAGTCGGGCGCAAGCGTAAGAGCGGCATCATCTGGCCCCACGCGCACGCCGCCCGCGTCCAGCGCGAACCGGTCGAACATCAGGTTCAATCCCGCACTCGCGCCCAGTTCCGAAAGGTGCAGCCGGGAAACGCCGGTCCGCCGGACCAGATCATGCGCACCGGCGATCAGCACCGCACTGCGACGCACCTCATTGGTCTGCGGCGGCGACGCGATCCAGTCGATCAGGAACGCCTCATGCGTCACAAGCGCATCTGTCAAAACATCTTTCAGGCGCGCATCCGACACCGTGTTGGGCGGATATGCGGAAACCAGACCGGGCTGCTGTCCGGTCAGAACCAGCGCATGCAACCCCGATGCCAGCCGCAGGGGAAGCGAATGGCCATTGGGCCCGATATCTCCGTCGAACCGCGCAATCGCCCGATCAAGCTGCGATGCGGTGCGCCAGACCTGCCCGAGCAGCGGCAACATCCGCGCCATGAAAGGCGAGCCAAGCGCGGCGCAATGTCCGGCCTGTTCCTCCAGCACCGCGTTCAGGGTCATCGGAACCTGTCGACCAGCTTTTGTAGCGGATTTCGGGTGTCGGGCGCCGGATCGGGCTTGGCGTCGGGGCGCGGCACATCCGCTTTGGGGGTCGGTTTGACGGGCGTCGTCGAAGAGCGCGGCGGCGCCACCCGCAAGGCAACCGCGTTCATGAACCGTCCGGTGTCGCCATCGGCCAGATACGCCGCCCCGTCCGAGATGCCGCGCAGCAGATCGTCAAGCCACTCAGCGTCTGCTTTGGGAAAGTCGTGCAAGACATATCCCGCGACCGCGTCCTTGTGACCGGGATGCCCGATGCCAAGGCGCACCCGATTGTAAGCCTCTCCGATATGGCCGTGGATCGAGCGCAACCCGTTATGGCCCGCATGGCCGCCACCGGTTTTGACGCGCGCCTTGCCGGGAGCCAGATCAAGCTCGTCGTGAAACACCGTCACGTCCTCGGGGGCGAGTTTGTAAAACTGCATCGCCGCCTGAACCGATTGGCCCGAGCGGTTCATGAACGTTCCGGGCTTGAGCAGCAGAACCTTGTCGGCCCCCAGACGGCCTTCGGTCACGTCACCCTGAAACCGCGCTTTCCACGGGCCGAACCCGTGATCCGCAGCAATCCGGTCCACCGCCATGAAGCCGATATTGTGCCGGTTCGCGGCATATTTCGCGCCCGGATTTCCCAAGCCTACAAATAGTTTCATCGCCGCTGCCAACTCCATGCGTCCCGCGTCGCCTCATCTCTAGGGCAAACGCCGCTCAAGCGCAAAACGCCTTTGCACGTGCGCGGGTCGCAAACGCAAACGGCCCCGCCGCAGGGCGAGGCCGTCATCGTGTCAAGGCGCGAGCCGATTACTCTTCGGTCTGCTCGATTGCGGGCACTTCGTCTGCATCGGGCGTCTCGTCCTCGTCCTCTGCATCGTCCGCCGAACGCAGACCCGACGGGGCCGAGATGTTGGCGATCACGAAATCGCGGTCGATGGTCGGCTTGGACCCTTCGGGCAACGTGATGTCGGAAATCGTCACCGTGTCGCCGATGTCCAGACCCGTCAGATCGACCGTCAGCTTCTCGGGAATGTCACCCGCTGTCACCACCAGTTCGACCTCGGGGCGCACGGCCGTCAGAACGCCGCCGCGCTTGATGCCGGGGGCTTCTTCCTCGTTGAGGAATTCGACCGGAATGAACAGCGCGATCTTGGTCGAGCGGCGCAGGCGCATGAAATCGACATGCGTCGGCAGGTCTTTGACCACATCGCGCTGCACGTCGCGGCAGACCACGCGCACATCGTCATGACCGTCGATTTTCATGTTGAACAGGGTCGACTTGAAGCGCCCCTGCTTCAGGCGCTTGATCAGCACGTTATAGGGAATGTTGATCGCGAGCGGATCTTTGTCGCCGCCAAAAACAACGCCCGGAACCATGCCGTCGCGGCGTGCCTGACGAGCGGCGCCCTTGCCTGTCCCCGTCCGTTCCAGAGCTTCGAGATCAGGAATCTCACCAGCCATGATATGTCTCCAATTTGTAAGGGCAGGGTGCCTCCAAGGCTGTCACCCCGCGTGAAGCCCGCGCGATAGACCGGTTTCATCGGCAGGGCAAGGCAAAACACTGCCGAATTTGGCCGAACGGGTCGGTTTGTGGGCTGGACGCACTTGTCCGCTCGTGGCACTCGCGATCCCATGAGCATGATCCACGATCTCCACGTCAGCCGCGGCCCCGCCGCCGCTTTTGCGGCTGTCGGTGTGTTCTGGGGGTCGTTCGCAGCCCTGGTTCCGGTCATCAAACCGCAGGTCGGTCTGTCGGACGGCGCATTCGGCCTCGCTCTGCTGGTTGCCTCGATCGGCGCAGTGCTGGCGATGTGGCTGGCCCCCTTGGCCGAACGCACGCTGGGCATGCGCGGGCTTCCGGTGTTGACCGGATGTCTGGCGCTTGCGGTCCTGTTGCCCGCTCATGCCACAGGCGGCGTCACCTTCGCATTGGCGATGCTGGCGGTCTCGGCGGCGTCGGGCACGCTCGACGTGGCGATGAACGGACGGGTCAGCGTGCTGGAGTCACAGGTCGGGCGCAGCCTGATGAACCTCAACCATGCCGTGTTTTCAGTGGCTTACGCCGGTTCGGCCATCGCGACAGGGCTGGCGCGCGAAGCCGGGTTCGGCCCAACGCTGGTGCTCGGGATCGTCGCGTTCGTGATCGCCCTCTTGATCGTGCAAGTCGCCCGCGCGCTGGTGCCTGACCCCGACCTGAGCGACACCGATGTGCAAACCGCGCCCCTGCCGTGGGCGTTGCTGCTGCCCGGCGGTCTGATCATCCTGATCGCGTTTGTCTCCGAACAGGCGACCGAAGGCTGGTCGGCGCTCTATCTCGAGCGCAATCTCGGGGCCGGTGCGGCGCAAGGTGCCCTTGGCCCCGCGATCCTCGGCCTGACGATGGCGGCGGGGCGGCTCGCCGGTCAGGTGGTGGCCAACCGTCTGTCGGAACGCCATGTCATCCGCTGGGCCGCCACCACTGCCGGAGCGGGCGCAATCATCGCCGCCACCGCGCCGTCGCTCTGGGTGGCCTATGCGGGCTTTGCCATTCTTGGCCTCGGCGTGTCGGTCGTGGCGCCGATGGCCTATGCGTGGATCGGGCGAATCGTGCCGAACCGGCACCGCAGCCATGCCATTTCGCGCATCTCGGTCGTCGGATACACCGGCTTCTTCATCGGACCGCCGATGATGGGCTTCCTCTCCGAAGCCTTCGGGCTTTGGGTGTCGTTCCTCGCCATTGGCGGCATCCTGTTCATCGTGCCGCTGGTGCTGGTGCCGATCCTGATTCGCCGCCCACGCGAAGTTTGACGCTGGAGTCCTTGATAGGCTCTTGCAAAGGCGCAACGCCCGCCCTGTTTGCCAAGCCTTAACCGCTGACGCGGATGCTTCCCCCACGGTGCGCACCGAGCGGGCAGGGTCACTCCCAAGCCGCGACAGAGGAACTGACATCTCTCTCACATGCCGGAAGGCTGACCATGAGAGACCGGTCTGAACAGGCCCTGAAACCCAGGGTACAGGTCACGGGTTGAATCCCGGACGTGGAGAGAACCGTCAGGCCCATCGGGGGCGGCGCCGCTTCTTCTCTGGAACATGTGACTGCCGGGCAGATGCCGGGCCGACACCATGATCCCCGGCGGGCGACTTGGCCCGCCGGGCGTTTGGCGTGGATCACTCTTCCCAATCGCCGGAAAACCCCTTGGGAACCAGCAGGATTCCCTTGTCGAGCGTATTCACATCGGTGCGCCCGCACAGGCCCATCGAGGTTTCAAGCTCCTTGTGGATCACCGTCAGCGCGTCGGTCACACCTTGCTGACCCTTCGCGCCAAGCCCGTAGACCCAGGCCCGCCCGATATGCGCGCCCTTGGCTCCCAGCGCCAGCGCCTTGAGCACGTCCTGACCCGAGCGGATGCCGCTGTCGATATGGACCTCGATCTTGTCGCCAACCGCGTCCAGAACCGGCTCAAGTGCGCGGATCGAACTCAACGCGCCGTCAAGCTGCCGCCCGCCGTGGTTCGACACGATGATCGCATCGGCGCCGACGTTCAGCGCCTCGAGCGCGTCGCGCGGATCCATGATGCCCTTGATGATGAGCGGCCCGTCCCACATCTTGCGGAACTCGCGGATGCGATCCCAGTCGAGAGCCTGATCGAAGGCCTCCGCGGTCCAGGACGACAGCGACGAGGGGTCTTTCACGCCTTTTGCATGACCGACAATATTGCCGAAAAACCGCCGCTTGGTCTGCAACATGCCAAGACCCCAGTGCACCTTTGTCATCATGTTGGCGACCGAGGCGGGCGTCAGCTTGGGCGGGGCCGACAGGCCGTTCTTGATGTCTTTGTGCCGCTGGCCCTGCAATTGCAGATCGACGGTGATTACCGCCGCCGAGCAATTCGCCGCCTTGGCGCGATCGAACAGGCGGCGCATGTAATCGTCGTCCTTGAGCGTGTAGACCTGCATCCAGAAGGGCTTGGACGTGTGTTCGGCCACATCCTCGATCGAACAGATCGACATGGTGGACAGGCAGAACGGCACGCCGAATTTCTCGGCGGCGCGGGCGGCTTTGATCTCGCCGTCGAAATGCTGCATCCCCGTGAGACCCACGGGTGCCAGCGCAACGGGCATCGTCACATCCTGCCCGATCATCGTCGAGGCGGTGCTGCGCCCCTCCATGTTGATGGCAACGCGCTGGCGCAGATAGATCCGGTCGAAATCCGAGGAGTTCTCGCGGAAGGTCTGTTCGGTCCAGCTACCCGATTCCGTGTAGTCGAAAAACATCTTCGGCACGCGGCGCTTGTAGAGGCGGCGCAGATCTTCGATTTCGGTGATGACAGCCATGATACGGGTCCGTTGGGTGGGATTGGTTAGGTTTGCTTACCAATCCCGCCCTGCGCGCGCAATGCCGCTCGCGTCCACTCAGGCGCGGTGCGCGCCGTCCGACAGCGATTTGACAAACGCCAGCACGTCCGCCACCGGCTTGCCCTTCGCCATTTCGGCCACGATGGCCGATCCCACAACGCAGCCATCCGCGACTCCGGCGATGGATTGCGCGGCCTCCGGTGTCTTGATGCCGAAACCCACGATCACTGGCAGATCCGTCTTGGCCTTGATCCGGGCCACCTCCGGGGCGACATCACCGGCCTGCGCCTCGGCAGCGCCGGTGATCCCGGTGATCGAGACGTAATAGACAAATCCAGAAGTGTTTTGCAGCACCTTTGGCAAGCGCTTGTCATCGGTAGTCGGTGTCGCGAGACGGATGAAGTTCAACCCCGCCGCCTGCGCCGGGATGCACAGTTCATCATCTTCCTCGGGCGGCAGATCAACAATGATCAGACCGTCGATCCCCGCCGCCTTGGCTTGCTCCAGAAACCTGTCCACGCCGCGGGAATAGATCGGGTTGTAATATCCCATCATCACGATCGGTGTCGTGTCATCGTCCTCGCGAAACCGTCTGGTCAGTTCCAGGGTACGGTCCAGCGTCATGCCCGCGTCAAGCGCGCGTTGACCGGCCAGCTGGATCGTCGCGCCATCGGCCATCGGGTCGGTAAAGGGCAAACCCAGTTCAATGATGTCGACACCCGCGCCCGGCAGACCCTTGACCAGTTCCAGCGACGTGTCGAAATCCGGATCGCCCGCCATCACGTAAGAGACAAACGCTTTTTGTCCGCGCGCGCGCAGATCTTGGAATTTGGCGTCGATACGGGTCATGGCGGTCTCCTTGGATGCTTGGCTCCGAGTGCCGGAACTGTGGGGGAAAATCAATGGCCAAGGCGGATGCATCCGGTTTTTTGCCCGCGGGCCGATAACAGCTCACCCCGTCGCGACAGGACAGGCCATGTGCGCGCAACATTGCCGGTGGCGGACACTTGCACTTGCCTTGGCGATCCCTGCGCCGTACCTGATCACGCGATGAACCGACTTGCCCTTGCCTTCACCGCCGGACTGTTCGCCTCACCGCTTGGCGCGCATCCGCATATCTTTGTCGACACCGCCCTGCGCTTTGAAGTCAACGACGCGGACGAGGTCACGGGCGTGACCGTGACCTGGATCTATGATGACTTCTTCACGCTGCTGATCTTCGAGGACATGGGGCTTGACCCCGATGGCGACGCGGTTCTGACACCGGCCGAGCTGGAGCAGTTGCATGGGTTCGATCTGATCGAATGGCCCGAAGGGTTCGAGGGTGATCTCTACGTCACTTCGGGCGGTGATCCGGTCGCCCTGCCGCGACCACGCCCCATCGGCATCGCGGTCGAGGAAGGGCGGATCGTCGCCACCCATTACCGCGACATCCCCTCTGTGCCGACTGATGACATCGAGATATTGCAATACGATCCGACCTATTACGTCGCCTATGATGTGTCCCAGGGCGTCAGCTTTTCGCGCCCCGACTGTCGCGCCGCCGTGGCCGAGGCCGACGCGGCGGCGGCGCAGGCGATGGTCGAGAAGGAACTGGGCAATATGGATGAGATCTACAACGAAATGCGCATCGGCATCCATTTCTCCGACCGCATCGCGATCACATGCGAACCGCGCTCCAACTAGCCGCCGTTCTGGTACTTGCACTGGCGCTGTGGCTGTGGGGGTTTGACGGTGCCTCGGTGCTGGAACGCTGGGCCGCAGACGGACAACGCGTGGCGCAAACCGGCATGGCGCGGGGCCTGCGGGCGCTGCGCGCCGGGCAACCGGGCGCGCTCGCCACGCTTGTTGCGGTGTGTTTCGGCTACGGGTTCTTTCACGCCGTCGGCCCCGGTCATGGCAAGCTGTTGATCGGTGGATATGGCGTCGCGAACCGCGTGAACCTGATGCGCCTGTCGGCGTTGGCGGTGCTGTCGAGCCTTGCGCAGGCAGGCACGGCAATTGCCCTTGTCTATGGCGGCGTCTGGCTGTTTGGCCTTGGCCGGACGGCCCTGGTCGGTGCGGCGGAACACTGGTTCGCCCCCATCAGCTATGCGGCGATCGGCGCCATCGGCCTCTGGCTGGCGCTGCGCGGCGGGACGCGGCTTTGGCGCAATCGCAACGCGCAGGGACACGCGCCACCGGATATCTGCCAGTCCTGCGGCCATGCCCACGGTCCGACGCCAGAGCAGGCACAGGAGGTTCATACGATCCGCGACGCCGCGCTGCTGATCGGAGCGATTGCGATCCGTCCCTGCACGGGCGCGCTGTTCCTGCTGATCCTCTCGGTGCGGATGGACATCCACCTGGCCGGTATCCTGGGCGCTCTGGCGATGGGGCTGGGCACCGCGACCGTGACATTGGCGGCGGCGGTGGCGTCGGTCACCTTGCGCGAGGGCGCGTTGGCACGATTGGCAAACGGCCCGCAAAGCCTGCGCATGATGGGGCTGATCGAAGCGGCTACCGGTCTGATCATTGCCGTGCTCGCCGCGCAATTCCTGATACGCGCGCTTTAGAAGGCGAAAGCCCTTGCCGGACGCGACACCCGGCGCTAATCCCGTTGGATGCAACCGCCCTTGATGTCATATCCGGCCCATGTCAGGGCCGTTCTCGTGCTTGGCCTGCCGCTTGTGGGCGGGCACATGGCGCAGATGGGCATCGGACTGACCGACACGATCATGGTCGGCTGGTACGGCGCCGAGGCGCTGGCGACGGTCACTTTGGCCAGCACCCTGTTTATGACGCTGTTCCTCGCCGGATCGGGTTTCGCCTGGGCGGTGATGCCGATGGTCGCCAAGTATCAGGCCGAGGATGACGAGCAAAGCGTGCGCCGCTCCACCCGCATGGGATTGTGGCTGTCGGCGTTGTTCTGCGCGGCGGTGTTTCCGCTGCTCTGGTGGTCGGACGCGGTGCTGCGGGCGCTCGGTCAGGCACCGGAGCTTGCCGCCGATGCACAGATCTACCTGCGGGTGCTGATCTTCGGGCTGTTGCCCGCGCTGGTGACGATGACGCTCAAGAGCTATCTGGCGGCGCTGGAAAAGACGCAAGTCGTGTTCTGGGTGACGGTTGTTGCCGTCCCCTTCAACGCCATCGCCAACTATGCGCTGATTTTCGGCAATTTCGGTTTTCCCGAACTGGGCATCCGCGGCGCTGCCATTGCCTCGCTCAGCACACATGTGTTCTCGGCGATGGTGACGATTGGCTATATCCTGCTCTGGGTGCCGCAGCATTCACTGTTCCAGCGGATCTGGAAATCCGACTGGGATATGTTCGCCACGGTGTTCCGTCTGGGCTGGCCCATCGGCCTCACGACCTTGTCCGAGGTTGGCCTGTTCGCAGCGTCCGCCGTGATGATGGGCTGGATCGGGACGATCCCGCTGGCCGCGCATGGCATCGCGCTGCAACTGGCGTCGATGATGTTCATGCTGCATCTCGGTCTGTCCAATGCCGGAACGGTGCGCGCGGGCAACGCCTTCGGGCGGCGCGACTGGGTGCACATGGCGCGCGGCGGAGCGGTGGCACTCGGGCTGTCGGGGCTGGTGTCGGTGGCGACGATCATCCTGTTCATCGCGATCCCCGAACCGCTGATCACGATCTTCCTCGATCCGGGCGATCCGGCCCGCGCCGAGATCATCGAGGTGGGCACCGTCCTGCTGATCATGGCGGCGCTCTTTCAGTTCGTCGACGGCGCGCAAGTCGTGGCGCTGGGCCTGTTGCGCGGCGTTCAGGACACCCGCGTGCCGATGTGGTTTGCGGCCGTCTCGTACTGGGGGCTCGGCTTGCCCGCGGCGTATGTTCTGGGCTTCGTGTTCGACTTTGACGGGGCGGGCGTCTGGGGTGGCCTTGTCGTCGGTCTTGCAGTCGCGGCGGTGCTGCTCAACCACCGGTTCTGGCTTCGCATCCTTCCCGGCTTCAGCCGCCTTGCAGGACAGGGCACGACCGCATAGAAGCGGCCCGAATTTGCCAGCGCAGGAGAGACGGGCATGGGTTTCAAGGTAGGTATCGTGGGCTTGCCCAATGTGGGCAAGTCAACGCTCTTCAACGCGCTGACCAAGACAGCGGCGGCACAGGCGGCGAACTTTCCCTTCTGCACCATCGAACCCAACGTGGGCGACGTGGCGGTGCCCGACGCGCGGCTTGATAAGCTGGCGGGAATCGCCGGCTCCAAACAGATCATCCCGACGCGGATCACCTTTGTCGATATCGCGGGCCTCGTGAAGGGCGCGTCAAAGGGCGAAGGTCTGGGCAACCAGTTCCTCGCCAATATCCGCGAGGTCGATGCCATCGCCCATGTGCTGCGCTGCTTTGAAGACGGCGACGTGGTGCATGTGGATGGCCGTGTTGACCCGGTGGCAGATGCGGAAACCATCGAGACCGAGTTGATGCTGGCCGACATCGAAAGCATCGAAAAGCGCTTGCAGAACATCACCCGCAAGGTGCGCGGCGGCGACAAGGAAGCGGTGCAGCAGGAACGCCTGATGCGCGCCGCGCTGGCCGCCCTGGAAGAGGGCAACCCCGCCCGCACCGTGCGGGTCGATGCCGAAGACGCCCGCGCCTGGGAGATGCTGCAATTGCTGACCACCAAACCGGTGCTTTACGTCTGCAACGTCTCCGAGGCCGATGCGGCAGAGGGCAACGCGATGTCGAAGGCTGTTGGTGAGATGGCCGCGGCACAGGGCAATTCCCATGTCGTGATCTCGGCCCAGATCGAGGAAGACATCAGCCAGCTCGACACCGATGAAGCACAGGAATTCCTGAGCGAAATGGGGCTGGAAGAACCAGGCCTCGACCGTGTCATTCGTGCCGGCTACGAATTGCTGCATCTTGAAACCTATTTCACCGTCGGCCCCAAAGAGGCCCGCGCCTGGACGATTCCCAAAGGCACCACCGCGCCGCGCGCCGCCGGGGTGATCCACGGCGATTTCGAAAAGGGCTTCATCCGCGCCGAGACGATTGCCTATGACGACTACGTCGCTCTGGGCGGAGAGACCCCGGCCAAAGACGCCGGCAAGATGCGCGCCGAAGGCAAGGCCTATGTTGTCAAGGACGGCGACGTGCTGCATTTCCTGTTCAACACCTGACCGGCGCGCAGGGGCAGCGCTCCCTGCCACGCAAGTGCTCAGTCGTGCGGATGCGGCCCCAAACGGTCATGCAGGCGTGCATCGTGGGTCTTGAAGTGATCCGCAAACCACGCCTCCAGAGTTGTCGCCAGCCGCTCGGCGGTCTTGTCGGGTGATCTTTCGGCGTCATCCATGATGTCGCGCAAATCGTCGAGCAGGCGTTCGTGATGCCCCTTGTGCTGGGCGCGCTGGTCATAGCCATAGGCTTTCATCTGCTGCTCTTCGAGCGCGAAATGCGCGGTGATGGCGCGGAGCAGATCGCCAAAGCTGTCCTGGATATCGGTCTCGGGTTCGTTGTCGAGGATCGCCGATGCGGTCTGATTGACCAGGTCGATCAGTTCCTGATGCTCATGATCCACGGACGGATTGCCGACGCTGTATTCCGGTTTCCACTCAATCGGTGCCATGTCGCCCCCTTTCCCATCATTCAAAGATAAAGCCGCTGTCCTTGCGGAAATCGATCACGAAGCTTTGGCCGGGGCGCAGATCGACCTTGCGCGTCGCCTCGTAATCGAACGCGCTCGACGCCGGGTTGTCGCGCATCCGGACTGTCAGATCATGCACACCCGCAGGCAGCAGCAAGCGCTCATAGAGGCGTGACGGACCGCTCCCGGCGATGCCCGATGGCGCGCTTTCGGCAGAATAGATCAACGCGCCATCAACCTCCAGTTCGACATAGATCGGCGGGCGTCTGCGGTCGCAAATCTGGGTCTGGCGCATGTTGCGCGGCAGCTTGGCCAGTTCCTCGGGTGTCCTGTCGCGGCAGCTGGCGCTGCGGTCGCCGCTATGCGTGAAGCTGAGCCGCAGCAGCGCCGTATCGCCGGGTGCATTTTGCCACGCAGGTGAAGCCGACAGCCATGCAACACCGAGGCCGAGCGCGAGTGTCGCGATACCGCCCATTGCGAGGTGGTGCAGACGGTCTTTCATTCTGCGTCCTCCACCGCATCTGGCTCAAGGGTACGTTTGCCCGGCATCGGCGTCAGCGTTGTCAGCCGTTCGGAAAAGGCGTGGATGTCCCTCTCAAGTCGCGCCTGCTCGCTCGGACCGGCCCACACGGTCAGCAGCCGTTCGCGCGGGACGCGCTCGCGCAGCATGGGATCGCGGGTTCGCGCAATGCGCTCCTCGGTCCACCTGGCCCCCAAGCGGTTGTAGCATTCACGTTCGGCGCACCCGGCGATGCAAACGCCGTCGGCGAGATCGCGGCTGAGGATGAAGTCAAACAGCGAGGGCGGTGCCATCGCCACGCAGGGCAGGATCACGCGGCCCTGCTTCGGCACGTTGGCCGCGCCATGTTCGCAGGCGATGGTCATCACCCGGCCGTCGCCCGGGCCATCGGAGGCGGCAATGACCTCATCGCGGAGCTGCTTCAACGGACGGTCGGGCAGGTCGATCCCCGTGATCAGAGGGCCGGAGCGGCGGAACGGCGTCGATGAGGGGCACGATCCCATGCAGATTCCGCAGGCCACGCAACGCTCGGGGTCAACCAAGGCCTCCTGCGGGAAAGGCGCGCCATCGGTGCGCGGCACCATGGTGATGGCGGTGTAGGGACAATCGGCCTCGCAACGGGTGCAGCCGTTGCAGAAGTCAAGAAACACCTCCGCCGCCCCGGAGTCCTTGCGGGGCGGCAGCCAGGGCAGGCCGAACATCAGAACCGTGAACAGAAGCGCGCCGGTCCAGATCACCGAGGGCGGCACCATGTCGATCACCGGATAGAGCCCAAGGATAAACCAGTCGAGCCGGACGGTGACCGGAAACGTGGCAAGATCCGCAGGCCCCTGCAACACCGCCGGCATGGCGTAGGACACGATGACGAGCGCCGCCAAGGTCAACACACTCAAGCCGCGCGGCGGCATGGTGCGTGCCGCGGTGATGCGCTGGACATGGATCCACATCATCAGCAAAAGCAGCAGCGGAATGGCGATGTGCAGGAACACCATCAAGGTGAAGAACCGCCCGGACAGGCTTGCGGGTGTGAGGAAATTTCGCGCGATCGGTTCGGCAAAGAATGGCAGCGCGTCAAGCAGTTCGGTGGTGGTCAGCGCCACGTATTGCGCCAGTTCGTCCCAGACCAGCCAGTATCCGGTGATGCCGGACATGTAGACGAACCAGATCACCGGCACCCCGGTGATCCACGAGAACCAGCGCCGCCCGCGATAGCGGTCAAAGGCCCATTCGCGCACCAGATGGATAAGCATGAGAAGCACGAGAAAATCCGAGGCGTACCGGTGCAGGCTGCGCGCCAGCCCGGCATGAATCCAATGCGTCTCGCTCAACCATTTGACCGACTGATAGGCATTGATGACGCCGGTGTCGAAGAAGATGAAGAGGTAGATTCCGGTGGCGGTGACGATCCAGAACATCAGCCAGCCCAGCGGACCCAGATTTGCAAGCGGGTTCCAATCGGGGCCGAACAGCCTGTCCAAAGGACGCTCGACCCTATCGAAACCACGCTTCAGCGTAGCCCGCAGTCCCATCATCTTGCCACTTCATTCGGGGTCGTCGGTCGCAGATCGCCCCGCAGCCTGGCACGCCGCCGTTCGAGCCAGAGCCGCAGGATGACGAGGCCGGTCAGCAGCAGCGAGACGGCACCGAAAAAGATGCCGAACAGGATGCCGTAATCGAACCGGTAGGCGCGGGTCAGCGGGTTATAGACGGTGCACAGGAAGGTGAGCCGGGACCACAGGTCTGCGGGCGCGACCGAAAGCGTCGTGCGGCCCAGCACAAGCTCCTTGAGCGGCGCCATGAACACCGGCAGCGGGAAGTCCTCGCCATAGAGCTGGCGATAGACACGGCCCTGTGCGTCGAGGATCGTGGTCTGGCTGGGATGATCAAAGCCGCCAGCGGCGTCGCGCCAGCTGAAGCCTACATCACGCAAGAGCGCCTCGGTCGTTTCGGGATCGGCGCTGGCCACATGCCAGTCGTCGAGCCGGTTAAGGTGGTGCGATATCGCAAAGGCGCGCAGCCGCGCCGGTTTGTCGCCGCTGGCGTCAAAGCCGAAGGTCAGGACCGCGAAACTGTCCTCTCCCAGAACATTGCGCGCGTCGGTCACGGCGTCGTGCAGGTGATCCGTCATCACCGGGCAGATCGAACTGCAACTGGTATAGACCAGCGAGATGACCAAAGGACGTCCGCGCAGGTCGGCCAGTGCCAGCGGAGCGCCGTTCCTGTCATGGAGAACATGCGCCCCCACCTGACGCCCGATCGCGTCCTGGCTGATCTCGTAGACCTGCCTTGCGTCCAGAACCTCTGGAGGCTGGCCTTGCGCCTGCGCCGGGCCATGCAGCGCCAATAGCCATAACAGGCACAGATAACGGGTCAGAATGCCCATCGCGCAGCCTCGTCGAGCACAACGCCCGCCGACAGGAGGGCGAATTGCGCCAGCGATGCCCGGAACGTGCGCATGGCTGGCCCGCGTGTCGGATCATAGAGCAACCGCCACGCCGCCAGAAGGAACGGCGCGCCGCCCGCGATTGCGAAGACGCCATAGACCCAGCCCATGCCGAGCCACAGCGGCACCAGCGACAGCGCAAACAGCGCCGCGACATGGCTGAAGATCACCGGTGCCCAGACATCGGGTTCCGATACCGCCGGCAGCATCGGGATGTTGGCGCGGCGATAATCCTCTTTGCGGGCGACAGCGAGGCTCCAGAAATGCGGTGGCGTCCAGAGGAAGAGAACCGCCGCCAGAACTGCCGGAACCGGGCCGATGACGGGGCCGAATTGCGGTGCCGCGGCGGCTGCGCCCGCCAGCACCGCGAAACTGCCCGCCGCGCCGCCGATCACGACGTTCCACACCGTTCGGGTTTTCAGCCAGACGGTGTAGATCACGCCATAGGTGAGCGCGCCAAGGAACACGAGCAGGGTGGCCAGCGTGCCGCCGACCGACCACGCCATCAGCAGCGCCCCGATCAGCAGCGCAAGCAGCGTCACCGGCCAGATCGGCCCGGCCTTCAGGACACCGCTGGCAAAGGGCCGGGTGCGGGTGCGCGCCATGTTGCGGTCGCTCTCACGCTCGTAATACTGGTTGAACCCGCCCGCCGCACCGGACGCGCCCAGCACCGCAAGGGCGAAGACCAGCGCCTCGATCACGCCCAACTCGCCGCCCCCGGTCATCACCCCGACAAGTGCGGCCAGGGCAATGAAGAAGCCGATCCGCAGCTTGAGTATCGAGACGGTCATGTTCAGGGCGGCAAGCATGGCGCTTTCCTTTTCGTCCTTAGTTGAACAGCCAGAGGTCAGACAGATACTTCCAGTTCACGAAGTAGTAGAGAATGAAGGTGAGGAAGAAGATCGTGACCAGCATGACCGTGCCGGGAATCTTGAGCGAGCCTTCGCTGCCATATTCCGACACCGCCTGAGCGCCCGCATCATGCAGCGGGAACACCAGCTTTGCACCGGGCTGATCAAGGCGCGGACCGCGCAGGATCGAGGCGACGACAAGCACGATGAACAGCAGCCCGCCGGTGGCCGCGAGGATCGCGGACATGCCGTTGAGACCCATCATCAGATAGGCGGCCGGTGCGAATTCATAGGGATGCGCCGCATCCACCAGCGAGATGTCCCAGTGACGGCGCGGCACTCCCAGCGTGCCCGCCCCCATCATGAAGAGCGAGATGCCGCCCGCGCCGATACCGAAGAGGTAGGGCTGCCATTTCGCTAGAGTCGGCCAGATGATGTCGCGCTGGAAGACGATCGGCACGACGAGATAGGTCATCGCCATGAAGGCCAGCGTGGTGCCTGCAACCACCGTGGCGTGGAAATGGCCCGGCACATAAATTGTATTGTGCATCAGCACATTGAGCTGCTCGGTGCCCAGAATGACACCGGTGATGCCGCCAAGAAAGCCGAACATCACGAGGCTCATGAACATCCCCGAAAACGCCGGATTGCCCCACGGCGCCTTGGTCAGCCATTCGAACATGCCGCGGGTATAGCCGTTGCGGCGCTGTGCTGCCTCGATCGCGCCCGGCACCGTCAACCCGTGGATCATCGACGCCATCACGGCAAGATACATCATGTAGCTGGTGTTGATGATCTTCCAGGACGAACTCATCCCCGGTTCCGCCAGAAGGTGGTGCGCCGAGGCCAGTTGCAAAAACAGGATATACATCAGGAAGGCAAAGCGGCTGACCTTCTCGGACAGCGGCTTGGCGCCGACGACCATCGCCGCGATCGCGTACCAGATCGCGATATGCGCGGCGACGTTGATCTGCTGGCTGGAATGGCCCATGCCCCACCAGACCAGCTTGTACATCAGCGTGTCGATGCCCGAGATCAGCCCCATCGACCACAGCCATGTCGGCACCAGGATGATCGCGCCGCAGGCCAGCGTGAACACCGCGATGATCGCGGCAGTGATCGCACCGAATGTCACCAGCGGCACCGAGCCGTCATAGGTCTTTTCGTCCTTGGCCACGACGAGCGTTCCAAAGAACACGAAAACCCCGATCAGCGCGCCGACCGCAAAGACGATCAGCGACAGATAGAACCAATGCTCGGCCATCATCGGCGGATAGGAGGTGAACATCACCGTGGAATCGCCGTTCAGCACGGCGTAATTCGCCATCACCGCGCCGATGATCATCAGCCCGAACCCGAGCCAGGCCCAACGCGGCGTCGCCAGCCGCGAGCCGAGCAGCACCGTCGCGGCAAAGTAGAGCACCGCGATCTCGAAGAAGACGATCCAGAACAACAGCACGTTGGCGCCGTGCCCGGTCAGCACGAGATAAAACCACTCGGCGGGCAGAAGCTGAACCGCCGGCCAGCGCGTCAGCGCCACCAACAGGCCGAAAAACCCGCCAACCGCCAGAAAGACGACAGCCGCAACCGCGTTGGCGCGGATCAGCAGCTCGGCGCTGCGTTCGATGCGGCGTCCGGTGAACGGGCAGGTGCGATACCTGACATCCGGCCCCGCGTATCCGATGGCTCCGTGATCAATGGTTGTCATGGCTTGGGTCCCCCGCTTAATCGACGACGCGGATTATGCCGGTCATCATGTGATGGCCGATGCCGCAATATTCGTTGCAGACGACGCCGTATTCTCCCGTTTCGGTCGGGGTCAGCGTCAGGATGTGTTCATAGCCCGGATGCACCGAGATATTGATGTTGACAGGCTGCAGCGAAAAGCCGTGCTGCCAGTCCGCCGATGACAGGTGAAACCGGTAGCTCTGGTCCTTCTTCAGCTCCAGCGCCGGCCACCATTCCCAAAGCCGCCCCAGCATGTAGACATCGCCGCCCGCCGGTGGGCTGACCACCGGGATGCCGCCGATATCGACCGGTTCACCCGAGGCGTCCAGCAGCTGAAATTCATCCGCGAAGGCCTCGACCTTCTCGACGAATTGATCGGGATTGATGCGATAGGTTTCCGTGGACAGGTTCTGATTTCCGATGAAATGCCAGGCGATCATGAAGAAGAACATGAACAGCCCCCACAAGAAGGCGACGATGATCCATGTCAGCTCGATGCCGTGGATCGGCTCTTTCCACCAGAGGCGGTTGCTCGGAGGGTTGATGGACATGGCACACCCTTTCAGACAGGTTTGCGATCAGTTGGCGATCGGAACGGAGGCAACTTCCATCACCCCCCAGATGATGTAGAGAACCGTCGGCATCGTGACGCCGATGAACAAAAGCAGAAACGGATTGTCGAGGATGCGCTGCATGGCCGGGATCGGCTCGTCCCGCTCCGGTGCAGCGGCGGGATGTGTGGTGTCATTCTTGTCCATATGTATCCCTCCTGAGTGACAAGGCTGTCATGCCGCGTCCCGCTCGGTGAGATTGCACATTCCAAGTGCGAACAGACCGGCGGTCTGTGATCGGGTAAAGAGGAAAACCGGCGAGTGTATTACCAGATGGGCAAGGCGTCCTGCGCCTAACCCGTTGCCAGTAAATCCAGACTACAGGGCCACCCCGCAAACGGTAAATCAAAACCGCCCGGACGATATGATCTGCATCATTGACAATTATCCGAAAACCCAAATCGACGGACGAGCGTCGAGATTCGCGGCAGAGGACAAAGTGTTCGCACGCGGGTTGATCCACATCAGCGCGCTTTCCGTGCCATGCCATGACGATGCTGGCGACGCGCTCATGACATTGATGGTTTTTGCGATGCCAACCCGATCAGCTTCTTCTCTCCAGACAGACGTACCAGCTTCGGCTCTGGGTCTCTTTCTCGTTGCAACTTTCGGGCTCACCTGGGGGATCATCGGAGCCTATATCGTCGTCCCGGACGTGATGGCCGGGATTTTCGGCGACCTCAGCGGCGCGCATCCGCTCTTCTTTCTCGCCACCTGGTCACCGGCCCTCGCGGGATTTCTCGTTGTGTATCTCAACGGAGGCTTGCCGGGCTGGCGCGCCTTTCTCTTGCGGCTAGTGATGTGGCGCGGGTCGTGGGGCTGGGTGACGTTCATCCTGATTGTGCTGCCGCTCGTCTTTGTCGCAGGGTCGCTTCTCAAAGGCGGGCCGGTACTTGCACCCGTACCACCCGAAGGCGTGAGCGCGGTCCTGGCGGTCATGGTCATGATGCTCTTTCTCGGCCCGGTGGAGGAATTCGGCTGGCGCGGCGTCATGCAACCTTTGCTGCAACGCCACATGGCGCCGCTCTGGGCGGGCCTCATCATCGGCGCCACATGGGGCATCTGGCACCTGCCGGCCTTCTTCCTCGCGGGCGTGGTCTTTGCCGACTGGAACTTCCTGCCCTTTTTCGTCGGCAACGTCACTCTCGCGGTTCTGGTCACTCCGATCTTCAACAGCGCGCGCGGCAGCCTGCTGTGGCCGATGCTGTTCCACTGGCAACTGATCAATCCGTTCTGGGCCGATGCACAGCCGTGGGACACCTGGATTCTGGTGGCGATAACCCTGGTCGTGGTCTGGTGGAACCGCGACGCGATGTTCACGCGCGACAGCGGCGTCACCGATGTTATCCCGGCACCAGAACCCTGTGCATCCCATATGGCGCAGTAGAGAGTAGCGTCGCACTCCAATCGCTCCTTGGCGCAGGAGAAAGCCGCTCGTCCGGTTCGCCGCCGGTTCCAACCCTCGCGGGCGCAGCGCCACGCCTGCTGCCATCACACACTCTGCACATCGCGTCCAAGAGTGCGGTGGCGGTGGCGGAAATGGCCCGAATCCTGCCCGAAACCGGTGCACTCCGACCGATTTACTGAGATTTGAGCCACTTTTCGACCAAGACAAGGTTTTTCCGCAAAAGGCCAGAATAGCCTTGTAATCCCCATGTTTGCTTGGCTATACGCGTCGGCGGAGACGTGGCCGAGTGGTCGAAGGCGCTCCCCTGCTAAGGGAGTAGGCCCGGAAGGGTCTCGAGGGTTCGAATCCCTTCGTCTCCGCCATCATCGCTTCTGATGTGCCGATTTCGTTTACGGTTGTGGCGTGTGGCGGCTGCATCGGGCGAACGTCTGACCGCTGCCATAAGGTCTCGCCCCAAACGCCATCTGCTTCAGCACCGTCGCATGTCGAATTGGCGATGTGGAGCACGCGGATGGTTGCACGGCTCGAAAGCTCCCCCATATTTCAGAGGTTCAACTAAATGACTTTGCGGAGGCAAAGATGGGCTATGTGAAGACGGCGATGCTGATGGCGGCGATGACCGCGCTCTTCATGGGCGTGGGGTATCTTCTGGGTGGATCGGGAGGTGCGTTGATTGCTCTGGTCGTTGCGGCCGGCATGAACGCGTTTACCTGGTGGAACTCGGATCGCATGGTCTTGCGGATGCACAACGCCCAGCCGGTGGTGCGGGGAGACCGCATGGGGCTGCACGCGTTGACCGTGGAGCTTGCGCGCAATGCGGGTCTGCCCGAGCCAATGGTCTATCTGATCGATACGGCGCAGCCCAATGCGTTTGCCACGGGGCGGAACCCGGCCAATGCCGCGGTGGCCGTGACCTCTGGCCTGATGCGCAGCCTGACCCGCGAGGAGCTGGCAGGCGTCATCGCGCACGAACTGGCCCATATCCGCAATCACGACACCGCCATCATGACCGTCACCGCGACCTTTGCCGGTGCGATTTCGATGCTGGCCAATTTCGCGCTGTTCTTTGGCGGTTCACGCGAAAGGCTGGGGCTGATCGGTACGCTCCTGATGATGATCCTCGCGCCGCTTGCGGCGGCACTGGTGCAGATGGCGATCAGCCGGACGCGGGAATATGCCGCCGATAAGGCCGGGGCCGAGATCTGCGGCCAGCCGCTCTGGCTCGCGTCGGCGCTTGAAAAGATTGCCGTGGGCGCGGCGCGGATCGACAATCACGCCGCCGAGCGCAATCCGGCGACCGCGCATATGTTCATCATCAACCCGCTGCACGCTCACAAGCACGACAGTCTTTTCGCAACCCACCCGGCGACGGAGAACCGGGTTGCGGCCTTGCGGGGCATGGCACGCGATTCCGGCCATGAGCGGCGCGCGGCTGCGCAGCCCATTACTTCCAGCCGTATCCCCAATACGCGGAATGGTGGACGTTCGGGGCCGTGGTCCTGAGCAAGCCCATGGTTTGATCTGCCAGACCCGTGGCTGGCCGCGACAAGATTGCACCGCGTCGGTGTGGCGTCGCCTGGGGTGCCTTATCCGGTCAGCGAAGCCATGCCGGCAGGCGACCCCCCGGACGCTTTCAATTCGGGAACCGCCTTCCAATAAAGGCCTGGATGTCACGGGTAATGGACCCCGCCCTCGGCGCGCATGACCTTGCTCTTTCCTTTGGGCAGGGGGATGAAATCCTCCTCGTCGCCGGGCACGGTTTCGAACCTTCCGCGGGCCCATTCTTCCTTGGCCTGTTCGATACGCTCGGGGCGCGAGGAGACGAAGTTCCACCAGATGTAGCGCGGCCCGTCCATCGGCGCGCCGCCAAACAGCATGAAGCGCGCATGATCGCCGGTGCCGTCTGCCAGCGCGGTGACGGTGATCTCGTCGCCGGGGCGCAGTACCAACAGTTCGCCGGGCTTGAACGTGTCGCCCGCCACCTCAATCTGCCCGTGGATCGTGTAGAGTGCGCGTTCTTCGGTATTCGCGGCAATCGGCGCGCGGGCGCCGGGGGCCAGTGTCACGTCACCGTAAAGCGTGTCCGACGCGGTCTTGAGCGGCGAGGTGGCGCCAAAGGCCGAACCGGCGATGAGCCGGACCTTGAGCCCGTCGGCGTCCACCACCGGCAGGTCGGTCTTGCCGTGATGCATGAAAGCCGGATCCGTTTCCTCCTCATCCTCGGGCAGCGCCATCCAGGTCTGAATTCCAAACAGCCGCTGTCCGGTGGCGCGCCGCTCTGGTGCGGTGCGTTCGGAATGCACGATGCCGCGACCGGCCTTCATCCAGTTCACCGCGCCCGGCTCGATCGCCAGATCGGTGCCGAGACTGTCGCGGTGGTGGATCTGCCCCTCAAAGAGATAGGTGAGCGTTGCCAGGTTGATATGCGGATGCGGGCGCACATCGATGCCTTCGTCGGTGAGAAATTCGGCCGGGCCCATCTGGTCGAAGAAGATGAACGGGCCGACCATCTGGCGTTTCTTCGATGGCAGCGCGCGGCGTACCTCCATCTCGCCAAGATCGACGGCGCGCGGCACGATCAGGGTTTCGATGGCGTCGGTTGTCGCGCGGTCGCCGGGAATGGGGTCTGGGCAGGGGCTCCAGCTCATGGGGATGATCCTTTCAGGTTGGGCAGGGGATGAGGGGTCAGCCGTTCAGCACGTCCTGCCATTCGGGATGTCTTGCGATTTGCGCCTTGGCGAACGGGCAGAGGGGAACGATCTTGCGCCCCTCTGCGCGGGCATCCTCGACGCCGCGGCGCACCAGCGCCTGTCCGGCACCGCGTCCGCGCAGGGCATCGGGCACGCCGGTGTGATCGATGATGATGGTCGTGGCGCCGGCGCGTGAATATGTCATCTCGGCCGTGTGCCCGTCCACCACGAGTTCGTACCGCCCCTTGCTGTCGGTCTCCTCGCGGGTGATTTCGAATGTGTCGTCCATCGGTTGCTCCTCTACAAAGTTTCGCTCGATCGCGCGCGGCAATGCGGTTTCGCATGAGCCGATTCCGACGGGCGGTGCCGTGATGGTGCGGAACGGCAACCGCCAATCGCGTTCGGGCGTTCGCCGTCGCAACGATGATCGTGGCGCGTCACGCCAGTTTTTCCGCCATCTCGACAAGTCGCCGTGCCTGATGGGCGATGGCGGCTTTTGTATCCTCGTTGAATTCGGCGCCCTGCGTGTGGCTGTAGCCGTAGGGATTGCCGCCGGTCTTGAAGATCACCTCGTCGGTATATCCTGGCGCGACGACGATGCCGCCCCAGTGCATCACCGTGGTGTAGAGCGACAACAGCGTGGATTCCTGCCCGCCATGCGTGTTCTGCGCCGAGGTCATGGCCGTGACCGGCTTGTTGGCCAGCCCGCCCTTGGCCCAGACCCCGCCGAGCGTGTCGATGAAGGCGCGCATCTGGCTTGCCATGACGCCGAAGCGGGTGCCGCACGAGATCAGGTAGGCATTGGCCCATTCCATGTCCTCGGCGGTGGCGTTGGGGATGTCGGCTGTCGACTCTGCATGGGCTTTCCAGGCGTCCTGGCTGTTGACCGCCGCATCTGGCGCGGTCTCGGGTGCCTTGAGCAGCCGCACCTCGGCACCGGCGGCCTCTGCCGCCTCTGCGGCGATGGATGCCATCTGGTGGTTGGTGCCGTAGCTGGAATAATAGACGATCGCGAGTTTGACGGTCATTGTCGGTCTCCCTTCAGGTTGGTTGGGTCGAGGGCGGGTTTCATGTCAAACGTTGCTGCGTGCCCGCGTGTTCCGCAACGCATCAAGGCTCCACGGTCCGGGACCGGCAAAGACGATGTAGAAAAACACGAAACAGTAGAGGATCGCCGCATCGCCCTGGTTGATCACCGGAAAGAAGTTCGCCGGTGCGTGACCGATGAAGTAGGCCGCCGCTGCCAGGCCCGACGCCAAGAACGCGGCGGGTCGTGTGAACAGGCCCAGGGTCAGAAGCGCGCCAGTGAAAAGCTCGATCACACCGGCTGTCCAGCCCAGTGTAAAGGCATCCGGCGTCCGGCCGGTATCGGGAAAGCCGAGGATCTTGTCCGTTCCGTGCGCAAGAAAGAGCAACGCGGTCATGATCCGCAGCACGCTCAGAATGCGCGGGGCCCAGGTGGTTTCAAGGGTGTCGGTGTTCATCGCAGTGTCCTTTTGGAATCGGGTGCGCGTCCGGCATTGCCTCGCCCCGGCCATCGGCAGGGACGAGGATCGCTGGATCAGTCGGCAAGGGCGGGCAGGGTCTGCTCAAGATGCGGGCGCAGATGCGCGTGCTGGTCTGGCAGTTTGAGCGCTTCGCCCAGATGTGCCGGATCCTCATCGCGGTCAAAGCCCGGCTCGTTGGTGGCGATCTCGAACAGGATGCCGCCCGGAGTGCGGAAGTAGATGGCCCAGAAATAGTCGCGGTCGATGACCGGCGTGACATGGGCGCCGGCCTCGATCAGCGCCTTGCGCACCTCGGCCTGCGCCGCACGGTTCTCCACCGCGAAGGCAACGTGATGGACCGATCCAGCACCTTCGCGGGCTTGCGCGGCCTCGGGAAGCACTTCGAGATCAACGATATCGGCGCCATTGCCGTTCTCAAGGCCCATGCGGATCAGCGCGCCCTCGCGAGCGATCTCGTGATAGCCCATGAAGCTCAGCAGGCGGGCCGTCGCATCGCCATCACGCAGCCGCATGGTCACGCCGCGAAAGCCGCGAATGCCCTTGTCGGCCGGCACCGGACCATCCGAGTAGGGCACGCGCGTGTCGTGCGCCACCTCGACCAGGGCAAAGCCGTCGCCGTCCGGCCCCTCAAAGCGCAAGCGCTTTTCTCCGAAGTGTTGCACGTCCTCGATACCGCCGACGCCAGCGAGGGAGAGGCGTTCGCGCCAGTAATCAAGCGTGTTTTCCGGAACCGAAAACGCGGTCTCGGACACCTCGCCCGCTCCGCGCCGGCCTTTTACGATATGGGGGAAGGGAAAGTAGGTCATCGCCGAGCCGGGTGTGCCGGACCCGTCGCCGTAGTAGAGGTGATAGACGTCCGGCGCGTCGAAATTGACGGTCTTCTTGACGCGGCGCATTCCGAGCAGCTTGGTGAAGAAATCGTTGTTCTCCTGCGCATCCGCCGCCATCGACGTGACATGGTGCAGGCCCTTGATCTGGGTGAGCATGGTAAGCTCCTTCATGACTGGTTGCTTGAATGCGAAGATAGGGGGCGGCGCTGTTAAGCGGAACAGGCATAATCTCGCATTCACTATTGCGTTCAGTGCAATGATAAAGCTCGAAGCGACCCAGAGTGAGAAGGCTCCACCGCAGCCGTGACGTCGGCACAGGGCTCAGCACCAATGATGTCGACCTGAGCCCTGATAGGTGGTTGGTGAAAGCGCGCGCGCGATGAAATGCGCGGTGTTCGGCGCGTCAGATCGGGCGCGGAACGCCGGGTTTGCCCAATGCGCACTCCAGTGCAGAGCGGTCCCAGTCACCGGTTTTCGCCGCAGCGGCGTAGGTTGATTGCAGGAATGACATCAACGTGGCGGCTGGGTCGTCGCTCTTGCTGACATCCGCATAGGGCAGCAGAAATTCACCGAGGTCTTGATCGAACCTTGCCGTGTCCGGGGTCACGGATTGATCCGCAAACCCGTCCGGCGCGGGATAGGCGTAGGAATAGAACATCGCCTCGTCCACGCCGCCTCCACCGGGCCAGAAACCGGCTGACGACACCTCGTGGCTATAGGCCTCCTGTGCGACATCGTCTGGCAGGTTCGGGATGCCGGCCGGATGCAGCGGAGCCTCTCGACCGGAGAAGCGCGTCACGGCCAGATCGAACGAGCCCCAGAACAGGTGCACGGGCGACACCTTGCCGATGAAGCCTGTGCGAAAATGCTCGAACACGGGGACGATGCGCAGCAATGCGCCGTGAAAACGTTCGACCGCCGCGGCGTCATAGGGCCGCTGCGCCGTGTCCTGCACGAATGGCACCGGGTCGGGCAACTCATTCGGTGCGCCGTGAATGTCAAATCGTCCGCCCACGGCTTCGATGGCCTTGCGCGTGAGGTCGTGAAACTCCGAAACGCTCATCGCTTGCAGCGCAAATGCCTCGCGCGCACCGCTATCCGCCTCGGCAACAAGGCGGTGATCGACGAGATCAAGGGTGACGGTGATGCAGCCGCCAGCGTCGTGAACCGGGCCACTGGTCAGTCCGCGTGGCGTGACGTAGAGCGTCGCGTGCCACGAGTGATTGACCCACGGCGTATGCGCTAGCCGGTATTTGCCGATGATCTGCACCCACAGGTGCAGCGCGGCGCAGGTCTCTGTCCAGTCGGACCAGGACAGAGACGGCCAGGCGGTTCGTGCGCGCGGCTTGCTCATCCGATCGGGTCCATGTTCTGACGCTTCAGCGCCTTTTGCACACCTGCATCCGCTTCCATGCGGGCGCGGTGATCCTTCAGTGCGGGATAGTCGTCAATCGTCATCGGCGTCTGCTCGATCCAGCGCGAGAGCACATAAAGGAAGGTATCCGCAAAGGACCGCCTGCCAAGATACCATTCACCGCCATTGTCGCGGAGCACATCGTTCAGTCGCGTGTAGTGACCGGCCAGCGTTTCGTAGGTCTTGCGCTTGACCTCGGCCTGACCGTCCTCTGTTTCGGCGAGGTTTTGCGGTCCGAAATGGCCGCCATAGGCCGCGTGGACCTCGGATGTCATGTAAGACAGCGCCTCGGCCTCCTTGCGCCCCAATTCGGTGTCGCGGGCATAGCCATCCTTGCCATGCGTCGCGCCCAGCCAGGCCAGGATCGCCGACGCTTCGGTCAGCACGTCGCCGTCATCGAACTTGACCGCAGGCACCTTGCCCTTGGGATTGATCGCGAGATAGTCGTCCTTCTTGTGATCTCCGTAAGCCATCGCCTCGATTTCCACCGGGGCGTCGAGCCAGGCGACGGCGATGTTGGGCGACAGCGAACAGGTTCCGGGCATCGTGTAAAGCGTTGTCATGAAGTGGTCTCCTTGGGTCATGTGTCAGTACGCAAGAGAGCGGGGTGTGATCCGCGCTGCGTGTCATGCGGAACCGCCAGAACCCGTTGCGGGATAAAATGCGTCTGCGCGTGCGCGGCAGACGGTCTCAAATCTCAACGATCCGTGCCACGGAAGGTTCCGGTCTGTCGCGCTTTGCAAAGATGCGGACGGCTGCGTCAGTCACCCGGACCGGGGTTTGTCATTCCGAATGTCAGCGCACGGACGATGCGGCGACTGCAAGGGATCGCTGAGGGACACCGCGCTGCCGCCTGACCGCCTATGCTTCTGACAGTCTATCTACTTGAAGTAGTTGGGCAGCCCGGTCGCGATTCCGGGGAACAGGAAGATGAGCGTCAATCCTAGAAGTTGCAGCGCCACGAATGGTCCGACAGAGGAATAGACATCTCCGAAACTGACATTACGCGGCAGGACACCTTTGAGCCAGAACAGGACAAAACCGAAGGGCGGCGTGAGATATGCGATCTGAATGTTCACGACAAACAATGCGCCGAACCACAATTTGTCGACGCCCAGACTGTCCACGATGGGAATGAACAGCGGCGTGCACAGCATGATGATTGCCCAGTCGTCCATGACCATTCCGAGGATCAGGATGATCAGCATCATCATCGCCATGATCCCGGTGGTGCCGCCCGGCATGGACAGGACCAGTTCGGTCAGGAGATCCTGGCTTCCCAATGTGTTGAAGACATTGAGATAGATGTTGGCGCCGATCAGGATCCAGAGGCCCATTCCGGTCAGTTTGAGTGTCGTGGAAATCGAGTTGCGAAAGACGTTCCAGCTGAGGCGACCGTAGACGAGGTTGATGATGACCGCGCCGGTGGCGCCGAACGCCGCGGCCTCGGCCGGGGTGGCGATGCCGCCCCAGATCACACCGAGGACAATGAAGATCAGCAGGGCGAAGGGCCAGATATTGACCACTGCCTGCGCCTTTTCCTTGCGGCTGAAATGCTCGTCCGGCGGCAGGGCCGGGCCCAGTTCGGGCTGGAGGCGGCAGCGGACACCGATATAGATGATGTAAAAGCTGGCCAGCATCAGCCCCGGTACGATGCCGGCAAGAAACAGATCCCCGATCGAGACCTTTGCCAGCAGCCCGTAAAAGATGAAGGGAACGCTTGGCGGGATCAACGCACCCAACGCACCACCCGAGGCGATCGCGCCGATGGCGATCTTGCGGTGGTAATTGTAGCGCATCATGGACGGGTAGGCGATCTGGCCCATCGTGATCGTTGCCGGCGGCGTGATTCCGGTGACTGCGGCGAAGATGGTGCACACCACCACGGTGCCCATCGCCAGACCGCCATAGACATGGCCGATCAGCTTGTAGACGGCGTCATAGGCCATTTCGGCTATGCCGGAATATCGGATCAGGCTGCCCATGAACAGGAACAGCGGAACGGTGACGAGGATCGAATTCCACGGCGTGTAATAGAAGGCGCTGGGCACCGCGAACAGGGCGCGGGGTTCGAAGATCATCGCGAATAGAACGGCCGTTCCGCCCAATCCGAAAGCCACCGGCAGTCCCATGAAAAGCACGAGAAACAGGACGAGGAAATAAAGTGCGGTGATGGTTTCCAAGTTCATGGAATGCCCTGCCAGTGAAGAAATGTTTCGGAATGTCTTTGTCGGGATAGTGACCTGCCCCCGGTGTTCGGGGACAGGCAAGTCAGCGATAGGGCGCTATGCGATTATTCGATGTAGCCCTTGTCCTTCAGGAACTGGGTCCAGATCTCGACACCCTTGGCGTTGCCTGATGACAGCTCTGCGATTTGCGGCCAGATCTCGTTGATGGATTTCTCCCGCATCCGCGCCACTTCCTCGTCCGACATCTCGATCACCTCGCCACCGGAATCCCTCAGCACCTGCAAGGCATGATCGACGCCGTCGAGATGCATCTTGCTGGTCTCGAAATAGGTGGATTCGAAGATGCCTTCGATTTGCTCGCGCTGCCAGTCGGTCAGCTCATTCCACTTTTCAAGATTGACGAAGATTTCCTGGTGCTGCGCAGGGGTCCAGCCCGGCAAGCTCGCGTACTGGATCACTTCCTGGAAGGACATGTCGTCGATGCCGCCTGTATCCCAATAGGTGCCCTCGATCGTGCCCAGCTTGATCCCAGTATAGATTTCACCGGCATTCATCGAAACCGGCGCTCCACCCATCGTGGAGTGGAAGATCGCCTGCGGCCCGCCAGCGCGCATCTTCTTGCCGGCGAGGTCTTCCAGCCGGTTGATCGGGAAGGTGGTGAACATGGCGTTCGGGCCCTGATCGGACCAACCGACCCAATGCAGGTTGCGCGCATTCGCGGCCTCCTGAACGATGTCGCCGATGCGGTAGTCGTCGCTGCCCCACATCGCTTCCCACGCCTCTTCCGGAGTGGTTGCGCCCATCGCCATGCCGAACGCCAACATGCCTTCCGGCATCTCGCCGCCATAGACGGTCGCCCAGCCGGCATAGCCATCGGTCTGGCCTGCAACCGCCGCGCTGAACGCCTCGGAGCCGCTGGTCAGTGCGCCCGCAGGCTCGACACGGATTTTGACAGTGCCTTGAGTGGCTTCCTCGACGGCCTCGACCCAGGGCATCAAGCCATTGTCCCATCCCGCATCGGTCTGGTCGAATGCCGGCTGGAATACCCATTCCGTGACCTCTTCGGGTGGTCCGTCAGATTGCGCCAGAGCGATTGACCCCGAGAGCGCCAGCGCGCTCACCGAAACAAAGCTCGTCCGGAAAATGTTGGTTAGTTTACTCACGATATTTTTCCTCCCACAGGTTTTCATCGTTCCAATATCTTGCCTGACTGTTCGTCAGTGCGTGTCGTCGTCGAATGCCTCTCTCGCGGGTTGTCCCGTGACCAGAGTGCGGATGTCGATGGCCAATTGCTTGAGCACGACCAGCAGGACCGCGATGGCCGCCAGCGGAATCATGCTTTTGATCGGGTAAATCGGAATCGGAACGCCGGTTGGCGTGACCTGATTGAGCTTGATCGAAAGAAGCGCCGCGTCGATGCCCTTCCAGATCAGCACTCCCAGAAACAGGAGAGTGAAGGGAACGGTCAGAATGTCGAGAATCGCCTGCGTCCGTGCGCTCGCATTGGCGTAGAACAGATCGAGCTTTACGAACGAGCCGTGATTGAGAGCGTAAGCCCCGCCGACGCAGGCGATCAACACCATCGCGGCCTGAATCGATGTTCCGATCCACATTGACGGCACGTTCAGCACGTAGCGCAGAAAGACATCCGTGATCCCGAAACACATGCAATAGAGGATGAGAATCCAGCCAAGCCAGCCAAGAAATTCCGACATTGCGTCGATACCACGACCGGTCCAATGCAGCATTGCGTGTTGTCCTCCCCGCGCTTCCGACGCGCCTCCCCGCGCGACATCTGCCTGTTATGGGTAGTCCTCTTCTTGTTTTTCATCAATAGGCGATTGCGCCGCCAACCCACTGACGCGCGTGTCTTGTCGGGTGTGGCGCAACCCTTGGGTGTAGGCGATATCGGTCGCCACACTGCGGTCACAAAGTCGGCGGAAAGCGGTACGACCTTGGTATGAAACACGTCGTCCCAACGTGTGTCTTATGGGCTTTGCGACCATCGGACGATTTCGAAATCATGCGACGTCCATCAAGTCTTGTCTCATCCCGGGTCGCTTGCGGCCCTCAACCACGGAAAGAGACACAGACATGACCATGACACGCACAGCACTCAAAACCTTCGCCAAGACCTTTGCAAAAGACGAGGACGGCGCAACCGCAATCGAATACGGCCTCTTTGCAGCGCTGGTTGGTGCGGTGATCGTCGGCACGGTTGCGACATTGGGCAAGCAAACGAATACCGGCTTCGAGACGATGAGCGATGCGCTCAAAGCCGAAGAGACGAGCGGCACTTGATGTCACGCGACTGCCGGGTGCCTGACGTGTTCAGTCATCCGGCATGACTTCTCTATGCTCACAGGAGATGGATTATGCCATTTGACTCCTCCGCCTCGCAAAAACTTGCGCCATACCTTGCTTACGTCTGCACCGACCAAGGTGCGGCCGTCGCTTGCGCCGTGGTCGAGCAAAGCGGCGGGTCCACGTCGGCACTGCATGGCGGCGGTCTGAGCGGTGCCGCGCGACTTGGCTCCGGTGCGCCGCAGGCGGCCACTGTGCTGGCCGAGATCGGCAACATCCCCGTCGAAATGGCGTGCGAATGCGTGACCGAGATTTGCCGGACCGGCGTCAATGTCATCGTGGTCGGCGAGCAGACCGACCTTGCGACCTACCGCGCCCTGCGCCGCGCCGGAGCGCTCGAGTATTTCGGCTTTCCGGTGAGCGCGGCCGAGATCCTGGCGGCCAGACCGGAGGAACCGATGAGAGACAATATCGTCCAGATGCCGCTCGAGCGCCGCAAATCTCCCTCGATTGCGGTGATGGGCAGCAACGGCGGGGTCGGTGCCAGCCTCCTGGCGCAGAACCTTGCGTTTCATCTCGCCGGTGCCAAAGGTGCGAACTTGCGCACGGCACTGCTTGATGCGGATCTGCACTTCGGCTCGCAAGCCATTGATCTGGATCGCGAAGAAACCGATGGCCTGTTCGAAGCGCTTTTGGCGCCCGACCGTCTTGATGACACGTTCATCGCCGCGACGATGGATCATCTCACCGAGCGGTTGTCGCTTTATTCCAATCAGATCAGCATCGGTCAGGATGCGGCGCCTTATGAACGCGGATTGCGTGGTCTGGTGTCACAATTGCGCAAGGAGTTCGGCGCACTTGTCGCGGATGTTCCGCGCGCAACGATGATCCAGAATGACGATCTCGTGCAACAGTTCGATGCCTTGGTGCTGGTGATTCCGGCCGGGTTTTCGGGAGTGAATGCGGCGAGCCGGATCATCAAGCGGTTGGCCGCGCAGAATCCCGATCTCAGGATCGTTCCGGTCTTGTCCGACATTCGCCGCGACGCGGGCCTGTCGCTGAAAGACGTGCAAAAGACCATCGGCCTGCCGGTCGTGGCGACGCTTCCACGCTGTGACGCGCAGCTTGCCCGCGCCCATCGCGCCGCGCGCCCGTTGATCGAACTTTACCCTCGCAGCCCATATGCGCAGGCCGTTCGCGTGATTTGGTCGGCGCTTCAATCCAGCCCGAAACCGTCAGCCAAGCCTGCGGCGCGCCCATTGCTGAAACGGTTTTTCGCATGACCCTGCAATTTTCACAAAGCGCGATCGAGGACGCCTTGCCGCTGGTGTTGTCGATTGCCAGGAAGATCGACGCTGACGGTCTGAGCGCGTCGGAACGCGCCAATGTGGCCGTCACCTATGCCATTGAAAACTCGGGCTTGCCCTGGCCGCTCGCGATGCAGCGAGAAATTCTCGCGCAGGCAACACGGGCGCTTTCGTCGGAGGCTCCGGCTCGGGATGAGGCGGCGCCAGCACGATCGAAGACTTCGGACGGTTCACTGGAGACCACATCCTTTGCGGAGGCGACAACGGCGGAACTGTCGCGCGAAATGATGACGCTTGCCAATGAGGTTGTGCGGGATCTCTCCAAAATCCTCGATTTCTCCGATCTCGCACAGCAAGCCAGACCCGAGCAGGAAAAGCTGATCCACGAGGCGATCCGCACCCTGTCCGAAGACCGCAAACTCCGCCTGAACGGGCGCGAGGTTGCCGATCTGGTCACTGCGGTGCTGGCCGATATGCTGGGGTTGGGGCCGCTCGAAGCGTTGCTGAAAGACGAGCGTGTGACCGACATCATGGTCAACGGTCCACATCAGATCTATGTTGAACGGTCCGGAAAGCTTGAACTGACGGGCATCCGGTTTCGCGACGACGCTCATGTGTTTGCCGTGGCCAGCCGGATCGTGTCGGCAGTCGGGCGGCGGATTGATGAATCCCAGCCAATGGTGGATGCGCGCCTGAAGGACGGCAGCCGCGTCAACGTGGCGGTTCCGCCCCTGGCGATCGACGGGCCGACGATCACGATCCGCAAGTTTCCCAGCGCGCCGATCAGCCTTGATCAGTTGGTCGAAGGTGGCACGATGACGTCGCAGATGGCGGCCTTTCTCGGATTGGCGGCGTTTCTGCGGCTCAACATCCTTGTGTCGGGCGGGACGGGGTCGGGCAAGACCACGCTGATGAACGCGATGTCGCAGTTCATCCCGGCGGGCGAACGGCTGGTGACGATCGAGGACGCGGCGGAGTTGCGGTTTCAGCAGCCGCATGTCGTGCGGTTTGAAACGCGGCCCCCCAATGTCGAAGGGACGGGCGAGGTGACCATGCGGACCCTCGTGCGCAATGCGCTGCGCATGCGTCCCGACCGGATCATCATCGGCGAAATTCGCGGCGACGAGGTGCTGGACCTGATGCAGGCGATGAACACCGGCCATGACGGCTCGATGAGCACGTTGCACGCCAACTCGGCGCGCGAAGCCCTGACACGCGTCGAGAGCATGGCCGCGCTGGCGGGCTTTGCGCCCGGTGCGGATGTTGTGCGTCGTCAGTTGGTGGATGCGGTGCATCTGGTGATCCAGGTGACACGGATGCGCGATGGACGCCGCCGGATCACCTCAATTTCCGAGATTGCGGGCCTTGCCGGTGACGCGATCACGCTTCAGGACCTGTTCACCTACGAGACCGATCCGTCGAGCACCCGCACCCGTGTGATCGGTGATTTCCGCGCCTCGGGGTTCCGCCCGAAATTTGCGACGCGGGCGGCCGAATACGGTGTATCGGATGAGCTTGACGCCGTGTTGGAGATCCGGCGATGACGCTCACGCTTGCCCTCTTTGCCGCGCTCAGTGCGGTTTTCATCGGTCTGGTTCTGGCCCTGCTGGTGCTCGCGGATCGCCAACGCCGCAGACATGTTGCCCGTTTGATGCGCTTGCGCCCGGACAAGCCCGAAGCTGCTGTGGCGACAAAACGCAAGGCGCGGCCAACTTACGGCCAAGCCGGCATCATTCGCTTTATCGAGCGCCAGTTGGTGCAGACAAATCTGCGGGTCAACGTCGTGGAGTTGCTGGTTCAGGTCTCGCTTGGAATCCTGGCGCTGTATTCGATCCTGGTCCTCTTGGCGGGAATGACGCCGCTTCTGGCCATTGCGCTGGCGGTCATCGTTCCGCTTGGCGCGGCGGCGCTGTTTATCCGTGTCGCAAAGACCCGCTATCGCGCAGCGTTTACAGAGCAATTGCCCGAGGCGCTGGATGTCTTTGCGCGCGGATTGCGCGCCGGGCGACCGATTTCGGATTCGCTTGGCATCGTCGTGGACACCTCAAAGGGGCCGGTCCAGCGCGAGTTTTCGCGGTGTCGGGACGAGATGTGCATGGGCACGACATTGCCCGACACGCTCGCCGGACTCGAGGCACGCATACCGACCGCAGAGATCAGTTTCTTTTCCGTGGCAACGTCGCTGCAAGCCGAAACCGGCGGCAATCTGATCGAAACGATGGAGGCTTTGGCCAATCAACTGCGCGAGCGGCGCAAGCTGCGCAAGAAGGCGCGTGCGCTGTCATCCGAGGCGCGCGCAAGCGCGGCCATTCTCGCGGCACTTCCATTCGCGGTGGGACTGTCCGTTGCGTTTCTCAACGGCGCATATCTGGCACCGCTCTACACCGATCCGCGAGGGCAGATCATGTCGGGGATCGCGGTTTCCAGCATTGCGCTCGGGATGTTCATGATGACGCGGATGGGAAAGCTCGATGTCTGACCAGGTGCTCCAATCCGTGTTCTGGCTTGCCTTTGGCGGCCTCGTTCTGACCATCTCGGGCATCGCGGCGCTGCTGCGAACGGACCGCAATCGGGCCCGTCTGGCGGCGCGTCTGATACGGGCAAGCGGCAAGGGCCATGCGCAACGCGCGTTCAAGGAACCGTCGCAGAGCGGCGCTATCGTGCACGTCGTAAAACAGCTTCGCACCATCGCCTTGCAGATCGGAGAGCGTCTGTCGGTCCTTTTGGGGGGCGAGGCGCGCGAGACGGCGGCGTTGCTCTCCTCGGCCGGATATCGCAGCCGCGACGCGCTGCTCATCTATGCATTTGTGAAAACCGTCCTGCCGGTGGCTGCCCTCGTCCTCGGTCTGGTCTGGGTGGCCGCAACCCAGCCCATCGGCATCGACATGATCTTGCCTGTGGCCAAGGTCATTGGCCTCGCATTGATAATTTCCAAGGGCGTTGACTGGTTCGTCGGCAAGAAGCGCAAGAACCGGCTGGCGCGGATCCGGCGGGGGTTTCCCGACATGCTCGAACTGCTGGTCATCTCGTCCGAGGCCGGGCTTGGCCCGCAGCCGGCATTGCACCGTGTGGCGAATGAACTGGCGCTGACGAATGCCGAATTGGCGCAGGAGATCCTTCAAATGGTCTCCGAAATGGGTATGACGAATGACCGGCGCGGCGCTTACGAAAAGCTCAACACCCGTGTCCCTCTGCCCGAGATCGGGATCTTCACCCAAACCCTCGATCAGTCCGACACCTACGGCACGCCGTTTTCCCGCGCGATGCGGACCCTGATCGAAGAACAACGGATCAACCGTCTGGTCGCGGTGGAGGAAAAGGCGGCCCGTCTGCCGGTCATCATGACGCTGCCGTTGATCTTTTGCATCATGCCTGCGGTCTTTGTCGTTTTGATCGGGCCTGCCGTGCTGAGCGTTTTTGACAACATCATGTCCGGAGGGTGATCGACATGAAGGATTTGCCGAACAATTTCTGGCGGTTCTACAAGGACCAATCAGGTGCTGTCGCGATCGAGTTCGTTCTGATCGGACCTCTGCTGTTCACCCTTCTGCTTGGCATCATCACGGTTGGGTACTTCATGGGGGTCAGTCATTCGGTGCTTCAACTGGCGTCGGGTGCGGCCCGTGCGTCGGTTGCGGGGCTGGATCAGGCAGAGCGCGCAACGCTCGTCAATACCTATCTGTCCGAAGCGCATACGCGCTATCCCCTGTTGACGACTGACGGGTTGGTTCCGACGGTGACATTCGAGGGTTCTGACCCTGCGGGCATCACCGTCGAAGTGTCCTATTCGGTCGACGGCACGTTGCTGGACGTCACCAACAGCTTTCTCAAGCTCGGCATCGAGACCATTCACGGGCGGGCATATCTTGCGTATTGAAGACATGTCAAATTTCAGGGCAGACGACGACGGGGCCGTCGCGGTCATCGTGTCGTTGCTGCTGGTCGTGCTGCTGGGGTTCACCGCTCTTGGCGTGGATGTCGCGGCGCTCTATCGCGAGCGTGCTCAATTGCAGTCAAGGAGCGATCTGACAGCCGTCAGCGCGATGGCGGTCCCGCCCGTCGCAACCGAGCGCGCGCGGTTTGTCTTGTCACGCAACAACCTCGACGCAAGCGCGCTGGAGAATTTGCAAACCGGACGCTTCCTGCGCAACCCGGCGATCCCGCCCAGCGAGCGATTCTCGGCGCTTTTGGTTGACGACCCTGGGGTGAACGCGGTGCGTGTTGTGTTGCAAGACGATGCCGCGCTGCATTTCGCCCGTGTTTTTTCGGAAAAAACCCATGTGAGTCTGTCCAGATCGGCCCTGGCGAGCCGGACAGGGGGCGCGAGTTTTTCACTCGACAGTCATATTGCACAGATCGACGGAGCGGCGTTGAACAATGTGCTGACAGACACGTTCGGCGTGTCGGCTGCGATCGGGATCGGTGATCTGAACATCCTGGCGAACACGTCTGTCAATCTCGGCGATGTGCTCGATATCCTTGCCGACGAAATCGGCGGTGTGGGTGACAACCCGGCCGAGATCCTCAACGCCACGGTATCAGCCGGTGAACTGATCCAAAGCCTGCAATCGGCCTTGCCGGAAGGTGTGGCGGCCACGCTGACCGGGCTGCAAAGCGCAGCAGGCAGCGCCTCGTTCGATGTCAGCTCGCTCATTGGCGGAATCGATACCGATCTTGGTCTCACCGCAACCGACTTTCTGGCCGGGGTCGAGATCTCGGCGCTGGATGTCATCAAGGCGCTGGTCAGTGCGCAAACCGCGGGTGGCGCCCTTGAGCTGGACGCCAGCATCAGTGCGCCGAACCTCTTGTCGCTGCGCACCAGCGTCACGGCCGGGGAACCTGCGGCACGGTCGGGCTGGATCGGTTTGGGCGAGGAGGGTGCGGAGTTGCACCGCGCGGCTGTTCGACTGCAAACGGAACTTGCGATCGCTCCGAACCTTCTTGGACATCTCGGGATCGGGCTGGACGTCGCAAGCGTCAATCTTCCGATCTACACGGAAATTGCCGGCTCAACCGCAACGCTCGAGAGCATCACCTGCGATGCGTCCGACCCTGAAAATCCGGCGGCGTCGTTCTCCACCAGCGCCACGCCGCTGCACCCGGCAAACGGAACATCCGTGGCCGCGCTTTACCTCGGTTCCTTGCCCGATCATGCGGGGCCGGTTGATCCGTCGGAACTTCAGTTTGCCGATCTCCTGACGCTCGATATCGTTGTCGCCACAGGGCTGCTCTTGCCGGACATCAGAATTCCCGGCGTCATCATTCAGGTGCGCTCGCGCGTGACCGTCGGTTCATCGCAAACCGAGACGATCCGCTTCACGCACGAAGACGTGCAGATCGGTCGTACCACCAAGACCTTCGGCTCCGGCGAGGTACTGACCTCTGCTGTGAACGGGCTGTTTTCCAAGGACAATACAGAACTGCGGGTGAAGCCGGGGCAGGGTGGGCTGGTGTCCGGGCTGGCGGCGCCGATTGTTGCGGGTGTGCTGCGGACATTGCCGGATCTCTTGGTGTCACGCCTTGCCGCTCCGGTCGATAGCGTGCTTGACGCCACCTTGCAGACGATCGGATTGAATCTGGGTGTCGGGGAGTTGACACTGACGGGGCACCATTGCGAGCCCATCAGGCTGGTCAGATGATCGAGCGCGCCTGCGCGAATGCCGTCAGGCAGCAGACTGCGAGCGGCCGGCAAGCGGCAAGATGTTCTGCGTGTCCTTCCGGGTTGGTGCCGTCGGTTCCTCGGTCGCCATCGTGCACACTTCATCGGTGACAAAGGCGATCAGTTGGTAGCGGCTTTTCAATCCGGACTTGTGATAGATTTTGCCAAGCTGCGATTTGACCGTTGCGATGGCACAATTGCGCATTTCCGCGATTTCGGCGTTCGAGAACCCCTTGACCACAAAGATGGCGACATCGGCTTCTGCCTTGGACAATCCCCAAAGGTTCGCATTTTGAACGATCACGGTTTCCTTGGCGATTTGTTCGCCCGCGTGCGGCGTCACTTTCTGCTTGCGCTGCCGGTCCATGTGCTTTCGCAACTGGATGAAGCTGACATAGGCAACGATTGCGGTCAGACCGAAAAAGGAGGCGAAGATCGCAGAGATCATTGCCCAGTCGAGCGTGTTCGCCAGCGCGATATGAACGACCAGAAATGTTTTCAACGCGGCAACCAGTGTCACCAGCGCCGTTCCCCATACCCAAAGACGTGCCATGGATAGCTCCTTTTTTGTGTTTTACCCTCGCTCTGTATGTTCCGGGATTTTATGGCAGCAATAAGTCGCAAATTTCACTTATCTTTATCTTTTGGCGGTCACGCCAGAAAGTGAAGCCCGATCAGGATAAAGGCGGCGAGAAAGACGGTTTCAGCCACGATCAGCACGATCGCCTGTCCACCAACGTCCAGAATGGAGCGCAAGGATGTCTTCATGCCGACCGCGGCGATGGCGACAAGAAGCGCCCAGCGGGACACGTCGCCGAGGAACTCCGAAACGATTGCAGGCACCAGCCCGATGGAGTTGATCGTCGCCAGCGCGAGAAATGCCAGTACGAAGCTCGGGATCAGCGGCGGGCGCTCGTCGCCCGTCGCATCCGCTTCGCCCTTGGCGCGGATCACCAGCGAAAAGCACAAAACCACGGGGGCAAGCATGGTCACGCGGATCAGCTTCACCAGAGTTGCCGTCTCGCCGGTTTCCTCGGACACCGAGAAGCCCGCGCCGACCACTTGCGCGACGTCGTGGATGGTGCCGCCGAGGAACACACCCGTTGCCAGCGGATCAAGGCCAAGGAGGGACGTGATGACAGGATAGGCGATCATCGCCAGCGTCGACAGCACGGTGACCGCGAGCACGGTGAAAATCAGGTTCTTTTCGGAATGTTCGTTCTTGGGAAGCACGGCGGCAATCGCCATCGCCGCCGAGGCGCCGCAAATCGCGACAGAGCCGCCGGTGAGCAGCGCGAAGCGCCAACCCCGGCCCAAGAGCTGTGCGCCCAGAATGCCGAACAGGATCGTCAGGACGACACCGGCGATCGTCAGCGCAATCAATGGCGCGCCGAGGCCGATCAGCAGATCGACGCTGATCCGTGCGCCCAGCAGCGCCACACCGAACCGCAGGACGGTGCGCGAGGTCACGTTGATGCCTGCGACGCAGCGGCCTTCTTCGGCCAGAAAGTGGAACGCGATGCCCAACAGCAGCGCCATCAGCATCGCCGGTGCGCCGTAATGTTCGGACAGGAATTGCGCCGTGATGGCGATCACCACCGATACGGCAAAGCCCGGCAGCAGCGATTTGAGATTGTTCGGCAGGCGCAGGCGCGCGGCGAGAGCGGAGGCGTTTGGCGGTGTCATATGCCCTCTTGGCAGTCCAGGTCGTCAGAGATCGCGGCCCGAGCGTGGGATCGGGCCGCGCCACATCGTCAGGCGGGGTTGGTCCAGCGGTCGGAAAAGTCGAACGCCTTGGTATAGCCGAAGAGCGCGGCCGATCCGCCTGTGTGCAGGAAGATGACACGCTCGCCTTTCTTGAAATGACCCTTGCGGATCAGATCAATGAAACCGGCAGCGCCCTTGGCAGAATAGACCGGATCAAGCAGGATGCTTTCCAGTTCGGCAAACATCTTGATCGCGTCCATGCCGCTTTCGGTCGGGATGCCATAGCCTTCGCCGACATAATCGGTGTTCGCCACCACGTCTTCCCGCGCGACCACGCCGGGGCAGCCGAGCTTTTCGGCGGTCTTGACGGCAAGGTTGTAGACGTTTTCTTCCTGCTTGGCCTTGGGGGCGCGCACGCCGATGCCGAGGAGCGGGATTTGCGCATTCATCGCCTTGAGGCCGACGATCAGGCCCGCCTGTGTGCCGGCGCTGCCGGTGGCGTGCACGATGTGGTCGATCTTGGTGCCGCTGTTGTTGACCTGTGCCAGCATCTCGAAGGCGCAGTTCACATAGCCCAAGGCACCCGTCGGGTTCGAGCCGCCGCCGGGAATGGTGTAAACCTTGCGGCCATCGGCGCGCAGCTTGTCGGCGACCTTTTCCATTTCGGCGTTCATGTCACCGCCGCCGGGGCGCTTTTCGGTCGTCGCGCCGTGCAGGTGATCGAGCAGCACGTTGCCGTTGTTGTTGTAGTTGGCATCGTCCGACCCGGTGCGATCTTCGAGCAGGATGTGGCAATCCATGCCCAGCTTGGCGGCGAAGGCCGCGGTCTGGCGGGCGTGGTTGGACTGGGTCGCGCCCTGGGTCATCACCATGTCGGCGCCTTCAAGCTCGGCTTCGGCCATCAGGAATTCCAGCTTGCGGGTCTTGTTGCCGCCAGAGCTGAGGCCGGTGCAATCGTCACGCTTGATCCAGATCTCGGGTCCGCCGAGTTCCTTGGTCAGGCGGTCGAGGCGCTCAAGCGGTGTGGGCAGGTGAGCGATGAAGCGGCGGGGAAAGCGGGCAAGGTGCATGGGAATCTCCTCAAATTGACATGAGGGACAGTTACACCGGGTTACTCTGGATTGATATTGCGTAATAAGCGCCCCATAATGCAAAACGTGCAAGTTGGGGGCGTTATGCGGCTTGAATGGATCAACGACATATTGGCGGTCATGGACACCGGATCGCTGGCGCGCGCCGCCGACCGGCGGTTTTTGACCCAATCGGCCTTCACCCGGCGCATCCGCATGATCGAGGACAGCATCGGTGCGGAGTTGTTTGACCGCAGTCGCAAGCCGATCGAGGTCTTGCCCGCCATCCGCGCGCTTGAGCCGCAATTGCGCGATACCGCCGCACGGCTTGAGAGCCTGCGCGCGGGTTTGCGCAATTCCGCAAGCGGAACCGGCAGCACCGTGGCCTTTGCCTGTCAGCACGCGATCACCGACACCGTGTCACCGCGCATCGTGGCGGCGTTGACCGCGCAGCAGGACGTGTCGGTGCGGGTGCGGTCGGGCAACCGGGACGAGTGCCTGATGATGCTGCTGTCGGGTGCGGTCGATTTCGCGCTGATGTATGAATCCGCCGACATGCCGACCGCCGCGATCCCGCGCGCGTTCGAAAGCGTGACGCTGGACAGCGAATGGCTTGTGCCGGTTTGCATCCCGGCGTTGCGCGATGCGGCAAGAGGCGCGGTAATCCCGATTGTCAGCTATCCGGCCGAGGTGTTTCTGGGGCGGTTTTTTTCGCAAACCCTCGCGCCGCGATTGCCGGCGGGAAGTGTGACCGAAGCCAAGGCGGAAACGGCCCTGACGCTTGCGGCCTATCGCTATGCGCTGAGTGGGATCGGTGTTGCGTGGCTGCCGAAGTCGCTGGTGAAAGAGGCGCTGGAGCGGGGCGAACTGTGCCTGCTGGACGATGTCCTGCCGTCTGGCGCGCTGGAGCTGGTGATGATCTGGCTGCCAGAGCCGCGCCGCCCGCATATCCAGCAGATCCGGCAGGACGTGCTGCACCGACTTTACCCGGATGCGGCGTCAGAGAGCGTCCCAGACCGCCTTGCCGACGCGGTCGAGCCGGTCGACCGAGCAAAAGAGGGATAGCGTCAGCGTGGCTTGCCATTCTTTGCCGCCGACCGGAACCAGCAATCCCTGCGCGATTTCCCCGGCGACCGATCCTTCGGGAAGCCAGGCGACTCCGCTGCCATAGAGGGCACGCCGCTTGAGGGCTTCGACCAGCGCATCCATGTAACACAGCGCCAGCCTGGGTTTGCGCGTGCCGATGGTCTGGTCGACGACGGTGCCGAGAAGGCTCGCCGGATCATATCCGAGATAGGGAATGTCGTCTCCGTTCTGCGCGGACAGATCCCACCCCTGTGCCTGCGCCACGTCGGTTGCGGCGACCGGTATCAGTTGTTCGGTCCCGATATCCTTGCGTTCGAACTGGCGTTCATCGAATACCGGCATGACATCCTTGTGGCGGTAATAAAGCAGGAAATCGCAGGTACCTTCCTGCAAAAACTGGCAACAGACGCGCAGGTTGTCGGAATAGACGCGCACCCGAAGTCCGGGAATGTCATCCTCAAGCTCTGCGATGCGCGCCGAGAGATAATGCACCGAAATCGTGTGCAGCACGGCAAAGCGCTGAAACGCGGTGGTGCCGCGTTCCTCGGCGCGGATGGATTGGCGCTGCTGAATTCCAACTATTCCTACGATCAGGAATGGTGGTTCGACGGCGAGATCGAGGATCTGGGCAATCTTGACGGCAAGCTTGTGCGCTCCATCGGTCCGCTGGTCAGCATGATGATCGAGACTTGGGGCGGTCAGCCCGTGTTCGTTGCACCCAAAGAGGTGTTTCAATCGGCCGAGCGTGGTGTTGTCGATGGCATCAACATGGGCGTTGCCACCTATAGCTCGTGGAAGCTGTGGTCGGTCATGCCCTACATGGTTAACGCCAATCTGTTTTACGGCAATATCATCTACATGATGAACAAGGACAAGTTCGACAGCCTGACACCCGAGGAGCAGGCAGCGGTCACCGAGGCGGCCGCCGAAACCGAAGCATGGCTTCAGCCGCATTATGAGCAGTGGGTGGACGAACAGGTTGCAGCGGCTGTCGAAGAAGGCGGCACCGAAGTGACGCTCAGCCCGGAAAAGACCGCCGAATTGATCGGCAGCGTGTCCGAACAGTGGAAAACCGAGGTCGACAACGCCTGCGGTCCCGAACGGGCCGATGCCTTCCGTGCGCTGATGGCCGAACACGCCAATTGAGCGTCTGGGTGCCCGTCGTCAGTGGCGGGCATTCCACTTTCCTTCATCAAAAATCACGAGGTGCGTCATGACTGATGGACTGGATCGCCTGATCCATGTGGTCGAGCGGCTTGTTTTGTGGATGGCCGGTGCCGGAGCGATCATCGTGCTGATCCAGATGCTCTGGATCTCGTACGGGGTGTTTGTGCGCTACGCGCTGGGCGCGCCTGACCGCATGGTGACCGAAGCCACCGCGCTCTTGCTGTTTCCTGTCGCGTTTGCCGGGCTTGCCTATGCCATGCGCGAAGACGCCTATCCCAAGGTGTCGATGGCCACCGATCTTTTGTCGGCCGGTGCCCGCAAGGTCGTGGCGATCATCAACTACCTCCTGATGCTGGGCGTCGGTGGCTTCTTTTCCTACGCCGGTGTCAGCGCGACGATCCGGTCGTTCAACTCGGGTGCCGCCTCCGAGATCCTGCACTGGCCGCGCTATCTGTTCTGGGCGCCGGGTGCCTTGGCGCTTCTTCTCTTCACCTTTTACGCCTTCCTGCGGCTGATCAGATTGATCCGCACGCCAGCCGAATAAGGAGCCCTCTCATGGAATGGTACACTGTCGGGCTGGGATTGCTTGGCCTGCTGATGGTCTTTATCGTCATCGGCCTGCCGATCCCCTTTGCCCTCGCCGCTGCGTCGCTGCCCTTTTTGTGGAATATCCAGGGGTTCTCCACCTCGGTCGTGTCTTCGGAATTGAAACTCTGGGGGGTCTGGATCGACTACATCCTGCTTGCGGTGCCGCTCTTCGTCTTCTTGGGAGAGTTGATAGGCAAATCGCAAATCGGGCCGAACCTTTACCAGTTCCTGCACCAAGGCGTGCGCATTCGCGGCTCTGCGGCCTATGGCTCGATCGGGGCAAGCGCCGGGTTCGGCGCGGTGTGCGGTTCGTCCATGGTGGGCGCGCTGACCATCGGCGGCGTTGCATTGCCGGAAATGCTGCGCCTTGGCTATGGCAAGCGTCTGTCGAGCGGCGTTCTGGCCGCCGGTGGCACCCTCTCGGTGTTGATCCCGCCCAGCCTGATCCTGCTGTTTTACGGCATTGTCGCCGATCAGAGCATCGGAGACCTGTTCATCGCGGGTGTCATTCCCGGCATCATCCTGGTCTCGTGCTTTGTGCTGATCGTGCTGGTCTGGGGCATTCTCAAGCCCGAGGATATTCCGGGTCAGGAAGACGCGCAAAAGATGCCGATGCTGATGATCCTCAGCACGGTGGGGCCGGTTCTGTTGATCGGACTTGTCATCACGGTCGCCATCTATGCCGGTATCGCCACCCCGACCGAGGCCGCCGCCGTCGCCGCGCTGCTGACGGTCGTTCTGGCCTTCGGGGTTGGCGGGCTGACCTGGGACGGGTTTGTGGCGTCGATCTTTGCCACCATGCGCACGATGGGCTATCTGGGATTGCTGTTGTCGGCGGGCGTGTTGTTCGGCTTTGTGCTGACCTATTACCGCGTGCCGCAACAATTCACCGAACCGTTCCTGTCGTTCGATCTGTCGCCCTACACAGTGTTGCTGATCGTGCTGGTGTTCTATGTCATCCTCGGCATGTTCCTTGAGCCGGTGTCGATGACGTTCATCACGCTGCCGACGATCTATCCGCTGATGGATGCCGCCGGGTTCGATCTGATCTGGTTCGGGGTCGTCTACACCATCACGATGGAGATCGCGGTGCTGACACCGCCTGTCGGGCTGAACCTCTATGTCATACAGGCGATCAGTCGAGAACAGGTGACCATCGGCGATGTCATCATGGGCTGTCTGCCCTTCATCGGCGCGATGATCCTGCTGATCGCGATCCTGATCTTCGCTCCACAGACCGCTCTGTGGCTGCCCGAGCAGATGCGCTGATGTCCGCGCCCTTGCCCCATCTTCGCGCCGGGCGCGGCCCTGTGCTGGTGCTGGTTCACGGCTACCTTGGCGGAGCCGCGCAATGGGAGGCCGAGATCGCCCGGTTCAGCGCCACTCACGACGTCATCGCGCCGAACCTGCCCGGTTTCGGCGCGGCGGCAGACTTGCCCGGATGCGACCGGATCGAGGGATTTGCGCAGGCGGTCATCGAATTGTTGGACCAGCTTGGCATCGACAGGTTCATCCTGCTGGGCCATTCGATGGGCGGCATGATCGCGCAGGAGATCGCCGCGAACCACGCCGACAGGGTCGAGCGTCTGGTGCTTTACGGAACCGGCCCGCTTGGCGCGATGCCCGACCGGTTCGAGCCGCTCGACACATCGCGCGCGCGGTTGGTCGATGACGGGGTCGCGGCCACGGCAAGCCGGATCGGCGCGACGTGGTTCCTGAAAGGCGAGGACGCGGCGGGGTTCGCCGCGGTCCGCGACATCGGAGCGCAAGCCAGCGTGCAGGCGGCGCGTGCAGCGCTTGACGCGATGGCGCATTGGGACGGTCGCCCCGCGCTAGACCGGCTCACGATGCCGACGCTGGTTCTCTGGGGGGACAATGATCGCTCCTATCGCTGGCAGCAGGTGGAGTCCCTCTGGCGCAACCTGCCGCTTGGTCAACTGGCGGTGATCCCAGCCGCGGCCCACGCCGCACATCTTGAGAAACCGCGTCTGTTTCACGAGATGGTCGAGGGGTTTCTCGAAGACGCATGACACGCGCCTGTTGCGAGCGGTTTCACAACGGCCATGCGCCGGACCTAGCCGCTCGCATCGCGATATCCGCCAAGCACGGATGTCAGGTTCGCGCCAAGCGCGTCGCAGATATAGCCGCCCTCCTGAACAAACAGGCAGGGCAGGCCAAGCCCCGCGATCGCGGCCCCGATTCTTGCGAAACCCGGAGTGGTGATCGCCAGTCCCTTGAACGGGTCGTCGATGAACGCATCTAGCCCCAGCGCCACCACAACCACATCCGCGCCGAAGGCCTTGATCCGGTTCAGCGCAACGTGCAGCGTTTCGAGATAGTCGTCATCTGCGGTTCCGCGTTGCAGGGGAAGGTTGAGGTTGTAGCCCAGTCCGTCACCCGCGCCGCGCTCGTGGTGGTGGCCCCAGAAGAACGGATAGAACCCCGCCGGATCGGCATGTATCGAGACGGTGAGAATGTCGGCGCGATTATAGAAAATGCCTTGTGTTCCGTTGCCGTGATGTACGTCCACGTCAAGGATCGCGGCGCGCAACCCGTTGGCGCGCAGGCGTTCGGCGGCGATGGCAGAGTTGTTCAGAAAGCAAAACCCCCCCGCCAGATCGCCGAACGCATGATGGCCCGGCGGGCGCGACAGGACATAGGCCGAGCGTTCGCCCGCAAGGATCGCATCGGCTCCGGAGATGGCGCTTTGCGCGGACCAGTAGGCGGCCTCCCATGTGCCGCTGGCGATCGGGCAGGCGGTGTCGGCCTGATGGTACCCGGCCTGACCGACGGCGGATTTGGGATAGCTGTCGCTTCGGTTGGCGGGATGGATATTGGGGATCACCTCGTCGCCAGATCCTTCGATCTGCGTCCAACGGGCATGGATGGTTTGCAGAAACCGCAGGTATTCCGGCGAGTGGATCGCCGCAATCGGCCCAATTCCGGCGTCGATGGGCGCTTCGAAGTCGCAGCCGGCCTCGAGTGCGCCGGCGTGCAGACGGTCGATGCGCCCGGCCTGTTCCGGGTTTGGCCGGATCGCGCCGTTGGCCATGAAATGACGCGGCTGGTGGTTCCGCTGGCGGTTGTCGAAGAAGGCTTTCATGTCGTCTCTTTCAGGTTCCCGAGGGCCGGGCCGATCAGGACCATATTGGTTTCACGCGGCTGATGGGTAAAGCCCAGCCGGTCATAAACGACACGCGCTTCCGGGTTGTCGTCATAGACCGCGAGCTTGAGGAAACGATCTGCATTGCGCGCCGTGCCTTCACTCAGGGCGTTGGCGAGAAGCCTGCGCGCCAGCCCATGTCCGCGCGCCGTTTCGGCCACCCAAAGGTCGCTGACGTAAAGCCCCGCGCCGCCCCGCATCGTTGAGAACATAAGCGAAGCCAGCAGCGCGCCGACAGGTGTTTCACCGCGCATCGCCAATATGGCAAGGCAATGGGCGTTCGGAGCCCCAAGAGCCGCCGCGAGCGTCTGTTGATCGCTCCGGTACGCATCGCCCAGATGCCCGGCCAACGCGCGCAGCGCGCTGTCGAGATGCGGTATGTCGGCGCGGGTCACGAGCTTGATGGTTGTCTCATGCATGATCTCAATCCCTGTCCGACGTGTCGTGCGCGTCACCGGCGCTTGCACCCGTGCCACCGAAGCCCGCGTCGATGCAGCGGATCTTGGCGTTCGCCAGTGTCTTGCGCGATTTGGCTTGAGCTCTCTTCCAATCCGACGCGCTCATTCAACGCTCTGTTTGCCGTCGTTCAGAACGACCGGATCGCGGAACCCGTCTTCGAAGTAGAGGGCGGTCCGGTTCGCTCCGCCCAAGCGGCCCAGATCGTTCCGGTCACGCAGCAGCGATGCCGGGGTCGCGGTCGCGCGGGTGATCGCTTGGGTGAGGCTGTCTCCGACCTGTTGGGTCATGATACTCAGCGCGCGCGGCATCTCGAGATCGGCTCCCGCCAGGGTGCCGTCGGCCAGTGTCAGCTTGTGGTCGCGTCGAAACACCGTGCGTCCGTTGATGGTAAAGCTGTCGATATCGGAACCGGCGGTCGCCATTGCGTCGGTGACAAGAAACACCGTTTCGGAGTTCGGCTTGGCGGAAAGCGCCGTGCGCATGGCGGCGGGATGAACGTGGATCGCATCGGCGATCAGACCGGCGTGAATGTCGTCGCGTTGCAGCGTCGCGCCAACCAGCCCCGGTTCGCGATTGCCCAACTGGCTCATCGCGTTGAACAGATGGGTCACGCAGCGCGCGCCGGCATCGAAGGCGGCCATGCAAGTGTCGAAATCGGCGTCTGTATGGCCCAATGACACGATGATCCCGGCATCGGCCATTGCACGGATCTGGGCATTGGTGACATTCTCCGGCGCGACCGTGACCATGAGATTGGCAATGCGCTCTGCTGCGTTCAGCATCAGGGCAAGGTCATCGTCCTCCATCTGCCGGATCAACGCCGGATCATGCGCGCCCTTGCGCGCGATGGACAGGTGCGGCCCTTCGAGGTGCAGCCCGGCGATGCCGTCTATGCGCTGGGCAATAGCCTGTTCCACCGCGTCAATCGCAGCGCGGGTTTGTGCGGGCGTGTCGGTGATGAGCGTGGGCAGCAACGCTTGTGTGCCGGTGCTTGCGTGAGCGTGCGCAATGATGTCGAGGGCCTCAACCGATTGGTCGTCGTTGAACATGACCCCACCGCCGCCGTTAACTTGCAGATCGACAAAGCCCGGTGTGATGAGTCCGCCATTCAGGGTTTGCTGCGCACAATCGGCAGGCAGGCTGCCCTGATCCTGAATGTCGGTCGTGCCATCGCGAAACACGATAAGTGCCTTGCCATCGTGCAGGTCGGTTCCGTCGTGGATCTGTGCACCGACATAGGCATGGGCGATTTGGGTCATGAGAGGCGCTCCTTTGAGGGCAGGCGGCTAGGCAATACGCAATTCAGCGACAAAATTATAGGCGTCACCGCGATACACCGATTGGGTAAACTCGACGGCGCGGCCATCGGCAAGATAAGAGGTGCGCTCGATGCGAAGACCGGCCTTGCCGACATCCACCGCAAGCAGCGCGGCGTCTGCATTTTCGAGATTGATCGCCGAGATTTTTTGCAGCGCGCGCACGGGTCTGAGGCCGGACTGCTCCAAGACTTCGTAGAGCGATGTCTCCACCAGGAGCGGGTTCGGCAACATCTCGGTCGACAGGGCGGCGCGTTCGATGGCCATCGGTTTGTCGCCGGCGATCCTGAGCCGGGCAATCCGCGACACCGACGCGTCGGACGGCAATGCGAGTGCCATGAGTTCGTCCGGCGAGGGCATGAAGATGCCGCGCTCCAGCCAGACGCTTGAGGACACCATTCCGCGCCGCGCCATGTCTTCGGTGAACGAGGTCAGCCGCGACAGCGATTGTTCGATTTGCGGCGGCTCTGACGAGACAAACGATCCCGAGCCCTGCCGCTGCACGATGATGCCGTCTTCGGCCAGCGCCTGAATGGCCTTGCGGACGGTGACACGTGACAATTCGGTGATTGCGGCGATCTCGCGCTCCGGGGGAAGGGAGTTGCCTGCCTTGAACAGGCCCAGATCGACGCCTTCGCTCAGGCGTTGGCGCAGTTGAACATAGCGGGGGCCGCCATCGGGGCGCAGCCACGCGTCGGGGGCCAGAAACTCTGCAATCGTCATCTGCGCTGGCCTCTTTGGTTCGCGGCCCGGGATCTCGCCAGCGTAAACGCGCCGTCAAGCGCGCTGCCTTTCGAGGCGGTTTGCCCGCTCAAGTAATCGTCGGGCAGGAACGGCGCATAATGCGGGCCGACGCCTCCGGTCAGACACAGGCGGTCGCCCGGTCTGAAGCCGAGACGCGCAAGCCCCTGCTTGAGGTACTCGGCCCCTTTCAGCATCATCGACCGTGCGATACCGTCGCCCGCCTGCGCGGCGCGCACGATATCTGGCGCTAGTGCCGCGTAATCGCGCGGGCGCGCCGACATGCTGAAGGTCACGATGCTGTTGGGATCATTGTCGAACCTTTGCAGTAGTGCGCGCGTCAGACCGGTGTGATCGGCTAGCCCGTCATGGCACAGCAAGACCTGCTCCAGCGCCGCGCGCCCCAGCCACGCACCCGACGCCTGATCGGAAAGGTGAAAGCCCCAGCCGCCGACAGAGCTAAACGTCCCGCCCTTGTTCGCGGCGACGATGGTGCCGGTTCCGACCGATAACAGATACCCATCCTGCCCACCCAATGCGCCGACAACGGCGGTGGGCATGTCCTCGGTCACGACGATATTGTTGAACGGCAGGCCTGCGGCAATGCGGTTGCCGTCGCTGTCTGACATGATGCCGGCAAGGCCAAGGTGCACGACCGCGTCGCGCATGTCTTGCGCAGTGACATCGGCCCGTTTTGCGGCGTCGGTGATCGTGGACAGGATATTCTGGATCGCGAGATCGGGGTCGGAACTGGCGTTTGCGCGCCCCCCTTCGGCACGGGCCAGAACGCCTTGCGCAAAGGTGCCGATGGCCGCCCGACACCCGGTGCCGCCGCCATCCACGCCGATGATGTATGGGGGCGCTTCGTTTGACATGTAATACCTTTATAATACCTGTTATGAAAAAGAAAGGCTCGAGTTTAGGTCTTTGACGAGGCATTCCCGTTAAAATAAGGCGCTTGCGATATGGTCTAAAATTTTCTGGACAAAAGGTATTCGAAAGGTATTGATTTAGGAATGGAGAATCGAACGCTGCTGCCGACCACTGAACAACTGACGCACACGCAGGCTCTTGATGCACTGGACGCATCGGCAGCCGCGACGGCGCTCTTGCAGGGCCAACTGGCGGCGGTTGCGGCGGTCGCGGGTGCAACCGCCGGGATTGTCCGCGCAGCCGAGGCGATGGCTGCCGCGATCCGGGCCGGCGGGCGTCTGGTCTATGCGGCGGCGGGCAGTTCCGGCCTGATGGCGCTTGCCGATTCCAGCGAACTGGCCGGGACGTTCGGAATCCCGCCGGATGCGGTGCAGATCCACATGGCCGGGGGTGTTCCCGTGGACGGGCGGATGCCGGGCGATACAGAGGATGACGTTCAGGATGTTGACGCCATCGCGAAAGGCGTCACGCAACAGGACGTTGTGATCGTGCTCAGCGCCAGTGGGACAACGCCTTACGCGGTGGCGATTGCCGAGCGGTGCAAGGCGCAGGGTGCCACGCTTGTCGCAATGGCCAACAATGCCGGTTCGCGCCTTCTGGAACTCGCGGACATCGCGATTTGCATCGAGACGCCACCAGAGGTGATTGCGGGCTCCACCCGCATGGGTGCCGGCAGCGCGCAGAAAGTGGCGCTGAACATGATGTCGTCGCTGATGGGGGTCAAGCTTGGCCATGTCTATGGCGGCATGATGGTCAATGTGGTGGCCGATAATGCAAAGCTGGTGAACCGGTCGATCGGCATGGTGCGCCAGATTTCAGGCGTGCCCGAGGACACCGCGCGTGCGGCGCTCGAATTGACGGACGGGCGCACCAAGCTGGCAACGCTGGTGGCGGCAGGTTGTTCACTCGCGCAGGCGAAGGCGCTGCTTGCGCAGCACGACGGGCATCTTGGACCGTGCCTTGACACACTCAGATCACAGCAAAACGCGCGCAGCTGACGCGCGTTCAAACAGGGAGAAGACAATGACACCATCGAAACTGATTGGCGCTCTGCTTGCCACGACCGTCATCGCGGGGGCTGCGGCCGCCCAGGACGTGACCTTGACCATCGAGAGCTGGCGCAATGACGACCTCGCGATCTGGCAGGACAAGATCATTCCGGCGTTCGAGGCCGAACACCCGGATATCAAGCTGAATTTCACCCCGTCCGCGCCTGCGGAATACAACGCGGTTCTCAACTCCAAGCTGGACGCGGGATCGGCGGGCGACATCATCACCTGCCGTCCTTTCGATGCGTCGCTGGCGCTTTACGAGAACGGGCATCTTGCCGATCTGAGCGACATGGAGGGGATGTCGAATTTCTCGGACGTGGCTAAATCGGGCTGGAGCACGGATGACGGATCGGTGCAATTCTGTGTTCCGATGGCGTCGGTGATCCATGGCTTCATCTACAACAAGGAAGCGTTCGAGGAGGTGGGCGTGGAGGAGCCCAAGACCGTGGAGGAGTTCTTTGCGGTGCTGGAGGCGTTCAAGGAAGACGGCAGCTATATCCCGATGGCGATGGGTACCAACGACCAGTGGGAAGCCGCCACGATGGCCTACCAGAATATCGGTCCGAACTACTGGAAGGGCGAGGAGGGCCGTCAGGCGCTGATGTCGGGCGAGCAAAAACTGACCGACGAGCCGTGGGTTGCGCCCTATCGCCAGATGGCCAGATGGGCGCCGTATCTTGGCGACGGGTTCGAGGCGCAGACCTATCCTGACAGCCAGAACATCTTCACCCTGGGCCGCGCGGCAATCTATCCCGCCGGATCATGGGAGGTCTCGGGCTTCAACAACCTTGTTGATTTCGAGATGGGCGCGTTTTATCCGCCGGTCGAGAACGAGGGCGACACCTGCTATATCTCGGATCACACCGATATCGGCATCGGCATGAACAGCGCGACCGAACATCCCGAAGCGGCGAAGACCTTCCTCAACTGGGTCGGGTCGAGCGAATTCTCGACGATCTTTGCCAATGCGCTGCCGGGCTTCTTCCCGCTGTCCTCGGCCCCTGTCGAGGTCGAAGATCCGCTGGCGCAAGAGTTCATTTCCTGGCGGGACGAGTGCGAAAGCACGATCCGCTCGACCTATCAGGTGCTGTCACGCGGCACACCGAACCTTGAGAACGAGACATGGAACGCCTCCGTGGCCGTGATCAAGGGCGACGAGGCGCCCGAAGATGCAGGCAAGCGTCTGCAAGAGGGTCTGGCGAGCTGGTACGAGCCGCAACAGTAAACGGGTTGCATCATAGGTGCGTCGGGGATTGATCCCGGCGCGCCTGCCGCATTATCCACGCCCGAGGTCCAGCCCATGCCACAGCAGCAGACGAAACCGAAATTCAGATGGCATATCGTCGTGTTTCTAGCGCCTGCCGTGCTGGTCTATACGGCCGTGATGATCTATCCGCTGTTCAACACGCTGCGACTGTCGCTCTATACCGAAGTGGGGCAGGAGCGGGTGTTTGTCGGTCTGCAAAACTTCCGCACCCTGTTCGGGGACAGCGTCTGGTCGACGCAGTTCTGGAACGCTCTGGCCAACAATTTCTGGTTCTTCATCATCCACATGCTGGTGCAGAACCCGATCGGCGTCGCGCTGGCCGCGATCCTGAGCCATCCGCGACTGCGCTTTGCGAGTTTTTATCGCTCGGCGATCTTTATCCCGACCATCCTGTCCTTCGTGATCGTGGGTTTCGCCTGGAAGCTGATCCTGTCGCCGATCTGGGGTATTGCGCCCGGTATGCTGGATGCTGTTGGCCTTAAATCGCTGTACGCGCCTTGGCTGGGCAAAGAGGAATACGCACTGACCACGCTGTCGCTGGTGTCGGTCTGGCAGTTTGTCGGCATCCCGATGATGCTGATCTATGCTGCGCTCTTGTCGATCCCGGATGAAATCCTTGAGGCCGCCGAGGTTGAGGGCATCACCGGTTTTGCCGCGTTCTGGAAGATCAAGCTGCCGTTGATCCTTCCCTCCATTGGCATCATCTCGATCCTGACATTCGTGGCCAATTTCAACGCGTTCGATTTGATCTATGCCGCCCAGGGGGCGTTGGCCGGGCCGGATTTCTCGACCGACATTCTGGGCACGTTCATGTATCGCACGTTCTTTGGTTTCCAGTTGCAGCTCGGCGATCCGCACATGGGATCGGCGATTGCATCGGCGATGTTCGCGATCATCCTCGTGGGTGTGTGCATCTATCTGTTCGGCATCCAGTCGCGGATGCGCCGCTACCAGTTCTGAGGATCGCCATGAACACCGCCCGCCAAAGCCGTTTGAACCTGTTCGCCATGCATGGCGCGCTGATCCTTTACACGCTGATTGCGCTGTTTCCCGTGTTCGTGATCATCATCAACAGCTTCAAGACGCGCCGGGCGATCTTTCGCGAACCATTGTCCTTGCCCAACAGCGAGAGCTTTTCCTTGATCGGCTATGAGACTGTCATGAAACAGGGGGATTTTTTCCTCTATTTCCAGAATTCCATGATCGTCACCGTCGGCTCTCTGTTCCTGATCCTGCTGTTCGGTGCGATGGCGGCGTTTGCCCTGGCGGAATACCGGTTCAAGGGCAATCTGGTGATGGGGCTTTATCTCGCTCTGGGTATCATGATCCCGATCCGGGTCGGCACGGTCGCCATCCTCGAGATGATGGTGCAGACCGGGCTGGTCAACACGCTTTGGGCGCTGATCCTGGTCTATACCGCGCAAGGGCTGCCGCTGGCGGTGTTCATCCTGTCTGAATTCATGCGGCAGGTGAGCGACGATTTGAAAAACGCAGGCCGCATCGACGGGCTGTCGGAATACCGCATCTTCTTCCGGTTGGTGTTGCCTCTGGTGCGGCCGGCAATGGCGACGGTGGCGGTGTTCAACATGATCCCGATCTGGAACGATCTGTGGTTTCCGCTGATCCTTGCCCCGGCGGAAGAGGTGAAAACCCTGACGCTGGGAAGCCAGGTGTTCATCGGACAGTTCGTCACCGACTGGAACGCGGTGCTGTCGGCGCTGTCGCTGGCGATCCTGCCGGTGATGGCGCTTTACGTCGTCTTTTCGCGCCAGTTGATCCGGGGCATTACATCGGGAGCAGTGAAATGAAGGTTGTGGTTGCAGGTCTGGGCAATATGGGGCGCAGTCACGCGCTGGCCTATCACAAGCATCCCGAGGCCGAGATCATCGGGCTGGTCAACCGTTCGGAGGTGGATTTGCCCAAAGAGTTGCAGGGCTATCCCCGGTTTCAGACCTTCGAGGAAGGGCTGGCACTTGGTCCCGATCTGGTGTGCATCGCCACCTATTCCGACAGCCATGCGGACTATGCCATCGCCGCGATGGAGGCAGGGGCGGATGTGTTTATCGAAAAGCCGTTGGCCACCACGGTTGCCGATGCTGAACGCGTTGTCGACACGGCGCGGCGGTTGGGGCGCAAGCTGGTGGTTGGCTACATCCTGCGCCATCACCCAAGCTGGCAACGCCTGATCGCCGAGGCGCGCGAACTGGGCGGGCCATATGTGTTTCGCATGAACCTCAACCAGCAATCGACCGGCGCGGAATGGGAAACGCACAAGGCGCTGATGCAGACCACCAGTCCGATCGTGGATTGCGGTGTGCATTATGTCGATGTGATGTGCCAGATCACCGATGCGCGCCCGGTGCGCGTCAGCGGCATGGGATTGCGCCTGTCGGACGAGATCGCGCCGGACATGTATAATTACGGCCAGCTTCAGGTCTGGTTCGAGGACGGCTCCATCGGTTGGTACGAAGCCGGGTGGGGGCCGATGATTTCGGAGACCGCGTTTTTCGTCAAGGACGTGGTGTCGCCCAATGGCGCGGTGTCGATCACCGACGGCAACAAGGGCGCGTCGGCAGACGTGGACGGGCACACCAAGGTGGGCGGCTTGCTGGTGCATCGCAACGACGGCGACACGCTGATCGACCTGCCCGGAGAGCCGGGGCATCAAGAGCTTTGCGACGCCGAACAGGCCTTTATGATCAAGGCGGTACGAAACAACATTGATTTGGAGCGACATATGACCGACGCGGTGCAATCCCTTGCCATTTGTCTGGCGGCGGATGAAAGCATCCGCAGCGGCCGACCGGTCGAGTTGGGAGAGCGCGCATGACGGCACTGGTTCTGGACAATGTGTGCAAGTCCTTCGGCACCATCGAGGTTCTCAAAGACATCAGCCTCACGGTCGAGGAGGGCGAGTTCGTGGTGTTTGTCGGCCCGTCGGGCTGTGGCAAATCCACTTTGCTCAGGGTGATCGCGGGCCTTGAAGATGCGACCAGCGGCACGGTGGCCATCGGCGGTGAGGTCGTCAACTCCATGCCACCGGCCAAGCGTGGCATTGCGATGGTGTTCCAGTCCTACGCGCTTTATCCGCACCTTAATGTGCGCGATAACATGGCTTTGGGGCTGAAACAGGAAAAACAGCCGAAAGCGGAAATCGAACGCCGGATCGACAAGGCGGTGCGCATGCTCGACCTTGCGGCCTATGTCGATCGCCGCCCCTCTGATCTCTCGGGCGGTCAGCGCCAGCGCGTCGCCATCGGCCGCGCCATCGTGCGTGAACCCAAGCTGTTCCTGTTCGACGAACCCTTGTCGAACCTCGACGCCGCGCTGCGCATGAACACACGGATCGAGATTGCCGAACTGCACCGCACCCTCAGCGCGTCGATGATCTACGTGACCCACGACCAGACCGAAGCGATGACGCTGGCCGACAAGATCGTGGTTCTGCGCGATGGACGGGTCGAGCAGGTCGGCTCTCCGATGGAGCTTTACAACAATCCTGCCAATCAGTTTGTCGCGGGCTTTCTCGGCTCACCTGCAATGAATTTCCTGCGCAAGGCGCCGCTGTCGATCCCGCCGAATGGCGCTTTGGGCATCCGGCCCGAATATCTGCGCCCCGAGGCCGGTGGGCGGATCAAGGGCACGGTGACGCATGTTGAAAGGCTCGGTGGAGATACGAACCTCTTGGTGTCGACCGACGAAAAAGAGCCCCTGACCGTGCGGATTTTCGGTCAGGACGAGACGCGCGTCGGAGAGCGCATCGAGTTGGATTTCGACGACGCCAAGGCGTTTGCCTTTGACAGCGAGCGTCAACGCGTCGCTTTATGACTGCGCAACGGCGCGTCGGACAGGCTCACGTCGCCTCCAGAACCCGTTTGGCCGCGCGGAAACACTCAAGCGCCTGTGGCACGCCGCAGTAGATACCGATCACATGGATGATCGCGCGGATTTCGTCTTGTGTGACACCGTTGTTGAGCGCGCCCCGGCAATGCAGTTCCCATTCGGTCATCTTGCCCAAGGCCCCGATCATTGAGAGATTCATCATGGATCGGGTCTTGGCGTCGATCACGTCGTCTCCCCAGCCAAAGCCCCAGCACCACGCGGTCATGGCCTCCTGAAAGGGGCGGGTGAAGTCGTCGGCAGCAGCAAGGGTCTTGTCGACGTACTCGGCGCCCAGCGTCGCCTTGCGCTGCTCCAGACCTTTGAGAAACAGGTCTTCGTCAAAATTGCCCATGTGAGTTCCTTTCATGTGATGTGCCCGGCGTCGGGTCAGGCATGAGGACGATAGTTTCGCTACAATTTTAGATGGCAAGAGGTTGTTAAGAGATTGCGCCCAATATTCGCATGAATCGTGGATGGGTATGTCATGGATAACGTTTTTGCAGCATGGATGGATTTGATCGCCGCACTTGGCCTGATCGTGGCACTGGCGTTTGCCTATGCACGTCTTCGCCGCCTTTCGCGATTTCCCCGGATCGGGCAATTGGCGCTAGGTGCAAGTTTCGGGCTTGTGGCCGTTCTTGAAATGTATCATCCAATTCAACCGTTTGACGGCATGATCGTCGATCTGAGAAATGTGCCCGTTGCCCTCGCGGGCGCGTTTCTTGGCGCCCCGGCCGCCTGCGTGACATTGGCGATCGGGATCGCCGCGCGGGCCGGTATTGGCGGTGTCGGCATGTGGGCCGGGATGGCGGGCATGGCAATCGCGATGGCGGCGGGCCTGTGTTGGGCGCGCTGGTATCGCGATGTGGCGTTGCGCGGTATTGCGGCGTATCTGGTCTTGGCCGTGCTCATGTCGGCACATCTCGTGGCGGCATTCCTTCTCCCGGGAGAGCTTGCGCACTGGTTCTTCGCCAAGGCGGCGGTGCCAATCCTTGCAATCAACCTGCTCGTGGTTCCGCTGTTGGGCAGCATGCTGGACGCAGAACGGCGCAGCTATGACACGGAACAAGCCTTGCGCGCCTCGGTGTCGGTTGACCCGGATACCGGATTGATGCCGCTGCGCGCGCTGGAGCGGGAATGCAGCGTGCGCGCGACCGCATTGGCGGACGGCTCCTTTACACAGGCGCTGGTGATCGAGCTTCGCCAGAACAACTTGATTTCGGTCTGGAATACGCATCTGATGCAGAAACGTCTGGTGGCGGCAATGCGGCTGCGGCTCACCGCGATGCTACCTCACTGCGAACTTGCATGTCTTTATGGATTTTCGGCGCTCGTTCTGCCTCTGACGCATGACGAACTCCTGGATATTGATGCAACGAAAACAATTGTCAGACGATCGGCGACCGAAGACCCTTATGCACTGAGCGGGTCAGATGGCCATCGCATCTCTGTGGATATCCATCTTGTCGATCTTGCCACACGAGGCGACCTCTCGGACGCGCTGACGCGACTGCTGAACGCCACAGGTAAGTCTCGCAAGACACGGCACACGCGTCGTTTTGCAAAGTGGGTACGAAAAGAAAGCCAGGTTTCGAGTGTGGCGCAGGTGCCGGATCCGAAGGTTGCGAGCCTGTTCACCAAGGCAGATGTTCTCATGCAACAAAGATGGGGCAGCCCCGCAGGCTAGAACGACAAAGAGCGGTGCATGCGCAAAGGATTGAACCGAGCGCGCCTCGTCTGTCAGGGTTTGGCGCCTTGAAACAGTAGACGCACGCAGAATGCGCTCTCTGCCAGGATTGTCAGGGCATATGCCGGCGCGAAAAGACCAACAAACTCCGGCGCAAAAAACCGAAGGCCGCTGCCGATAAGATAAACCGCTCCGGCAATCGCAAGTGCGGCTCCAAAAATTCTCGCAAACAAACCTGATTGCCAGACAAGCACGCCCATCAGCAGGCTGTTTACGCCAAAGAATACGAGCCCGAGATCATAGCCTTGTCCATGCAGTTCAAGGAAAATCAAAGCAAGGGATGGCGAGTTTGCAATCTCGTCGGTGTTTGAGAGCAGCATCCATGCGATTTGCAAAGCCAGAAGATTGGACGCGATCAGAACCGCCTGAACCAATCGGAAGACCATCGCGCCAGCGTCGGCGAAACGGCGCGGAAGATGAGGTAGAGAAGAATAGCCAGGCCGACATCGCACAGCGCCATGACAAGGTCCGCTCCTATCGCAAGCCGAAACTGGCGTGGCGCGTTCAGGATGGCAGTTGCGGTGGCGCGCGCATTGTCAAGGTCGATCAGCGGGCCGCGCAGTCCAAGCTCGGCACCAAGCCCGGTGACGATGACCATGGCATAGAGCACTCCGGCAAGGCGCGACCAGCGCGCGACCTCTTGAGACGGAGCAAGTTTGGCCATATGGGCCTCCCTTTCTCAAATGCGATCCAGCCGAGCTGCACGAGACAATGGTGATGAGCCAGATGTCGTTTGTGGCCCCAAAAGTGCTGCGAGCGGTCCGCTCAAGAACCGTTCAAGGCGCTTTCAACCTTGGCGACCAATTCCGCCGTCTGGAACGGTTTCGCAAGCCGCCCGGCAATGGAAAGCCCGTCGGGTATTTGGACCGTGGATTCAGTGTAGCCGCTCAGGATGATAAACGGGACGCTGCGTTCGCTCAACCGCTTCGCAACCGGAACGCTGTTTGTCCCGTGACCGAGGTTATAGTCGAGCAAGGCAAGTTTCGGGGCGCTTTTTTCAATCTGGGCTATGGCCTCTTCGACCGTGCTGCACACCGCGATCTTGCCATGACCCGCTTCTTCAAGGGTCATTTCGATATCCATCGCAATGATGGCCTCGTCTTCCAGAATGAGAATGTCGCAATTAGTCATTTGATTCATCCAAACTGAAATCCACCTGAAAACATAGTCCGTCTTCATCATAGTCAATATTGATGTCACCAGACAGGTCGCTCTTGAGAACCCGCTCGAGAACAAGGCTGCCGAATCCGGTATGCTCCGGCGGCGTCTCGATCTTGGGCCCATTGTATTCCCGCCATACGATGCGAACCCGGTTTTCTCCGTCCAGCGCATCATGCGCGGTGCCAATCACGACATGGCCCTCGTCTACCGAGAGCGCTCCGTATTTGGCCGCATTGGTCATCAGCTCGTGGATGGCCATGCCAAGCGCCAGAGCCTGCTTTGCGCTGAGATTCAATTCCGGTCCGGTCTGCCGGACGCGCGCCTGTTCGGCGCGATGGTAAGGGGCGGCTTCGTTCTTGACGATCTCGGAGAACGTAGTGGTGGTCCAGTTCGAGTCAGTCAGCAAATCATGCGTTCTGGATATCGACCCAAGCCGATCTTCCAGCCGCGATTGATAGACCGCGGGATCATCGACGCCCTTCAACAACATTTTCGAAATCGAGCTGATGGTTGCCAGCGTGTTTTTCACCCGGTGCTGCAATTCGCCAAGCAGCAATTTCTGTTGGTCGTTCTGCGCCTGGATGCGCTGCACCATCTTCGCATGATCGGTTACTTCGCGCACGCAGGCACCTACCGCGAAAACCTCGTCATCCTGCCAGACCGGATAGAAATCTCCGATCCAGTACCGTTTCACACCAGGGGATGCAGGGGTCTCGCCTTCGATCTCGTACCCCAGCACCGGTTCGCCGGTTGCGAAAATCTGATGGTACACCTCTTCGGTCTTGTTTTCGATGTCCGGCAGCAATTCCTCAAAGGATTTCCCGATATGGTCGTCAATCGAGAACCCGTTGATCTCGGCCAGTTTTTCGTTGATCCTCAGCCAGCGCAAATCTTTGTCCATGAGCGACAGGCCGACAGGCGTGGTGTCATAGAGATTTTCGAGCTCGGCATATTGCCGGGCCATTTCCTTTTCGTTCTTCTGGAGCGTTTCCTCATAGGTCTTGCGCTGGGTGATGTCGACGAACGACAACACATAGCCATCCAGCCGGTTGTCGGTTGTCCGGTACGGCTTGATGCGCAACAGGAAGGTCTGGCCCGACGCTTTCACCCTTACTTCACGTTCGAACGATTGAAGCGTCTCGTCGACCTTGTGCGAGTCTTCTTCCAATTCAGGATAGTCGATCCGCGAGGACAGGTCGGAAATCGGCCGTCCGATGTCGCGGGGCCGTATGCCAAACAAGGTTGCCGTCGATGGTGTAAAGTTCCGGACACAGAATTCCCGGTCAAGAAACAGCACCGCCAGGTCAGTTGATTCAAAGAGGTTCTTCAGATCGGAATTGGCGCGGGTCAGAAGGCGGTTGTTCTCCTGAAGCTCGGCATTGACGGTTTCGAGCTCTTCGTTGATGGATTGCAGTTCTTCGCGCGACGTTTCCAGTTCTTCGTTCGAGGATTGCAATTCCTCGTTCATGCTCATCAATTCTTCGTTGGTGCTTTTCAGCTCCTGACCAGAGGTCTCGTATTCTTGCAAGGTTCTGGCAAGCTGTTTGCGCAGTTGGACGTTTTCGGTTTCCAGAATATCGCGATCCGCAGTCTCGCGCTCCTCGACGGCAGCACCGAGGCGGGTGGCGTCAACGGCGCGGGCTTCGGTGAGAACCAGAATGAAGTCCGAGCCGCTCGGGCCAACCTCGATGTCAAAGATGCGCGGCCGGGGTTCGCCGGCGACCACAACATTGTCGACCCGCTGCGCCTCGCCGGTTTTCTCGGCCTCGGAAAGTGCGGTACGCACCGGCAGACGCAACTCGGCCGTGAGATACGCATCCAACATCGTTGACGATGCGCCTTGCGACGGGCGCACGAAACCCGTCATCTTTTCCGAAAGGTAAAGAACCTCGCCAGAGCGTGACAACAGCGCAAACGGCGCGGCATAGCTGCGCAGGAAATCGCGCTGGACCGACGCTTCTCTGGTCATGTCGAGCGACACATCCGACGGAATTGCATCCACCTGCTTTTCGGGCGGCAAGGCGCGGGGACGGCGCGGCGTTTCGAGCAAGGCCGAATAGCTGGTGCGCGCCTCAACATTCTTGCGAAAGATCCGATGGGTCTTGTCGATCACATCAAACAACTGCTCTTCCCCCGAAAGCCCTTCGGAGGGGCCGAGGAAAAGATGGCCCTTACCACGCAAGGAGAAATGGAACCGAGGAATGACCTGCTTTTGCAGATTGGATGACAGGTAAATCAACAGGTTCCGGCAGGATATCAGGTCGAGCCGGGAAAATGGCGGGTCTTGCAACAGGTTGTGCGGCGCGAAAACGCACATTTCCCGAAGCTTTGGAATGGCGCGATATTGACCGTTTTCGAGCTGGAAAAATTTGTCCCGGCGCTCTTCGCTCAGTTTTTCCACGGCGCTTGCGGAATAAAGCCCGTACCGCGCAGCGACAAGCGATGGCGTATCGATGTCGGTGCCGAACACCTGAACCACACGTTGATCCTTGCGCGCGTCCATCTCCTCGATCATGAGCATGGCCAGCGAATAGGCTTCTTCCCCTGTAGAGCAGCCCGGCACCCAGATACGGATGGTTCCTTCGGTCGTGGACAGAAGGGAATCGACCACCAGTTCTCGCAACGCCTTGAAGGCGTCCGGATCTCGGAAGAATTGCGTGACGCCGATCAGGAACTCCTGCGCCAGGAGCTGTGCTTGCTTTTCGTCGTCAAGCGATTTCAGAAAAGTCTCTACATCGGTCAGCCGCAAGACGGTCATGCGCCGCTCGATCCGACGCACCAGCGTGCCGGGCTTGTAGTCGCTGAAGTCGTTTCCGGCAACGTCGGCAAGTCGCGACGCAAATCGCGGCAGGGCGGCTTCGATCTCTTTCTTCAGTGCGTCGGATTCGTCGCCCGCGGTAAGCTGCCAGCGATGCTGGATGATCTCGTCCAGACGCGCCGCAATCTCACCGACCGGCAGAATGAAATCGACCAGCCCGGTTGCAACGGCGCTGTCAGGCATACCGGGAAACCGTGCGCCCTTGCTTTCCTGTACCAAAGCGAAACCGCCAGCGGCCTTGACCTCTTTCAGACCGGCCGAGCCATCGCTGCCGGTGCCCGACAACACCACGCAATAGGCGTCGCGGCCACGCGCAGCGGCAAGCGACGTGAAAAAGGTGTCGATCGGGCGATGCTGCGCATCATGGGTGTCCCTGATCGTCAGCTTCAGATGCTCGTCTTCGATGCTGGCCACGTTCCCCGGCGGCACGACGTAGAAATGATTGGCTTCGATCCGGTCGCCGGCATTGATCTGCGCCACCGGAATGTCGGTTTGCGCCTGCAACAATTCGTGCAGGATCGACTTGTGATCGGGTGACAGATGTTGAACGATGACATAGGCCGCGCCAGTTAGGGGTGAGGTGCGGCTGATCAGGGTCTTGAGAGCCTCGAGCCCGCCTGCGGACGCGCCGATCCCGACGATCGGAATGACAGGTTTTCCGGTCATGGGCATCCTTCAGAAATGGCTTTGGATTCGGTCTAATACAGGCTTGATATATTCCAGATAAACACGAAAAATTCCAGCCTTTATACGGCTATTGTGCATAGGGAAGCTGGAGCCGTGGTCAGCGGCGGATTGCATGTCTTGTCAAACATCAGCGCCAAGACAAAAAATTGAAGCGGGACAGGGGCGCCAACGTCGTGTCTTTTTGCGACTGTGCATCTTCGGCCCGAGCAGATGTCTCGACGGCTTGGCCAGGCTTTCAAGGATATTGGTGGCGGTGCAGGGACTTGAACCCCGGACACGCGGATTATGATTCCGCTGCTCTAACCAACTGAGCTACACCGCCAGAACGACGTGGTGATTACGGGTGACGCCGCGCCTCGTCAAGTGGAAATCGGCCGAAAATCGCACCGATCCGGCACGGGCCGATGTGGAGCCAATCCGGCGCGACGTGTGCGCACTATTTTACGATATGTTCATCCTTCACGAACATGTTTGCCCAGGCACGGTCAATCAGGTCCGGGGTCATTTTGTAGGGCCACCCTTCGAAATCGCAAACTGCGATCATCTGGTCGATCAGGAAAATCGGCTGATAATTCGCATAGACGTTCTGGATCGTGGGGTACTTGGTCTTGAGCAGATGAATCAGCGCCTTTTCGCAAAGCTGCATCTTCTTCTTTTTCGCCACCATCGAGAAAATCTTGAGGAAATTCGCCTGATCCGGGCCATCGATCTTGATCTTGAAGAAGATACGCCGCAGGGCGGCGGTGTCGAAAATCTCGTTCGGGTGGAAGTTGGTGGAGAAGATCACCAACGTGTCGAACGGAACTTCGAATTTTTCACCCGATTGCAAAGACAGAATATCGCGCGCTTCTTCAAGCGGGACGATCCAGCGGTTGACCAGTTTCTGCGGGGGTTCGGCCTGACGGCCGAGGTCGTCAACGATAAAGATGCCGCCGGTGGATTTGAGCTGTAGCGGTGCCTGATAGGTGCGCGCCGTCGGGTTGTAGACCAGATCAAGCATGTCGAGCGACAGCTCACCGCCGGTGATCACGGTGGGGCGGTCACACAGCACATAGCGCGTGTCAAAGCGGTTGGTCAGACGCAGACCAGACGTGCTGGATGCGCCTTCGGCGGCGCTGTGCACGATCGGGTCATAGACCGTGATAACCTGTCCGGCGTACTCGATCGCGTGGGGCACATAAATCTTGTCGCCCATCGCATCGCGGATGCCGTTCGAGATCGAGGATTTACCGTTGCCCGGAGGGCCGTACATCAGGATCGAGCGCCCGGCGCCAACGGCGGGGCCAAGGTTGCTCAGCAAATTCTCGGGCAGCACCAGATGGCCCATCGCTTCGGTCAATTGGGTGCGCGAAATGTGGATATTGCGGATCGACTGCCGTTTTACCTGTTCGGAGTATACGCCCAACGGAACCGGCATCGGGCCGTAATATTCGGATTGCGCCAGCGCATCGAGCGCGCGTGCCTTGCCCGCATCGGTGAGCTGATAACCCATTTCCGAGCCGTTATTGGCGTTGAGCGTACCGGTCGCCTCCAGCAGCAACTGCCCACGCGCGTAATCAATGAGTTCTTGCGTGATCGGGACAGGCAAACAGATCGCGTGCGCGATGTCCATCGCGGTGGAGACGTTCTTGCGAAAGATCGTCTTGAGCATGATGTCGCGCAACATCACGGGTTGCAGTTGCATGTCGTCAATGCGCTTGGGCGGAGGAGGCGCCATGACGGCGGTGGGTTGCATGTTCATCTTGTGCCCCGGAACGGTTAAGCCAGATTGCGTTGGCCTGAATGTCGCAAGGCAATGTGGCAACACAAGGGCCGGGGCAGGACGGTTCTGGACAGATTACTTGCCGTACCAGACACCCAGAGCAAGGTAGAGGGCAAGCGTCCCTCCAAGCGCCAGCCCCATTGGAAACTTGGCATTTGTCCAGCTTTCCCAATGTGGTGCGATCTTTTTCAACATCGTGTGCTTGCCGATCCGATGGGCGACAAAGGCTGCCAGCATATTGGCCGCAAACAACGCCATGAGAAAGCGCACGTCACCGAGATGGATGAACGGCGCCGCGGCGGCGGCGAATTTTGCGTCACCCGCGCCCAACACGCCACCGGCGTTCAGGGCAATGCCGGCAACCAGCACGACGATCATATGCACATAGCGCCACGCGTAAACGTCCAGGGGCAGGGCGATCGCCCCGACCACGACGTAGACGGCGAACAACAGCAGGACCATCTGGTTCGGGATGCGCATGTCGCGCATATCCGAGAACGCCACATAGACGCAGATGGGCAGAGCAAACGGCAGAAAAAGCAGCGCCGAGAAGGCCGAGATATCCATCGGACCGCTCAGTTCACGACGTTGGATTCAAGCGCCTTGAGACTGCGGGCTGCGGTTTCGAAATGCTGCGGATGGGTGTCGATGGCTTCGCGCATAAGACCCTGACCCGTCACCACATCGCCGCGTTTGACCGCAGCAAGCCCCATGGAATGCAACAATTCGGCGCGCTCTTCCTGGGTCATCGGGATCACGGGCAGGACGTAATTGCCTTGCGCGCCGCGCGCGAGGACAAGGTTGTTCTTGGCGGTAAAGAGCGAGTCATCGTTCTGGATGGCCTGACCGAACAATCGCTCGGCACCGCTGTAATCGCCGCGGGTCAGTTTGGAGAACCCCCAGTTGTTCATCACGGATGCCGGCTTTGTCGTCAGCCCAACGGCGATTTCGTAAAAGCTGTCGGCTTTCTTCCACTCCTGATTGCCGTCGGCAATCATGGCCTCCAGCCGGTAGCGTTTGTAGGTCTCATGGGTCGGGGGAATGGCATCAAGCACGGTTTCGGCGCGCTTCCATTCATTGTTGCGGATCAGCGCATCGGCCATTTCGACCCGATCATCGTCGGTCGCCGCGTCGTCGGACACCACGCGCGCCCATGCCGCCACCCCTTCGGTGTAGCGCTTGGCGCGGACCAGCGACACTGCCAACCCGCGTTGCAGATCGAGCCGCTCTGGCGCGGCGGCGCTGGCGCGCTGGAAATAGGAGACGGCTTCGTTGGGGTCGGACACCGTCAGCATTACGTCGTTCAGCTTGGTGCCGTCGATCGCGTTGACGTCCTGAAACTGGCGATCTACCGCTTCGGTATCGATACCTCGCTCGCATCCGGCAAGGACGAATGCCCCTGTTACACACAGGGTCACGATAAAGGGATGGCGCATTTTTGCGTCCTTTTACTGCTCTGCCTCGTTACTGTGTCGGGCGGATTAAGAAATCACTGCTGCCGCGCCGCACAAGTTTGTATTCTTGTTCTGCTTCAGGATCATACTGCGAATTTTCCATTTTTGCGAGAGCCAAGCGAAGATTGTCGCGAATTGCATCACTTTCGCCATTGTCGAGCGCAAAGGCCCGCTGGAACACCTGTGCCGCCTCAGCGGTTTGGCCCCGTTCGATCAGGACGACGCCAAGATTGTTCCACGCTCCCGGGTTGTCCGGGTCTTCCTTGACCGCGCGCCGCAGCAGCGTTTCGGCCTGATTGAGCCGCCCAAGGGCAAGATTGACAGAGCCAAGCGAGGCGACAACTTCGGGTGTCAGCCCCTGATCGGCCGCCGCAAGGCGGAAGGCGCTCAGCGCGAGTTCATATTCGCCCGCGTTCATCAAGCGGTGGCCGACGGTCAACTGGTCTTCCATCGTGCCGCGCGGATCGACGCTGGGTGCAAAAACGGCCTCCTTGGACGCGGAAAAGCCGCCCGGTGAACAGGCGGCCAATCCAAGACTGAGGGCTGCGGCGGTGATGCCACCTGATCTCATACGTTCTAGGGCCCTGCCATTGATCCAAGTTGCTGGATGCCGACGACCGATGGACCCACAAGGATGATCAACAGCGGCGGCACCGTGAGCATCATTGTGGTCAAAGTCATTTTCGTTGGCAACTTGTTTGCCTTTTCTTCGGCCCGCATAACCCGTTTATCCCGCATTTCCGCAGCATAAACCCGCAACGCATCCGAAATCGGCGTACCAAAGCTCTGCGATTGATTGAGAACCGTGACGAAAGACATGACGTCCTGCACGCCGCAGCGTTCGCCCATGTCGTCAAGCACCATCGACTTGTCCTTGCCAGCTTTCATCTCGAAGCTCACAAGCTCGAATTCGTCCGCAAGGCTGGGGTATGAGGCCCGCAACTCGCCGGCAACCCTTACAATGGACTGGTCCATGGACTGTCCGGCCTCAACGCAGACCAGCATCATGTCAAGACTGTCGGGAAAGCCGCTTTCGATCTCTTCCTGTCTCTTTTGAACCCGCTTCGTGACCCAGTATTTCGGCGCCATATAACCTATGGCACCGGGGCCGAGGGTATAAAGGACCGTCTGTTGCGTCGTGGCTTGCGAGGAATCCATGATGAGCGTGAAATACGCGACGCCAAGGATGAGGCCGCCAATGCCAAGCGCAAACTGCGCAAAGTAGTAGTATTGCACCGCGTCCTTGCCGCGATAGCCGGCCTGAAGCAGCTTCATCCGGATGGCTGAGAGCTCTTTTTCGTCCTGCGGTTCAAGGAAATGCGCGTATTTGTTGAGCTTCTCGTTCTTGCGATGGTCGCGCAGAACGGCGCGGGTCTCCGCGTCGATCTTCTTGCGGCCGGCCGTGGAATCAAGCCTGTCCATCGGGTTGGGCTTGGATGCGAAAAATATCGGGATCGCGAGCAGCAAGAGGAGCACCCCAAGCCCGGCGATAGCGATCATCGGGCCTGCCGGTCCGAACATATCGACGATCATTGCATTCAATGCTTGCATGTCAGTGCCTCAGACTTTGATGTTCACAAGGACGCGCATGACGAGCAGGTTGGCGACCAGAAAGATGCCCACCAGAAAACACGCGGGAATGAACCAGGGATGGTCGAGAACTTCGTCATAGTAATGCGGATCGGTCACCTGGATGACGATCAGCGCGCCGACGGGAAAGCCTGACAGAAACTTGCCCGACCATTGCGCCTCCGCCGTGATCGCCTTGACCCGGCGGAACAGCCGGAAGCGGGCGCGGATGACCTTGGCCAGACCGTCGAGGATTTCGGCGAGGTTACCGCCTGATTGCTGCTGGATCGCCACGGCGACCGCTAAAAAGCGCAAATCCTGCATGTCGAGACGTTCGGCCATCGCCTTCAACGCCTCGCCGATGTCACGACCATAGCTGGATTCATCCGCGATGATGCCGAACTCGGTTGCCAGCGGATCCTTGATTTCCTTGGAGACGATCGAAATGGCGGATGAAAACGGATGTCCGACGCGCAAGGATCGCACCATGAGTTCCACCGCATCCGGCAATTGTTCTTCTATCAGTGACAGGCGCTTCTTGGCTTTGGTGTTGATCCAGAAAAACACACCGCCCACGCCGATCCCGATGCCCATCACGATACGGACCGGCAACTGCGCTTCGGTGCCGACAGTAAGACCCACGAAGGAGATCACACTGACAGCAGCCATGACCAGCACAAGCTGTTTCGGCGTAAAGGCGATGGCCGCTTTCTGCGCCCGGTCCGCGAGAATGGAATAAAGAGGAAACCCGCGAGAGGCCATGTGCTGGTCCATCTCCTTGCGGAGCTTGGCGAGCACTTCCTCACGCTTGGTGCCCTTGTCGAGCATCTCAAGGCGGCGGTTGACGCGCTTGTTCAGGCTGATGGATTTGCCGAAGGCGACCAGATAGACGCCTTCGACAAGCACCAGCACGGCGATAAAAATCAAGCCGTAGACAATGGGTTCTGCGCTCAGGGTCATGTCAGTAATTCCCGCTGAAGGGTTCAAAGATCGACGGCGGAAGGTCATAACCCCACATCTTGAACCGCTCCGAAAAGTTGGAGCGCACGCCGGTGGCGGTGAAGTGACCGATGATCTTGTTTTCTGGCGTCAGGCCGACACGCTGGAAACGGAAGATTTCCTGCATCGAGATCACTTCACCCTCCATGCCGGTGATTTCGGTGATTGAGGTCATGCGGCGCGAGCCGTCTTGCAAGCGCGATGCCTGCACAAGCAGGTTCACAGCCGACGAAATCTGCGACCGCATCGCCTTGAGTGGCATTTCGATGCCGGCCATCGCGATCATGTTTTCCAGTCGGCTGACACCGTCACGGGCAGAGTTGGCGTGGATCGTCGTCATAGAGCCGTCGTGACCGGTGTTCATGGCCTGTAGCATGTCGATCACTTCTTCGCCGCGCGTTTCGCCGACGATGATCCGGTCAGGGCGCATCCGCAGCGCGTTTTTGAGGCAATCGCGCGGGCTGACGGCGCCTTTGCCCTCGACATTGGCGGGGCGGCTTTCCATCCGGCCCACATGCGTTTGTTGCAGCTGGAGTTCGGCCGTATCCTCGATCGTCAGGATACGTTCGGAATCGTCAATGAAGGACGACAGCGCGTTCAAGGTTGTGGTTTTGCCCGAACCTGTACCGCCCGAGACGATGATGTTCAGCCGCGTGGCGACTGCCGCTTGCAGATAGACGGCCATTTCTTCCGTGAAGGCGCCGAAATTCACCAGGTCGTCGATGCTCAGCTTGTCGGTTTTGAATTTACGGATCGATACAAGACTGCCGTCCACCGCAATCGGCGGCACCATCGCGTTGAAGCGCGAGCCGTCCTGCAAACGGGCGTCGACATAAGGGTTTGATTCATCGACACGACGACCAACGGCGGACACAATCTTGTCGATGATCCGCATCAGGTGCTTTTCATCCTTGAACGTCACGTCGCTGAGTTGCAGCTTGCCGTCACGTTCAACAAAGATCTGTTGCGGACCGTTCACCAGAATATCGCTGACGGTTTCGTCTTTCAGCAATGTTTCTAGTGGGCCAAGCCCTTTGACCTCATCGTAAAGCTCCTGGTTCAGCGCGATGCGTTCTTCACGGTTCAGGACCATGCCGCGCTCTTGCAGGCTTTCGGTCGTGATCGCGTTGATTTCGTCTTTCAGCTCTTTCTCGGTCGCCTTGTCCAGCGCGGCAAGGTTGAGGTTGTCGAGAAGGGCGCGGTGCAATTCGAGCTTGATCTCGCTCAGACGCTCCTTGCGCTTTTTCTCGCGATCCATCGGTTGCGCTTCGGCAGGCTTTGCTTGCGGCGGTTTGCGCTTCATCTTGGTCAGCGTCGCGGTGCTGACTGGCGCCGTCGGAGCCGAAGCTTTGGCAGCGACTGCGGGATTTGTGGTTTCGTCTGTCGCTTTCTTGTAACGCGAAAACATCTACTCTCTCCTCAAGCCGCTTCGGCGTCGGACTGACCGACTTCGAACAGCGATTGCGCCAGCTTGGCAATTTCCTTGCGGAGCGGGTTCTTGGGCTGTTGCAGGCCAAGCGGCTGCCCATGATCCCCGGCTTCGGCGACCGGCTTGCCGCCATCGGGCATTTGCAGATCAACCGAAATATCAAGACTTTCCTGCATCCGCTTGAGCCGGCTCTTGCCTTGCAGATCCGTGAAACGCGGCGCGCGGTTCAGCACGAAACGGATCTTCTCGAACGGCAAGTCCTCGGCCTGAAGCGCGCGCTTGAGACGGAACGTGTTTTGCGCAGAGCGCATATCGAGTTCGATCATGCCAAAATAGACCTGTGCCGCGTAGAGCACGGTTTCGGACCATTGAACGAGGCTGGGCGGCATGTCGACCACGACGAAATCGAAATGCCGGGCCGCGATGTCCAGCAGATGCTGGATCTCGGCCTGTCCCACAACGTCGAGCGGGGGCAGATCGACCGGAGAGGTGAACACCTGAAGCTTGTCCTCAAAGGTCTCCAGCGCCTGGGCAAAGCTGTCATCGTCAAGCGCGTCCATGTCGGTCAGCAGTTCGAGAACGGATTCGCGCCGTTGCACGTCCAGATAGGTGGAGACCGCGCCGAATTGCAGACCGAGGTCGATGATGCACACCTTGGGCGGAGCATCCTTGGAAACCGTCGCCAGTTCCCAAGCGAGGTTTGTCGCAAACGTGCTCGCGCCGCATCCCCCGGCCATGCCCTGCACGGCGATGATCACGCCGTCGCCGTCGTTGGACAGCTTGACCGGCGCGCCGTCAGGAATGGTCCGGGCGGCCGTCGGGGCAGAAGTCGCGCGCATTCGTTCGATCGCGGCCGCCAGTTCGCCTTCGGGCAAAGGATAGGGGACAAATTCATCCGCACCCTGGCGCAAAAGATGGTGCAAGGCAGCCGGCGTCACATCATGCGCGATCAGCACGACCTTGATGTTGCGCGATTTGGCAGCGGCGATGATCGTGGAGAGATGATCGACATCTCCCTCGTCTTCCGCATCGACTGCCAGCGCCACAAATTCGAGTTTTTCGCCATCCGGTTGCGAGAAGAAATGCATCGCCTCGTCAAAGCCAAGGTCGCCCCAGCCTTCGCCGAGCACCGATTCCATGTCCTCGATCAGAAGGTCGAATTCCTGAACATCCCGGCTGATGGTGCACGCCACGAGCGGTGCCGGGTCCGGGGTGCCTGGTAGGATATTCGTCATTTGCCTCGTTTCCTCTTGCTTCTCATCGCCGGAAATCTGCGTTCTGCACACATCTTCAGCGATGGTCCCGAGTCGCACGGGAAGGACTGCTACAGTCCGAAGTTCGTTGGAAAACTTGGCAACATTGGGGCCGAATTACCGAAATTGTACGGTATTTCAGGCCGGTTGGGTGGCCCCCGAAGGGGCCATGCCAGTATCAGACAGGCTATTCGCCCGTTTCGATGTCTGCCAAAATTGCTCTTGGCAGCGCGCTGTTGATGTATTCGCGGTAGATCACTTCCGCGTATTTCCCCTCAAGCACTGTGGGGTGCGATGCGACGAACCCTGACACCTCTGTCACGGTCCGGCGGTTGCGGCGCTCGCGGCCTTCGGTGACGATCAGTGGCTGTGTTTCACCGTATGACACCACCGCTTCCAAACGGGACAGGCTGATGCCCTGCGACGCCAGATAGGCGACAACCGCATTCGCACGGCTCAGTCCGAGACGCTTGTTGTAGGCCTCGCTACCGACCGCATCGGTGTGACCGTAGACACGGAAATGGATTTCCGGGAACTGGCGTATCCAGCTTGCCTGCTCGCGCAGCGTATCGCGCGCACCACTGTCAAGCACCGCACTGTTGAACGCAAAGTTCACCGTGGTCAGCACTTCACTCGCGAATCTTTGCGACAAGTCGTAAACATAACGTTTCTCGCCGTTCATGATCTGCGTGTTGTTCATCGTGGCATTGCCGAAGTTGCCAGTGTCCACCAGGGCCCCGGCTTCGCGATTGAAGGCGCTGTACACCGGGTCGTTGCCAGCACAGGCAGCCACCAGGGCCAGTCCGATCAAGGCGGTGGGGATACGGAGATTTTTTTGTATTGCCATCGCCTCAATCCATTACATAGCCATAAGAGCCGTTGAAGTCCTGTCGGGCAACCTCACCGGCGGCGCCGCGCAGATTGCGGGTGTCACCGGCAACGCGGCCGAAAAGAAACAGGTCTTTTTCGCTCGGGGGACGGACACGGTCGGTTGGAAGCGCCAGCGCCTCGCCGCGTGTCGGCGTCACCAGATGCGGCGTGATGATGATCACGAGTTCCGACTGTTCACGCTGATAATCCGCGCTCCGAAACAGCGCTCCAAGTACCGGGATGTCGCCCAACCACGGAACCTGATCGTTCACATCGCGAAAGTCGTCCTGCAAAAGCCCTGCAATTGCAAAGCTCTCGCCATCGCGAAGCTCCACCGTCGTGCTGGTTTCACGACGACGGAAGCCATCGATGCGGATCGCACCGACGTCGATGCCGGCGCTGGGATCGATCGAGGAGACGGCGGCGTTGAGTTCCAGATTGATAAGACCCTTGTCCAGAACCCGCGGAATGAAGTTCAATTCGACACCGAACGGCTTGAATTCAACGGTAATCTGGCCCTCTTCCTGCGCAATAGGCACGGGATATTCGCCGCCCGCCAGAAACTTGGCTTCCTGCCCTGACAGCGAGGTCAGGTTCGGCTCTGCCAGTGTGCGCACCATCCCTTTAGACTCAAGCGCTTCGAGGAGGATGCCGACTTCAAGTCCACCGGCGTCAAAGCCGAACAGGACAGCCCCTTGTGAATCGCTGGAGGATGCCAGCTTGTCGACAACCCTGTCCGCTGCCGCGTTGGCTGCCGAGTTGCCGGTTCCAATTTCAAGACCGAGATCGCCGTCAAGCACCGAGCCACCCGTCGCGAGCGAGGCGCGCAAGGATTTCGAGACCGATCGCTGCATTTCGGCAAAGCGGACTTTCAGCATCACCTGCTGGACACCGCCAACGGTCATCAGGTTAGACACCCGTTCAGGTGCGTAGCGTTGCGCCAGCTCCAGCGCGCGTTGCATCCGCACCGTGCTGGAAACGGTTCCCGACAGAACCACACCGTCATTGGCGGTGCGCACATCGATCTTTTCGTCTGGAAGAATCTGCCTGAGGCGCTCTTTGAACTCGCTCAGATCGGGCGCCACCCTGACGTCGACATTGGTGATCAACTGACCGTTGGCATCCAGAATGGTCAACGACGTCGTCCCCGGAGTTTTGCCCAAAACGTAGATTGTCCGTTCCGATAAAGAGGAAATGTCTGCAATCGATGGGTTGGCGATGCTCAACTCCGCAAACGGAACTTCGCTTTCAACGACAACGGCGCGATTCATCGGGACGTTCAAAGTGGACTCGGTGTTGGTTCTTATCACACGCAAGGTTTCAGCCATCGCTGAGTGCGCCACCGGAGTGAGGGCAAGCACCGCGCCCAGAAGAGCGGCCTTGATTGGGTTGCTCGTATACATGTGACCTGCCTTTCGGATCACGCCTCGGAAATGGGTCTTTTCGCCCGATATTGCCAGCAACGTGCGCCAAGTCGCGATTTATTTCAAGAATCAATGATTTCAGTGCTGCCCTTCATGTGGATAAGGCGCAACATAATGTTGCGCCTTCCAAGGCCGCATTGCTGCCTAAATTACCAGATGAAGTGTGCGATGTGCCTAGTTCGTACAAGGGATGGGTATTTCCGTCACTTCGCCGCCTTTGCGGGTCCGAATTGTGCAAACTTCTGCCCGCGCCGGAGTTTCGATGCGTTCACGCGCCTCGATCCCCAACAGCGACATTTGATTGACCTCGATCACCTCGGACACCGTGTCGTCGTCACGGCCCAGAAGCGACAGGGACAGCCGACCGGTGGATTGCGCCTGTGCCAGCGCCGCAACCTGCTGGGGGCTGGCGGCTACGGTGACGGTGCGCGCGATGGTCGTGTCGGACACCTCGGACTGCGATGTCTGGTCGATCGCGATCAGGTTCACGCCGGTTTCGATCAGCCGTGTCACGTCGCCCGAGGGCATATCCTTGTCGGCGAAATTGCTTCGTCCGGTCCAGTAGACATCAACGCGGTCACCAGGACGAAGGAAGCCCGACACACCAGACGCCACATCCACCTTGATCGCAAACGCGCGCTGACCACGTTCCAATCGCGAGGTCAGTCCGGCGGTTTCCCCCGGATCACTGACTTTCACGTTCATGAAGGCTTCGTTCTTCTCGATCTGGCGCAATGCAACACGCGTTTTCTGGCCTTCCGATAGGATCGGTTTTTCCGCATCGAAGAAGGTTTCCGGCAATGCCTGTTTCGGCCAGGGCATGAGGATCACATCCTCGGCGGTGATCTCCTGACCATACTGAATGGCGCGCGTTGCCACGTAGATGTCTTGCACCGGCACGCTTTCATTCGACTTGGTGCGCTCCTCCTGAAGGGCGGTTTCGTAAGCACCGATATAATTCTGCGCCATGTAGACTGCAAAACCGGCCAGCGCCAAACCCGCGAGAAGTACCAATCCAAAAACAGTGCGCATATTGCCTCCTTTAATGCCCGGTGACGGACCGACGCGGTCCGGAACATTTTTCTCATCGTAGGGTATGGGGTGAATATGTCTGCCTTGGGGGGTCAATGAGGCAAAACTTGGAAAACGCCCCTCATAGTAGAAAAAAGCGCGCTTTCGCACGCTCTCCTATCGGTCTCTGATTGATCGCTCTTTGATGCGTTATCCGCTCTACCCGGCTCGATGGGTATTCGAGAGGCGTCCAGTGCCGTTACAAATCATAATCAAGATTTGCGTTATAAACTCCGATTGCCGTGTCGGTGGCAGTCGACAGGCCTGTCACATTCTCGTTGAAAAGAGGCCAGACCAGAAATGCAAGGGAAACGATTGCTGCTGTGAGGATCACCCAGTCCACGGTGACGGCGCCGTATTCGTCTTTGGCAAACTTTGTCAGAAAACCGCGCATGAGGCACTCCCGGCGTTTAGAGATAGGAAAGGCGCAGTACGCGCCTTTCCCTGAGCGTTGTAAGACCAACTTTAATTACGGGGTGATTGTCAGGCCATCTGTCAGTTCAGTTTGACCCACAGCGGTACCGACATTGCTCAGCAGTGCGATCGTGTTGTCATTGATCATGCTGAAAGCAGCGATTGCCAGGCCCACGACAGCAGCGGTCAGAACGACCCAGTCAACTGTTACGGCGCCGTCTTCGTCATTGCGGAAGTTCTTGATGAATTTGATCATGTTAGTCTCCATAGTCCTAGGTTTTGCTCACGTTGGCCAAGTGTGGAACTTTGTGTTGAGCGCTCTCTCTTTCGCTCCATCCCGTCTTGGATGAACACTTATAGTCGCCGGATTGGGGCATCAGTTTGGCGCGATTGGTCCGTTTTTGCAGCCTGCTGAAAAAGCTTCGCAAAATTAGTCAAGACACTGATTATAAACAAAACTATTCTGAATATTTGTTAAACTTGTCCGCAAAATGCGCGATTCTGAGGCGGGAAGGTTACGCATTGACGCTCAACTGGAAACGAAATGGCACGAAGCGTCGGATTATGCGATACTGCTGAAAACAGGGCATCGAGCAGGATCCCGCTAATGAACAGATTTTTGATAATGGGCCTGTGCGCCCTGTCGCTTTGTGCGGGCGCTGTCGGGGCGGAGCCTCCGCCGTTTCCGGAATTTTCCGCCAAACGGGTCAAACCGCCCAAAGCCGGGTCGCGCAAGCGCATCACCGTTCAAATTGCGCCGCGCGCCGCTGAACCGGCGGTGCCGGCTGCCGCTGCCATTGCGCAGCCGCGCGCCGGAGGAGCTGAAACGCTGGCGTGGTTCTGGAACGACATCTCTCCCTCGCTGGCGGCAAAGGGGCCGGGGCGGCTTGACCCTGCACTGGTCCGGCTGTCCAATCCTCCCTCGGGGCAGGGCGTCAGCGCGCCGCGCCTACAGGATCTCCAGAACATCGCCTCGCGCCATGGGCGTGACATCTTGCTGAACACGGTGGGCACGCGGGTGTCACCTGCCTTGGCGCTGGCGGTGATCGCCGTGGAATCGGCAGGGAAGGTCGATGCGCAGAGTTCGGTCGGGGCGCAGGGGCTGATGCAGTTGATGCCCGCCACGGCCGAGCGGTTCGGCGTCACGGACAGCCTGTCGCCTGCGCAGAACATCAAGGGCGGCGTCGCCTTCCTCGATTTTCTGATGCAGAAGTTCGACAATGACGTGATCTTGGTGCTGGCGGGGTATAACGCCGGAGAGAATGCCGTGGTCAAGAATAACGGCGTTCCCGATTATGCCGAAACCCGCGCCTATGTGCCAAAGGTGTTGCAGGCGTTCCAGACCGCCAAGGGGCTGTGCCTGACGCCGCCGCAGCTGGTCACGGACGGATGCGTGTTCCGAATGGCGTCACGGTAGCACCGCGCCGGGGTTCATGATGCCCTTGGGATCAAGTGCAGTCTTGATCGCCCGCATCGCGGCGAGTTTCGTCGGATCACCATAGCGTTCGAGATCGGCCTTTTTGAGCCGCCCGATCCCGTGTTCGGCGCTGATCGAGCCGTCAAGATCGTGGGCGATATCGTGAACCGCGCGTTTGATCGCTTTGGTTTCGTCAAGATAGGCATCGCGCGACTCGCCTTGGGGCGGAAAGACATTGAAGTGCAGATTGCCGTCTCCGACATGCCCGAAACAATTGATCCGGAAATCCCCGATCCGCTCGATTGCCAGTCTGACCCGGGCGATAAAGCTCGGCAACTCACCGAGAGGCAGAGACACGTCATGGCTCGAGACCGATCCGACCAGCCGGTTGGCCTCGGGAATGAATTCGCGGACCGACCAGAATTCGGTGCGCTGTGCCTCGGACTGAGCGATCAGCGCGTCCTTCACGATGCCGTCGGCGTCGGCGGCGATGAACAGCTCTTCCAATGCGGTTTGCGGCTCAAGCCCGCGCGGCAGGCCGATATCCATCAACACCATCCATTCCGGGTGGTCGTTGCCGAACGGCAGTCGCATCTCGGGCAACTTGTCGGCCAGAAAATCGAGTCCGGTGCCGTTGATCAGTTCAAACGCTGTGATGCTTTCGCCCAGTTGCGATTTGGCCAGCGACAAGAGATCAAGCGCGGCTTCGGGGCTCTGGATGACGAAGATCGCGGTTCCGTGAGACGCGGGTTGCGGGAACAGCTTGAGCGAGGCCGCCGTGATGACCCCCAGCGTTCCTTCGGCGCCGATCAGCAGGTTGCGCAGATCATAGCCGGTGTTGTCCTTGCGCAAGCGTTTCAGCCCGTTCCAGATCGAGCCGTCGGGCATCACCGCCTCCAACCCCAGACAGAGGTCACGCGCATTGCCGTAGCGCAGGACATTGACGCCCCCGGCATTGGTGGCCAGAAGCCCGCCGATCCGCGCCGACCCCTCAGAGGCCAGCGACAACGGAAACAGCCGGTCCACATCGGATGCGGCCGCTTGGACATTCGACAGGATGACCCCCGCTTCGGCCACCAGGACATTTTCCAGCGGGTAAACGGCACGAATTTTCGTCATCCGTTCAAGCGACAGGATCAGCGGGCTTTCCCCGTCGCCTTCCGGCGCGATTTGTCCGCCGACGAGTCCGGTTCCGCCGCCGTAGGGAATGACACCGACACCAGCGTCCGAGCACGCCTTGACCAATGCGGCAACCTCCTGCGTCGTGCGGGGCCGTGCGACATAGCCCTGAGCGCCGTGCCAGCGCCCGCGCGGCTCTTTGAGGTAATGCTGCTCGGCTTGGGCGAACGTGTCGGGGGGAAACTGGTTGGACAGGCGGTCGATGAAACTGCTGTCAGCCGAATCGCGTGGCATGGTCTGGCTCCGGTTGCGTCACTCTGTGCTATCCCGCAGCCATTCAGGACGCAGGACCACAACCGTAGGACGCGGCGGCAGATCACGCAATGACAACTCCAGGAAAGAGGTGTCCCGGCGGTCGATCACGAAGCTGTCCTGCACCTCGCCGAGAAACGCTGCCAGCGCGCCACCGGAAAACCAATGCATCGGAATGACCACGCTGGAGCGCAGCCGGTCGACGATCCGCACAACCGTTTCGCGCGGTAGGGTATAGCCGCCATCCACCGGCACCATCACCACGTCCAGTCGTCCGATGGCGGCATATTGCGCGTCGCTCGGCTCGTGGTGCAAATGGCCAAGGTGGCCGATGCAAAGTCCTTCGACCTCGAAGATGAAAATCGAGTTGCCCTTTTCCTCGACGCCGCCCTGCCACGAACGAATGTCAGTCGAGACGTTGCGGATCAGCACTTCGCCCAGATCAAGATGATGGTCGATACCCTCTCCGAACGGCCCCCAGCCGGGCAGCGCATGAGGAATGGCCGGGTCGGGGAATGCGGTCCAATGGGTGTCATGGGCGTGGTTCATGGTGACCACGTCGGGGATCATCCGGGTGTTGCCCAGAAAACCGGTGAAATCCGTAGCGATGTTCAACCCACCGGGGGTTTGCAGCAAGAAAGATGCGTGCGCGACGTAGTTGATGCGAACGGAATACTCCGGGACAGGATCCGTCCAGGACGCCTTCTGAATGAAGTGAGCGTGCGGCGTGGCGTCTGCAATGGCGATGCAATGGCTGGGGCGCCGGGTGTCCTGTGCGGAAACGCCACCTGCCGGGATCAGCAGGGCGATCAACAACGTTACAAGCAGACGGTCCATTGCAGCACCTCCTGCCTTGAACTTAGCGTGTGAGACCGATCCGTCTAGCCCACGCTTGTGCGTCCGCGACGGTCCATGCGCAGGGATGCGTACAGAACATGCGTGCGCCAGCGTCCGTCGATTTGCAAATAGCTTTGCGCGACGCCTTCGTATTTGAAGCCGGTCTTTTCCAGCAAACGCCGGGACGCTTGGTTTTCCGGCAGACAGGCCGCTTCGATACGGCTGAGGTCCAGACGATCGAAAGCGTAATGCACAACCGCGTCGATCGCCTCGCGCATATAGCCTTGGCGTGCAAACGGTTCTCCGACCCAATACCCGAGCGTTCCGGCCTGCGCCGGGCCGCGCCGGATGTTGTCGAGCGTGATCGCGCCCATCAGCATGTCATCTTGCCGTCGCACCAGAAACAACGGGATCGCGGATTGATTTCCGATCGCCCGATTGGCCCAGTACACACGATTGGTGAAGGACCGACGCGTCAGATGGTCTTCGGCCCAGCTGGGCTCCCATTTGGCAAGAAACGCTTCGCTGTCGCGCCGCAGCGCGCTCCATGGGTTGAAATCGCTGTGCACGGGAGGCCGCAAAACCAGACGCTCCGTATCGAGCCTGAGTTTGCGCCTCAATGACAGCATCAGGCCACGCGGCGCTGCTGCAAGGCGGCCAGTTCAGGCGCCTCATCGACCGGGCCATAGAGCGCCAGCGCAACCGGTGCTTTCTGCACCAAGTCTTCGGCGAACGCACGCACGTCACCGGTGGTGACGCTGTCGATCCGGCTGATCGTATCCTCGAGGGAAGGCACCTCGCCCCAGATCTGGATCATCCGCGCCAGACGTTCGGTGCGCGATGACGGGCTTTCCAGTCCCATCAGCAGCCCCGCCTTCATCTGCGCCCGTGCACGGGCCACCTCGGCTGGCGACATGTCCTCGGCGGCGCGTTTCATTTCGTCGATGGTGAGATGGGTCAGATCCCGGATCTCCGCTGCGCTGGTGCCGGCATAGATGGTGGTCATGCCGGTGTCGGAATAGGCACCGGTCTGGGCAAAGATGGTATAGCACAGCCCGCGCTTTTCGCGGATCTCCTGAAACAGACGGCTCGACATGCCGCCGCCAAGTGCTGTGGAATAGACCTGCGCGGCATAAAACGCCGGATCGCGGTAGCCGGGCGATTCAAAGGCCAGCGCCAGATGCGCCTGTTCCAATTCCTTGACCCTGCGGCTTTCGCCGCCCTGAAACTGCGCGCCGTCGGCAATCAACGACGGGCGGGATGCAAGATCACCGAACAGCTTTTCCGCCTGAGCGACGATAGCGTCGTGATCCACCGCTCCGGCGGCTGACAGGATCAACTGGTCGGGCCCGTAATGCTCGGACACAAAGGTCGTCAGATCATTCTCGGAAAAGGCGGAAACGCGCTCTGTTTCTCCAAGGATCGTTCGGCCAAGGGCCTGACCCGGATAAGCGCTTTCCTGCAACCAGTCGAAGATGACGTCGTCGGGCGTATCTGCCGCCTGTCCGATCTCTTGCAGAATGACATGGCGTTCAACCTCGATTTCCTTGGGGTCGAACACCGGATTGCGCAGAATGTCGGCAATTACATCAAGGGCAAGCCCAACATCATTGCGCAGCACGCGCGCGTAATAGGCCGTCACTTCGCGCGAGGTATAGGCGTTGATATAGCCGCCCACATCCTCGATGGCCTCGGCAATCTGAAGCGCGGTGCGGGTTTCGGTGCCTTTGAAGGCCATATGCTCGAGGAAATGCGCGATGCCGTTTTGCTCGGCACGTTCGTGGCGTCCGCCAGCGGTGACCCAGATGCCGATGGCCGCGCTTTCCAGACCGGGCATCTGTTCGGTGACGATACGAAACCCATTTGCGAGTGTGGTGGTTTGAACGGTCAAGAGGCGATCCTGTCCTGAATGAGTGTTTCGAGTTGAGTAAGATCGTTGGCAACGCGGGTGACGCGCTCGTCGCGATCAAAGAGGTCGGCCATGCGCTCGGGCAGGGGCGGGCGGATGCCGCTGGCCTGTTCGACCGCGTCGGGGAATTTCGCCGGGTGCGCTGTCGCCAGCGTGATCATCGGCAAGTCCGGGTCGCGCTGGGCTTCGGCCACGGCGACGCCGACGGCAGAATGCGGGCACAGCAATTCGCCCATATGTGCATGGGCGTGGGCAATCATGGCGAGCGTCTCTTCTTCGGAGACGCGGCCGGAATCATAGTGATCGCGCAACGTCTGCAACGCCCCCTGACTGACGTGGAAGCCGCCGGATTTGAGCTCTTCCATCAATTGAGACACGGCATTGCCATCGCGCCCATAGGCATCGAACAAGGCACGTTCGAAATTCGAGGACACCTGAATGTCCATCGACGGGCTGATCGAGGGGGTCACGCTATCGGTCTTGTAATCGCCGCTCGACAGGCAGCGGTGCAGGATGTCGTTCTGGTTCGTCGCGACGACCAGCCGGTCGATGGGCAGGCCCATGCGCTTGGCGATGTAGCCCGCGAACACGTCGCCGAAATTGCCGGTGGGCACGGTGAAGCTCACCTTGCGATCCGGCGCGCCCAGACTCACCGCCGAGGAGAAATAATAGACCACCTGCGCCAGCACGCGGCCCCAGTTGATCGAATTGACACCCGCCAGCTTGACGGAATCGCGGAACTCGAAATGGTTGAACATGTCCTTGAGCCGCGCCTGGCAGTCGTCGAAATGGCCGTCCATCGCCAGCGCGTGCACATTCGATTCCGTCGGCGTTGTCATCTGGCGGCGCTGCACCTCGGACACGCGGCCATGCGGGTAAAGGATGAACACATCCACCGCATCCAGCCCGCGAAACGCCTCGATCGCCGCCGATCCGGTATCGCCCGACGTCGCGCCGACGATGGTCACACGGTCGCCCCGCCGCGTTAGCGTCTCCTGAAACATCTGGCCGATCAACTGCATGGCAAAGTCCTTGAACGCCAGCGTCGGGCCGTGGAACAGCTCCAGCAGAAAATGGTTCGCGCCCAGTTGCACCAGCGGCGCGCGCGCGTCATGGCCGAACCCGGCATAGGCCTTGGCGATCAGGTCGGCGAAGACCTCATCGGTGAACGCATCGCCCACAAACGGGCGCATCACGCGAAAGGCGATCTCTTCATACGGCAGCCCCTGCATCGCGCGAATGTCCTCATGCGACAGCGTCGGGATGGTCTCGGGCACATAGAGCCCACCGTCGCGGGCCAGACCCGACAGCATCGTGTCTTCAAATCCAAGCGCCGGGGCTTTGCCGCGGGTCGAAATATACTGCATCAGGCCATGCCTTCCTTGGCTTTGCGACTCCGCCAGATATAGGCGGCGGTCATCCCGAGCCAGATCGCGGCGAGGGAATACCATGTGAGTGCGTATTGCAGGTGATCGTTGGGAATGCCGCTGGTGTCCACCGGCAGGGGGGTCACACCGGGATCGGCGGGGGATATGTTGCGGGCAATCACCAGCAGGGATTCGGTATCAAGCGCGTCGGCCATCTGGTCAATGTCGCGCGCAAACCATGTGTTTCCGGCGATGTCGTTCTCCGGTGTGGCACTGGTGCGATCGTCGGGCCAGTGCAGATTGCCTTGGACCTCTACGTCGCCGGTTCGGGTGCGATCCGTATCGCGTTGATCGACGGCGACAAAGCCGCGATCCAGCAAAATCCGCCTGCCACTCTCCAGAACCAACGGGGAAATCACCCGATACCCCGCACCAACGCGCTTTTGCGACACCAGAACCAGAAGCTCTTCCTCCCCGATCTGTCCCGACAAAGCGACGGGTTGATAACGGTCCTGTTCAGGGTTTGCGTTCCCCAAGGCGGGCAGGGCTGCCGGCTCGCCTGCGATCCGCTCTTCGATCTGGGACAGCACGCCGCGTTTCCAGTCAAGGCGCTGCATCTGCCACGTGCCAAGCACCAGCAGGATCGCGGCACCGATCAAACCGAACAGCAAAGGCACGACAATTCGAGGCACGGCAGCAGGCTTCCGTCAGACATTAACAAGGGCGCGCCGAGGATCGGCGCGCCCTGCTTTAGACCTGTCCCAGCCTCCGGTTCAAGCCGGAAAGCGGAACTGCGACCTAGCTGCCCCAAACGTAGATGGACGCAAAGAGAAAGAGCCAGACCACGTCAACGAAGTGCCAGTACCAAGCCGCCGCTTCAAAGCCGACATGCTTTTCCGGGGTGAAATGGCCCTGCTGCAAGCGGATCAGACAGACGAACAGAAAGATCGTTCCGATGATCACATGCGCGCCGTGAAAGCCCGTCGCCATGAAGAAGTTGGCACCATAGATGTTGCCCGCAAAGCCGAAGGCGGCGTGGCTGTACTCATAGGCCTGCAAGGCGGTGAAGATCGCACCCAAAGCGATGGCGATGATCAGCCCCCACTTCATGTCTTCGCGGTTGTTCTCGTGTACCAGCGCGTGGTGCGCCCATGTTGCGGCAGCGCCCGAGCACAGCAGGATCAAGGTGTTGATCAGCGGCAGGTGCCACGCATCGAACGTCTCGATCCCCACGGGCGGCCAGACGCCGTCAACGGCCGGGCTGTCCGGGCCCATCGGGTAGAGCGCATGCTTGAAAAAGCTCCAGAACCAGGCGGCAAAGAACATCACTTCGGACGTGATGAACAGGATGAACCCGTATTTCAGGCCGATCCGCACAACAGGTGTATGATCGCCAACCTGGCTTTCGGTGACAACGTCGGCCCACCAGCCGAACATCGTGTAAAGCACACCGACAACGCCGATGAGGAACAGCCAGGGGCCGTAATCGTGCATCCAGAGCACTGCTCCGAACAGCATTACGAAACCCGCAACCGCGCCGATCAACGGCCAGATTGAGGGGTTCAGAATATGATAGTCATGATCTTTTGCGTGCGCCATGTGTTGTCCCTCGTGGATAGGCGTTAGTTCATTGTACCGCTGTCTGTCGCGTCAGTCTCGAGCGTCGCCTGCATTTCGTCTGTCAGCTCGATTTCGTGAAACGTGTAGGACAGGGTGATGTGCTTTGCGAATTTGGCATCCGCATCGTTGATGATCTCTGGATCGACAAAGAAGCTCACCGGCATGTCAACCCGCTCGCCCGGCATCAGAAGCTGCTCTTCGAAACAGAAGCAGTCGATCTTGGAAAAGTACAGTCCGGCCCCGAACGGCGCGACGTTGTAGCTGGCGGTGCCCGCGATGGGGCGGTCGGTCGGGTTGTAGGCCTCGTAAAAGGCCAGCCCTTCCTCACCCAGTCGCAGCGTCATCTCAAGCTGCTGGGGTTTGAATTCCCACGGCATTCCGCGTTCGAGCGAGGCGTCGAAACGAACCTTGATTGTCTGGTCCAAAACGTCGGTGCTGCCCGCCAGCGCCACGTTGGTTTCGCCGCCATAGCCGGTGACCCGGCAGAACCAGTCGTAAAGCGGCACCGAGGCCCAGGCCATTGCGCCCATGAACACGACGACGGCAACGGCCTGCAGCGCGGTTTTGTTCTTGGGATCGAGCGGTTTCATTCTGGCACCGCCTGTGTTGCGGGCGTTGTGAATTCCGGCCGCGTGACCTTGACCACAGTTAAACCGAACACGATCACAATCAGCGCCGCGAGGACCAGACCAACGCCGACATTGCGGCCAAAGCGACGTTCGTGCAGTTCATGTTGCTTGGACAGACTCATAGCCACACCACCAGTTTGTCGATGCCCGCTTCGATCAGGATCGCGCCGAAATGGGCAAAGAGATACAGCAGCGACAGCTTGAAGAACTTGCGCTCGACGGCGAAATTGTCCGCCTCGGCCATATCTTCGTCGCGCCGCCAGATCTTGATCGCACCGCGCACGAACAGCGCGTTCAGCACGATGGCAATCGTCAGGTAAACCGGCCCGCCCACTTGGGTAAACCCGGTGGCAATCGCCAGAGCCGCCAGCAAGAGCGTGTAGACAAGGATATGAACCCGCGTTGCGCGGCGACCATGCGTGACGGTCAGCATCGGAACTCCCGCGTTGTCGTAATCCTTGCGCATGAACAGCGCCAGCGCCCAGAAATGCGGTGGTGTCCACATGAATGTGAGGCAGAACATCAGGATGGATTCGATGCTGACGCCACCCGTGGCCGCAGCCCAGCCGATCATCGGAGGGAACGCGCCTGCCGCGCCGCCGATGACGATGTTCTGCGGTGTCCATCGCTTGAGCCACATCGTGTAGACCACGGCGTAAAAGAAGATGGTAAAGGCCAGCAGCCCGGCAGCAACCCAGTTGGTCGCAAGACCCAGAAAGACCACGGCAAAGACCGACAGCGCGACGCCGATCGCCAGCGCCTCGTCTCCAGTCACCTTGCCCGCCGGGATCGGACGGCGCTGCGTGCGCTTCATCACGGCATCGATGTCGGCGTCATACCACATGTTGAGCGCGCCCGACGCGCCGCCGCCGATGGCGATGAACAGGATCGCGCAAAATCCGACGAACGGATGGACCGGCACCGGAGCAGCCAGCAGCCCGACAAAGGCCGTGAACACCACAAGCGTCATCACACGCGGCTTGAGCAACGCGAAATAATCGCCGAACTGGGCGTCGTTCTCAAAGCTTCGGGCCTGGGGAGTGATGCTTGTATCGGTCACGTTCGTCTCGACTCAGGTTTGTGTTGGTCCGCCGGTCAGGAAAGGTGCGCGCAACGGGTTGCACGCACCACGTTCGGATCAGTTCGTCAGAAGCGCGTTGACTTCGACATACTCGCCAGCCTCTTTCGACGCGGCCAACCAGGCATCATAGGTGTCCTGGCTGACAACCTTGACGGTGATCGGCATGTAGGCGTGGGCAATGCCGCACAGCTCGGAACACTGGCCAAAGTAGATGCCTTCCTGCTCGGCATTGAACCACAGTTCCGCGAGGCGGCCCGGCACCGCGTCCTGCTTCACGCCGAACGCCGGGATCGTCCATGAGTGGATCACATCGCCACCCGTCACCTGCATCACCACGGTCTTGCCCACAGGCACCACCACGGCGGTGTTGGTGGCGAGCAGGAAATCGTCCTGCGTGTAGCCCGCTTCGATCAGTTGTTCCTCGACTTCGGGCGTCATCCGATTGTCGCCGCCGGTGAACGGAGAGCCGATCATGTAGCCGTCAAACGCCAGATCCTCACCGATATACTCATATCCCCAGTACCACTGGTAACCCGTCACCTTGATTGTCAGATCGCCCTCGGGAATCTCCTGTTGCTTGAACAGAACCGGCAGCGAGAAGGCACCGATAAAGACCAGAATGAGGATCGGACCCAACGTCCACGCGATTTCGATCGGGGTGTTGTGGGTGAAGCTTGACGGGGTCGGGTTGGTCTTGCGGTTGAAGCGCACGATGCAAAACAGGATGAGCGCCGTCACCAGAAGGCAGATGGCCGTGATGATGATGAGTATCACCCCGTCGAGCCACTGAAGGTCGCGCGCCAGTTCGGTTGCTGCGGGCTGAAAGCCCATGCCCTGATCCACCGGGCGGCCAATGGTTTCCAGTGTCTGCTGAGCAAATGCTGGTGCGGCGCCGACGACGGTGGAAAGGCCCAAGAGCAAAGATTTAAGTTGCATGTCTTACCCTGATCGGTTGCGTGTATATTCATGTTGCTTGGGGCGGCCCGACGACGATCTTTGCCTGTCCGGACAACACCCGTTGTCTTGGATGCGGTTAAAACCATATTCTAGACATCAATTAAAGCCGATTGCTTGCGGCAAAAACGCGCTTTTATTGATCTAGATCAAATTCACCCTCGGGAGGGCACATGTCCGACACGACTTTTCAACCGTTTGAAACACATCTCGATCAGGACAGATCGCTTGCCCTTCTGCGCGAGGCCGTTGCCGGTGCCGATGACGGCGAACTGTTCCTCGAACGACGGCGCTCCGAAGTGCTTGTCTTTGATGACGGGCGCATCCGCACCGCGAGCTATGACGCCTCCGAAGGGTTCGGCCTGCGCGCCGTGCGGGGCGAGGTGGCAGGTTACGCCCATTCCACCGACATCTCCGAATCGGCGATCAAGCGCGCGGTCGAAACCGCGCGTCTGGCTGTAGGCGAGGGCGGGGGAACGCTGGCGGACAAGCCGTCCGGCACGAACACGCGGCTCTATACCGATGCCGACCCGATCGCCGGACACAGCTTTCCGGTCAAGGTCGAGACACTGCGCGAGATCGACGCCTTCGCGCGCGGGCTCGACTCGCGGGTGGTGCAGGTCAGCGCAACCATCGCGGCGTCGCTGCAAGAGGTGGCGATCCTGCGCCCCGAAGGCACGCTGGTCTCCGATATTCGGCCGATGACGCGGGTCAACGTCAGCGTCATCGTCGAAGAGAGCGGCCGCCGCGAAACCGGAACCGCTGGTGGCGGCGGTCGCGTGATGCTGGACGGCTTGCTTGATCCTGCCGATTGGCAGGACAAGGCCCGAGAGGCATTGCGCATCGCGCTGGTCAACCTTGGCGCGGTGGCCGCACCGGCCGGGGTGATGGACATCATGCTTGGCCCCGGTTGGCCGGGCATCCTCCTCCACGAGGCGGTTGGCCACGGGCTTGAAGGCGATTTCAACCGCAAGGGCAGTTCGGCCTTTGCCGGTCTGATGGGGCAGCAGGTGGCCGCCAAAGGTGTCACTGTGCTGGATGATGGCACAATTCCCGACAGACGCGGGTCGATCACTGTGGACGATGAAGGCACTCCGTCGGGCAAGAACGTTCTGATCGAGGATGGCAAACTGGTGGGCTTCATGCAGGACCGCCAGAACGCACGGCTGATGGGGGTCGATCCCACCGGCAACGGGCGGCGCGAAAGCTACGCGCACATCCCGATGCCGCGCATGACCAACACCTATATGCTGGGCGGCGACGCCGATCCAGGCGATATCGTGGCCGATCTCAAGGACGGAATCTGGGCTGTGGGCTTTGGCGGCGGGCAGGTCGATATCACCAATGGCAAGTTCGTCTTTTCCTGCACCGAAGCCTACCGCGTGAAAGACGGCAAGGTCGGTGAGGCCGTCAAGGGCGCGACCCTGATCGGCGACGGCGCAACGGCGCTGCAACAGATCAGGGCGCTTGGCAACGACATGACGCTTGATCCGGGCATGGGCAATTGCGGCAAACAGGGCCAGTGGGTGCCGGTGGGTGTGGGGCAACCGACGGTCATGATCGGCGGATTGACCGTGGGCGGCTCGCAAGGATAGAGAAAGTTTCGTTCCGAATCATCGGGTTGTCGGGTTTCAAAGCGTTTTCGACGCTATTTCAAAAGCGATTCACGCCTGATTAACCACTCGCTGTCTATGGTCGTCTCAGCAAGCAGACGGAGACAGGATGACAATGGAACACAACTCTTCCACTCACCCCCTACTCCCACCCACCACGGAAGACCAAAGGTTTGACTGGCTCCGTCTCTTGCGCTCTCGCCGGGTTGGAATCGCGACCTTCTATCGTCTGATGGGCGAATACGGCTCCGCACGCGCGGCATTGGACCATTTGCCCGGCGTCGCGCGGGACGCCGGTGTCGAAAACTACCAGATTTGCCCCGAAGGCGTTGTGCAGGCCGAATTTCGGGCGGCAAAAGCGGTGGGCGCGCGAATGCTGTGCCGCGGCGATACAGACTATCCCGCCGCGCTTCTGGATCTCGACGACGCGCCGCCGATCCTGTGGGCGACCGGACATCCGGGCATTGTGCTCCGGCCCCGGATCGCTCTGGTGGGCGCGCGCAATGCCTCCTCGCTTGGCGGGCGCATGGCACGGGCCCTTGCCGGCGGACTGGGAGAGGCCGGATTTGTCATCGTGTCCGGCATGGCGCGCGGCGTCGATACCGCGGCACATATGGCGGCGCTGGATACCGGAACCATCGCCGTTCTGGGCGGCGGCGTCGACGTGCTCTATCCGGCAGAAAACAGCAAACTGGCCGAGGATATCGTGGCCAACGGTGGTCTGCGGCTCAGTGAGCAGCCGGTCGGCTTGCAGCCACAGGCGCGGCATTTCCCCGCGCGCAACCGGATCATCTCGGGCATGTCGCAAGCCGTCATCGTGGTTGAGGCTGCGGCCAAATCGGGATCGCTCATCACGGCGCGCACGGCGCTCGATCAGGGCAGGGACGTCATGGCAGTGCCGGGGCATCCGTTTGATGCGCGTGCCAGCGGCTGCAATCTGCTCTTGCGTGACGGCGCCCGCCTCGTGCGCAACTGCGACGACGTGATCGAGGCGCTCGGGCCGTTGGTTGCTCCGGCGGCCGAACCGCCACCTGCCCAGCTCCCTCTGGAACCACCCACGCCGCAACGCTCTCTGGCCGAAGTGGCCCGGCTGCACCAGAAAATCCTCGACCGGCTCGGCCCGTCGCCTCTGGGCGAAGACCAGTTGATCCGCGATCTGGGCGCAACCTCGCGCACCGTGTCTCCGGCATTGACCGATCTGGAACTGGATGGGCGCATCCGCCGTGAACCCGGCGGACTGATTGCGCTCAGGGCGTGACCGTCATTTTCCGCGGAACTGCCAGCACGCTTTTCGCGTTGTAATCCCGCGCAGGCAGGTAATTTTTCTCCTGCAGGACTGTAAAACGAAAAGGATCATTACTCCATGACACACAAGTTTTTCCTGATCATCGCCAGCGTTGCAACCTTTGGCCTGGCCGCCTGTGACACCGTGAGCGGCACGTCGAGCCAGGCCATGCCAGCCGACGAAACCGGCATCATCTCCAATGACGACAACGGTGCCATCGCCAACAATCCCTAGGCTGCCAGACGCCATTTCAACCCCGTCACAAACGGCCCGCATCCACCGCGCGCGGGCCGTTTTTTCGTGCCCTCAAAGTGCGATCGAGCCGAAGCGGGAACCAATGAAAGCGCCTCTCTCGGGCACGCAAGGACGAAAGCTACCAACCCCGGGGCGATTGACAATTGGTCCTTGCACACCACATCCTGCCCCGCCATATGCAGCCGAACCGACCCGGTTAACCGCATGTAGAAAGGTATTTGTTTATGCCAGTCGTCGTCGTCGAATCCCCGGCCAAAGCCAAAACCATCAACAAATACCTGGGGTCCGACTATACCGTTCTGGCATCTTACGGCCATGTGCGCGACCTGCCAGCCAAGAACGGCTCGGTCGATCCCGACAACGCGTTCGAGATGACGTGGGAGGTCGGTGCGGACTCGCGCAAACATGTGGCGGCGATTGCCGAAGCGCTCAAGACCGACGACGCGCTGATCCTCGCAACCGACCCTGACCGAGAGGGCGAGGCGATCTCGTGGCACCTGAAGGAAGCGCTGACAAAACGCCGCTCGATCAAGAAGTCGACCGACGTCAAGCGCGTGACCTTCAACGCCATCACCAAGGCCGCCGTCACCGAGGCGATGGCCAATCCGCGCGATATCGACGTGCCGCTGGTGGATGCCTATCTGGCCCGACGCGCGCTGGATTATCTGGTTGGGTTCAACCTCTCGCCGGTGCTCTGGCGCAAACTTCCCGGCGCGCGATCAGCAGGCCGGGTACAATCGGTCTGCCTGCGCCTGATCGTCGACCGCGAGATGGAGATCGAGGCGTTCAAGGCGCGCGAATACTGGTCGGTCAAGGCGGTGCTCGCCACGCCGCGCGGCCAGGAATACGAGGCGCGACTGACGGTTCTGGCGGGCAAGAAACTCGATCGCTACGATCTGGAAAACGAAACACAGGCCGAATTGGCGGTGCAGGCGGTCACGTCGCGCGATCTTACCGTCAAATCGGTCGAGGCCAAGCCCGCCGCGCGCAATCCGTCCGCGCCCTTCATGACATCGACCCTGCAACAGGAAGCGAGCCGCAAGTTCGGCATGGGCGCGCGCCAGGCGATGAACGCGGCGCAACGGCTTTATGAGGCCGGGCACATCACCTACATGCGGACCGACGGCATCGACATGGCCCCCGAGGCGGTGAGTGAAGTGCGCGACGCGATCAAGGATCGCTATGGCGCAGATTACGTGCCGTCCAACCCGCGCATCTACAAGAACAAGGCCAAGAACGCGCAGGAAGCGCACGAATGTATCCGTCCGACCGACATGTCGAAAGACGCCGCGTCGCTGAAGCTGTCGGAGCCTGACCAGCGCAAGCTGTACGATCTGATCTGGAAGCGCACATTGGCGTGCCAGATGGAATCCGCGCGTATGGAACGCACCACCGTCGATGTGGGCAGCGATGACGGCCAGGTCGTGATGCGGGCGACAGGGCAGGTGGTGTTGTTCGACGGATTTCTGCGCGTCTATGAAGAGGGGCGCGACGACACCGTGGTCGATGACGACGACAAGCGCCTGCCGCAGATCTCCGAAGGCGAAAAAGCCGACAAGCGCTCCATCACCCCCGACCAGCACTTCACCCAACCGCCGCCGCGCTACACCGAGGCGACGCTGGTCAAGCGGATGGAAGAGCTGGGCATCGGCCGCCCCTCGACCTATGCCAGCATCATCACCACCATTCAGGACCGCGAATATGTCCGCAAGGAACAAAACCGCCTGATCCCCGAGGACAAAGGCCGGATCGTCACCATCTTCCTGCTCAATTTCTTCAAGCGTTACGTGGAATACGATTTTACCGCCGCGCTTGAGGCGGAACTGGATGACGTCAGCGCCGGTGAAAAGGACTACAAGGAACTGCTGGCGCGGTTCTGGCGCGACTTTTCGGCGGCGATTTCGGAAACCTCGGAATTGCGCATCGCCGAGGTGCTTGACGTGCTGGACGACGCGCTGGCGCCGCAGCTCTATCCGCCGCGCGAAGATGGCAGCGATCCACGCACCTGCCCGCTTTGCGGCGAGGGGCAGTTGCACCTCAAGACGTCGCGCACCGGCGGCTTTGTCGGCTGCGGTCGCTATCCCGAATGCCGCTACACGCGCCCCATCGGCGGCGATGCCGCCGAAACCGGCGATCGGATACTGGGCGAGGATGATGGCGACGAGATTTCCCTGCGCTCTGGCCGCTTTGGCCCCTATGTCCAGCGGGGCGAGGCGACCGAGGAAAACAAGAAACCCAAACGTGCCAGCCTGCCGAAGGGCTGGCAGGCCGACGAGATGACGCTGGAAAAGGCGCTGACCCTGCTCAGCCTGCCGCGTATCATCGGCACCCATCCCGAGGGTGGTGAGATCAAGTCGAATTTCGGCCGTTTCGGCCCCTATATCATGCACCAGCTGCCCGACGAGGCAAAGCCCGTCTACGCGAATGTCAAAGACCCGGCCGACGTCTTCGAGGTCGGCATGAACCGCGCGGTCGAGATCCTGGCGGAAAAACGCGCCAACCCCGGGCGGGGGCGCGGTGCCGCGGCCAAACCGCTGAAAGAGCTTGGGGAACATCCCGAAAGCGGCGGCATGATTGCGGTCATGGAGGGGCGGTACGGGCCTTACGTCAAATGGGAAAAGGTGAACGCGACCTTGCCCAAAGACACCGAGCCGGACGCCGTCACGATGGATATGGCCGTGGCGCTGATCGCGGAAAAAGCGGCCAAATCGGGCGGCAAGAAGAAAGCGGCAGCCAAGAAGCCGGCAGCCAAGAAAGCCACGACCAAGAAGGCACCGGCGAAAAAGACATCGGCGAAAAAGGCACCGGCGAAAAAAGCCCCGGCCAAGAAAGCCGCAACAAAGGACGCCTGACAGTCACGCGCAAAGGCAAGACACATAAACTCAATGGAATGTGATTGGCCTTCGCGACGAGGCCTATGCGAAGACTTGCCAAAATCAACATCAAGGCAGGAGCAGTCATGTCACACACGCCATTCACCCGACGTACCCTTCTCAGCGGCGCCGCCGCTGCTCTGATCGTTCCGGCAACCGTGCGCGCCGACCCGTTCAACCGCCGCAATATCTCGTCCTTCGAGCAGCAGAACTGGAACGACCATTTCAGCGAACTGGGCGCCGGCGCAATCGTCTGCGACACGATCTCGAAGGCGCTGCATTACTGGAGCGCCGATGGTTCCGATTATCGCGTATACCCGACATCCGTGCCCAAAACCGACGAGCTGACCAAGCGCGGCTACACCAAGATCGTGCGCAAGAAGGTTGGTCCCTCATGGACGCCGACCGCCAGCCAGATGGAGCGGTTCCCCGATTGGAAACCCGTCGAAGGCGGCGCGCCCGACAACCCGTTGGGCACGCACGCGCTTTATTTCGACTGGCCCGCCTACCTCATTCACGGCACCCATGACACCCGCAAGATCGGGCGCAAATCGTCGGATGGCTGCATCGGGCTGTTCAACGAGAAGGTCGAGGAACTCTATGCGCTGGCTCCTGTCGGAACGCAGGTTCGCCTGATTTAAACCCACTATTTCCATCTTTACGGAAGGCCGCGGAAACCCCTGCGTTTCCGCGGCCTTTGCGTGTTCGCCCGCGCGGCCTTGCCGCCGTTGACTTACCCTTGGTGACAGGCCAAAACGCTCTCAAGTTGCACATGAGGGGAAGTCACGATGAAGAAGGTCTATGGATCGGCGGCAGAGGCGCTGGACGGCGTATTGTCGGACGGGATGCTGATCGCTGCCGGCGGGTTCGGTTTGTGCGGAATCCCGGAACTTTTGCTGGAAGCGATCCGCGAGAGCGGTGTGAAGGATCTGACCTTCGCGTCCAACAACGCAGGCGTCGACGATTTCGGCATCGGCATCCTGCTGCAAACCAAGCAGGTCAAGAAGATGATGTCGTCCTATGTGGGCGAAAACGCCGAATTCATGCGGCAATATCTGTCCGGCGAACTGGAGCTGGAATTCAATCCTCAAGGCACGCTGGCCGAGCGGATGCGCGCCGGTGGCTGCGGCATTCCCGGCTTTTACACCAAGACGGGCGTCGGAACGGTCATTGCCGAAGGCAAGGAAAGCAAGATGTTCAACGGCGAGGAATATATCCTCGAAGAGGGCATCTTTGCCGATCTCTCCATCGTGAAGGCGTGGAAGGCCGATGACACCGGCAACCTGATCTTCCGCAAGACAGCGCGCAACTTCAACCCGCCTGCGGCCATGTGCGGCAAGATTTGTGTTGCCGAAGTGGAAGAGATCGTGCCGCGCGGATCGCTTGATCCCGACAGCATCCACCTGCCGGGCATCTATGTGCATCGCATCGTGCAGGGCGAACACGAAAAGCGTATCGAACAGCGCACGACGCGCAAACGGGAGGAAGCATAATGCCTTGGGATCGCAACCAGATGGCCGAGCGGGCCGCACAGGAACTTGAAGACGGCTGGTATGTGAACCTTGGCATCGGCATCCCGACGCTGGTGGCCAACTATGTCGGCGACAAGGACATCACCCTGCAATCGGAAAACGGCATGCTGGGCATGGGCCCGTTCCCCTATGAGGGCGAGGAAGACCCTGACCTGATCAATGCCGGCAAGCAGACGATCACCGAACTGAGCCGCACGTCCTATTTCGACAGCGCCACCAGCTTTGGCATGATCCGCGGCGGCAAGATCGCGGCGGCCATCCTTGGCGCGATGGAGGTGGCGGAAAACGGCGATCTGGCGAACTGGATGATCCCCGGCAAGCTCGTCAAGGGCATGGGCGGCGCGATGGATCTCGTGGCTGGCGTCAAGAAGGTGGTGGTGGTGATGGACCACACCAACAAGCATGGCGAGAGCAAGCTGCTCAAGGAATGCACCCTGCCGCTGACGGGCACCGGCGTGGTCGACCGGATCATCACCAATCTGGGCGTGCTCGACGTGGTCGAAGGCGGTTTGAAGATCGTCGAAACTGCGGATGGCGTGACCGAGGATGACATCCGCGCCGCGACCGAAGCGACAATCGTCTGATGAGCGGGCGGCCGGGTTTTCGAAAATCCGGCCGCCCTTTGCCAAACTGCTGCTAGTCGCCATCAAAGGCGCATAGCGCGTGCACCTCCATCCCCATCGCCTCCAGCCGCGCTCGGCCGCCCAGATCGGGCAGGTCGATGATGAACGCGCAACCGATGGTTTCCCCGCCCAACCGCTCGATCAGTTTCAGCCCTGCCTCTGCCGTGCCGCCAGTGGCCAGAAGATCGTCCACCAGCAGGATCTTCTCACCGGCCTGAATGGCATCGTCATGCATCTCGACGACCGCCTCGCCATATTCCAGTTGATATTCTTCGGAAATCACCGCGCCGGGCAATTTGCCCTTCTTGCGGATCGGCACGAACCCTGCCGAAAGCTGGTGCGCGATCGCCCCGCCAAGAATGAACCCGCGCGCCTCAAGCCCGACAACCTTGTCAAACCGCACGCCCGCATAGGGGTGCAGCAACTGGTCGATCGCCATGCGAAACCCGCGCGCATCCGCGAAAAGGGTCGTCACGTCGCGAAACATGATCCCGTCATGCGGGAAATCGACGATCGTGCGGATATAGTCGCGAACGGTTTTGGTTGGCCTGGTCATAAGTCTCTCAGGTTGCGCGCCGGGCCATCGCGGTCAGCGCGCCCATTGCAATAAGGGTGGCTCCGCCCGCACGGGTCAGCCAGCGCAACACGCTCGCCCGCCCGATCCAGTGGCGCAGCCGGTCAGCGGCAAGCGCATAGGCGACCGCGTTCAATGCGGCAAGGCCGACGAACGTGGCGATGAGAATCGCGAATTGCGGCAGCAGCGGCGCGGCGGGGCTCAGAAATTGCGGTACAAAGGCGATGAAGAACGCCAGCGATTTAGGATTGAGCGCCGTCACCAGCGCCGCATGGCCGAACACGCCGCGTGCCTTTGGCGCTGCCGGGATGGCGGGCAGACCCGAGGACGGTGCCGACCGGATCAGCTTGAGCCCCAGCCAGACCAGATACACCGCGCCGACCCATTTCAGCACCGTGAACAGCGCGGCGGACGCCATCACCAGCGCCCCCAACCCCGCCAAAGACAGGCTCATCGCGATGAAATCCCCCAGCGCCACCCCACTCGCCGAAGCCAGCGCCACCCGGCGCCCCTGGCTCATCGCATAGGACAGGACCAGCAGCACCGTCGGGCCCGGGATGAGCAGAAGGGCGGTCGAAGCAGCCACAAAGGTGAGCCAGAGATCGAATGTCATGACGTTTGCCTGTGTTGAATGCTCGCTCCAGAAAACACACGCGCCGCCACGGCGTCCAGCCTTTTGCGCGCGCGCGCGGCGCATGAGTTGTGGTTTGCACGCAACTCATGTTAATCAGCCGGCCTGCGCAATGGTCTTTTGGCGCGGAACCGATTAAACGAGCCGCTTCACATCCGTCCTGCCGAGAGAGTCTATGCCCAAAGGTTTGCTGGCATCCTTTGCCAATCGTCTTGCCATTCCCGACCTGTCCCTGATGCCGAAGGAGAAACTCACTCCGTCGCGCATCCGCATCGAATTGCTGTCTGGCCTGACGGTTGCGCTGGCGCTGGTCCCCGAAGCGGTGGCGTTTGCCTTTGTCGCCGGTGTGCATCCGTTGGTCGGTCTTTACGCCGCGTTTATCGTCGGGTTGATCACGGCACTGATCGGCGGGCGCCCCGGCATGATCTCGGGCGCGACGGGCGCGTTGGCGGTGGTCATGGTGTCGCTGGTGGCCGAACATGGCGTGGAATACCTGTTTGCCACCGTGGTTCTGATGGGCATCTTGCAATTGATCGCGGGCGCGATGAGATGGGGCAAGTTCATTCGCCTCGTGCCGCATCCGGTGATGCTTGGCTTTGTCAACGGCCTCGCCATCGTGATCTTTCTTGCGCAATTGGGCCAGTTCAAGGTGCCCGGTTCCGCCGAGGCTTCCGGGCACGGCATGGGCGGTGGAGAATGGCTGACGGGGATGCCGCTTTATCTGATGCTGGGTCTGACGGTGCTGACCATGGCGATCATCTGGGTCATGCCGCGCATCAGTCGCGTCGTGCCGGCCCCGCTGGTGGGCATCGGCGTCGTGGCGGCTCTGGTGATCGGCTTTAACCTCGACGTGCCACGCGTCGGTGACCTGGCCTCGATCCAGGGTGGCTTGCCGACATTCCACATACCGATGGTGCCGCTCAATTGGGAAACCTTCGAGATCATCCTGCCCTATGCGGTGATCCTTGCGGCCATCGGCCTGATCGAATCGCTGCTGACGCTGAACCTCGTCGGTGAAATCACCGGCGAGCGTGGCGGTGCGTCACAGGAATGTATCGCGCAGGGCATCGCCAACACCGTGACCGGCTTTTTCGCCGGCATGGGCGGCTGTGCGATGATCGGCCAATCGATGATCAACGTCAAATCCGGTGGCCGCACGCGGGTCGCGGGCATCGCGGCTGCGCTGTTCCTGCTGATCTTCATCCTGTTCGCCGCGCCGATGATCGAGCTGATCCCGCTCGCGGCCCTTGTCGGTGTGATGTTCATGGTGGTGATCGGAACCTTCGCCTGGAACTCGCTGACCATCCTGCGCAAGGTGCCACTGACGGATGCGTTCGTCATCCTACTGGTGACGGTGGTGACGGTGCTCGAAGACCTCGCCGTCGCGGTCGTCGTCGGCGTGATTGTCTCGGCGCTCGCCTATGCGTGGAACAACGCCCGCCGCATCCACGCCATCACCCGCGACAGCCGCACCGCCGAAGGCGCCAAGGTCTACGAGATTCAAGGCCCGCTGTTCTTTGGCTCCTCGGACGGGTTCATCGAGTTGTTCGACGTCGAAACCGACCCCGATCTGGTGATCGCCGATTTCGCCCAAAGCCGGGTGGTCGACCAATCCGCCCTGCAGGCGATCGAAGCCGTTGCAGGCAAATACGATGCCGCTGGAAAACAGCTGCAACTGCGCCACCTCAGCCGCGATTGCCACAGGTTGCTCTCCAAGGCCGGCCATCTGGTGGTCGATAGCGACGACGACCCCGATTACGCGCTGGCGGTGGATTATGGGGTGAGAACGGGGATTTTGGGGGATCATTAAAGGCCGGGAGCGTTTTCGGAAACGCTGACGATACGGGGCCGGTTACTCTACTTTTATTCGGCGCGGTGACTCTCGATCCGATCTAAATCCACCAGAAGGGTTTGAGCGTATGGGTCGAGCGCACCGCCGCTTGAAACCATGACTGTGCGTAGACGTTCCAGTGATTTCAGGGTATCTGTTGAAAGGTAGGAGCGTATAGCCAGGTACGATGGTTTGGTGATTATGAAGTTACGGAAATTGTTTTCCTTGTCATCTTGATAATATTCAGCGACCGCTTGGCGGCAGTCATCAACAAGGGCAAAAAGTCGATCCTCTGGTTCGGGCTTGTGGAATAGTCTTCGGTACGCGCCGACAGCAAGCCAATGTAGCCAGACGCCACATGCCACGCCCACAATGTAAGCAGCCAGAGCAAACGCCCAAGGTCGTGTCAGCGCTTCAATTACCGATGGATACCCGACCGCAAGTATCCGGTCCCAACCCGGACCAGCAGCCAGCACCTCTATGTTTAGAGAGACCACCAAAAGAATTGGTGCTGCGATGATGGTGATAATTGCACGCAACTTAAATGGCATTTTCTGACCATGCCGTTCGCGCTTTGCGATGTGAAGTCATTTTAATCTGTAACTTACAATGGGCCGATGGCTGCACCTAGTACGTTTGCCCTTTAAGGCCGCTGGCAGAGCTTACGAAAGCCCACGGCTTACCCCTGCTTCGGCAAAAACGCCTCAACCGCCGCCGTCGCGACAACCAGCACCGATCTGCTGTCCGGGTTCACCACGTTCAACCCACCCTCGACCGCACGCACCTCGGCGCGTCCGCGGGGCAGGCCCTTGACCAGTGCGGCGCAATCCACCTTGTCCGGCTCCGCCACACCCACCGTCACCTGCACCCGCATCGCGTCATGCGACAGCCCGGTGGCCTCGAACAGCGGAATGGAGGAGTGTCGTATCGCATCCTCGATGGCGCGGGCGGCGGCCTTGGTGTAATCCATGCCGTACTGGTCGTTGCCCATCCCCATCTCGATGATGAAGCGCTGCTCGCTCATGTTGCGTCCTCCAGATCGAGCGCCACCGAGATGGCGACATTGGCGATGACCGTCGGTTTGCCGCCATCGCCGCGCGGCACGTCGAGCCCACCCTTGCGCGCGATCACCTGCACTTGACCATAGGGAAAGAGCTTGGCGATCTCAGCCGGATCGAGCGCCTCGGGAGTCTGCACGCCGACCTCAACGGTGATCTGCATGTCGGATTTGTCCTTGCCGTACAGTTCGGCCAGGTTGATCGAATTGTGCCAAAGCGCATCGCGCACCGCGCGCGAGGCGGCTTCGGTGTAATCCTGTCGGCGCAGCGAGCTGCCCATGCCGAATTCGGTCAAAAGACGTTTCAAAGCCATGCCGCAGATCCTTCGTTAACGTTTCAGAAAGGTCCGACCCGGACCTATTGTTTCGCATGCGAAACATTGGGGCGCGTGTGCTGACCTATTCTTCACCGGGCCGCTTCAGGCTGAACGTCTCGCGCACCGCTGTATAGTCGCGATATCCCAATCGGGCCAGCGGGCTGAAGCTCAACACATCGAAGATGCCGTCCTTCAGGCAGTCATCGCGGATATGTATGCCGGTGACTTCACCGAAGACCGCGAAATTCGCAGCGCCGGGCAGGGTAAGAATCTGCGTCAGCTTGCATTCCAGCGTTGCGGGCGCGTTGGCCACACGCGCGCAGGCAATGGTGTCACAGGCCGCCTTGTCGATTCCGGCGCGGCTGAATTCGTCAACCTCCTTGTCCCACGGGCCGGACGACAGGTTCATGACGTCGCGCATGGCGACTTCGACGATGTTCACGGCGAACACACCTGTCTCGCGAATATGCGCCACGCTGTCCTTGGTGTCGCCGCGATCCTCCTTGGCGGAGGTGGACGAAAACATCACCTGCGGCGGCACGTAGGCCACGGCGTTGAAAAACGAATACGGCGCGAGGTTGTCGTGCCCGTCCGCACCGCGCGTCGAGATCCAGCCGATGGGTCGCGGCGCGACAATGGCGCTGAACGGATTATGCGGCAATCCGTGGCCGTCTTCGGGGCGGTAGAACATTGCTTTCGCTTCCGTGTTTGCCGATCATTCGGCAGCGTGATAGGCGGTTTCGCAGCGGAATGCACGGGGGTGTGCACGCGCGATAACGAAGAGCTCTGCCATGTTCACCCTGAGCCCGGAAACCCAAGACGACTGGTGGGAGGTCGAAGCGCTATACGACCTGTGCTTTGCGCCCGGTCGCGAGGCGCTGTCATCCTACCGGTTGCGTGACGGCGTGCCGCCGGTGGCTGCCCTGTCGCGGATCGCGCGCGACGATCAAGGCATTCTGGGCGGCGCAATCCGGTACTGGCCCGTGCGTGTCGGTGCGCTGCGCAGCTTGTTGTTGGGACCGGTGGCGGTACACCCGACGGCGCAGGGCGAGGGTCTGGGCGGTGCGCTGATCCGCGACAGCATCGAACAGGCGCGCAGCGACGGCTGGGAACGGGTGCTGCTGGTGGGTGACGAGCCGTACTACCAGCGTTTTGGATTTCGACGGTTGGAGGGCGTTCTCATGCCGCCCCCGACGAACCCGGCACGGGTGTTGGGGCTGGGGTTGCACCCAGGCGCATGGGATGCGGTGCGAGGGGCTGTTGCACGAGAGACTTGACCCGTACGGCTCAAGACCCAATCTGTACGGTATGACTGGAACCGACATCGTCCCGACGGACACCCAAATCGCAATCGCCGAACTTGCCCGCCGCCACAAGGCCGCGGGCGGTGTCGGCCTGCAAGTTCTCAACATGCTGGGCGGCCACGCGGAGAACCTTCTCGAACGCTTGCCCAACCCGGTCAAGATCAGGCTGGAAGCGACCACGGAACGCGCGTTGCGGGTGGCCTTGCTGGCGGCACGACAATCGCGCCGCGCGGTGAAGGACCAGAAGGGGTGGCTCAACACCGCCGTGCTCACCGCCATGGGCGCGGCGGGCGGTGCCGGTGGTTTGCCGACAGCTTTGGCCGAGCTTCCGGTCACGACGACCGTCTTGCTGCGCGCCATTCAGGGGATCGCGGCGGAATACGGCTTTGATCCGAACGATCCAGACGTTCTTGCCGATTGCCTGACCGTGTTCGCCAGTGCCGGTCCGCTTGAGCATGACGACGGTGCGAACATGGCGTTCCTGAGCGCCCGCGTGTCGCTGACCGGCACGACCGTGCAGGGCATCCTCAAATCGGTGGCTCCGAAGCTTGCGACGGTGTTGGGGCAGAAACTGGCGGCGCAAACCGTGCCCATTCTCGGGGCTGCGGCGGGGGCGGCGACGAATTACGCTTATACCAGCTATTATCAGGAAATGGCGCATGTGCATTTCGGGCTGCGTCGGTTGGCGATCGAGTCCGGATCGCCGGAAACGCTGCTGGTTCAGGAATTGAAACGGGCGCTTGGCAGGCTTTAGGAGTGGCGAGGTGCCCCCTGCTTTTCTTTCCCGGCTCTAACCATTTATTAACGTTAATGGATCAGATTGCAGGAGGTCTCGGCAAAAACCGATGCCAGAGCGGACGGGGCGGGGTGGACCATTTATGATCCGGCACGGACCATGACGTTACTGTCCGCCCACCAAACACCAATTGTGCGCCGACACGTGATGAACTCGCGATGAAATAGGGCCAGAACGGCCCGGTCGCGCCACTTGATGACAGCGCTTTTCTGCCGGATCAATTCAGAAGGATTGGTCCGGCAGGGGGCGTGTTTGCCAAGGCGCTCACGAGAGATTGCGCAAATAGTCCATCACCACCGGGCGCACATTGGCCTCGCCACGGTCACGGGCGTCGTGGATCGCGGCGCGCACATCGACAAGATTGCAGCGCCGCAGGAGGTGCTTGACAGGGCCAACCGAGGCCGGGCGCATCGAGAGCGAGCGCAAACCGATCGCCGCGAGACACAACGCCTCGACCGGACGGCCCGCGTCTTCGCCGCAAAACGACAGCGGCGTATTGGTCAGCGCACAACGATCAATGATGTTTTCCAGAAACGTCAGGTAGCTGACGTTCAGAGTGTCGTAGCGGCGGCGCACCAGTTCGTTTTCGCGATCAGCGGCAAAGAAGAACTGCTTGAGATCATTGCCGCCAATCGACAGGAACTCGACTTCCTCGAAAAACCGCTTGCTGGCAAAGGCCAGGGACGGCGTTTCCAGCATCGCACCGATTTCCAGGGTGGCGGGCAGGTTGTGGCCCAGAATACGTTCGCGGGCCAGCGCCTTGCCCATCTCGGCGCGCGCCTTATCGTACTCTTCGTATTGCGCGATGAAGGGGAACATGACCGTCAGCGGACGGCCGTTCGCGGCGCGCAAAAGCGCCTGCAACTGCATCCGGAGCACGCCCGGCTTATCAAGACCGACGCGGATCGCGCGCCAGCCAAGCGCCGGGTTGGGCTCGTCCTGCGGGGTCATGTAGGGCAGCACCTTATCCGACCCGATGTCGAGCGTTCGAAACACCACGCGACGGCCGTGGGCGGCGTCCATCACGCGGGCATAGATGGCCGCGAGTTCGGTGCGTTTGGGCATCTGGTTGCGCACCAGAAACTGCAATTCGGTGCGAAACAGCCCCACACCCGAGGCACCGGAACTTTCGAGCGAGGGCAGATCGGCCATGAGTCCGGCGTTCATATCAAGGCGTATTTCGGTGCCGCACAGCGTGATTGCCGGCTTGTCGCGGATCGACGCGTAGCGCTCCTGCGCCTTTGCCTGCATCGCCATCTTGTCGCGGAAGGCTGTCACCACCGTGTCGTCGGGGCGCAGATGTACGACGCCCTGATCGCCGTCGACCATGATGTGATCGCCGTTCAAGGCTTCGTTCTGGATGCGCTTGGTGCCGATGACGAGCGGAATCGCCAGCGCGCGCGCGACGATGGCGGCATGGCTTCCCACCGCGCCTTCCTCGAGCACCACACCGCGCAGCTTGCGGCCGTATTCCAACAGGTCTGCCGGGCCGATATTGCGCGCCACAAGGATCGGGTCGTCCGGCAGGTCGGCACCGGTGCGCGTCCCTTGGCCGGTCAGGATGCGCAACAAGCGGTTGGACAGATCATCAAGGTCCTGAAGACGCTCGCGCAGGTAAACATCGGTGGCCTGGCTCATGCGGGCGCGCACGTCGGATTGTTCTTTTTCGACAGCGGCCTCGGCACTCAGTCCGCGGTCGATGTTTTCCTGCATCCGGCGCAGCCAGCCTTTGGAATTGGCGAACATCCGGTAAGCTTCGAGCACCTGCACCTGCTCGGTATCCATCACGGCACCGGCCAAGAGCTGATCGACGCTGATGCGCAGGTTTTCCACCGCCTCTATCAGGCGCGCGCGTTCGGTTTCGGGATCGTCGCCGACAAGGTTGGTCACAACGACGCGCGGTTCGTGGAGCCAGACATGACCCTCCGCGGCGCCTTCCTGTCCGGTCACGCCGCGCAGCAGAACCGGTTCCGTGTGGCGCGCGCGCAAGGCGGCACCCTCGCCGACAAACGCGCCAAGCTCTGTCATTTCGGCCAGCACCATCGCCACAACCTCAAGCGCATAAACCTCGTCGGCGCTGAATTCGCGCGCTTCCTTGGATTGCACCACGAGAACGCCAAGCTTTTCGCCCAGACGCTGGATCGGCACGCCGAGGAAGCTGGAGAACAGCTCTTCTCCGGTTTCCGGCATATAGCGAAATCCGCGCGTTGACGGGGCATCCGCCTCGTTGATGATCTTGCCCGTCCGAGCGACCCGTCCGACAAGACCTTCGCCCATCTTCATGCGCGTCTGGTGCACCGCTTCGGGCTTGAGCCCTTCGGTCGCGCACAGTTCAAGCGTGTCGTCGTCGCGGAACAGGTAGATCGAGCACACCTCCGTACCGATCGAATCGGCGGTCAGATGGGTGATCTTGTCGAGCCGCTCCTGACCCGCGGCCTTTTCGGCCATCGTGTCGCGCAGCCGCCCGAGGAGTTTTCGGCTTTCGCTTTCTGCGCGTTCGACCATATGTCGCCTTTCAGAGACCGTCCGGCGTGACGGTGTCCGTCACATCTCAGGCGGCTTTTTCCAGTTCAAACGCATCATGCAGCGCCTGCACCGCGAGTTCCATGTATTTCCGGTCGATCAGAACGGAAATCTTTATCTCGGAAGTTGTAATGACCTTGATGTTGATGCCCTCGTTAGAGAGCACCTGAAACATCTTTGCGGCAACGCCGGTATGGCTGCGCATGCCGATCCCGACGACAGACACCTTCGCAACGCCGGTGTCCGCGACCAGATCGTGAAAATTGACATCGCCCCGCGCCTTGGCGTCGGCCATCGCCTTTTCGGCGCGCTTGACCTGATCGACCGGGCACGAAAACGTCATGTCGGTGCGCCCGTCTTCCGAGATGTTCTGAACGATCATGTCGACGTTCACGCCCGCCTCGGACAGCGGCATGAAGATCGCCGCCGCAATGCCGGGGCGGTCGGCCACGGACATCAGCGTCATCTTGGTCTCATCGCGCGAATAGGCGACCCCTGCGACCACATTGCTTTCCATGATATCCTCCTCATCGCAGACAAGCGTGCCCGCATCGTCCGATTGTTCCTCGAAACTGCTGACAACCCGCAGTTTGACCTTGTAGCGCATTGCCAGTTCAACCGACCGGGTCTGCAACACTTTCGCGCCGAGAGACGCCAGTTCCAGCATTTCCTCGAAGGCGATTTTGTCAAGCTTGCGCGCCTTGTCGCAGATGCGCGGGTCGGTGGTATAGACACCGTCCACGTCGGTATAGATGTCGCAGCGCTCGGCCCCGAAGGCGGCGGCAAAGGCGACGGCGGTCGTGTCCGATCCACCACGCCCGAGCGTCGTGATGCGCCCCTCGGCGCTGATGCCCTGAAATCCGGCGACGATGGCGACCTTCATGCCCTCTTCGAATTTCTTGCGGATGTTGTCCGGCGGAATATCCTCGATCCGGGCGGCGGAATGGGCCGACGTGGTTTTCACCGGCACCTGCCATCCCTGCCAGCTGCGCGCAGGCACATCCATGTTCTGCAAGGTCAACGCCATCAACCCGGCGGTGACGTTTTCGCCGGATGACACGACGGCATCGTATTCGCGCGCATCGAACAGGGGAGCGGTCTCATTGACATACCCCACCAGCTTGTTCGTTTCGCCCGACATGGCCGACACGATGACGATCACGTCATAGCCTTTTGACACCTCGACGCCGACGCGCTTGGCGGCACGCTTGATCCGGTCAGGCGTGGCGACGGACGTGCCGCCGAATTTCATCACGAGAACGGGCATCATGGCCTCCCCGGTTCAGACTCGGCTGTCCTTTACGTCGGCGGTGGAAGCTGTGCAAGAGCGCTGCGGTCCGGGCGTTGGCAAGTGTGTCCGCGTGGTCTTTCAGTTGGTTTTGCGCGTCGGCGTGAAGGGCAGGGGCGCGACCGGCACGCCGTCCTCGACCAGCTTTCTGGCGTCTTCGGTCCTGGCTTCGCCCCAGATCGGCCGGTCGGGGGCATCGCCGGAATGAATGGCGCGCGCTTCTGACGCGAAGTTGGTGCCGACGTAATCGGAGTTCTTCTCGACATATTTGCGCAACTCCGACAGCGCGTGCTGCGCGGGGCTTTCGGGCTGTCGCAGTGTCGGCTTGGCAGGTTTCGCAAACGGCACGTCGGGCGTGCTGACGCGCGGAGCCATCATGGCCTTGCTGACATCGGTCGATCCACACACCGCACAGCCAACCATGCCCGCATCGCGCAGCTTGTCAAAGGCCGGACCGGACTGGAACCAGCTGTCAAACCGGTGGTCATTGGCGCATTTCAGGGTAAACTGGATCATGGGTTCGCTTTTTGTGGCCAATCTTGCCGTTGTTTCATCATATATAACGTAAGGGTGCGTGGGCAGACATCAAGGTTCAAGCGCTTGCATGACATCCAGCATCAGGGCCTCAAAGTCGGTGTCCTGACGCAACGCGACGCGGGCTTGATCGGCCAGCACTTGCTGCGTTTTGGCACTCGCAAGCGCGGTCAGAGCGTGCGCCAGGGCATTGGCCTCCCCAACGCATATCGCAGCATTCGCGTTTTCAAGGCGTTGATAGGCTGCGCGAAAATTGCCGATGTCCGGGCCGTGCAGGATCGCCGAGGCGAATGCGGCCGGTTCGTAAGGGGTATGCCCACCGCGATCGGTGAGCGACCCGGCGACGAAGGTGACACCCGACAGAGCGTACCACAGATGCATCTCGCCCAGGGTGTCGGCAAGATAGACCCGCGCCTGCGCCGGATCGTCTCGCGCGCTTCGGCGTGCACAGGTCAAGCCTCGGGCGCGGATCATGGCTGCGATCTCCGGTGCGCGCTTGGGATGGCGCGGCGCAAGGATCAGCTTGAGCGCGGGGCGCTGCTGGAGCGCCTTGAGATGTGCATCAAGTACAATTTCATCCTCCCCCGGATGCGTTGACGCGGCACACCATGTGTCGGGACGGTCGAAGTTACGCAAAAGGCGCGCGTCGGGCCTGTCGCCTGGGGGAGTATAGAGCGCCTTGAGATCGAACACCGGACCTTGTGCCGCCGGTTTGAGGCCAAGAGACGCGAAGCGGTCCAGGGATTGGTGGTCCTGAGCCGAAAGGTACGTGACTTTTTCGAGAACCGATTGTGCAAGCGCCCCGAACCGTTGCCATCCCCTTGCCGAACGTGCCGTCAGTCGCGCGCCCAGAACGATCACCGGACCGGGGGTTTCGCGCACGCGCATCGGCCAGAGGTCGGATTCGAACGTGATGTGCGCGGTGATGGTCCACCCCTGCACAACCCGCCGCGTCGGACCGCCCAGATCAACAGGGGCCAGCAGCGCCGATAGCCCGGCAATATCCCAGCGTTGAGCCAGTTCCAGCGCGCTGTCGGTATTGACGGTGACCAGCACACGCCGCCCGGTCCGAACCAGATGCTCGATCACCGGTCGTGCCGAGGTCAGTTCGCCGTTCGAAGCCGCGTGCAGCCAGATGTGGTCATGCGTCCCACGCGAGCGCACCCGCCCGAGCCGCGCACGGATCGCCGCCCAATCGCCGCGAAGGCCGCGCGACGTCAGTTCCTTCGCGGCAAACACCATCATCAAAAATCGGTACAACGGCACGGAGGGTCCAGTCAGGCGTTTGAGACGGCGCTATGCGGGGGCGCGCGTCTTGGAGATGAAATAATTGCCCGGCGGGATGGTCAGCGTGCCCTGAATATGACGTTCGAGGATTTTGAGAAGCACATGATTGTCGAACCGCTCTTCGGCCACCTTGCGCGCCTGCATCGACATCGCCAGCGGGTCGGGGACCGCGATGGCTTGCGAGATCGCGCGGGTGAACCCGGCTTCGTCATGTTCGTCGACCAGAAACCCGGTCTCACCTTCGTCGATCGCCTCGGGGATGCCCGCGTGACGGGTCGAGACAGTGATGCAGCCGCAGGCCATCGCTTCCTGTATGGCGGTCGGCAAGCCTTCGGTGTTGCCATCGCGGGCAGTGACGGAATGTTGCAGGAAGTACTGCGTGCTCATCAGCCGGTCGCGCACGGTATGGTGCGGCTGCGCGCCGTGAAAGCGCAGCTTTTTTGCCACGCCCAAGGTTTCGGCCAAGGCCCGGGCCGGTTCCAGCAACGGTCCGTCACCGATGAAGTCCAGCCGCGCGTCGGGCAGGTCTTGCGTGGCCTTGGCAAAGGCCCGGAGTGTCGTGAGCGGCGCTTTCTTCTCGACAAAGCGCCCGACGGCCAGAAAACTGAGCGGGACTTTCGCCTGCGGCGCAAAGCGGCGGATATCGACGCCGGAGGGAATAACGGTGCTGTTGGGGTGCGAAATGCCGTGCCGGTCGAGATTTTCGAGCAGAAACCGCGAGACCGAGAAAACACCGGCGAGACGCGGCATCATCTTGCGATAGGCACTGCGCATCCGTTCGGTGCGGATGGCCTTTGACGCATCGGTGCCGCGAAAATAGGTGAAGATCGGAATCTCAAGCCGGTTGGCAAGTGGCGCCAGTGCCAGCGCCTGCGTGCCGAATTCGGCCAGAACCACGTCGACCCGTTCATCTTTCAGAAACTTGACCAGCGCATCCTTCGCCTCGCCGAACGGCAGGCGCGACGTTCCGTGGCGCATCCGGTTGCGCAAAAGCCACCACGGAGCGACCATCATATCGCGGCTCGATAGCCCGTCGCGGCGCACGAAATACGGCTTGCCGTAAGGATTGTCGCCGCGAAACCTGCCGCACACCACAACCGTATTGCCACCGAACAGATGCTCGATGTGTCGATTGATGAACGTCTCGCCGCCCAAATGGTATTCGCCGGTCGCGATGGCTACGCGCATGAGGGATTGCCCGAAGGAATAACGGCTTTCTGCCTAGCAGTGCATTGTGTCACCAGCAAGTCATCACCGGATCGGATTACGCTGTGTTACGAAAAGACAGGAGGGGGATGGTGCTGTGAGAGAGGATTGAACTCTCGACCTCTCCCTTACCAAGGGAGTGCTCTACCACTGAGCTACCACAGCGCCGGGGCGTCGGTTGTGACGTGGCGGGTGATTAGACGCAAACGGGAATCGGTGCAAGCGCAATCTGGACCCTTTTTCGCGGCTGGGATAGGAAGGCGCCATGACGCAGAAACCGACATCGGGGAAAACCAGGGCCGCGGCGCGCGAGGACAGGCTCAAGGCGGCGCTCAAGGCCAATCTCGGGCGGCGGAAAGCGCAGGCGCGGGCCAGAACGTCGGAGTCCAAGGATGCGGACGAGACAACCGGCGACACCCATAACGAGACATCGAGCGAGGGCAGTTAACACGTATGGATCAGATCATAGTGACCGGGAATGGCCCGCTCAAAGGGGAGATTCCCATCGCGGGGGCAAAAAACGCCTGCCTGACATTGATGCCCGCGACGCTGTTGAGCGAGGAGCCACTGACGCTGACCAACGCGCCGCGGCTGAGTGACATCCGCACCATGAGCACATTGTTGCAGTCGTTGGGGGCCGAGGTTCAGGCGTTGCAGGACGGTCAGGTGCTGGCCATGTCGAGCCACGATCTCACGTCGACGCGGGCGGACTATGACATCGTGCGCAAGATGCGCGCGTCGATTCTGGTTCTCGGCCCGCTTCTGGCGCGGTTCGGACATGCCGAGGTGTCCCTTCCCGGTGGCTGCGCCATTGGCGCGCGTCCCGTGGACTTGCACCTCAAGGCGTTCGAGGCGATGGGTGCAGAGCTTGAATTGCGCGACGGCTATGTTCACGCCAAGGCACCGTCGGGCGGGCTGAAAGGCGGCGTTGTCGATTTTCCGTTTGCTTCGGTCGGAGCCACGGAAAACGCGCTGATGGCGGCGACGCTGGCCAAGGGCACCACCGTCATCAAGAACGCCGCGCGCGAGCCCGAGATCGTTGATCTGGCCCGCTGTCTGCGAAAGATGGGCGCGCAGATCGACGGTGAAGGCACGTCCGAGATCACCGTGCAGGGGGTTGACCGCCTTGGCGGGGCCACGCACCGGGTTGTCACCGACCGGATCGAGCTGGGCACCTATATGCTGGCGCCGGCGATTTGTGGCGGCGAGGTGGAGTGTCTGGGTGGCACCATCGACCTCTTGGCGGCGTTTTGCGAAAAGCTGGATGCGGCGGGGATTTCGGTCGAGGAAACCGACAGGGGCCTGAAGGTTGCGCGCAAGAACGGGCGTGTGTCGGCGGTGGACGTGACAACAGAGCCGTTTCCCGGCTTTCCCACCGACCTTCAGGCGCAGATGATGGCGCTTTTGTGCACCGCCGAAGGCACCAGCGTGCTGGAGGAGAAGATCTTCGAGAACCGCTTCATGCACGCGCCGGAACTGATCCGCATGGGGGCAAAGATCGACGTCCACGGCGGGCACGCGACGGTAACCGGAGTGGAGCGTCTGAAAGGCGCGCCGGTGATGGCGACTGATTTGCGCGCCTCGGTGTCGTTGATCCTTGCCGGATTGGCGGCGGAGGGTGAAACTGTGGTCAGCCGTGTCTATCATCTGGATCGCGGGTATGAACATGTGGTGCGCAAACTTGAAAGTGTGGGCGCCAAGATCGAGCGGGTGAAAGAACAGTGAGCACAGACGCAACATTTCAAGACGGTGCCGAGCGTCCCTTGCGACTGGTCGCGATGGACGGTGATGACGTGCAGATCCTGTCAGCTTTGTGTCAGGATGCGGTGTTTCCGGCAACCGAGATGCAGTGGCAGCGCAAATCGCGGCGGTTCGGTATTCTTCTCAATCGGTTCCGGTGGGAAGACATCCCCGTCGCCGAGCGCACCGGTCGCGCGCCGGAGCGCGTGCAATGCGTTCTGGCGGTCGAGAATGTCGGCCATGTCTCGAGCCAGGGGGTGGATCGCGCCGATACCGACACGGTCATGTCGCTGCTTTCGGTGACGTTCGAACCGCAGGATGGCGACGGTGGCGCGGTCATACTGACGTTTGCCGGGGACGGGGCGATCAAACTCGAGGTCTCTGATCTTGAGATCGCGCTGAGGGATGTGACCCGACCGTATGCATCTGTGTCGGGCAAAGCCCCAAGCCATCTCGATTGACGTGCGCGCCGCTTGAGGCTGGAGGCGCAGCGCTCTAGATGTCGCGCAAAGCCCCAGCCCGGAGACCGTGATGCCCCAGTTCCTGTCCACCCAAGACACCGATTTCGAGGCGCGGTTTACGGCCCTTTTAGGAGCGAAGCGCGAAGACAGCGCGGATGTCGATGATGTGGTGGCCGATATCATTGCCGATGTCCGCACGCGTGGCGATGTAGCGGTTCTGGAACTGACGGCGAAATTTGACCGGCTTGAATTGACCGCCGACCAGATGCGTGTGTCCGAAGCCGAGATCGACGCCCAAATCGCCAAGGTGTCGGACGACGAACGAGCCGCACTTGAACTCGCCGCGCAGCGTATTCGCGGCTACCACGCGCGCCAGATGCCGAGTGACGAGATGTGGACCGACCCGGATGGCGCAACGCTTGGATGGCGCTGGACGCCGGTGTCGGCGGCGGGGCTTTATGTGCCGGGCGGGTTGGCCAGCTATCCGTCGTCGGTGCTGATGAACGCGGTTCCGGCCAAGGTGGCGGGTGTTCAAAGGCTTGCGGTGACGGTGCCGACGCCGGACGGGATCATCAACCCGCTGGTCCTCATGGCCTGCCGCATCGCGGGGGTGGACGAGGTCTACCGCATCGGCGGCGCGCAGGCGATTGCAGCATTGGCGTATGGCACGGACACCATCGCGCCGGTGGACAAGATCACCGGGCCGGGCAACGCCTTTGTCGCAGCGGCCAAGCGACGGGTGTTCGGCAAGGTCGGCATCGACATGATCGCTGGGCCGTCGGAAATTCTGGTGATTGCGGATGGCGAGAATGATCCCGACTGGATCGCGCTTGATCTGATGAGCCAGGCCGAACACGATGAAAGCGCGCAATCGCTGCTCATCACGACAGATGCCGAATTCGGTCGGGCGGTTGCCGATGCGGTCGAAAAGCGGCTTGAAACGCTGGAGCGGCGCGAGATTGCCGCCAAAAGCTGGCGTGACTTTGGCGCGATCATCACGGTGCGCGATCTCGATGAGGCGGCGGCGCTGTGCGACCGGATCGCGCCCGAACATCTGGAACTTTGCGTGCCGGACCCCGAAACGCTGTCTGACAAGATCAGCCATGCGGGGGCGATTTTCCTTGGCCAATGGACACCCGAAGCGATCGGCGATTATGTCGGTGGGCCGAACCATGTGCTGCCCACGGCGCGCTCGGCGCGGTTTTCATCGGGGCTGTCGGTGCTCGATTTCCTCAAACGCACGACGCTGGCGAAAATGTCTCCCGATGCGCTGCGGGCCATCGGTCCGGCGGCGGAAACGCTGGCACGCTCGGAATCGCTCGAGGCGCACGGGCTGTCCGTCACCGCGCGTTTGCGCAAACTGAACGGGTAAGGAGCGCGCGCATGATTCCGGTTCAAGGCTATGACGGGCGGCAGGTGGCTGTCCTTGGCTTGGGGCGCTCCGGCCTGTCGGCGGCGCGGGCGTTGCGGGCCGGCGGAGCAACCGCGATCTGCTGGGACGACAACCCAAAGGCCCGCGACGCAGCTGACGCCGAAGGGTTCGACATCCGCGACCTGACCCGCGACGGAGCATTTGACCATGTGGCGAGCCTGATCGTCAGCCCGGGTATCCCGCATCTTTACCCAGCGCCGAACCCGGTTGTTGCCAAGGCCTGGGACGCCGGTGTGCCGGTGGATAACGACATCGGCCTGTTCTTCCGTTCGCTTGCGACACAGGACTGGGACGGCTTTGACACCGTACCGCGCGTCATTGCAGTGACGGGATCAAACGGCAAATCCACAACAGCGGCGTTGATTCACCACATTTTGCAAGAAACCGGCAAGGCCAGCCAGCTTGCGGGCAATATCGGGCGCGGCGTGCTGGATATCGACCCGCCCGGCGACGGCGGTGTGGTGGTGCTGGAATTGTCGAGCTACCAGACCGATCTGGCGCGTGCGTTGACGCCGGATGTTGCCGTGTTTACCAACCTTTCGCCGGATCACCTGGACCGTCACGCCGGGCTCGGCGGGTACTTCGCCGCCAAGCGCCGGCTGTTTGCCGAAGGCGGGCCGGATCGCGCGATCATCGGGGTGGACGAGCCCGAGGGCCGCTATCTTGCGAACCAGCTGGCCGAAGGGGCTGAGGACGATCGCGTGATGCGCGTGTCCTCGGGGCAGAAGCTTGGCGGTCCGGGCTGGTCGGTTTTTGCGCGCAAGGGGTTCCTGTCGGAATGGCGCAAGGAGCGGCAGGTCGCGTCCATAGACTTGCGCGCGATCAAGGGGTTGCCGGGCGCGCACAACCACCAGAACGCCTGTGCGGCCTATGCCGCCGTGCGCGCGCTGGGCGTTGGGCCGCGCCAGATCGAGACGGCGTTGGCGACGTTTGGCGGGTTGCCGCATCGCAGTCAGATCGTGGCCGAGGCGAACGGTGTGACTTTTGTGAACGACAGCAAGGCGACGAATGTCGACAGTGCGGTAAAGGCGCTGTTGGCGTTCCGCAACATCCGCTGGATCTGCGGCGGGTTGCAGAAAGAGGGTGGGCTTGACGGGCTGATCCCCGGCTTTGCCAATGTGCGCAAAGCGTACGTTATCGGGCGCGAAGCGGACGGTTTCGCCGTACAGTTGGGCGGAGTCGAGACCGAGGCCTGCACCACGATGGAGATTGCCGTGACCCGTGCCGTTTCCGAGTCCGAAACGGGCGATGTGATCCTGCTTGCGCCGGCCGCGGCGAGTTTCGATCAATACGACAATTTCGAACAACGCGGCGAAGATTTTGTTGCACGGGTGCAAGAGGCGCTGGGCGGGTAGGCGGTCATTCAGGAGGGCGGCGCAGTTCTTGCAGGACGCCTGACTTGAACGCATCCGAGTGGATCACGCCCAGTTGCGCGGGAACACGCGGCAGGTCGAGCACATAGGCAATCGCAAACCGGTGCATCCCGCCGCCATCGCGCAGCGGCGTGCCGTCGCGGGCGATGTGGACAAGGATGCCGCCATGCTCGCGCCGTGTCTCGTTCACGCTGCCATGCGGGCGCAGGGTCCGAGTGCGTTGGGCTTCCTCATAGATCCGGTCTAGCCTGTCATACCGTGCGATCAGGTCTTCGCGTGACAGGCAGGAATCCACCCGCCCTTTTTCGGCCAGCTGATCCAGCATGAACGCGAATAACGGCGTGTCCTGCCACGGCACACCGCCCTCGAAATGGGCGCGGATGCTGTCGAGCTTGATGTGCCCGCCAAAGGGGGTGCGCGAGCGATCCCAGTCACCCGAAGCCACAAGCCCGGAATGCCGCCGCCGGAACTTGGGCGCGCCGTTGGCCGGGTCGGGCTTGTACCAATCGGTCACGTCGCGCGGGCGTATCCAGATCAATTCGTCGCTTTTCGGAGCCTCTGCGCCATAGCGCACGCGGTTGTAGACGTCGCGGGCGATCTTGACCGGCACACCGGCGCTTAATGCTTGTTGCAGATCGCTCATGCCGTCCGGTCCCGATACTGAGCCAAGGCGCCGTTTTCAAACGCTTCGGGATGAATCACACCCAACTGCGCCGGAATCCGCGTCAGCCGCAAGGCTCGCGCGATGCCGATGCGGTGGTTGCCGATGGCGCCGAAAACGGGGGCGCCATTGCGGTCGATATGGATGAACACGCCTTCCGGCAGACGCGGCGTGCCGAAGCGCCACACGGTCTTGTCGCGAAAACCGTTCTGCCGGATATCGGCATACATAACGTCGATCGCCGCGTAGCGCGCGGTGATGTCATCGGTCGTGCGGCAGCCGTCGAACTGCCCGCGCAATCCGATCATCGCCTGCATCTTCGGATACACCTTGGTCTTGGCCCACGGCACACCGTTGCGGAAATGCGCCAGACAGGCGGCGATTTTCCAGGACTGGTCAATCGGTTCGGTCTGCATGTCCCAATCGCCGCCGATCACCATGCCGGAATGCCGCCGCTTGAAGTCGGGCGTTTCGGCAGGGTTGCGCGTGTAGATGCGGCTGAGGCGGGACGGGTCGATCCAGATCCGTTCTTGTGCCTTGGGTGCGTCGCGCCCCAGAGCGGCGCGATTTGCCAGATCCCGCAAGGGGCCGCGTAACAACGCGACCGGGGCTTGCGGAACAGTGAAGGCATCATGCGGCATAAGCGGCAGATGTGGCCCAGTTCGCCCGTCCTTTCAAGGCCGCTCGCGTGCGGCTTGGCCGGCCGCAACGCCGGAACTCCACGCCCATTGGAAATTATACCCGCCGAGCCAGCCGGTCACATCCACCGCTTCGCCGATCATGAACAGGCCCGGCATGTCGCGCGACATCATGGTGCGGCTGTCGATCCGGTCGGTCGCAATGCCGCCCAGCGTGACTTCGGCGGTGCGGTAGCCTTCGCTTCCGGTTGGTTTCAACACCCAGTTGCGCAACGCATCCGTGATCTCGTCGATCCGCGCGTCCGATAGGTCGCCGACATTTCCCTGAAGTGGCAATTCGGGGGCAAGGTAGGCGATCAGCCGTTCCGGCAGAGCCTCGGCCAACGCGGTTGTGACCTTGCGTTTGCCCTGTGCCGTGCGTGCGCTGCGTAGCGTGGTGGCAAGATCCTGGTCGGGCAGAAGATTTACCGCGATCGGATCGCCTTCGCTCCAGTAGCTTGAAATCTGAAGGATCGCCGGACCGCTCAATCCGCGATGGGTGAACAGCAGCGCCTCGTCAAACTGCGTGCCGTTCGCCGACACCGCGACCGGCGTCGCCACACCCGAGAGCGGTGCAAAGCGCTGATCGCTGAAGGTGAGCGGTACGAGGCCGGGGCGGGTATCGGTGAGAGCGTGACCAAAGCGGCGCGCGATCTCATAGGAGAGGCCGGTCGCGCCCATCTTGGGAATGGATTTGCCGCCCGTGGCCAGCACCAGGTTGCGCGCCATTACGGTGTGACGCATCCCGTCGCGCTCGAGCGTTGCGGTGAATCTGTTGCCATCGTGTTGCAGATCGACAAGCGTGGTCCCAAGCCATAGCTCCGCGCCAGCACGGGCAATCTCGGCGCGCAACATCTTAACGATCTGTGTCGCCTTGTCGTCGCAAAACAATTGACCCAACGTCTTTTCATGCCAGGCGATCTTGTAGCGATCCACCAGATCAAGAAAATCCCACTGGGTGTAGCGGCTGAGGGCGGATTTGTGAAAATGTGGATTTGTTCCTAAAAACCGCGTCGGATCGGTGTGCATATTGGTGAAATTGCAGCGTCCACCGCCGGAGATGCGGATTTTTTCGCCCGGTGCCTTGGCGTGGTCGATGACCAGCGTGGATGGCCCGGCATGGGCCGCGCACATCATGCCCGCCGCGCCTGCGCCCAAAATCAATGTCTGAATTTCCATGCCCGCTCCCATCACGGATCGCGGTTTTGCACAAGCATTCGCCAAAAGCGAATCATACCTCTGGCTTGGATGCGAAAAATCCGTTACATTCGCCACAAGACCCGGAAAACACGGGCGATTGAGGCAGTCAAAGCGGTGATACCATGACAGAAATGGTCTATGGCGCGGTTCCGTCGCGTGCGGGCGAACCTGTGTTGCCAAAGTGGTGGCGCACGGTGGACAAGTGGTCGTTGTCCTGCATTCTGATCCTGTTCGGAGTGGGGATTTTGCTGGGCCTGGCGGCGTCGCCTCCCTTGGCCGAGCGCAACGGGTTCGCGCCGTTTCACTATGTTCAACGGCAAGCGGTGTTTGGCGGCCTTGCGCTGGTGGTGATGATCTTCGTCTCGACGCTCGGGCCGGTGGTCGTGCGTCGTTTGGCCGTCTTGGGCTTTATCGCGGCCTTCGTCGCGCTGTGCTTCCTGCCGTTCTTCGGCACCGATTTCGGCAAGGGCGCGGTGCGCTGGTATTCGCTGGGCTTTGCGTCGGTGCAGCCGTCGGAATTTCTCAAGCCGGCCTTCGTGATCGTGGCGGCGTGGCTCCTGGCGTCAAGTCAGGAACTGGGTGGGCCGCCGGGAAAATCACTGTCTTTCGCTCTGACGGTCAGCATCGTGCTAATGCTCGCCTTGCAGCCGGATTTCGGGCAGGCGTGCCTTGTGCTGTTCGGCTGGGGCGTGATGTATTTCGTCGCCGGTGCGCCGATGCTGCTTTTGCTGGGCATGGCCGGGGCGGTCGTGTTCTTCGGAACGGTGGCCTATCAGAACTCCGAACACTTTGCCCGCCGGATCGACGGCTTCCTCAGCCCCGACGTCGATCCGACGACGCAGCTTGGCTACGCCACAAACGCCATCCGCGAGGGCGGCTTTCTGGGGGTCGGCGTCGGCGAGGGGCAGGTGAAATGGTCGCTTCCGGATGCGCATACCGATTTCATCATCGCCGTGGCGGCAGAGGAATACGGTCTTGCGCTCGTGCTGATGATCATCGTGCTTTACACGATCATCGTCGTGCGCTCTCTGTTGCGGCTGATGCGCGAACGCGATCCGTTCATTCGCCTTGCAGGCACGGGCCTGGCCTGCATGTTCGGCGTTCAGGCGATGATCAACATGGGTGTGGCGGTGCGGCTGTTGCCAGCCAAGGGCATGACGCTGCCGTTTGTGAGCTATGGCGGATCGTCGCTGATCGCGGGGGGCATTGCCGTCGGCATGTTGCTGGCCTTTACCCGCACCCGGCCTCAGGGCGAAATCGGCGATATTCTGCGTGGACGGTTGCGGTAACGCTCGTTTCGGCCCCGTTTCGGGGGTGAAACCGCGCAGATTTGTTGACAAGGGTGTCGTTCAGGTCGCAAGAGCGGCGCTCAGGGGGATCGGGCAGCCATGACAAAACCCTATTTGATAATTGCAGCCGGGGGCACCGGCGGACATATGTTTCCCGCGCAGGCACTGGCCGAGGTCATGTTGCGGCGCGGCTGGCGGGTGAAGCTGTCGACCGACGCGCGTGGTGCGCGCTACACCGGCGGCTTTCCGCACTCCACCGAGATCGAGCAGGTCAGCAGCGCCACCTTTGCGCGCGGTGGCGTGCTGGCCAAGGGACTGGCCCCGTTCCGTATTTTGGGCGGTGTGTCGTCGATGACGGCGCGCATGGCGCGCGACAAGCCGGATGTGGTGGTGGGCTTTGGAGGATATCCCTCGATCCCGGCGCTGGGGGCGGCCACGCTGCTGCGCATTCCGCGCATGATCCATGAACAGAACGGCGTTCTGGGTCGGGTCAACGCGCGCTTTGCCAAACATGTCGACCGCGTCGCCTGCGGCACATGGCCGACCGACCTGCCGGACGGTGTAGAGGCGGTGCATGTGGGCAATCCGGTGCGGCGTGCCATACGCGACCGCGCGGGCGCGGGCTATATCTCACCGGGGGATTACCCTATGTCGATCCTCGTGATCGGTGGCAGCCAGGGCGCGCGGATCCTGTCGGACGTGGTGCCCCCCGCCATTGCCTCGCTGCCGCTGGACACATTGCAGCATTTGCGCATCAGCCATCAGGCGCGGGATGAGGACGCCGAACGTGTCGCGACCTACTACGCCGAAAACGGCGTAACAGCCGAAGTGCAGCCGTTTTTCAACGATATTCCCGCCCGCATGTCAGAGGCGCAGCTTGTGATTTCGCGCGCTGGCGCGTCGAGTGTGGCCGATATTTCGGTGATCGGGCGACCGGCGATCCTGATCCCCTATGCCGCAGCAACCAGCGATCACCAGAGCGCCAATGCACGCGGGCTGGTCGAGGCAGGGGCAGCGATCCGTATTCCGGAAAGCAAGCTGACGGTTGACAGCCTTGCCGAACAGATCGCGTCGGTCTTGCAAAACCCCGACGCGGCTTTGCAAATGTGCCTCGCCTCGGTGCGCGCCTCCAAACCCGACGCGGCGCAGGATCTGGCCGCGCTTGTCGAGACACTGGCCGGACAGGCCCCCCCACGTTGAAAAAGACGAAGGACAATACTGATGAACGCCGCCACCAAACTGCCCGTCGATATCGGCGCAATCCATTTTGTCGGCATCGGCGGCATCGGCATGTCAGGCATTGCCGAAGTGTTGGTCAATCTGGGCTATACCGTGCAAGGCTCGGATCTGAAGGCGAGCAAGATCACCGATCGTCTGGCCGATCTGGGTGCGCGCATCTTCGTCGGCCAGAGCGCTGACAACCTGGACGGGGCCGAGGTGGTCGTCACCTCGACCGCGATCAAACCCGGCAACCCAGAACTTGACGAGGCCCGCCTGCGCGGCCTGCCGGTGGTGCGCCGCGCCGATATGCTGGCCGAGCTGATGCGGCTCAAGTCCAACATCGCGGTGGCGGGCACACATGGCAAGACGACGACAACCACGATGATGGCAGAACTGATGGTGGCTGGCGGCTTTGATCCGACGGTGATCAACGGCGGCATCATTCATGCCTATGGCTCGAATGCGCGGATGGGGCAGGGCGAATGGATGGTGGTGGAGGCCGACGAGAGCGACGGCTCCTTCAATCGTCTGCCCGCGACCATCGGGATCGTCACCAATATCGACCCCGAGCATATGGAACACTGGGGCGATTTCGAGCGCCTGCGCGAGGGGTTTCAGGATTTCGTCTCGAATATCCCGTTCTACGGACTGGCGGTTTGTTGCACCGACCACGAGGAAGTGCAGCGTCTGGTGGGGCGCGTCACCGATCGCCGCGTCGTCACCTACGGGTTCAACGCGCAGGCGGATGTTCGCGCGGTGAACCTGCGCTATGAAAAGGGTGTGGCGCATTTCGATATCGCGTTGCAGGCCGAGGAGGATGTGATCGAGGAGTGTTCGCTTCCGATGCCGGGCGATCACAACGTGTCAAATGCTCTGGCGGCGGTTGCCGTGGCGCGGCATCTGGGGATGAAGAAGTCCGAAATCCGGGCAGCATTGGCCGCATTCGGCGGTGTGAATCGACGCTTTACCAAAGTTGGCGAGTGGAACGGGGTCACGATCATTGATGATTATGGTCACCATCCGGTGGAGATCGCCGCCGTACTCAAGGCCGCCCGTCAGGCCTCCGAAGGCCGGGTCATCGCGGTGCATCAGCCGCACCGCTATTCCCGTCTGTCCAGCCTGTTCGACGATTTCTGCGGCTGTTTCAACGAGGCGGACGTAGTGGCAATTGCGGATGTCTTCGCCGCCGGAGAGGCGCCGATCGCGGGCGCTTCGCGGGACGATCTGGTGGCCGGTCTGATCCGGCACGGACACCGTCATGCGCGGGCCATTCTGTCCGAGGACGACCTCGAAAGACTGGTGCGCGAGCAGGCGCGACCGGGCGACATGGTTGTCTGTCTTGGCGCAGGCACGATTTCGGCCTGGGCCAACGGGTTGCCAGAGCGGTTGAACGGATGACCGGGTTCCGTCTTTAAAGCGTTGGATTTTTGGGGGCTCTGCCCCCGGCCTTCGGCCTCCCCCGAGGTATTTGTCAACCAGAGACATGGGGTGGCGGAAAACCTGCGTTTCCACGGGATTACCGCCGTGCTGTCGTGTTTTGGCCTGAAAGTTCGGGTTTACAGGGCGCGGTTTTCACTCTGGGAGGCGGAGTATGACGCTGCTTTTGATGTGTCTTGGCTGGGTGTTCGCGTCTGCGCTCGTCGCGATGTTGCCGATGCGATGGCAATATGTGCCGGGGGTGTCGCTGTTGCTGGCGGCGCCATTCCTGATTTTCGAGATCGCGCAGGTGGCCGGGTTGCTGGCGTCGGCGCTGGGCGTGATGGCGTTTGTGTCGATGTATCGCAATCCGCTGCGCTATTTCTGGAAACGCGCAAGCGGGCAGCGGGTCGAGGTGCCGCAATGAGCTACTCGCTCAGTGCCGCCTGTTGCTGGATCATCCTTGCCGCGATCCTCGCAGCCTTGCCGTCGCGCGACAATCACTGGCGCCGGGCCTATGTGCTTATGGTGCTGGGCGCGCCCATTCTGGTTTGGGTGTATCTAGCGGACGGCATCTGGGTCGGATTGCTGATAACGCTGGCGGTCGTGTCGGTGTTTCGCTGGCCGGTGCGGTATCTGCTGGTCTGGATCAAGCGGCAGATCGCGGGCTAGGCGGAATGTGGCTTTACGCGTCGCCTTTGCCGGGGCAAAACGCAGGCCATGAGTGAGGTATCCCGATCACAGCTTCCCGACGTTCGGGGCCGGTTGACGCCGGACAAACCGCTGTCCGAACTGACATGGTTGCGCGTGGGCGGGCCCGCTGACTGGCTGTTTCAACCCGCCGATCTGGAGGATCTGCGCGTTTTCTTGCGGGACGTGCCACGCGACGTGGCGATGTTTCCGATCGGGGTCGGATCAAACCTGATCGTGCGCGATGGCGGCTTGCGCGCGGTGGTGATCCGGCTGGGGCGCGGCTTCAACGGGATCGAGACCGGAGACGGTCGCGTGACCGCCGGAGCCGCCGCGCTCGATGCGCATGTGGCGCGGAAGGCGGCGGATGCCGGGCTAGACCTGACGTTTCTGCGCACCATACCGGGCGCCATCGGTGGCGCGGTGCGGATGAACGCGGGCTGTTACGGGTCGTATGTCTCCGATCATCTGATCGAGGTTCGGGTGGTGACGCGGGACGGCGATCTGCTGACCGTTTCGGCATCCGATCTGAACCTCGGCTATCGTTCCAGCGCTGTGCCGGAGGGCGCGGTGATCATTGAGGCGGTCTTCAGGGCCGACGCGGGTGATCCGGATGCGTTGCACGCGCGGATGGCGGAGCAACTGGCCAAGCGTGATGCGACACAACCCACCAAGGACCGCACGGCCGGCAGCACGTTTCGCAACCCGGCCGGATATTCCTCGACCGGGGCGGCGGACGATGTGCATGACCTCAAGGCGTGGAAGGTGATCGAGGATGCCGGGTTGCGCGGCGCGCGGCGGGGCGGGGCGCAGATGTCGCCCAAGCATCCGAACTTCTTGGTCAATACCGGAGCGGCGAGCGCAGCGGATCTCGAGGGATTGGGCGAAGAGGTGCGAAAAAGGGTTTTCCAACACTCTGGAATAGAGTTAGAGTGGGAAATTAAGCGGATCGGTGAACCGGGCGCTGGTGACGAAGGGTAAACCTTCGCGCATTCGAGGCAGTGCAACGAGCAGGTTGCAGACAATATAATAAGGGGCGCAGCCCCGGGCGGAAACGGGGGCAAACCCCGTGATTTGAGGCGTTTTGGGTATGTCGAGCAAGGCAAGCCCGAAAGTGGCAGTGTTGATGGGCGGCCCCTCGGCAGAGCGCGAGGTGTCTCTGTCGTCGGGGCGCGAATGCGCGGCCGCTTTACGGGGCGAAGGCTATGAGGTTCACGCGGTCGATGCAGGCCGTGATCTTGCCCAGGTGCTATGCGATCTTTCTCCTGACATCGTGTTCAACGCCTTGCATGGCCGGTGGGGTGAGGATGGCTGCGTGCAGGGCCTGCTGGAATGGCTGGGCCTGCCCTATACCCATTCGGGCGTTCTGGCTTCGGCGCTGGCGATGGACAAGGAGCGCACCAAGGCGGTCTACCGGCGGCACGGATTGCCGGTTGTGGACAGCGTTCTGGCCGCGCGCGACGACGTGCGGGCGCGCCATGTGATGACGCCGCCCTATGTGGTCAAGCCGTTCAACGAGGGCTCTTCGGTTGGGGTCTACCTGGTGCAGGAAGCGGCGAACGGGCCGCGTGCGCTGGATGACGACATGCCTGAGACGGTGATGGTCGAGGCGTTTGCGCCGGGGCGGGAATTGACCACGACGGTGTTGGGCGACCGGGCGCTGTGTGTGACCGATATCCTGACCGACGGATGGTATGACTACGACGCCAAGTACAAGGCCGGTGGATCGCGCCATGTGGTGCCTGCCGACATACCCGACGAGATCACCGCGGCCTGCCTGGACTATGCGCGGCGCGCACATGACGCGTTGGGGTGCCGGGGCGTCAGCCGCACCGATTTCCGCTGGGACGAGGCGCGGGGGCTCGACGGGTTGATCCTGCTTGAGACGAATACCCAGCCCGGCATGACGCCCACGTCATTGACCCCCGAGCAGGCGGCGCATGTCGGCATGAGCTTTGGCGATCTGTGCCGCTGGATGGTGGAGGACGCGTCATGTCACAGATGATCACGCGCCCCGATCCTGCGCCGTCGCGGTTGAAATACCGCATGGAGCGGTTGATGCTGACGCCGCTGTTCCGGCTGCTGTTGCGGTTCGGGTTGCCGTGTCTGGCGACGTTCGGTGCGGCAAGCTGGTGGCTGTCGGTGGATGCCAACCGGCAGATGGTAATCGACACCTATACCGATCTTCGCATGCAGGTCGAAAGCCGACCGGAATTCATGGTCAACATGATGGCGGTGGACGGGGCGAGCGATCTGGTGGCCGAAGGCATACGAGAGATGCTGCCGCTGGAGTTTCCCATTAGTTCTTTCGATCTTGATCTGGAGCAGATGCGCGAAACGGTCGTGTCGCTCGATCCGGTGAAATCGGCGCGGCTTTATGTGCGTCAGGGAAACGTGTTGCAGGTCGATGTGGTCGAGCGCGTGCCGGTGGTGCTGTGGCGCAATGATCGGGGCTTGCAGCTTTTGGACGAGGACGGGGTTCTGGTCGGGCCCGCGTTCCTGCGCGCTGACTGGCCGGATTTGCCGCTGATCGTGGGCGATGGTGCGCAAGCGCGTGTGAGCGAGGCGCTCGATCTGGCTGCGGCGGCCGGGCCGCTGTCGTCGCGTTTGCGTGGATTCGTGCGAATGGGCGAACGTCGCTGGGATGTCGTCCTTGATCGCGGCCAACGTGTCTTGCTGCCCGAAGTTGACGGCGCGCAGGCGCTGGAACGGGTGATCGCGATGGACGATGCGGTTGATCTGCTGGAGCGCGATCTGGTCGCGGTCGATCTGCGGCTGGCGCATCGGCCGACATTGAGAATGACAGACGGAGCGGTGCAGGAATTGCTGCGCATCCGGTCGATTGAGGCAGGAGAATCATCGGAATGATCGAGCTATACGAGTCTCAGCGGGCAATGCGCAACATGCGCCGCGCAGCGATGCAGCGAGGCGTGATCGCGATCCTCGACATCGGGAGTTCCAAGATCGGCTGCCTTGTGCTGCGCTTTGACGGCACCGACCGCGGTCTTGAAAGCGACAGCATCGGATCGCTTGCCGGGCAATCGGGGTTCCGGGTGATCGGTGCGGCAACGACGCGGTCGCGCGGGGTGCGCTTTGGCGAGATCGAAGCGATGACGGAAACCGAGCGTGCCATTCGCACGGCGGTGCAGGCGGCTCAGAAAATGGCGCAGATCCGGGTCGATCACGTGATCGCCTGTTTCGGCGGCGCCGATCCCCGCAGCTATGGTCTGGCCGGCAAGGTCGATGTGGCCGGCACAACGGTCGACGAACAGGATGTGGCGCGGGTGCTGTCGGCCTGCGAAGTGCCCGATTTCGGGCATGGCCGTGAGGTTCTGCATGCGCAGCCGGTGAATTTCGCGCTCGATCACCGGAGCGGTCTGATCGATCCGCGTGGGCAGATCGGGCAGGAGCTTGCCACCGACATGCACATGCTGACGGTGGACGCGATGGCAGTGCGCAATCTGGCCCATTGCATGAAGCGCTGCGATCTGGAACTGGCGGGCATTGCGAGCTCGGCCTATGTGTCCGGCGTCTCGGCGCTGGTCGAGGACGAGCAGGAACTGGGTGCAGCCTGTATCGACATGGGCGGCGGCGCGACCGGCATTTCGATCTTCATGAAGAAACACATGATCTATGCCGACGCCGTGCGCATGGGGGGCGATCACGTCACCAGCGACATTTCGATGGGGCTTCAGGTGCCGATGGCGGTGGCCGAGCGGATCAAGACGTTCCACGGCGGTGTGGTGGCGACCGGCATGGACGACCGCGACATGATCGAGATCGGCGGCGATACCGGCGATTGGCACCATGATCGCCGCTCGGTCAGCCGGGCGGAACTGATCGGCATCATGCGACCACGGGTCGAGGAGATCCTTGAAGAGGTGCGCGCGCGGCTTGACGTGGCGGGGTTCGAGCATCTGCCAAGCCAGCAGATCGTGCTGACCGGTGGCGCGAGCCAAATCCCCGGACTGGACGGTCTGGCGACGAAAATCCTGGGTCAGCAGGTGCGGCTGGGCCGGCCGATGCGGGTGCATGGATTGCCGCAAGCGGCGACGGGGCCGGGCTTTGCCAGTGCCGTAGGGCTTTGCCTGTTCGCGGCGCATCCGCAGGACGAATGGTGGGATTTCGAAATTCCCGTAGACCGGTATCCGGCGCGCTCTCTCAAGCGGGCGGTGAAGTGGTTCCGCGACAATTGGTAAACCGCGCTCTGCGGCTCAGAGCAATACACAGAAAAATTCCCCGCCAGATTGGCGGGGACATTCGTTTCAAGGTGGTCCGCGTAGATCAGTCGAGATCGACCGGACGGCCAAGGAAGGCACCGCCTGCGGCAGCGGCAAGCCCGATCAGGGAGGCCAGCGCGGCGAGCAGGGCAGCCGATGCGGCGGCGTCGGCGGCATCGTCAGCGGCTTCGGAAGCAGCGGCTTGGGCGTCATCAAGAGCGTCTTGAGCCTGTTGGATCGACGTCTGCACTTCGCCGCTCAGGCGTTGCAGTTCCGCTTCGACCTGATTGACATAGGCTTCTGCTTCTTGCGGCGTCAGGTCCAGACGGCGCTCCATCACACGGATGGCTTGCTCGCGGTCTTCCTCGGAAATCACCGCATTCTCACCGCCGACGAGCGTATCGGCGAGCTGCTGCAACCGGTCTCGAGCGTTGTCGGGGTTGCGCCAGATGTCCATCGCAGCCCCTTCGATAAGGCTGCGCGCGCGGGCCTGCTCGGCACGGCTGATCACGTTGCGAAAGGCTTCCTGCGCCTCGTCCTGAAAGTTATCGGGCGTGATGCCGTTCTCGCGCAGGCGCGACGCGACGGGTTCGGGAAGGTCTTCCAACCCGATTTGGCTGACTGCGAGATCCGGCAGGCTCACGTCGTCAGGAACTGCCGCGTCAAAGGCGTCTGCGGTGGCGGACGCAGTGCTTGACACAGCCGATCCGGCGAGGCTGATGGCGGAGCCGGCCATGTTGAACAGTCCCATGCTCGCACTGACGGCAAGCCAGGCGGCGAGCAGGGTGGAAAGACCCCAGACCGTCGCGCCGTGCAGGATCGCGCCCATGCCGTGCAGCACTCCGGCGAGCCGACCGGCGACAAAACCACCTGCGCCAAGCGCAACCAACTGGCTGAGGAACATCCAGATTGGCGTTGCACTCGGAACCGCTCCAAGTGGGTCGTTCGCATCGACTTCGATGGCGGAAAAACCGATACCGGCGCCCAGAAGGCTGAGCAAAGCGAAGATTGCGAGACCGACGACGGTGCCGGCGAATATTGCGCCCCACGAGGCGCGGCCCCCAAGATCGAGCCGGGCTTCGGCGGTGTATGCGGTGGTTCGATTGACGGCTGGCATGGTCGGCACCTTTTTTTCTGGACAGAGAGTTCGATTTAAGGACCAACGCCACACGCGAAACTTCGTTCCACGCTCAACCTCAACGGATAATGCCGGCGTGGATATTATCGGAATTCGAGTGCGAAATACGGACGCCACGCGCTGGCGGTGGCGGGGAATACGTGCTAGGCTCGTCGCATAGATCGGTCCCAACACCGGCAGGCAGAGCAGAGCCAGAATTTCAATCGCATAAAGACTGTCGCTTAAGGCGACTGATTCCCTGTGCCTAGTGGCGAGGCGGGGCGAAACCGCTAGATATCGTCGGGTTGGCGAAATTCCGCGAGAAACTTGCAAAATAGGGCCATATTTGGTGGTATTTCCGCGTTTTTTTCGTGACGTTCGTGCGTCAAATCGTTATTACTGGCTAAAATAGGCGCAGGAAATGCCCTGAATGGGGCGAAAACAGCAGGCGGACAGACACATGACTTTGAACCTTTCGGTGCCCGGACAGGAAGAATTGAAACCCCGCATCACCGTGTTCGGTGTCGGCGGTGCTGGCGGCAACGCGGTGAACAACATGATCGAAAAGGCGCTCGATGGCGTCGATTTCGTGGTTGCCAACACCGATGCTCAGGCGCTTCAGCAAAGCCAGTCGCAAAGTCGCATCCAGCTTGGAGTGAAAGTCACCGAAGGTCTGGGCGCGGGCGCGCGGGCCTCTGTCGGTGCCGCGGCTGCCGAGGAGAGCATAGAGCAGATCGTCGATCATCTGGCTGGCGCGCATATGTGTTTCATCACAGCCGGCATGGGCGGAGGCACTGGGACCGGGGCGGCGCCGATCATTGCGCAAGCCGCGCGGGAGCTGGGCGTTCTGACGGTCGGCGTGGTGACCAAGCCGTTCCAATTCGAGGGCGGCAAGCGGATGCAGCAGGCCGAGGATGGCGTCGACGCGCTGCAAAAGGTGGTCGATACGCTGATCATCATTCCCAACCAGAACCTGTTCCGGCTGGCGAATGAAAAGACCACCTTTACCGAAGCGTTCTCGATGGCGGACGATGTTCTTTATCAGGGTGTGAAGGGTGTGACCGACCTGATGGTGCGTCCGGGCCTGATCAACCTCGATTTCGCCGACGTGCGCGCGGTGATGGACGAGATGGGCAAGGCGATGATGGGCACAGGCGAGGCCGAGGGCGAGGATCGCGCGATCCAAGCCGCCGAAAAGGCCATTGCCAACCCGCTGCTGGATGAAATCAGCCTGCGCGGCGCCAAGGGTGTTCTCATCAACATCACCGGCGGCCATGATCTGACGCTGTTCGAGCTGGACGAAGCGGCAAACCGTATTCGCGAAGAGGTGGATTCGGACGCCAATATCATCGTCGGCTCGACGCTCGATGACGGCATGGAGGGCAAGATGCGGGTGAGTGTTGTCGCGACCGGCATTGATGCAGTTGACGTACACACCGAAATCCCCGTGCCGCGCCGGTCGCTCGCAACGCCGCTGACGCAAACGACCAAGGTCGAGGATGCCCGTTCCGAAAAGCCCGAGCCGATGCCACAGCCCGTCGCTGCGCGTGTCGCCGAAGCGGCAGAAGAACCATCGCTGTTCGGATCAGCCGAGACCGAGCGCGAAGCGGCGGAAGAGCAGATGGAAACCATTTTCGAGCAGCAAGCACCGCAACAGGAGTCGGTTGACGAAGACGGTTTGCCGATGCCCGCATATCGCCCGCAAGTTGCCGAATTCAGCCCGCGCGAAGACAGCATCGAAGCCGATCCCGAGCAGTTCGTCGCACCGCGTGCACCTGCTCCGGGCACACCGAGCGCCGAGGCGCTTGCGCGTCTTCAGGCTGCCGCATCGCGGGCGCGTCCTGCCCCCGGCACAGCGCGTCCCCATCACCAAGCCGAAGCCGAGCCGGCCGATAGCGAAAGACCCCGGTTCGGGATCAATTCGCTGATCAACCGGATGACCGGACACACCCAGGGTGGCGAAGCCCCGGTGCGCCGGTCGAGCCAGCCGCCGGTTCAGTCGAGCGCAGCGGCCCCGGCACCCGAGCCCGAGGTGGATGCCGATCAGGAGCGGATTGAAATCCCGGCCTTCCTGCGACGTCAAGCCAACTGATACCGCGGAGAACCGCCTGTGAAACGCCCCCGTTTTCGTGGGCGTTTTCGTTTTGTATCAACAGTTTACTTGATTGCGCGGAAATCCGCCGATGCATAAGAGGTGCATGTTTCACACCGTTATATTCTTTGATTTGAGGCGGCGGCTGGCAGTTTGTATTACCTCACTCGAAACGAGGCGCTCTAAATGTGTCCGTAACCACTGAGGTTCTTTTGCAGACAACCGTCCAATCTCCGATCCGGTTCGAAGGAATTGGTTTGCACACCGGTCTTCCGGTTGCGATGTCCGTCTGCCCTGCACCGGCCAATCACGGAATCGTATTCCAGCGGACGGATATTCGTCTGGGCAACGCGCGGATTCCCGCGCTTTGGGATCATGCCGAGCAATCGCCCCTGTGCACGCTGATTGTCAACGATGCCGGTGTTTCGGTGTCCACGATCGAACACGTCATGGCGGCCTTCGCGGGCTGTGGTGTTCACAACGCTCTGGTCAAGATTGACGGGCCCGAAGTTCCCGTGCTCGACGGCAGCGCGGCACCGTTCGTGCGCAAGATCATGGCGGCTGGCGTCGCGCGCCTGTCGGCGCCGATCCGGGTGATCGAGGTGTTGAGCACGGTCGAGGTCCACACCGCTCAGGGTTGGGCGCGGCTGGCGCCCGGGGCCGGGCTGACGATGGATTTTCACATCGATTTCAAAGACCAGGCAATCGGCAAGCAAAGCAAATCGCTTGACCTGTGCAATGGCACATTTGTGCGGGAATTGTGCGACAGCCGGACGTTCTGTCGTGCGTCTGACGTTGAGGCGATGCGCGCTGCCGGCAAGGCATTGGGCGGAACGATGGACAATGCGGTGGTGGTCGATGGCAATTGCGTCCTGACCCCCGGCGGCTTGCGCCATGAGGACGAAGCGGTGCGGCACAAGATGCTGGACGCGTTGGGCGATCTGTCGCTGGCCGGTGCGCCGATCCTGGGCCATTACGAGGGCCACAAGGCGGGCCACACGCTGACCAACATGCTGCTGCGCGAACTGTTCGCGACGCCCGATGGCTACCGGATTCGCGAGTGTGACTTTGCGCTTGCGGCGCGGCTGCCCGGTGCGGGGGTCAACGCGACCGAGATTCCCGCTGTCGCGTGACACGCCGGGCGGGTTGCAATACAGCCTCACGAATGATTGCCGTGCAAAGGCGTTTTGCCTCGGGATTTTCTGTGCTAGGACCGAAGCGGACAAGTGGCACCTATAGCCACGGCGACTTTAGATAGGTGACGGGCATGGCAGCGGGCAGACACGCAAGAGCTGTGATCGGAGCGGGGCTCTTGGCATTGACGCTGGGAGCGTGCGGCAACGGTGAACGGCCGGGCTTCGGCCCCGGTGGCGTACCAATTGAAAATTTCACCGCCGAGCAGATTTACGAGCGCGGCGAATTCGAGCTGGATCGCAAGGATCCGGAAGATGCAGCCTTCTATTTCTCGGAAGTTGAGCGGCTTTATCCCTATTCGGAATGGGCCAAGCGTGGCGTCATCATGCAGGCCTATGCCTATCACCAGAACAAGGATTACGAGAGCAGCCGGGGTGCCGCGCAGCGGTATATCGACTTCTATCCAACCGACGAAGATGCCGCTTATGCGCAATACTTGCTGGCGCTGAGCTATTACGACCAGATCGAGGAAGTGGGCCGCGACCAGGGTCTGACCTTTCAGGCGTTGCAGGCGCTGCGGACGGTGATCGAGCGGTATCCGGACAGCGAATATGCGCGGTCGTCCGTGTTGAAGTTCGATCTGGCCTTCGATCATCTCGCGGCCAAGGAAATGGAGATCGGGCGCTATTACCTCAAGCGCGATCATTACCCGGCCGCGATCAACCGGTTCCGCGTTGTGGTCGAGGATTTCCAGACCACCACGCACACCGCCGAGGCGCTGCACCGGCTGGTGGAAGCCTACCTGTCCCTTGGCCTGACCGACGAGGCGCAAACCGCCGGGGCGATCCTGGGGTACAATTACCAGTCGACCGAGTGGTACGAGGACAGCTACGCCCTGCTGACGGGTCGCGGTCTTGAGATGAAGTCGATCGGCGACAACTGGCTGAGCAAGGTTTACCGTCAGATGGTCAAGGGCCAGTGGCTTTAGGGACGGTGGGTCTGACCGCCCGCCCAACGCATCAAAATGCTGCGCACGCTTGACATACGCGACATGCTTATCATCGACCGGCTGGAACTGGAGTTTCAGTCGGGTCTGAACGTGCTGACAGGTGAGACCGGGGCCGGCAAATCGATTCTGCTGGATTCTCTGGGGTTTGTTCTCGGCTGGCGCGGGCGCGCCGAACTGGTCCGCAGCGGTGCCGAACAGGGCGAGGTCACGGCGGTGTTCGATCTGCCTGCGCGCCATCCGGCACGTGCGGTTCTGGCGGACGCCGGTTTTGACGAGACGGACGAGTTGATCCTGCGGCGGGTGAACACGGTCGAGGGGCGCAAGACCGGGTGGGTCAATGACCGGCGCGCCAGTGGTGAGATGTTGCGCGCGCTGTCCGAGACATTGGTGGAACTGCACGGCCAGCACGATGATCGCGGCTTGCTGAACCCGAAGGGGCATCGCGCGCTTCTGGATACGTTTGCCGCGCATGACGCGCTGTTGGCAGAGGTCAGAACCGCGTGGAGCGCGATGTCAAAGGCGCGCAAGGCGGTGGCCGAGGCGGAAGCGGCCTATGCTGCTGCACAGGCCGAGGAAGATTTCCTGCGCCACGCGGTCGCCGAGTTGGACAAGCTGGCACCCGAGGTGGGAGAGGACGCCGAGTTGGATGCCAGGCGCCGGATGATGCAGAGTGCCGAACGGATCCGCGATGATATCGCGCGGGCTGCTCAGGTCATGGGGCTGGAAGGCGCGGAAGGCGCGATGGCGGATGCGCTGCGCTGGCTTGACGGGGTCAGCGATGCGGCGGATGGGCAGTTGGACGAACCGCTTGGCGCGTTGACCCGCGCGATGGCGGAACTGGACGAAGCGTCGCGCGGTGTCGCGCGCTGCCTCGATGCGCTGGAGTTCGATCCCACAGAGCTTGACGCGACCGAAGAGCGTCTGTTCGCGCTGCGCGGGCTGGCCCGCAAGCACAGCGTCGCGCCCGACGATCTTGCCGGTCTGGCCGACAACTTGCGCGACCGGCTGATGGCGCTGGATCAAGGTGCCGACCGAATGGCGCAATTGCAGGCCGAACTGCGAGCGTTGCAGGTAACGTATGACAGCGCAGCGGACGCCCTGCGCCAGAGCCGCGCCGAGGCGGCTGGGCGACTGGACAAGGCGGTCTGCGCGGAACTGGCCCCGCTCAAGATGGAGAGGGCCGTTTTCGTGACCGAACTGACGGACGCGCCGGCGGGCCCTGATGGGCGCGACACGGTGGCATTTGCCGTCGCGCCGAACCCCGGCGCGCCTGCCGGACCGATTGGCAAGATCGCCTCGGGCGGGGAGTTGAGCCGGTTTCTTCTGGCGTTGAAGGTCTGCCTCTCCGAGCGGCGCGATGCGGGGATCACCATGATCTTTGATGAAATCGACCGCGGAGTCGGCGGTGCCACGGCGGACGCGGTCGGGCGACGTCTGGCCGCGCTGGCCCGAGACGGTCAGGTGCTGGTGGTCACACACTCACCACAGGTCGCCGCCCTTGGCGCGCATCATTGGCGGGTGGAAAAACAGGTGAGCGATGGGCAGACGATTTCGACCGTGGTGCCGCTGGATTCCACCGCGCGCGAAGGCGAGATTGCGCGCATGTTATCGGGCGACACGGTGACCGACCAGGCCCGCGCCGCCGCGCGGGCATTGCTGGCGGGCTGAGGCCGGGCGATGTCTCTGAAGGCTTGGAGACGACGACAGCTTGGGTTAAGCGTTGAATTTCAGACAGTTTCGGCGTGTGTTTGGCGCCCCTGAAAGGATCACCCGGCATGAGGTCGACCTTGCGTGAACAGTGGCTGCACCTGAAAAAACAGGGCAAGCGTGGCTGGGACGTCTTGCGCCGCAAGGGACCGTCGCAATTCCAGTTCTGGTTGATCGCGCTGATGATCGGCATCGCGGCCGGTCTTGCGGCCACGGGTTTCCGCCTGGCGATCACGCTGTTGCAAACGTCGGTCTACGGCACACCCAGCGTGACGACGATCCACAGTTACGCAGAGAACCTGCCGTGGTGGATGCTTCTGGCGATCCCGACGATGGGCGGGCTCGTTGTCGGGGTGATCGTGCATTACTTCACGCCCGATGGTCGTGTCCGTGCGGTCGCCGACGTTGTCGAGGGCGCGGCGCTGAATGACGGACGGGTCGAGACCAAGGCCGGTATCGCCTCGGCGGTCTGTTCCTGGATCACGCTGTCCACGGGGGGCAGCTCGGGGCGCGAGGGGCCGGTGGTTCATATCGCGGCGCTGATTTCATCCTGGGTCTCAAACACCATCCGTGCTGATGGCGTCACCGGACGCGATCTTTTGGGCTGTGCCGTCGCCGCCGCTGTCTCGGCCAGTTTCAACGCCCCCATCGCGGGCGCGCTGTTCGCACTCGAAGTCATCCTGCGCCACTTTTCCGTCCACGCCTTTGCGCCCATCGTGGTGGCCAGTGCGGCGGGCACGGTGATCAACCGCCTGATGTTCGGAGATGTCACCGAGTTTTCCCTGTCCGGCACGACAACGGTCGAGTTCTATCTGGAATTGCCCGCGTTCTTTATCCTTGGTCTGGTCTGTGGGCTGGTCGCGGTGGCGATGATGCGCGCGGTGTTTCTGGCCGAGGATGTGGGCGAGCAGGTTCAGCGCAGGCTGGGTGTGCCGCATCTGCTTCTTCCGGCGGTCGCGGGGGTGCTTCTTGGTGCGCTGGCGATCTGGTTCCCCCACATCATCGGCGTCGGCTACGAAACCACGTCGCGCGCATTGACGGGTACATTGCTCTGGCACGAGGCGATTGTGTTTGCGATGCTCAAGGTGATCGCTGTTGCAATCACACTGGGCGGGCGCATGGGCGGCGGTATCTTCTCGCCGTCGCTGATGCTGGGCGCGCTGACCGGGCTGGCCTTTGGTCTGATCGCGACAGGCATTTTCCCAGACAATTCCGGTGCACCCACACTTTACGCTCTTGCAGGAATGGGGGCGGTTGCGGCGGCTGTTCTGGGCGCGCCGATCTCGACCACGTTGATCGTGTTCGAGCTCACCGGCGACTGGCAAACTGGCCTTGCAGTGATGGTGTCGGTGTCGATGTCCACTTCGCTGTCGTCGCGATTGGTGGACCGGTCGTTCTTCCTCACCCAACTGGAACGGCGCAACGTGCGCCTATCGGCAGGACCGCAGGCCTATCTGCTGGCGATGTTCCGGGTGCAGGGTGTGATGCGCAAACCAGATGCGGAAAACGCGGCGGATCAGGACACCTGCCTGTCGATGGTCGAGCAGGGGCTCTACGTGCAGGCGCAGGCGACGCTGGAAACCGCACTGCCGCTGTTTGACAAATCCGGCGTTGCCTTTCTGCCGGTGGTCAAGCTCGAAGGCGAGGACAGCGCGCCGGTGTTACAGGGCGCGCTGTTCCATGTCGATGCGCTCAAGGCGTATAACCGCGCCCTTGCGGCGACTGCCGAGGAAGAGCACCGCTGAGATCGGCGCTGGACTAAATCCGCTCGACCGTGACGTCATCCTGCGCATTGAAGGCCAGATGACCCTTGATCGCGGACGCGCCCGCTTTCGGATCTTCATAGCTCCAGACCGCGTTTTTCAGGGTCACGCTTTTCGACACGATGTCGAAATGGTGCGCCGTCCCTTTGGTCGGGCAGTCGCTACGATGTTCGGAGGCGTCCAGAAACGCCATCGCGACATCATCGCGCGGGAAGTAGATGACGAAGGGGCGGTCGCCTTCCGTTACCATGATAGCATCGGTGCTTTCTGCGATCACCGCACCACCGGTTCGCACGACCCATGTGCCGTCGGCTTTCTTGATCGTAATGTCGTCTTGCATGATCCATCCCTTTTGACCGCGATGTAGCGGGGTTGGCGGTATGTTGTAAATGTCAAAGCTCAGATCGGAGCGCAGACCCGGGTCAGCCACGACGCGACGTCACGATCAACCAACGGCCCGATCCTCGACTGCACATCGGCGTGATAGGCATTGAGCCAGTCGCGCTCCACGCGTGTCAGAAGCTCCGTGTCAACGAGAGATGTGTCGATCGGCGCGAATGTCAACGTCTCGAAACACAGCATGTCGGGCACTGTCTGGTCCGGAAGGGCCGGGGCCTCTTGCACGACGAGCAGGTTTTCGATCCGAATGCCGAAGGCGCCCGGCTTGTAGAAGCCCGGCTCGTTCGACAGGATCATGCCGGGTGCAAGCGGCACGGTCCCAGTGCGTGCAAGGCGCTGCGGTCCTTCGTGCACGCTAAGGTAGGATCCGACGCCGTGCCCCGTCCCGTGGCCGTAATCCATTCCGTGCTCCCACAGCGCGACCCGTGCCAAAGCGTCAAGATCGCGCCCGGCCAGTCCCTTGGGCCAGCGCACCCGCGACATCGCGATCATGCCCTTCAGCACCAGCGTGAACGCACGCCGCTCCTCGTCGCGTGGCTGTCCGATGGCAACCGTGCGGGTGATGTCGGTTGTGCCATCGACATACTGACCGCCGCTATCGACCAGCAAGAGCCCATGCTCGACCTTGCGATTGCTCGACTCGGTGACGCGGTAATGCACGATTGCGCCATGCTCACCGGCCCCGGCGATGGTATCAAAGCTGATGTCGCGCAACTGACCGGTCTCCGCGCGCTCCTGTTCGAGCCGTGTGACCACGTCGATCTCGGTCAGGCTGCCTGCCGGCTGGCTGTCGAGCCAGCCGAGGAACCGCGCCATTGCCGCGCCGTCGCGCAGATGCGCCGCGCGCGCGCCATCGAGTTCCACATCCGTCTTGCTGGCCTTGGGCAATGCACAGGGGTCGCGCGCTTCGATCAGCTCGATCCTTGCGGTTTCAAGCGTATCGGCAACGATCACCGGACAACTGGCCGGGTCGATCAACACGGGGCCGTTCAACGATGCGATGACGGAAAGGAACGTATCAACGGGTGCAACCCGCACATTGGAGCCAAGATGATCGCCGAGGTTCGCCACTTTCTGCTCGTCCACAAAGAGTGTCACCTCGCCGCTGTCGTGCAGCACCGCGAACGCATGCAGGAACGGCGTGCGCGGCACATCGTTGCCGCGAATGTTGAGCAGCCAGCAAATGCTGTCGGGCAGGGTCAGAACGGCAGCAGTCGCCGGTTCAAGCGTTTGCGCGAGGCGGGTGATCTTCTCGCCATGCGCCTTGCCGGTCAGGGACACAGGTTGCACGAAAGCCGGTGCCGCGGGCGGTTTGGGCTGATCGTCCCAGATCCGGTCGACGAGGTTGCTCACGCGGCGCAACTCGATATCTCCCACTTGTTTTTTGAGATCGCGCAGTTGGTCCAAAGTCATCAGCCACGGATCGAACCCGATCACGCTGCCCGCTGGCACCTGCTTTGCGATCCATGCGCCCAGCGTCGTTTCGGGCCAATCGACCGGCGTGAACACATCCGCCACCTGAGAGCGCACCTGCACGCGGTAGCGCCCATCAACGAAGATGCCCGCCGACTCCGCCAAGGCCACGCAGAATCCCGCGGAGCCGGTGAACCCTGTCAGCCATGACAGGCGGTCGTCACGCGGGGCGACGTATTCGCCTTGATGCGCATCGGCGCGCGGAATGATGAACCCGTCAAGCCCTTCGTCCGCCATGACCTGCCGCAGCGCGGCCAGTCTGGGTGGTCCCTGTTCGGGGTGCGAGGGTTCGCTGAAGCTCTGAAACATGACGTCGTCTCCGGTAAGATCGCGCAGCACGGAACAGGCTGCGATCCTGTTTTCTTTTCTTCAAAAATACTCAAATCTAGCGACTTGGAAGGCCGCACATGTCGGACCGGCTATGCCGGTTCAACACGATTTGCGTCATCGCGAGCGATTGATGCCGAGGAACCGCGCCCGCGCGCGCGGATCCCTGTCAAACAAGGACGCGAGTTGTTCGGTCATCGCACCGGCCAGTTGTTCGACATCCGTGATCGTGACGGCGCGGTCATAGTAGCGCGTCACGTCATGGCCGATGCCGATGGCCAGAAGTTCGACCTGCTTTCGCCGTTCGACCATCGCGATGACATCGCGCAGGTGTTTTTCAAGATAATTGGCCGGGTTCACCGACAGGGTGCTGTCATCCACCGGCGCACCATCCGAGATCACCATCAGGATCTTGCGCGATTCCGGCCGATGCACCATGCGCCGATGGGCCCATTCGAGCGCCTCGCCGTCGATGTTTTCCTTCAGCAAGCCTTCCTTCATCATCAGGCCCAGATTATCGCGCGTCCGCCGCCACGGCGCGTCCGCTCTTTTGTAGATGATGTGGCGCAGATCGTTGAGACGTCCGGGCTGTTGCTCACGCCCCTCGTTCAGCCACTTCTCGCGGGCCTGACCGCCCTTCCAGGCGCGGGTGGTAAAGCCGAGGATCTCGACCTTGACCGAGCAGCGCTCGAGCGTGCGGGCGAGCACGTCGGCGCAGATCGCGGCGATGGAAATGGGGCGTCCGCGCATGGAGCCGGAATTGTCCAGCAGCAGCGTCACCACCGTGTCGCGGAACTCGGTATCCTTCTCGATCTTGAAGCTGAGCGGCGTCGTCGGGTTCGCCACGACGCGCGCAAGGCGACCCGCATCCAGAATGCCCTCTTCGAGATCGAATTCCCACGAGCGGTTCTGTTGCGCCTGAAGACGGCGCTGCAACTTGTTGGCCAAGCGGCTTACGGCGCCCTTGAGCGGCTCGAGTTGCTGATCGAGATAGGCGCGCAACCGCTCCAGTTCGACCGGCTCTGCGAGATCCTCGGCTGCGATTTCTTCGTCATGGCTGGTGTCAAAGACGGTATAATTGGGGTCGGCTTCGGAAAACGCGGGCGGGGGCGGCGGCTCCATCGGAGCCTCGCCCTCCGGCATCTCGGTTTCCTCGCCCATCTCCTGATCGGCCATGTCGTCCATCGACACCTGCGCCTGAGAGGGATCCTGCGTCTGCTCCTGGCTGCTTTCGGGGCTGGCCTCGGCGTCCTGATCCTCGTCGTCGTCCTGACCGGTGCTATCGGGCTCTTGCTCCTCCTCGCCGCCCTCTTCGGCCTGATCCTCAGCGTCGTCATCCGCCGCGTCGGGATCATCGCCCAACTGGTCGCCATAGCCCAGATCGGTGATTACCGACCGTGCGAACCGGGCAAACGCTGCCTGATCGGACAGCACGTCCTGAAGGTCGTCCAGCTTGCCGCCTGCCTGATCCTCGATAAAGCCGCGCCAGAGATCCATCACGTTCTGCGCGCCCTCGGGTAGATCGCGGCCGGTGGCCAGATGGCGCACCAGATACCCTGCCGCCATCGCCAATGGCGCATCCGCAGCCTGGGTGATCTGATCATATCCGCGCCGCATCGCCTCGTGGCCGATCTTGGCGTCGATGTTGCCGGCCGTACCCGGCATATCGCGTGCGCCCATCGCCTCGCAGCGCGCGGTCTCCATCGCTTCGTACAGTTCGCGCGCGGTGTCGCCGGGCGGGGCGTAGCGTGTGTGCGTGGCATCGTCATGGTAACGGCGATACATCGCCATCGCATCCGCCGTCCCGCGCGCCAGCAACACTTCGTCGCGTGTCAGGCGCCGGCTGATCTGGGGCAGGCGCATCGCGTCGCCCGAGATGCCCGCCGGATCGACGGAGTAGCTGACCGTCAGATCGGCATCGTTCGCCATGACTTTGGTGGCTTCGGCCAAGGCCTTCTTGAACGGGTCGGCGGGGTTGTCGGTTGGCTTGTTCATTTCAGATCCCGTGTTTCCGGATGACGGTCTGCAAACTCCTGACAGATGGCACTGAGGTCTTCGAAGACCTCGCGGCTTTGCGTGTCATTGCCATAGATATAGCCCTCCATCAGCAATGCCATCAACGGACGTTGTTCAGCGATATAGGCGTCAACGGCGCTTTCCGCGCCGCCCAGGCGAAGCGCGACTTTGCGGAACGCAGCCGCAGCGGTGGCCGCGTCCGCATCGGTGTCGAGATAGGGCGAGACCTGTGCATAATCCTCATAGCCAAGCCAAAACGCAGCGCATTGGGCGGCCGGATACAGCGAGCCTTGTGCCGCCATGACCGCGCCTGTGCCGAACGCCACCCCGATCAGGACCACCCTTCTTGCAAGTTTGGCGGGAGCCCGACGGAAGTGGTCCGCCCGGAAAATCACGGCACGCTCAGCGACGCGGCACTTTCCGGCAATTCCTCGTCAAAGCACCGCTGGTAAAATTCCGCCACGGTCTGACGCTCCAGCTCGTCGCACTTGTTGAGGAACGACACCCGGAACGCATAGCCGACGTTGCGGAAAATCTCGGCGTTTTGCGCCCAGGCGATCACGGTGCGCGGGCTCATCACGGTGCTGAGGTCGCCATTCATGAAAGCGGTGCGCGTCAGGTCGGCAACGGTCACCATCTGGCGCACGGTCTTGCGGCCCTTTTCGGTGTTGTAATGCGGCGCCTTGGACAAAACGATGGACGTCTCGGCGTCGATCGACAGGTAGTTCAACGTCGCGACCAGTGACCAGCGGTCCATCTGGCCCTGGTTGATTTGCTGGGTGCCGTGATAAAGCCCTGTGGTGTCGCCCAGACCAACGGTGTTGGCGGTCGCGAAGATGCGAAAATACTTGTGCGGCGTCAGAACCGCGTTCTGATCGAGCAGCGTCAGCTTGCCGTCGGTTTCCAGCACGCGCTGGATCACGAACATCACGTCGGCGCGGCCTGCGTCATACTCGTCAAATACAATCGCGGTCGGGTTACGCAGCGCCCAGGGCAGGATGCCTTCCTGAAACTGGGTGACCTGCTTGCCATCGACCAGCTTGATCGCGTCCTTGCCGATCAGGTCGATGCGGCTGATATGGCTGTCGAGGTTCACCCGCACGCAGGGCCAGTTGAGCCGGGCGGCGACCTGTTCGATATGGGTTGATTTGCCAGTGCCGTGATAGCCCTGAATCATCACCCGGCGATTGTTGCGGAACCCCGCAAGGATCGCCATCGTGGTATCGGTGTCGAACTTGTAGGTGCTGTCCAGATCCGGCACGCGTTCGGTCCGCTCGGGAAACCCGTGCACGATCATGTCGGAGTCGATGCCAAAAACCTCGCGGGCCGAAATCTCCTCGGTCGGTTTGGCGTTGATGTCAATCATCCCGTCGGCCATGCTACGGACATCCTTCCTTGCTTCGCGTCTTACGCCGTGTGGTGCAACATAATGGCGGGAGGAGCAAGGGAAAGGCAGCGGGAAACCTTTATGACGCCACTCCAGGAGATCGAGGATCTGCTTGCCCGCGTGGCTATGGCCGACCGCACGGCGTTCTCAAGGCTTTATGATCGCGTGTCGGCGAAACTTTTTGGTGTCTGCATCCGTGTTTTGGATGATCGCGCAGAAGCAGAAGAGGTGCTGCAGGAGGTTTTCGTGACGATTTGGAACAAGGCCGACAGCTACCGCGTGAACGGTTTGTCGCCGATGACATGGCTGATCACGATTGCCCGCAACCGTGCCGTCGACCGGCGGCGTGCGCGCAAACTGCCACCCGCTCCGATCGAAACGGTCGATCTGATGCCGGACCGTTCGCCCGGACCCGAAGATCAGGCCGTTGCCCGATCCGAAAGCAAACGCATCGTCGCCTGTCTTGATGAATTGCCCCGCGCCCGCGCGCATCTGGTGCGCCGCGCCTATCTCGATGGCGACAGTTACGCCGATCTGGCACTGGCGACGGGCGTGAACCTGAACACCATCCGGACGTGGTTGCGCCGCAGTCTGATCTCGTTGCGGGAGTGCCTGAGCCGATGACCCAGCCCCCCACCGACCTTCCCCCTGACGAGCCGGTCACCGAAGCGGCTGAATACGCGTTAGGTCTGCTGACCGACGCCGAGCGCGCCGCGTTCGAGGCGCGACTGGCAGCCAGCCGCGACTTGCAGGACGAGGTCGGTGCCTGGCAGACCTATCTGGCAGAGCTTGCCTTGGCCGAGGTCGATGAAGTTGCGCCGCCGCCGCAATTGCGCAAACGGCTGGAGGCGACCCTGTTCCAGAACAAGCGCCGGTCGATCTGGCAACTGGTTTGGCCCTATGCTGCTGGCGGCGCTGCGGCTGCGCTGGTGTTGTGGCTTGCGGTGAGCAACGATCTCCTGCTGCCGGACGACGGCCTACGCCCAACGCTACAGGCCGAGCTTGCCGCAACGCCGGAGGGGGGCGACGTCGTGCTGACGGCACAGGTCGATCCTGCTGCGGGGCAGGTTGAGGTAGCGCGCGGCGGAGCGACGCCACCGGAAGGCCGCGTGTTCGAACTGTGGTTGATCGTCGGAGAGAACGCGCCGGTGTCCTTGGGTGTTCTGGACGACGGTGCGACAACCCGATTGACGCTGCCCCAGACCACGTTGGCCAGCCTGTCCGGCGCGACACTGGCGATCACCGACGAGCCGCCGGGCGGGTCGCCCACGGGTGCGCCGACCGGAACGATCCGGGCTGCGGGCACGCTCACATCATCCTGACATGTATGTGATCGGAATTTCTGAAACGGACGGCGCGTGGCCTTCGTGTCTACTCCCGACCCGCATCGAAACCAGCGGGCAAATTTGGAGGACGACATGACATTCAAGACACTGACAACAGCCCTTGTGACAGCCACGGCCCTGACGGGCGCCGCTTTTGCGGAAAGCCATTCCGAGTCCGGCAACCCGATGGTCGGCGGTGCGGCGATGATGGCTGACATGAACATCATTGAAAACGCGGTCAATTCCGCGGATCACACGACGCTGGTGGCGGCTGTCAAAGCTGCCGATCTGGTGGACACCCTGTCTGGCGAAGGTCCGTTTACGGTGTTCGCACCGACAAATGCCGCTTTCGACATGATCTCGGAGGAGTCGCTCAACGCGCTGCTGCAACCTGAAAACAAGGCGCAATTGCAGAAGATCCTGACCTGCCACGTCGTTGCCGCCAACGCGATGTCGGATGCGATTGCCGGGATGATCGCCGATGATGGCGGCACCCATCCGGTTCCCACGGTGGGCGGCTGTACGTTGCAGGCCAAGATGGACGGCAACACGATCACCCTGACGGACGAAAACGGTCGCGAAGCGACTGTGACCATTGCGGACGTGAAGCAATCCAACGGTGTCATCCACGTTATCGACCGGGTCCTTTTGCCAGCCCAATAACCCTTTTTCCCCCGATCCAGGGGTATCGGGATCGCGCAAAAGTGTGTGCCTCGGCCTTGCGCACAGCAGGGTCAGGGCCACATCTTACGCTCATAAAGAGGAGATTTTCATGTTGAGACGCACATTCCTGCAAAGCACCGCCGCTTTTTTCGGAGCGGGTGCCAGCGCCAGCCTCGTTTCAGCTGCCGAAGGCAATTTCGAGGTCACACGAACCGAGGCGGAATGGAAAGAGATGCTGAGCCCTCTCGAGTACAAAGTGATGCGCGAAGAGGGTACGGAACGCGCCTTCACGTCGCCGCTCAACGATGAGGAGCGCGCCGGCATGTTCCATTGCCGCGGCTGCGACCTGCCGGTCTATTCGTCCGAGCACAAGTTCGACAGCGGCACGGGTTGGCCGAGTTTCTGGCAGGCGCAGGACGGCAATATCGAGACCAAGCCGGATCGTATGCTGTTCGTCGTGCGGACCGAATGCCATTGCCGCCGGTGTGGCAGCCATATGGGTCACATCTTTGACGACGGCCCGGAACCGACCGGCAAACGTCATTGCATCAACGGTGCAAGCCTTACGTTTCAGGCGGCTTGAGACACCTGTCTGGCAGGGCCGGTTGACTGGCCTTGCCGACTATTTTCCGCGCGCGCCAAGACCCAGTTGCATCAGGGTCTTGCGCAGCGGAGCCAGCGTATAAAGAGCATCCAATCCGCGCGCACGCATGTCGCGAAGCGGTTGCGCGCTGAGCATGGATGTCCGGTTCAAGAGGGTGATCCCGGCAACCCGCGCCCGAATATCGACGATGCGCTTGCGGTGATAGGCATCGAGCACTGCGCGGCTGCCAATATCGCCTTTGGCGGTCCGCACCAAATCCCTGAGAACGCGGATATCGGTCAGGCTCATGTTCAACCCTTGCGCACCGATGGGGGGCACGACATGCGCAGCCTCAGCCACCAAAGCCAGGCGTTCACCGCTCAATCGGTCGGCGTGTTGGCTTATGATGGGCCAGATCGTGCGGCGCGAGGCCAGTTTCAATGGCCCGAGCAGACCGCAGGATCGGGTGGTCATCGCGTCTTCAAACGCGGCTTCGTCGAGCGCGAACAGCGCCTCTGCCTTGGGTCCGGTTTCCATCCAGACCACTGCCGAGGACGGCTTTCCTTCGTGATCGGGCAACGGCACGAAGGTAAACGGGCCGCCGGTGCGATGGATTTCTGTCGACACGTTTCCGTGCGGCGTCGGGTGCGTGACCGCGAAGGCGAGCGCCTTCTGGCCGAACCGGGTCGTTGTCACCTCGATCCCTGCGGCCTGACGCATTGGCGAATTGCGCCCGTCGGCGGCGATCACCAGCTTGCACCGCACCTTCGTGCCATCGCTTAGCCCGACGCGCGCCTCGCGCTCTCGGGTGAACAGCGACGTGGTGCCTGTGCCGTGACGGAAGGTGACGTTATCCAGGGTTTCCAGATGCGCGACGAGTTCACGGCGCAACAGCCAGTTGGGCAGGTTCCAGCCAAACGGCGCGTCCGAAATATCAGACGCGTTGAACGCTTTTGTCACGCGAGGTTCGGCCACCTCTCCGCCAGCGTCCACGATGCGCATCACCTGCAAGGGCATTGCGTGATCGGCCAACCGGTCCCAGAGCCCGATCTCGGCCAGAAATGCCTGCGCCGGTTGCAGGAAGGCGGTGCTGCGCAGGTCTGATCCTTCGGCGTTCCGCTCGGTCACCGGTGGGGCGGGGTCGAGGCACAGGACAAAAAAGTTATCCTTCCCGAACGCCGCCGCCGCCGCAAGTCCGGCAATGCCGCCGCCCGATACAACGATGTCATAATCCATCATGTTCTCCTTTGCCGCGAACGCAGGACGGTCGGGCGACAGCCTTTGCGGATCAGGTCAGACGCGCCAGAAACGCGGCCAGATCGGGTGTGTGGTACTGAATGTGCGGCGCGTCGATCGCATCATCGGCCACGTGCACGGTGCGCATTCCCATCGCGTGTGGCGCGGCAAGGTTGCGCGGATCGTCTTCGAACATCGCCGCGGTTCGCGTGTCAGTGCCATCGCGCCCGAACACCCGTTCAAACGCGCCGCGCTCTGGTTTGGGCTGGAAATCGGCGTGTTCCACGCCGTAGACTGCATCGAAAATCCCGCTCAGACCGCGCGCCTTGAGCACGTTCTCGGCATAGGGTGCCGAGCCATTGGTGTAGACGATCTTGCGGCCCGGCAATTGCGAAATCAGCGAGGCGAGATACGGATCTTCGGAAAGTACCGTGAAATCAATATCATGCACGCTGTGAAGATACGGGTCAGGGTCCACGCCATGCTCGCGCATGAGACCGGCAAGCGTTGTGCCATATGTTTTCCAGTAATCCAGCCGCAGGTCATTGGCCTCGGATTCGTCAACGCCGACAGTGTCCATGACAAATTTGACCATGCGCACTTCGATCTGATCGAAAAGCCGCACGGCGGGCGAGTACAGGGTGTTGTCGAGGTCGAACACCCAATGACGGACATGATCGAAAGCTGATTTAACCATACCCGTTAGGTAAGGCGCGCAGGGGCCCGCGGCAATGGCTTGGCTTGCGTCTTTTGGTCCGGCAGCGCTATCGTGCCGCCAGCGCAATCAAAGGCCTGATGTATGACAGATGTAAAGCCTCCTCAAAAGGACGCCTATTCCTCGATACTGGAAGCGATCGACGTCGGGATCTATCGGCCCGGTGATCGGTTGGTGGAAAGCGATCTGGCTGACCGGTTTGGCATGTCGCGCACGCCCATCCGCGAGGCCTTGCAAAGGCTTGAGACTCAATCGCTGCTGGCGCGGGACGGTCGGTCCTTGATCGTGGCATCGCTTGATCACAATCAGATGGCCGAATTGTACGTTGTACGTACCGAACTGGAAGGGCTTGCCGCGCGGCTTGCGGCGCGCCATGCGACCGAGGAAGAGGTCCAGGTGCTGCGCGACATGGTCGAGGAGGATCAGGCGTTCCTGAACGACCCGTCCGTATTGGCGCGGGCCAACCGGCGGTTTCACAAGCAAATTCATCTGGCCTCGCATAACCGGTTTCTGGTGCAGCAGCTTGATCTGGTGCACCGCTCCATGGCGCTCATGGCGACCACATCGCTGGCAGCGGAAGGGCGCGGCGAGATTGCGCTGGCCGAACATCAGGCAATCGTCAACGCGATTGCCGATCGCGATGAAGATGCCGCCTACAAGGCGCTGCGCGATCACATTTCGGTCGCGTTCGTGACACGGCTCAAGCTCGATTCGATGGCGCAGGAGACCGACTAGCGCCGCGTGATGTGAATATCGCCGCCGGCGATGTCCGGGGCTGAAAGCCCGTGCTGGGTTTTCTCCCAGTAGAATGGTTTGAATATCAGTTGCGACCACGCCTTGTAGACGGCAAAGACCCCGAGCGGAAAATAGAACATCATCATCGGCACCCATTGCAGCAGTTTTTCATGCTGCGTCCGGCCCACGGCGACAAAGCCGATCAGCAACGACACCAGCTCTGTCAAAAGAAAGAGGGCCAGAAGGCCCCCCAGCCATTGTTCCGGCAGTGCATCGGTAAAGGGCGTCGATAGCCCGAACAGCACCAACCAGAAACACCAGAGCACGGGCGCGAGGGTGAATTGCAAGATGGTGGTAAGAAAGAAGAACTGGAAGCCGAGAAATTTCCAGACGCCCATTTCGCGGATCAACCGGAAGGGACGGCGCATATGCACGAGGTAGGTGATTATATATCCCTTGAGCCACCGCGAGCGTTGCTTGATCCACGGATAAAGCCGGTTGTTCGCCTCCTCCCGCGTGACGGTGGGCACGAGGATCGTTCTGTAGCCAAAGCGGGAAAGGCGGACGCCAAGATCGGCGTCTTCGGTCACGTTGTGGGCATCCCAGCCTCCGACATGTTCCAACGCGGCGCGGCGCAGATAGACTGTCGTGCCGCCAAGCGGGATCGAGAAGCCAAGCCGCGCCGCACCGGCAAGAATGATGCGGAACCACGTTGCGTATTCGATGGTGAAACAGCGCGCGATCCAGTTCGACCGCGTGTTGTAGAAATCGAGAATCCCCTGCACGCAGGCCACGTCGGCGGGTGAGATGTGAAACGCCTCGACGATGCGCTCGATCTGGTCGGTGGCGGGCGCGTCTTCGGCATCCAGCACACCGATGATGTCACCGCGCGTGTAGCGCAATGCGTAGTTCAGTGCGCGAGGTTTGGTTTTCAACTGGCCGTCGGGAACATCGACAACCCGCATCCAGGCCGGAAGGGACATTGCGGCGATCATCTCTCTGGTATTTTTGTCGGAGTGTTCGAGAACCAGCACCACGTCGAGCAAGGATTTGGGATAGGTCAGCCGTGACAGCCGCCGCACCAGTTCATTGGCGATGCCGGCTTCCTTGAACATCGGAACCATCAGGCTCACCACCGGTTTTTCGGCCAATGGTACATTGACCGGCTTGCCGGGGGGCTTTTTGTAGCCGGCCAGAAAGACCGAAATCTTGAAGAACTGACAGGCCAGAAGATTGGTCACCGCGACCAGGGTAATGCCTATGAAAAATACGTCGGGAAGCAGGTAAATGAGTGCGAGGCTGACCCCGAAAAACAGCATGGCGGCGACTGCGCGTGGCCATGTCAGCTTGTTGATGTCGCGGCAGCTGAGGTCATCGGGCACCTGATGTTCGGCCAGGGCGGCGAGGTGGTCGCCATGCCGATCCGACACCAGGCGATGGATATCTTCTTCGGTCGCGTCGCAAAACAGCACCGGGCCGATCAGATGTTCCAGCATGTCACGCAATTGCGCGCGATCGCCTTCGTGCGCCGTGCCCACCAAGGTGGTTTCCCCGAGGGTTCCCCAAGGCAGAACGCGATGCTCAATGCAGAATTCCGGCGGCAGGATGCCGTCAAGTGCAGGATCGGGCGGATTGTTGATCGGATCGAGCCGCCGCCGAGTGGCCGCGAGATCGCGGGCGCGTTGCACCACCAGCTCGGCACCGATCGCCGCCGGTCTTGCATCGGCGCGTTGGGAAGATGTTCGCACAAACGGCATGTCCGTCGCGATCGGTGTCTGACCGGCCATATGTCCCCCGGAATTGATCCGGGAGCCACTAGACGTGCAAAGAGTTAAGCGTCAGTTAACGGAATTTACGCATCGACGCGTTTGGCCGTGTCCATGGATGCCACGAACCGTTCAAAGAGGTAGTAGCTGTCTTGCGGTCCGGGGCTGGCTTCGGGGTGCTGCTGAACCGAAAATACCGGACGATCCTTCATGCGAATGCCGCAATTCGAGCCATCGAAAAGCGACACGTGGGTTTCAACAACGCCTTCGGGCAAAGTCTGTCCATCCACCGCAAAACCGTGGTTCATCGAGGTGATCTCGACCTTGCCGGTCTCGGTGTCCTTGACCGGGTGGTTCGCGCCGTGATGCCCGTGACTCATCTTGACGGTCTTGGCTCCAAGCGCAAGCGCAAGCATCTGGTGGCCAAGGCAAATTCCGAAAACCGGAAGGTCGGTTTTATCCAGGATTTCGCGGATCATCGGAACCGCGTATTCACCCGTCGCCGCCGGGTCACCGGGCCCGTTTGACAGGAACACCCCGTCGGGATCATGTGCCAGAATGTCCTCCGCAGTGGCCGTCGCGGGAAGAACGGTCACGTCGCATCCAGCACTTGCCAGACAACGCAGAATATTGCGTTTTGCGCCATAGTCGATGGCGACAACCTTGTGCGTCGGATTGGTCTGCCGGGAATACCCCTCGGGCCATGCCCACCGCATCTCGTCCCAGCGGTAGGTTTGGGCGCAGGTCACGTCGCGGGCAAGATCGAGCCCTTCGAGCCCAGGAAAATCGCGCGCCTTCTGCACCAGTGCCTCGATGTCGAAAACGCCGTCGGGATTGTGCTCGAGCGCGACATGCGGCGCACCTGTCTGACGGATCGCGCGTGCCAGCCTGCGGGTGTCGATCCCGCCAATCGCGATGCGTCCGCGCGCCGCCAGCCAGTCGCCAAGTTCTTGCACGGCCCGCCAGTTGGAGCTTTGGGTCGGCATCCATTTGACCACCATGCCCGCCGCGACGGGATCGCTGGCTTCGTCATCGTCGGGGTTCACGCCGACATTGCCGATATGGGGGAACGTGAAGGTCACGATCTGGCCCGCATAGGACGGGTCCGTCATGATTTCCTGATAGCCGGTCATGGCGGTGTTGAAACACAATTCGGCCACCGTAGTGCCGGTTGCGCCGAACCCCTGACCGTAAAACACGGTGCCGTCCGCCAGCGCGAGGCAGGCCGTCGGTGTGTCGTTGAAAAGCTGGGACATGGCGCGACTCCGCTGGGGTGAAACCGGTCGGAACCTACGGCTGCGCAGCGTTGCGGTCAAGGGCAGAGCTGAAATGCGTTTAGATGTAACTTCAATGGGTTAGAAGATCTCTCCCCGGCTTGCGTCCGAGCGTCTCCTCGCTTAGTGTGCACGTTTGTTCAACCATGTGGATGGGAATTCATGGATCTTCGCACACGGATCACTTCGTCGATCAAACAGGCCATGCGCGACAAGGACAGCGCGCGGCTGTCGACGCTTCGCCTGATCAACGCCGCCATCAAGGACCGCGATATCGCCGCCCGGGGCGAAGGTATCGAGGATGGCGTTGGCGATGATGAAGTGCTTGGCATCCTTGGCAAAATGGTCAAGCAGCGCAAGGATACCGCCAAGACTTACGAAGAAGCGGGACGGCTTGATCTGACTGAGCGCGAATTGTCCGAGATCAAGGTGATCGAGGAATTCCTGCCGCGCAAACTGTCCAAGAAGGAAGTTGCAAAGGCGGTCGACTCGGCAGTGGAAGAAACCGGGGCAACCTCGATCCGCGACATGGGGCGCGTGATGGGCGCGTTGAAGGCGAAATATACGGGCCAGATGGATTTCGGCGCCGTGGGGCCGATGGTGAAGGATCGCCTGACGCAAGCCTGAGCGACCGTGCACCCACCGTCAGTTCTGTGACGGCAGGCCAAAATCCCGGCGGATCGTGTTCAGATCGTCCGGGTCGTCGATCCGGTACTTCTTGACGAACCGTGTCTTGTATCCGACCCGCCCCCGGCGCGCGCCGAAGTTTTCGCCGTGGTTTAGCATATAAAGCACGGACGGTCGCGACAGCGGCGTCAGGGCGAGGCCTGCCAGCCGTGCCAGATAGGGAAACATGCGATGTTCGTGCTGCGTCATCTCGGTCAGAAACCGCGTTGACTGGGGCGTGTTCGGGTCATGGTAGAGCGCACAGCAGCTGCCACACAGTTTCCAGAACGGTTTGCGCATCGGCGCATCGGGCGCCCGTCGATCCGCCAATGCGATATCGCCGGTGGCGGCGTCCATGACATAGCCGGACTGCGCAAGATACCCGCCTGCCGCCTGTCGTGTCAGCATTTCCTGCACCGCACCCTGTCGCAAGAGATCATCGGCATCGAAGGACATCACGTATCCCGGGTGTGGGGCGAGATCCGGCAACGCTTCGTTCAGCACGCGCAGCTTGCGCCACTTGTCGTTGCCCGGCGCGCGATCAGTGAAGGGGATCACCGAGATCCGGGGATCGTCGGGAATGTCGGGCGTCTCCTGACAGCAGATCGTCGCCGTCCAGTTCGGATCATCCTGCTCGATGAACCGCTCCAGCGTTGCGGTCAGCCGGGCGGCTACAGCTGCCCAGTCGGACACGTGTGCAGGGCCAACCAGCGGCAACAGGAAGGTGACCTGCCCGGCAGCCCGCATCGACATTTGCGTCGCGCGCAAGGCGAGGGCGGCGCGCTCGGATTCCGCCATCTCGGGCGTAGGGTCCGTCTTGCCGAGAAGGCTTGCGCGCAGAAGATGGCGCGCACGGGTCAGTTTGGGGACGGCGGGAACCTGTGCCATGGCACCTCGACTTTCAGGGGGTGACGATGCGTCGGATCTTGGCATCCAACTCGACATAGAGCGCCATGCGTTCGTCTTCGCTGAGAAACGCACCGATCTCGACCTCCCGGCCTGAACCGGACAGCGTGACATAGTGGGGCACGGGGCCTCCCTTCGTGTGCATGTTCACCTGCGTCCAATACCGGTTGCAATGCCACTCCTGCGGATCAGTGCCGCTTGCTTCCCGCGTGAGGTGGACGTCGTCGGCGCTCAGCGTCAAGGTCTCGACGATCTGGCGGTCGCGCTCATTGCGCCGCAACGCATACCACGTCGCTGCCAAGGCAGCCAGAACGAAGGGCAGGATCCCCCAGAGCAGGACGGTTCCGATTAATCCGTAAAGCGGGATCGTGGAGAGTGTGAAGATGCCAAGGATCGTTGCGGCGAAACCGGGGGCCGGCAGGGATTGATAGGGCCAGAGCCGGAGCGTTGACATCCTCTCGGATGTATCTGTCCAAACGTAGGGCATGGTCTGCTCAATACCCCATCGTCAGCAGATTGCAGTCGCGCATGATGTCGTCCCGCTGGTTTGCGGCAGAGCCCAGTTTGGTGACCAGTTTCGGAAATGCCAAGGTTGCAAGCTGAAGCGGGTTTGACCGAAACGTCAAATCACCCATCGCAATTCGGGGGGCGAGGATTTGCAGCGGACGGTCTGACCAGTTGTCCGCACCCAACCGTGCAACCACGCGCGTATTTGCATCGTTGAACAGATCGGCCTGCACCTCCAGGACGTAACTGCCGTTCTCGGTGCGAAAAACATCAGACTGCTGCGCCATCGGCTAACTCTGCCGATACTTGGCGAGAGGAAGACCCTCGTCTTCGACAAGCTTGTTGTAGGCGTCGAACGCTGCCTTGTTCTCTTCTTTCCAGTGCTCGGCCTCGGCGTGTCGCACCTGCGCTTCTATACCAGCCTCGGCCGCGCGCGAGATGTTGACGCCGACCGCTTTGGCACACGCAAACAGGTCTGCGTCAAGGCTGAGGCTGGTGGATTTCCGCATTATGGTGTGGCTCCGCGTTGTAACGGTTTTTACCGCGAAACCTACCGGCGATCAACGGTAGGCGTCACAATCGAAAAAGCCCCGATGATAACATCGGGGCTTCTCCTGTTTCGATTTAGGGACGCGTCAATGCGCGTGGGTTTTTTCCCAATCTTCCCGCTTGGGAAGTTGCTCGAACGTATGTTCGGGCGGCGGCGAGGGCAGGGTCCATTCCAGGGTGTCCGCGTACTCGTTCCACGGGTTCTTGGCGGTTTCGGCTTTGCCCTTGGCAAGGCTCCACACCATCACACCGATGAAGAATACGAACGACGCGAATGAGAGGAACGCGCCCCAGCTCGATACATAGTTCCAGAAGGCGAATGCCTCGGGATAGTCGATGTAGCGGCGCGGCATGCCCTGACGGCCCAGGAAGTGCTGCGGGAAGAACGTGATGTTCGCACCGATGAAGAACGCCCAGAAGTGCAACTGGCCTGCCCATTCAGGATACATCTTGCCGGTCATCTTGGGGAACCAGAAGTAGATGCCGGCGAAGATCGCGAAAACGGCGCCAAGGCTCATCACATAGTGGAAGTGCGCGACGACGTAGTAGGTGTCGTGGTAGGCGCGGTCCACCGACGCCTGCGCTAGCACAACGCCGGTCACGCCGCCGACGGTGAACAGGAACAGGAACCCGAATGCCCAGAGCATCGGTGTCTTGAACTCGATCGAGCCGCCCCACATGGTCGCGATCCACGAGAAGATCTTGACCCCTGTGGGCACCGCGATGACCATCGTTGCCAGCATGAAATAGCTCTGCTGGGTCAGCGACATGCCCACCGTGTACATGTGGTGCGCCCAGACGACAAAGCCCAGTGCACCGATGGCGATGATCGCCCAGACCATCGGCAGATAGCCGAAGATCGGTTTGCGGCTGAACGTAGCGATGACGTGGCTGATGATGCCAAAGCCGGGCAGGATCACGATGTAAACTTCGGGATGACCAAAGAACCACAGGATGTGCTGATACAGCACCGGATCGCCGCCACCGGCCGGATCAAAGAACGTCGTGCCGAAATTGCGGTCGGTCAGGAGCATGGTGATCGCGCCCGCCAGAACCGGCAGCGCCAGAAGGATCATCCATGCGGTGATGAAGATCGACCAGGCAAACAGCGGCACCTTGAACAAGGTCATGCCCGGTGCGCGCATGTTGAGGAACGTGGTGATCACGTTGATCGAGCCGAGGATCGAGGACGCGCCCGAGACGTGGACCGCGAAGATCGCCAGATCCATCGACAGCCCGCCTTCATTGGTGGACAGCGGCGGATAAAGCACCCAGCCGACGCCAGAGCCAAGCTGCCCGTTGCCCCCCGGTGCAAAGACCGAGCAGATCGCCAGCGTCGTACCGGCGACGAACAGCCAGAAGCTGAGGTTGTTGAGACGCGGGAACGCCATGTCGGGCGCGCCGATCTGGAGCGGCATGAAATAGTTGCCGAACCCGCCGAACAGCGCCGGAATCACCACGAAGAACATCATCAGGATGCCGTGGCCGGTGATCAGCACGTTCCAGAGATGGCCGTTGGGGGTACAGTCACCGACCGCAGCGGCCGTCAGGCGTGCGCCTTCCATGCACATGTACTGAACCCCGGGGTTCATCAGTTCCATACGCATGTAAACGGTGAATGCCACCGAGATGAAGCCCGCGAGACCCGAAATGATCAGGTAGAGTATCCCGATATCCTTGTGGTTCGTGGACATGAACCAGCGTGTGAAAAAGCTCCGCTGGTCTTCGTGTTCATGGCCGTGAATGGCGGCGTCTGCCATGTCTGCCTCCTGCATGTGTCTGTCGATGAGGCACAGCTTACGCGGCTGGACCCTTCATTCCTGTGACGTTTTAGAACGTGCAAGTGTGAGCGGCAACGGATGTATTTGACGCAGATCAAACTTTATTGTCGCAGTTCAGTGGCGGACGAAATGCCGCGAATTTTCAAATTTCACTATTGTCTTTGGTGGGTTAGCAAAATTTGACACGGATTATGCATGTTTTGAACGCTCAGACAGCATCCCGTCACGCAGATCTGCCTGCCGCAACCGCCGGATTTTGCATGACCGCATCAAAGCTTTTTCGCAACGCGATGTCGAGGTCGTCCATCGTGACCGGCAACCCGAGATCGACAAGCGATGTGACACCGTAATCGGTGATACCGCAGGGCACGATTCCGGCAAAATGGCTGAGGTCAGGCTCTACATTGATCGAGATGCCATGAAAGCTCACCCATTTGCGCAGCCGAATTCCGATCGCGGCAATCTTGTCCTCGGCAACACGGCCATCAGGAAGGGCTGGCCGGTCCGGCCGTTCGATCCAGACGCCGACCCGGCCGTCGCGGATATGACCCGTCAGGCCGAATTCGCCCAACGTGGCAATCACCCAGCCCTCAAGTTCTTGGACAAAACGCCGGACATCCCGACCGCGTGCTCCGACGTCAAGCATGACGTAAACCACACGCTGGCCCGGCCCGTGATAGGTGTATTGACCGCCGCGCTTGGTATCGAACACGGGAAACCGGTCCGGGTCCTTGAGGTCCTCGCGACGTGCACTGGTGCCGGCGGTATACAGGGGCGGGTGCTCGAGCAGCCAGACCAGTTCATCGGCGTCTCCCGCCGCAATCGAGGCTGCGCGCGCCTCCATCGTGGCGACGGCGGTGGCGTAGTCTGTCAAGCCGTCAGAGATGATCCAGTCTACCATCGCCAAGTCCACTGTTTTCTTGACTTAGCGTCAATTCTTTTCAGAATAGTCGTCATATTAACGATTTTCATGTCTCTGTGAACATGTTTGGAAGGGTTTAGCAATGATACCTCGCATTTCAATCAGCGCGCTCGTCGCAGCCAGCCTGACGCTGTCACCTTTGCCCGCAATGGCCAATGACGCCTTGATCGGCGGGATAATCGGCGGTGTGATCGGTGGCGCCATCGGAAACAGTGCCAAACGTTCTGCCCCCAGACGAACCTATTCGGCACCCAAAAAGCAACGCCGCTCTACCGGGATAAGCTCGGCGCAGCGCGAATCGAATCGCCAGACCCAGACCGCCTTGAATTACTTCGGCTTCAATTCCGGGACGCCGGATGGGGTGCTGGGGCGAAATTCGCGCACGGCGATCTCTCAATACCAGTCTCATCTTGGGTATTCGCCGACCGGACAGCTTACGTCCTTTGAGCGGGATTTCCTCATCTCCTCGTTCCACCGCGCGCAGGCGGGTGGGCCGGCGACCGCGCAACTTATCGCATCGAACCCCCAAGGCGTGCGCGGTATCCTGATTGCCTATCGCGATGAACAGACCAACGGGTTCGGAGGCAGCGCGACGTCGGCCATTGGCGGACATTACGGGTTGCCGTCGGTCGTCGCAGCGGCAGTCAACGAAATCGCCAAGAGTTCGGACCCCTCGGCAGAGCAACTGGTGCAGCGTCATGGCTTCATCCAGTTGGCCGATATCAATGGCGATGGCAGCACCGATTACATCATTGACACCTCGGTCACGGGATCGGCCTTCTGGTGTAACGCTCAGGCGTGTATGGTGCGGGTTTTCGCCTCCACTCCAGACGGATACGAGCGCAACGACTTCCAGGCGTTCAACGTGACCCCTGCCATGTTCGAGTGTACACGCGGAACGTGCGCCAAAACCGATGACTCCCCGCGTCTGGCCACTGCGGACCTCGTGCCTCAAGCGCCCCAGCCTGCCGCTCCTGGAACGCAACTCGCCGGCATGCCGACGGCACGCGCACCCGCGCTGCCGGTCCCATCGGCGCAACCCGTCGTCAGCGGAGTCGCATCCAGCGCGGCACCAGAGTCCGGAGTGGCGATGCCATCCTTTATGGGCGGGCAACAGGTCGCGCAGCAATCACTGGCGTCGTTCTGTAACAAGGTCAGCCTTTTGACCAGTTCGAACGGCGGGTTCGTGACCGAAGCATCAATCACGGACGCCAATTTTGCCTTGGCCGAACAGATGTGCCTCACCCGCACCTACGCAATGGCGCAGGGTGAGGAATTGATCGCCAAGGTGCAGGGTGCCACGCAAGAGCAGATCACCGAACAGTGCCGCAGCTTTGGCCCGCTGTTGAAAGATCACGTCTCGGCCGTGTCCCTGCAGACGCGGGACGAGGTCTTGCAGGGTGTTTCGTCCTTCATTCTGGCAAGCGGGATGCCTCCGCAACAATTGGCCGGCACGGCGCGCGTGTGCTTGTCGGTGGGGTATCGAGTGGATGACATGGATGTCGCAATGGGCTCGGCGCTGCTTCTGACATCACTTGGCGAAACGGGATATGCCGAGCTTCTGGGCCATCACCTCAGCCAGGGCATTGGCGCGTCAGAGCGCGCGGATATCGCCGTGGCCTGGTACGAAGCTGCCCTGACATCGTTCACTGACAGCGGCGAGATGGCGTTTGCACCGGGTCAGCCGGATCGCATGGGACTCTTGCAAAAGGCAGCCCTCATGCTCGGCGGACAGGCCATCGCGACGCCGGACGAATCCACCCCGAAACCTGCGGCGCTTCCCTTGCTGGTTGTGGATAATTGATGATCGTGCCCCGAGAGCCGAATGCGGTCTCTCGGGGTGGTTTCTTGGTAGGTGTGATGGGGGAACGGTAGGGGTTTGGCTTGCGCATCCAACGCCCCGTTCGCTCGTAAAGCGATCTTTACAGTATCAAGAAATTTGCGCTTGCCCCGGACAGAAGCTTTCGCTAATCACCCGCCTACCAAGTCAAGACAGTGCGGTCGTGGCGGAATTGGTAGACGCGCAGCGTTGAGGTCGCTGTGGGGTAACACCCGTGGAAGTTCGAGTCTTCTCGACCGCACCAGTTTAAATCTCAGTGATCCCTGAACATCTGGCCACTCAATTCGAAGAACTGAGTTGAAAAGGCGCGAAGCTCTGTGCGTGCATGTCGACATGGCGCAAGGCATCGGCTTCAACCAGAACCTCATGCACCAAGAGCACCTTCATGCCATGAGCAAGATCGTCTTGTGTGCTGATTTCCATAATCCGCGCCCGCTCAGCGTCATTAATCTTGGCTGCGTCAAATTCGGCAACGTAGTTTTTGACAACGTCTGTGAACGTATCCGCATGGGCGGAGATCGGGGCAAAAAAGATCAGCGTGGCAGCAATAAAGCGTTTCATATCCTCTGGTCCGGTCAGTTGCGGTTCGGGGATGTAACGTGCGCGCCACATATATGTTCCCGTTGAGACGGGTCCGGCACACATCATGCAGTGGATGTGCCGCAGTGGTCCGCGCCGATCCTGCATAGATCCGGATGTTACGGGAGAGCCCCGAGCCAGAGCCACACCGTCAAAACGCTCAGCGCCGTGGCGATCAATACCGATGACGCCGCCACCCGACGGGCACGTGCGTACATGTTGGCAAACACATAGGCGTTGATCCCCGGAGCCATCGCGGCGTTCAACACGGCACTGCGAAACGCGCTGTCATCCAGCATGAAGCTTTTTCCCAGGGTCCAGGTGATCGTGGGATGAAGCACCAGGCTGATCGCGCAAACGTAACGGATCACCCGCATGTCGCCCTCGGGACGGTAGCGGTACAGAACGCCGCCCATGGCGAAAAGCGCGGCCGGGAGCGCGGTTCTCACCATCATGTCCAGAGCGTCGCTGAGTGGAACGGGGAGCGAGATATTCAACAGGTTGAACACCGCGCCCAGCATGATTCCGATCACAAGCGCGTTGCGGAACATTGCCTTGAGCACGATCATCGGCACATCCCGGTTTGGCAACTCCGCCGCGCGGGCGCGGACGAATTCCATCACCGTGATGCCCAGGCCGTAGCAGAATGGCGAATGCAGCGCGATGATCGCGTAATTGGCGCTGAGGGCGTCTGTCCCGTAGGCGCGTTCCGTGATGGCGAGGCCGAGCAGGACAGAATTGGCGAACAGGCAACAAAAGCCGATGGCGACGGCATCTTCCCAGCCGCGTTTGAAGAAAAAGCGGACACCGAACAGCCCGGCCAGAAAGCAGCTGAGCGAGCCTGTGTAAAAGCTGATGAGCAAGGGCGCGGTAAAACTGTCGCCGAAATCGAGCGTCCAGATCGAGCGAAACAGCAAGCACGGGATCGCGATGGTCTGGGTGAATTTCATCAACCCGTCGATCACGCTTTCGCCCAGCACGCCACGCCACGTCACGACATAACCAAAACCGATCAGGACAAAAACCGGCAGGATGATCTCGATCAGCGTCTGCATGTCACATCACCTGATCGCGGGCAGGATCATAGCGGCTGCGTGATCACCATGCCGTCGTAGGCCGGTGTGATGTGCGCGGGCGTTTCGGCGTCGACCGTTGCGTAGTCGAGGTCGATATGCATGTTGGTGAGAATGCCTCGACGCGGCTTGGCGCGGTCCAACCATTCAAGCGATTGCGCGAGATGCGCGTGGGTCGGGTGCGGCTTCCGGCGCAATGCATCCAGAACCCAGACGTCGAGATCTTGCAGATGGTCGGCCCAGACGGGTTCGGAAATAGACGCAACATCAGGCATATACACCAGATCGCCGATCCGGAAACCAAGCGCGTCGATGCTGCCATGATTGACCCGGAACGGCGTCAGCACAACCGAACCACCAGCGCCGGTCACGGTCACCGGGCCCATGATGGTGTTCATTTCAAGGATCGGCGGGTAAGGGCTATCGGAGGGCTGCACGAAGGCATAGCCAAAGCGCGAAAACAGATCGTTCTGCGTGTCGCCATCGGCCCAGACCTGCAAACGATGCTTCATGTTGAAGACGATCATGCGCAAATCATCGACGCCGTGAACGTGATCGGCATGGCTGTGGGTGTAAACGACGCCGTCGAGTTCACCGACGCCAGCGTCCAGAAGCTGCGCGCGCATGTCCGGCGATGTGTCGATCAGAACGCGGGTGATGCCACTATCCGTAACCCGCTCCACCAGCATCGAGCAGCGGCGTCGGACGTTGCGCGGGTTTGTCGGATCGCAATCCCCCCAATGCCCGCCAAGGCGCGGTACGCCGCCAGATGATCCGCAGCCCAGTATGGTAAAGCGCGTCTCGCCCATCATGGAGCGGACTCGTACTGCGCCGCCTTGGAAAACAGCCGGTCGAAATTTGCCTCGGTTTGCGCGGCGAACTCTGCGTAATCCATCCCGAACAGCCCGGCACCGACGCGCGCGGTATGCGCGGTGTAGGCCGGTTCGTTGCGCCGCCCGCGATGCGGCGGCGGGGCGAGGTAGGGGCTGTCGGTTTCCACCAGAATGCGATCCACAGGCGCGGAGGCGAAAATGTCGCGCAGATCCTGGCTCTTGGGAAAGGTCGCGATGCCCGACATCGAGAGGTAAAACCCAAGATCAAGCGCTGCGCGCGCGAGGTCGGCGGATGAAGAAAAGCAATGCATTACACAGTTGTAAGGCTTGTTCTTAAAGCCATCTGTGAGGATACGCGCCATATCGTCATCGGCTGCGCGGGCATGGATGATAAGTGGCAGGCCGGTTTCCTGCGCCGCCTTGATATGCACGCGGAGCGATTGTTTTTGAATCTCCGCACTGTCGCTCGTGTAGTGATAATCCAGTCCCGTTTCGCCAATGCCCACGAACTTCGGGTGCTGCGCCAGCGCGACCAGTTCGTCGACGCGTGCAAGCGGTTCATCGGCGGCACTCATCGGATGGGTGCCGGCGGCGTAGAACACCGGCTCATAGGCTTCGGCAATGGCGCGCACCTGAGGCTCCAGCCGCAGCTTGGTGCAGATGGTGACCATCCGCCCGACGCCCGCATCCAGCGCCCGTGCAATCACGTCGGGGCGTTCGTCATCGAAGTCGGGGAAATCCAGGTGACAATGACTGTCGGTGATCGTGTGAGTAAACATGGCTGAGGTATCGGGGATGCGCGCGGGAGCGTCAAGCCACCCCGGCGTTATCGCGGGCAGCCGTCCTGCAACGCCAGAAAACTGGCCAGCAAAAGCGATCCGGTTTCGACGTTCACCGCCCGCCCGTGTCGCAAGCGGTCGCCTTCGGTCTGCGCAATCCGTGCCCATGCCCGCGCGGCCTCTGGTGTCGGACACAGACGCTGGAATGTCTCGGCCTCTTGCAGCGCGGCGGGCGGGTCGGGTGGCTGGCCGAGTGCGCCAGTGCGCGCGAGCCTCGCCAGAGCACGGTCAAACAGGGTCAAGAGAAGATCAAGCCGGTCCTCCTTGCCGCGCCCGGCGGCGCTTTCGGCCAAAGCGATGGCAATCGGGCGGCTGAGGTCGGGCAGGGTGGCCAACAGCTTGACCAGATCGGCGTAGAGCGTCAGCCCGTCCTGTTGCAAGAGCCGCACCGACGCACCAACTGATCCACCCGACAAAGCGGCCAGTGCTGCCGGGTCGGCCCCGGTCTGGTCGATCTCGGCAGCGGCGAGCGCCTGTGCCATGTCCGCCGCTTCAAGGGGCGCCAGACGCAATTCGCGGCAGCGCGAGCGAATTGTCGGCAAGAGGCGCGATGGTTGATGGCTGACCAGCAGGATTGTAGTCCGGGCGGGCGGTTCTTCCAGCAGTTTCAAAATCGCATTGGCCGCGTTGACGTTCATATCGTCGGCCACATCGACAATCACCACACGACGTCCACCATCGGTGGCGGAGAGGGCGAAGAAATTCTTGAGCCGGCGCACTTCATCGACCGTGATCTGTGCCTTGAGACGCTTGGCCTTTTCGTCATACGGGCGGCGCAGAACGAACAGGCCGGGCTCTGATCCGGCCTGCATCCGCCGCGCCACCGCATGTTCGGGGTCGATACCAAGATCCGCCGGGCGGGCGGCTGCGCCGAACATGTCGCCCGCATCGGCGGGGGGCGTTGCCAGCAGAAATCGCGCGATCCGCCATGCCAGCGTCGCCTTGCCCACACCGCGCGGACCGGTGATGAGCCAGCCGTGATGCAACCGGTCCGAACCATAGGCTTGCAGGAAATCCGCCTCGGCTACGTCCTGTCCGAACAGGCGCGCGGTCTCGCGCGGATGCGGCGCGCCGTCGATGCGGTCGGGTTCTGTTCTGGTATCACTCATGGCAGATGCGGGCTTACCGCAGCCCAGACATCCTCTGCAACAACCTCGGGCGCACCGGCCCCGTCGATCACCCGAAACCGGGTCGCGAATTCCTCTGCCAATTCAAGAAACCCGGCGCGCATGCTGGCTTGCAGACCTTCGCCGAAATTCTCAAACCGCTCTTCCTTGGTATTGCGCGACTTGGCACGGCTCAACCCTGTGGCCGGGTCCATGTCGATCAGAATCGTCAAATCCGGGTCCACGCCGATCATCAGATCGTGTAGGGCATCGACCTTGGCGCGAAGATCGCCGCGCGACAGCCCCTGATACATGCGCGTACTGTCCGCAAACCGATCGCAGATGACGATGTTTCCGGCTTCGAGCGCGGGGCGGATGGTGCGCTCAAGATGATCGCGCCGCGCGGCGGTGAACAACAACAGTTCGGTTTCCGCCGACCAGCGATCCGGATCGCCCTGCAAGACCAAAGCGCGGATTTCTTCGGCCCCCGCACTGCCGCCGGGTTCGCGGGTGAGGACCACATCGCGCCCCTGCGCGGTCAACCTGTCGGCCAGCGCACGCGCCTGCGTGGATTTGCCCGACCCGTCAATCCCTTCAAAGCTGAGAAACAGCCCGTGTCGGCTCACATCGCACCGTCGGCCGGTGCGCGAAGACGTCCCATCAGAACTTGCGAGACGTTCATGATCCGGTCGACAAAGCCGCTGGCGGGCACGCCGCTGGCAGCATAAAGCGGAATCCGGTGTTCGGGCAGCCCTTGGGGGCTGATGATCAACTCGGCCAACTGGCGACCCTCGACCACCGGCGCTTTTATCGGGCCGGTATAGACAACCTCGGCGGTCACTCCACTGCCGGGCATGTTGGGCAAGAGCAATGTTACATCGTCCTTCGCCGCCAGGCCGACCGTGTCGCTGGCCCCCATCCAGACATCCGCTGTCGCAATCACGGCACCCGCTTTCGTCACGGTTTTCTCGGCAAACTGGCGAAACGCCCAGTTGACGATCGATTCCGATTCCTGCGCACGTGCTTGTGCGGAGTCGAGGCCGGTGATCGAAAAGATCACGCGCCGGTCGCCTTGCTTGGCCGAGCCGACAAGCCCGTAGCCGGCCTCTTGCGTGTGGCCTGTTTTCAATCCGTCCGCGCCGATCCCAAGGCCCAGCAGGGGGTTGCGGTTGTAGCGGTTCTGCGATTCCGCTTCGTCGAAAAGAAACTCTTCTTCGGCGAACATCGGGTAAAAATCGGGAAAGTCGTTGATGAGACGCTGGGCCAGCAATGTCAGATCACGCATCGACATTTCATGCCCCTCAGCAGGCCAACCGCTTGCGTTCTTGAAGGTGGAGTTGGACATGCCCAACTGCTGCGCCCGCTGGGTCATGAGGCGCGCAAATCCGGCTTCGGACCCGTCGGGTGACAGCGCCTCGGCGATCACCACACAGGCGTCGTTGCCCGACAACACGATTATACCGCGCAAGAGATCCTCGACCTCCACCCTTTCGCCTTCGCGCAGGAACAGGGTCGAGCCGCCAAAGGAATTGGCATGCGCGGAGACCGGCAATTTCTCGTCCAGTTGCAAGCGCCCGTCGCGCACTGCCTCGAAGGCGATATAGAGTGTCATCAGCTTGGACATGGACGCCGGGGGCAGGGCGGTGTCGGCGTTTTTCGACAGCAATACAGTCCCGGTGGTTCCATCCAGCACGAAAGCCGCTTCTGCGCTGGTGTCAAATGCCGCCAGCGGAGCGGTGCTCAGCATCAGCGCGGCCATACCTGCGGTGAGAAAATTGCGATAGCGGCGGATCATGGCAGCTCTCCTGTCCTGTCGGTTTCGGACGGCAGTCAATTCGTGACGACGTAGGCGTCTGTAAAGCCGGAATTCTTGATTTTGGCAAGCAAGGCGCTGCGCTCTGCGCGGGTCTGTGCCGGCCCGACGAGCACGCGCCAGAACGCCTTGCCGCTTGAGGATTGTTCAAGAACGGTCGGGACCATTCCCGCCTGCCGCATCGCGGTGGCGGTGTTGTTGGCATTCTGTTCGACACTGAAAATACCGATTTGAATGAAAGGCTTATCCAGCGACGACGCGGCCGGACGCGGAACGGGCGCGGGTTCCGGTGTCGCATCAAGAGCCGCGGCCGCGCTTTCGGTCACCGGATCGAGCGTCGCTTCCGCAACATCCGTGGGTGCCGCCAACGTAGCGTCGACATCAGCGCCGGGTACGTCTTGCGCCGGGGCGGCGGCTGCATCGTCGGGCACCTCCTGGCGGCGCAATGCCACAACGTTCAGGTTGGTCGGAGCGCCAGCCAGCACTCCGAGCGCCGCCGCTGCATCGGAGGAGATTTGCAGGCGTGGCCCCGGCGTCTCGCGCTCTTTGCGAAACAGCGCGCCGATGACGAAATTGCCGTTGGCTTCGTTGCGGATGATGACGCGCTCGGGTTCCGAAACATCGGGATGTGCAGCCCAGACGCCACCAAGCGACGGACGACCGTCCCACAGCCCGGGTTCCGACACCTGGAAGACCTCGGGCGCTTCGATGTCGCGCTCGACCAGCTTTGTCGATCGCGAAGCGCCAGATGCGGTCTCGGCAGCCAATGAATTGGACTCACCGCCTTGCAGGAACCCCGGCAGGTTGCCGCCTTCACAGCCCGCCACTGCAAGCAGGGTCACCCCGCACATCATGAATGCGCGTGGCCGCCGCCACAGCCGGGGGTGCGTGATCGAATTCTTCATTGCCTGCTCGCCTTATGCTGTGCCGAACCGGGCGTGACCGGGCAAAACCCGTCGCGCCGATCGTGTTTTGCACGAACCTTACAGCGATGTTGACCGCAAGAAAAGTCCGACGGCACACCACCCAAAATTTTCCCGCCGCCCGCTTTCAGAATCGCAGCCGCCCCGCTATGTGCTCTGCCACCGGAGGTTTGGCAGAGTGGTCGAATGCGGCGGTCTTGAAAACCGTTGGGCGTGAGAGCGTCCCCAGGGTTCGAATCCCTGAGCCTCCGCCAAAAAATCCCCATAGATTAAATTTCAGCCCCGAAAATTGAACGTATTCAACCGTTTAAAAGGTTTCGTTTTCCCGGCGTGTCTCATGGCTTCCCGCCAGTTCCCTTGTTTGAGTAACTGTTTTGAGTAACAATTCGGCATCTGAGTAACTAGCCGAAAGTAACTGCTATGCTGACATTTCAAGAGTGCCGGGGCGCAACCGGTGAAGCGAAGCGCCGATTCCTGGCCGATGGAGACGGGCTGTTCCTCAGCGTCTCGCCCAAGGGCAAGAAAAGCTGGGTCGTGCGATACCGCAAAGACGGAAAGCAAGAGGCGCTGGGACTGGGGGCGTTTCCGGCGATCTCACTATCCAAGGCGCGAGAGAAACGCGACGCCATACACGCGGCGGCTGCGACCGGCAGTGATGTGAAGGCGGCTGTCTCTGAGGGCGACACGTCCAGCTTTGGGCATTACTTTGAATTGTGGTGGCGCAAGACGGCCCCGACGCTTTCCAGCGCCTATGGGGGTCAAGCCCATCGCCGGATGGAAAGGTACGTTCTGCCCGCGCTGGGTAACAAGCCGATGGACGCGATCACGCCGCAAGAGGTTCTTGGGATCATCCAAAAGGTCGAAGCCAAGGGCCATTTTGAAACGGCGCGACGATTGAAAGATCACATCGGGCGCGTGTTCAAATTCGCCAAGTTCGACGGAGTCGACAACAACCCTGTCGAGGGGATCAACGAACGACTGGCACCACGTCCGAAACAGAAGCACATGCCGTTCGTGCATCCGAAGGACATGCCGCAATTCTTCGCTGCGCTGGGGCAGTATGATGGGGAACGACAAACCAAGCTGCTACTGGAAATCATCATTCGCACGATGGTGCGCACAAACGAGTTGCGCGACGGGCGATGGTCGGAGATCCACGGCAACGAATGGTCTATCCCCGCTGCGCGCATGAAGATGCAGCGCGATCATGTGGTACCAATCGTGCCTCAGGTCGCGGCGTTGTTCGAGGAATTGAAAGGCGTCTGCGACGATCCGGCCATGTGGGGCAGTCACAGGGGAACGAACCTGAGACCCACTGGCGATGAAATGTGCGCCATCTCTGAAAACGGGATGCTCTTTGCGCTGTATCGGATGGGCTACAAGGGCCGCGCCACAGTCCACGGCTTTCGCCGCACGGCGTCCACCTACTTGAACGAGTGTGGGAAGTTCCGCCCTGACGTGATCGAAATGCAGCTTGCGCATGTCGAAGGCAATAAGGTGCGCGGCGCTTACAATGCCGCGACCTACATGGCCGAACGCCGCGCGATGCTGGAACACTGGAACGGCGTGATTGACCAATGGCAAGCCACTGGCGAATTGTTATCTTAAAGCCGTGGTCTGCCAGAAAAAGCCGAGATGGTGTTGTCTTCGAAACGATCGGATAAGAGCGGTTGCTAACCAGAGCCATTGAAACAACGGAAGCTTTGATCTGATCCAATTCTTTGCTACGCCTTCTAAGCTGGCGAGATACCCCAGCAAACGGAACCTACGAAAAAGAGTGAGATTGAAATGAGAGATTACGAGGATTTTTCAGAAGCGTATGAAGTTGCCAAAACAATTGAGATTGTAACTAAAGAAGGATTCCGAGGCGAAGAAGGGCAAATGCAGGTTCGTATCGAAATCCTTCAAGGCTTGCGTAATCGTAATTACAGTGTCCGCTGGCTACGGAAAGAGTATTTTCATCTTCAACCAGCGTATCCCGTCATTGAAGGTAAGCATGAAGCAAAGGCAGGCGATTTTTCGGTCTGGGTTCCATTGAGCGATATGCCGTGGGTCGATGAAGGTAACGAAGATCAAGCTGTTCAACGTGCACTTTCTTGGCTCAGAGACAAAGGAGCTTGATCGCTTCGGCTAACGCGAGAAGCCCCGCCACAATGGGCGGGGCCTCTCACACCGACGCGCATAGCGCCGGTATCCGGTATCAGCCGTGCAGTCGGACGTTGACCGCCCCACTGGCGCTGGCGGCATCTGTGACGGCAAGGCCGATCTCTGGGTTGCCTGCGGCTTCTGTCGTGACCAACCCTACGGCTTCATCGTAAAAGACCGGTGCGCCGATGGTGAAGGCATCCACCCCGACTTTCGACATGTTGAACACGCCACGCGTGACCAGATCGACGGTTTCACCAATGCCAGCGTCACCAGCGGCGACGCCGATCAATTCGCCAGCAATCACAACTTCGCCGGATGTGACAGCGACGGTTGCTGGAATGGTGATATTGTCACCAGTTTGAACGTAATTTTTCATCGTTAGATTCCCTTCGATGTGTTGAAATGAATGGTGTGAGCGCGGGTCGTCGTGGCGCTTCGGATCTCAGCATCGAGCGCCGCAATGGCCTTCGCCATCTCCGAGTCGCTCTTGTACTCAACCTCCGAACCACCGACGTTTTTCACGCGCCGCACCCCTTCGGCGCGAGACGCAACAAGCCCCTCACGCATCTTTTGGAGTTCGACCAGACTGGTCATTACACGCCCGGATTCAGGGTCGCGCCCCGGAAATCAACAGCGCCACAACCGAAGTCGAGAACAACGCGATATTCCATGCCCAGAACGTCCCACCCTTCGCGGCTGGACATTTGCGGCCCCTGCGCACTGGACAGGTAGCTGTATTCCAGCACCGGCAGGGCGGCGGGGTCAGCAAAGACATAGAACGACGCGTCTGTGATCCGGGGTTCCACCAGCAATGTCAGCTTGCCCGCAAACGGGTTCGCACTGTCCACAGTCGCGGCATAGATCGACGCCAACACTTGTTCAGCTTGGGTTTCCAGTTCCGGCCCGACCAACAGGTACTTGGGCGTGGCGTTGATCGGCGTCTTGCCGTCCAGTGCCTTCATGCCGCGAAGCGACTTGCGCGCACCATCCAGCGCCACCACATCAAGAGCCGTGCCAGTGGCAAGGTTGCCGTGATCGGCATGGAACAGCGCCTTGCCGTCTTCACCTATGGCAGGGTTGCTCAGAAGCTGCGAGAGCAACAGGTTCGCTTCGGTTTCCGCTGCCATGCGATCCGCCGTTGCACCCCAATCCCGGAACGCGCCAAGATCATCGTTGATAAGGGCTTTCCGCGAGATCGCGAATTGTGTGGCGTAGGTGTCGAGTGCGTAGCTTTCCGACGCCTCAGAACGCGTCGTGTGTTTGATCTCCCCCGACTCTCTGACCTTTTCGAGCAACCCCACATCGGACAGCTTGAGCCGCGTCCCGGTGCGGAAATCGTTCATGGTGGCCTGACGTGCCAGCGTCGTCTTCACGGGCGACTGCGCCGCCTGATAAGAGGCCGTGAGCGTCCGGTTGCCGGTGCTGGTCAGGAGTTGCGGGAAATCCGATGTGGTATGCATCGCTGCGCGAAACAGTTGATCGGTGTCCATCGCCCGTGTGCTGGTGCCGGTGGCCTCAACACATGCCCGCGCCATGTCGCGCAGTGACTCGTTCATATAGGGCCGCGCGGCATCGTCTGGCGCTTCACCAGACACGCGGGAATAGAGTGCATCGCCGCGACGCTGCATCTGTGTGGCCGGATCGTCTTGTGTGCCGACCGTGCGGATGCGAGGGGCCGGGTTCGACTGGCGCAAGGCCAATGCCGCGTCGCGACCAGCTTGGCGAACCTCATCATCTGTGAGTTCATCGCCCGCATCTTCCATGCGTGTCACCCATTCCCCGTCAAGGTTATGGGCCGCACGGACGCGCCCAATCAGCACTGAACGCTCAGCGTCGATTGTCAGTTCTTCATTTTCCATTCGTTTACTCCTGAATGTAGCCCCGGCATCTGCCGGAATAGGGACGGCGCTAACCTCTGAGATTGACCACGCGACTGCCGTCCGCGTCCGGGCCTTGCTTTGAGGATCGGTCGCATTTTTCCACTGAGTTACGCGATAGCCGACCGAGACTCCGCGCAGGGTTCCTTCACGGATGCGTTCCACAACGGGTAGAGCATCTGCGGCATTTGAAGGGCGAATGGTGGCAACCAGCGCGGCCCCTTCCATCCGGTAATCTGTGACGGTGCCGACCACATCGCGGGCGCTGCCCTGCCGGTGGCCGTCCAGAACCGGCGCGCCTATGAGGGCGGACAGGTCCAACCCGGCGGGGTCGAGCCGTTCGATATAGCCGCCCCGCGCGTCGCGCCGTGACACATCGGCAAAAGTCGAGATGGTGGCTTCGACCGTCATTGCATCACCATCGAACGTATCGGGCGAGAATGCCGCCCGTCGCGTCATGAGATCATCAAGTGGCATCGCTGCCCTCCTGTCTGTTTTGGTAAGGGTCAGCGGCACGTTCGGCGTCGAGGTCTTCGAGCGACCAGCCGCGCGCGGCCACCAGCTTGCGACGGCTGGTCAGCCCCGCTTCGAGTTCGGCGGCATCGGCTTGAACCTGCTTGTAGGGGTCAACCTGCATAAAGGCGGGCGGGAGCCAGTCACACGCGAGATAGTCGTGCGGCGATGCTTCAAAATCATCCGCGACCAGATCGCAAGCAAGGATTCCGTGCTGGATCACTTCGCGCCAGACCGGGCGCAAAAATTGCGGCACGAGAGTTCCATATTGGATTTGTTCGACGCGCTGCCGGAATGGCAGGAGTCCGGCCCTGAGAGAGCTATAATTGGCTCCCGTCAGATCGCCAGAGAGCAGGTGTTCCGGCAAACCCAGACCGGCTGCGATCTGTTGCAGGTTCATGCGAAGGAACGAACCAATCTCCTGAGCCTGACCCGGTGTGTTGAATTTCACATCAAAACCCGTGGGCAACCGCTTCATGGTTCCCGGCTCTAAACCGCTTTCCAGAATGCCGCCGTCTTCGGTGCCGTCATAAGGCTCTGAGCCGGTGCCGTTCATATCCACAAGGAAGGCCGCATGCATGGCTGCGACCTTGGTGCCCACCAGAAGCGCGTCGCAAAGCTGGTCAAATTCTGAGGCGGGGAGGATAACCGGTGCCAACCAAGACACGCCCCTGACCTGCCCAGCGGCAAGCGGTTTCATCACATGCCGAATCTCGTCAGCGGAAATCCGAACCGGCGGCGCATAGTTGGCGAATTGCTCATGCGGGCGGCTTGGCAGAATGTGATAAGCGACACGTTGGCCGCTTTCGTCAAATTCGACGCCTTGCACAATGAAGCCATTATTGCCCAATTCCCGCGTCATGGACTCGTCTACCAGTTCCGGTGGAATGAGACGCAGTCGCGGGCCAGTTTCGGTTTGGACGATCTGCACGAACGATTCCCCGTCAATGACAAGGCCGCGCACCATGTCAGCTTGCAGACCTTCGAAATCCGTTCGACCGTCAATATCGGCGGTATCTGTCCAGCCTTGCCAGTGGGCTGTCAGATCGGCGCGTGTGGCGCTGTCTCGGTGTTTCGGCGTTGGAACAATACCGGCCCCGACCAGCGCCCCGGTCCAGTTCGCGACGCCCTGAGCAAGCCAAGGGTTGTTGGCGGCAAGGTATCGCGCCCTTGCGCGCAGCGACGTGGCCCCGGCGGCAACCTCTGGGTTAATCCGGTGGAATGTGCCCATGCCGTGACCGCGACGGCCACCCGCCGCCCCGTCAAAGCGACGAACGGCTGTCGGTTTGGGCGCGGGGCGGCGAAACAGATCAAGGAAGCCCATCAATCCAACACCCCGAGCAAGGGTTTGATAAGGTCTGATGCGGGGAGGACAACGCGGGCAATGGTCGGACCGTCGCGCAGGTCAACGGCGCGGCTTGCGCGGGACGCGGTTTCACCTTCACCCGCTGGGGCGATGAAGCTTGAAATTCTGCGCTCACCTTCGAAGATGCGGATTACCAGAATGAGGTTCCAATCTTCACCTGCGCGCGCGGCGTTGACCAAACACTTCAACCCACTGGGAATGACGCGATCCTCTGCCCAATCAGGAAGTTTCCGTAAAGCGGGCGGTTGGTTCAGGGTCTCATTGGCTGCGCCCATTTCGGTTGTTGTCAGGGGAATGTCACCCATAGCGAGCAAAAGGCGGGCGCGTAGCAGTTCGAGTGGGTCATATCCAACCGGACTCTTGACCCTGCGCCCTGGGGTTCCACTCATCAGTTGTTTCACCAACGGGTTGCGCAACCGGATCAAGGTCGACTCGGGGTCGCGGTTTTCCAGTTCGGCGAGATGTTGTGCAATTTCAGACAGACGCATGGCGGGACTCCTTTTCTAACTGGGGCGTAGCTCTCTCTCAACGAACTTGCAAGATAATCTTATCTCTTGACCTATTGAGCAATGCGAGTCATCTCAGGGCAGCGGCTGGGGAGTCGCGCCGCTTAAAGGACAAAGCGGCAAACCAGAGTGGAAATGGGGCGTGGGTCGGGAGTCTCACGCCCCATTTTCGTAAGGGACTAAGGAGATGAATCTATATGCGACCCGAAACGAAAGCACTCGCCGCGAGATTTGCCCTACTTTCCCCACGCGATCAATTGGCATGGGTCAAACAGCAATTGGTCGAGGCATACTCAGGCCACCCGCCTAATTCACTCGAAGCCATACAAAAGGCAATCCGGGGCAGTGGGCGAATCGCTGCACTGGGTCACGCAGTTGGGGCATTCGGAAAAAACGATCATACAAGCCCTGTTCAGTTCATCAAATATCTTGAAAACCGGGTGCGAGAAACAGAAATCCCCGACACTAATAAAAGCGCCGGGGGTTCTAACGAAGAAGCGATGATCCAATCACCAAAGAATCACCAACATGATACCCCCAATCACAAAGGATAAGCACGTGACTGAAATTAGCCTGCCTGAAGCAGAGAGTAAAGCGCCGGATTTGGCTGAATTGCACAAAATCGGCGTCGCAATGCACCTTTTGAAACCAGCGTCCAAGGAACCTTTTCGTAAAGGCTGGTGTGAAAAGCCCGATACGCTGGAAAAGCTGCAAAGCGGTATCGTCAGTGGTCACAATACTGCCCTGCAAATGGGCAAGGCTTCAAAGACAGAATACGGGTATCTCCACGCATTAGACGCTGATTTGCGCGATGGATCAAAACGCGCCGATCTGATAAAGGCATTGGACGCGGCACTACCCGAATCGGATCGTGCCTATGTGGTCGAAACGGGCAGCGGCACAGGGCAGCATTACTTCTTTTTTGCACCTGAGCCGTTGCCCTCTCACACCATCGCCAAAGGTGACGGTTGGGAATTGGCCCTCAAAGGCACCGGCACCTATGTTGTTGCACCCGGCAGCATTCATCCAAGCGGCAAGCGATACGAATGGGCCAAAGGGAAGCGACTCGTTCCCGCAACCCTGGACCTTGTGCCACCGCCGAAAGTGGCCCTTGGCCCGCTGCGCAAGGCCGACCCGAAACCGCAAGCCGAACCGGCTGAACCCATTGAATCAACTGAATTGAAAGCCGCACTGGAACAGTTGGACCCATCCAAGCAGGATTATGACTCTTGGCGCACCATCGGAATGGCGCTGAATTACGAAAGCGGCGCGGCTTCTTGGGCTTCAACCTGTTCAATCAATGGTCGCAACGCGATTCGCGCACCAAGGATGAAGGGGGTTATCCGGGCGAAAGTGATCTGAAAAGCAAGTGGCGCAGCTTCGGGAAACGCGGCAACGGCGCTGCGATCACCGGGGCAACGCTCCTGCATATCGTGCGGGAATCTCAGAAGGCCGAAATGATTCAGGAGTGGGTCGAAAATCTGGACGATCCGGACGACATTGACCTGCTAAGCGATCCACCCGATTCAATCGAATTGGACGTATCCCTTGCCGCCGATCTGGACGCCCTGAGCAAAGCCGGAGATCCGCCCGCAACCGAATTGCGCTTTATATTCCCTGACCAATGCGCCAGTGCGCCGAAGCGCGGCTATATTATCAAGGGACTCATTGCACCGCGCGACGTGGCGGCGATTGTCGGCGCTCCCGGTTGCGGCAAGTCCACACTGGCCCCGCTGCTAGGCTACATGGTCGCTCAGGGACGCGAGGCGTTCGGCAAGCGCACAAAGCAAGGTGGCGTGTTCTATGTGGCCGCTGAGGATGAGACGGGCCTACAGATGCGCGTTGCGGCGCTGCGCGAGGACCAAGGCGAGGCACCTGATTTTGCCGTGGTCGCGGGCGTGTCAAACCTTCTCATCAAAGACTCGCCAGACTTCAAGGCGCTGCGCGATGCGGTCAAGGAACAGCGCCCGTCGCTGGTCTTCATAGACACGCTGGCCATGGCGTTCCCCGGCTTGGAAGAAAACGACGCCGCTGCAATGGGGCGCGTTGTGGCCGTGGCCCGTGCACTGACCAAGTGGGGCGCGGCGGTTGTGTTGATCCACCACGACACAAAGTCAGGTGACGGGTTGCCCCGTGGCCATAGCGTTTTGAATGGTGCATTGGACGTGGCCATTGCGTTGCAGCGCGACGGCAATACCGTGACGGGCAAGCTCTCGAAGAACCGGAACGGACCATGCGACCAGCAACTGCAGTTCCAGATCGAAGGCGCATATCTCGGAGAGGATGAAGACGGCGATGATATAACCGCCGCATTGTGCCGCCCCGTGATGGACGATTTTGCCGAAAGTGAAATTCGTAACCCGAAAGAGCGGGCATTCATGCTTACGCTGTATTCAATCCTAGAACGCGAGGGCGGGGAAAGTGTCTGCGAAAAGGCGCTGCGAGTTGAACTGGATCAATCGAAGGCTTTGTCGCGAACCCCGACTGAGGCCGCGCAGAAACGGGACTTCGAACGGACCAGAAAATCACTCTTGCGACAATTGTTTTTGTCGCGAAATGACAATGAAAGAACGCTTAACCCATTGTATCCATTAGATATGTGTTTCCCTGAACTATCCCGCGACAATAGCGACAACACCGCGACAAGTGGAAATGTCACCACTGAGCGGTCGAGCGACGACAGCGACACACCCCTTTAGGGGTGTCGCGCTTGTCGCTGTGTTTTGTCGCATGAAGAATAGAAAGAAGAAAGATGCAACCTGCTCAATCGCAACACCGATGCAACTGGTTCAATCGCAATGCAGAATTGAACACATGCAACTCGAAACTGGAATTGAAACGCGGTTGCATACGATCAATCCCAATGGGTCCTTCCGGTGGGGGCCACATGCGGGGACGCAGAACCCCGAAAAAACGCTCCCTACAATCAAAATTGAATAGGATTAACCCATGTCTGAGGCTTATTATATTGACCTGCTAGGGCCTTCCTCTGCCGAAGCGCACCCCAACCCCCAAAAAGATGTGGACCTGCCCTCAGCGGTCCACGAGTCGACGCTGGCAGCATTTCTGGGCATTAGCCGGACACGAATTGTTCAATTAGTAGGTGATGGTATTCTGCACCGATCTGGGCGCGCACAATTCCCATTGAAAAAATCGGTTCAAGCGTATTGCGAGAAACTACGCGACAGTGCTTCACCAATGGGTCGGGGCCGTTCCACATCATCCAATCCAGAATTGAATGCCGAAAAGCTGCGACTCGCAAAGGAGCAAGCTGACAAAATTGAATTGCGGAACGCCGCCGCCCGAGGCGAGTTGGTCAAGAGTGGCCAAGTCGAACGGGAATGGGCTTCTGTGCTGCGCGATGTGCGGGCCGCGATGCTGGCCGTTCCGTCCCGTTGCGGCGCGACCCTGCCACATTTGACCGCCCATGATATTCAGACAATTGAAGTCGAAATAAAAAACGCCTTGGAAGGTCTGGCCGATGGGGATTGAATTGATAAGGCGCAACGCGCTGCAAGCCTTGCGCCCACCCCCTGCCACCCCACTGGCGGATTGGATCGAAGGCAACATCTACCTGCCCCAAACAGCATCGGCCACACCCGGCAAGATGCGTCTCTGGGCCTACCAACGCGGCATCTGTGAGGCCATAGATGCACCTGAGATTGAAAGGGTTTCGATCCTGAAATCTGCCCGCGTGGGCCAGACCCAGCTTATGTCGGGCGTGATCGCAAGCTACTGTGCAAACAGCCCCTGCAATATCTTGGCCGTGCAACCCACGTCAGACGATGCTCGCGATTATTCGGTTGATCTCGAGTCGCTGTTCGAAGCATCCCCCGCGTTGCGCGGCATCCTATCCGATGAAGCCGACGCCACAGGCCGATCAACTATGATGAGCCGCAAGTTTGCAGGCGGTAGCCTCAAATTCCTTGCCGCCAAAAGCCCGCGCAATCTGCGACGCCACACCGCAAAGGTGCTGATCCTTGACGAAATAGATGGCTATGAAATTTCACAAGAGGGGGACCCTATCGCTTTGGCAGAGATGCGGACCATGACGTTCCGTGATCGCAAGATCATCGCGGGATCAACACCGGTGTTCGACTTTGGACCTGCAACACGCCTCTATGAAAAATCGGATAAACGAATTTATGAAGTGTCTTGCCCGTCATGCGGTGATTTTTCCGAAGTGAAATGGGCCGATATTCGATGGGGTGACGGCGGCCCAGAGACAGCGCACTGGGTTTGCCCGTCCAACGGTTGCGTTGTCGAGGAACGGCACAAGGCGGCGATGATCGCAGAAGGCCGCTGGCGGGCCACAGCGCCCGATGTGAAGGGCCATGCCGGGTTCAAGATCAACGCGCTTGTCAGCCCCCATCACAATGCCCGGTGGTCAAAGCTGGTTTCGGAATTCCTAGAGGCGAAGAAATCGCCCGAGACGCTGCAAACCTTCACCAACCTTGTCTTGGGCGAACCGTGGAAGACTGAGGGAAGCGACCTTGATGAAAACGCGCTGTTCAACACCCGTGAACCATTCGGCATAGACGCCTTGCCCGAGGACGTGCTGTTGCTGACACTCGGAGTCGATTGTCAGGATGATCGGCTAGAGGTCGTGTTGATGGGCCACGCGCGCAGCGATCTGTTCATTCTGGACCATCGCGTTTTGTGGGGCGCGATTGATGGGGAAGCGATCTGGGAGGATTTGGACGCGCTGTTGCGCACCCGCTGGGATCATCCCAAGGGCGGCACAATCGGTATCGACGCCTGCGCTATCGACAGTGGTGATGGGGGTCACACTGACCTCGTTCATGGGTTCAGCCGCCCAAGGTTCGGGCGTCGCGTTGTCAGCATTAAAGGGGTCGCGGGATTCAGCCGCGCGTTTCTGCAAAAGTCGGGATCGAAGGGCGCGCCGCTTTGGCTGGTCGGTAGCGATGCCGTGAAGGCGCAACTGTTCAACCGATTGGAACGCGGCGAGGGGGTCAGGTTCGCCCAAGCCCTTGAACCGGTGTTCTTTGAACAGTTGACCTCTGAGCGCCGCGTGGTGCGTTATTCCCACGGCAAGCCGGTGGCCCGGTTCGAGCGGATCAAAGGCAAGCGGGCCGAAACCTTGGACGCGACGGTTTACGCGTGGGCCGCACGGTCATTGGTCGGCATGAACCTAGATCGGCGTGAAGACGAATTGGCGTCGCGGGCCGCGCCGAAAAAGGCGGCAACCGTGGTCAGGTCGAAGTGGTTGAGCGGCTGAGGATTGATCCTGTTCAACTCAATTCACGGATTCATAACACCATGTTTTTGCCCGATTGATTCGGCGTCCAAGTAACCAAAAGAGCAACAATTTTGCCAAAGCCGTTGGAATGTAAGCGAAAAACTAACCCTGAGCCCCACCATCCCGAGTTTTTCCATCGAACCCTTTCTCGCGACGACAGCGCACGCAAATTGCGGCTCTCGGTACGTTCTGCCGAACTTATTTGCGGTTGGTCTTGGCTTTGGCGCGTTGGTTGCTAGGTTTAGGATCCGTGAGGACACGACCAATCTGTTTGCGGCCTGTATGGAGATATTTGATCATGAAACCAAAAAGTACCTTAGCTGCGATTGCCGTCGGTGTCGCTGGCACGATGGCGTCAGTTGCGGCGGCCGATATCACCGTATCTTCCAAGATCGATACCGAAGGGGGGCTTTTGGGCAACGTCATTGCCTTGGCTCTCGAGGACGCCGGGCTTCCGGTTGAGCGGCGCTTGCAGCTCGGCGGGACACAGGTTGTGCGCGAGGCGCTGCTGTCGGATCAGATTGATATCTATCCCGAATACACCGGTAACGCGGCGTTCTTCTTCAACGAGGCCGATAGCGATGTCTGGAAAGACGCAGACGCTGCGCAAGCGCGCGCGGCCGAGCTCGACAGCGCGGAGAACGATATCGTCTGGCTCGAGTCTGCACCGGCAAACAACACGTGGGCCATTGCGGTGACCGGACCGGTGGCTGAAGAAAACGCGCTGGTGAGCATGTCCGACTTCGGGTCATGGGTCGCCGGTGGGGGTGAGGTCAAGCTTGCGGCGTCGACCGAATTCGTCTCGTCACCGTCAGTGCTGCCCGCGATGCAGGACGCCTACGGGTTCTCGCTTTCGCCGGATCAGACGGTGATCCTGTCGGGTGGCGACACCGCCGCCACGATCCAGGCGGCGGCGCGGGGCACGTCGGGTGTCAATGCGGCGATGGTCTATGGAACCGACGGCGGGGTCGGGGCGACCGGGCTCGTGGTGATGCAGGACGACAAGGGCGTGCAGCCGGTTTATGAGCCTGCGCCAATCGTGCGTGCGGACGTGTTGAAGGAATATCCTGCGATCCCGGACGTCCTGAACCCGATCTTTTCCGATCTGGACATGGCGACCTTGCAGAAACTCAACGGGCGGATTCAAGTTGGTGGTGAACCTGCCGAGGCAGTTGCGCGCGATTACCTGACTCAAATCGGGGTTCTAGACTAATCGCGAGTTCGGAATCTTTAAGCAGGTCCGGTGCGGCGGTCTCCGCACCGGGAGTTCTGTTCGGCATCCTCGGGTTGATCGCATTGATGACGCCGATGATGACGCTGGCGGCGAACCGGATTGTCGCCGGCGACGGTGTCATGGTTTGGGGGCTTGCCGACCCATCGCTCGTGCTTCCGGGCGTGGCGGCCATTCTCGCGGGGCTCGCACTGGGCCTTCCGGTGGCTTGGCCGCGTTTGCGTGTATGCGGCGCGGTTATCGGTTTGCTCGGGTCGCTCTGGTTGCTGATGCTGGGGGCAGAGACTTTATTGGACGGGGCCGGAGAGTACGCCCGTGTCTCGCCGGCGATCGGGTTTTGGTTCCTCCTCGTCATTCTTGTCCTGCTCATGGCCGATGCGCTTGCAGCGCTCTCGCCGGGACCGCTCATGCGCGGGGTCTTCTTAAGCGCGGCGATTGCGGCACTGGCGGTCATCTTCTGCTCCGGTGCGCTGTCGGACCTGTCTGTCATGCAGGAATACGCCAGCCGCAGTGATGCCGTGCTCACAGAGTTTCTGCGCCATCTTGGCCTTGCCTTCGGATCGCTGGCCGCAGCGGCGGTGATCGGCTTTCCGCTGGGTGTTCTGTGTCATCGTCGCGCACAATTGCGGGACGCGACCCTGCCTATTCTCAGCTTCTTGCAAACCATCCCGTCGCTCGCGATGTTCGGATTGATGATCCCGCTCCTTGGGTGGGTCGCGGCGACGGTGCCGGGCGCGCAGGCCATCGGCATTGCCGGTATCGGTTTTGCGCCGGCGTTTCTGGCGTTGGTTCTCTATTCGCTGCTGCCGGTGGTCGGCAACACCGTGGCTGGTCTTGCGGCGACCCCGCCGGCGGCGCTCGAAGCTGCGCGCGGTATGGGCATGACAACGACGCAGCGCCTGTTGCGGGTCGAGTTGCCCCTTGGTCTGCCGATCATCCTGACCGGATTGCGCATCGTGCTGGTGCAGAACATCGGACTTGCGGTGATCGCCGGGCTGATCGGCGGCGGGGGGTTTGGCACGTTCGTCTTTCAGGGCCTTAATCAAACCGCGACCGATCTCATCCTTTTGGGCGCTTTGCCGACGGTTGCGCTGGCCCTCTCTGCGGCCATCGTGATGGACATTCTGGTGGATCTGACACGCCGAACACCAAAGGACACCGTATGATCGAGATAGATGAGATCACCAAAACCTATGATGCGGTCAAAGCTGTCGATACCGTGTCCATGACGGTGGAAACCGGAACGATCACGGTGATCGTCGGCACGTCGGGATCGGGGAAAACCACGCTGCTGCGCATGATCAACCGTCTGGAAGAGCAAACCTCGGGCGACGTGCGGATCAACGGCACGTCGACCCTGTCGGTCAAGCCGCATATTCTGCGGCGGCGGATCGGGTATGCGATTCAAGGCCACGGGCTGTTCCCGCATCACACGGTCGCCCGCAACATCGGCGCCGTGCCCGAGCTCTTGAACTGGTCACGCGAGAAAATCCGTGCGCGGGTCGATGAACTGCTCGAACTGTTTTCAATGGAGCCAGCCCAATTTCGCGACCGCTATCCGGCGGAACTATCGGGCGGCCAACAGCAACGTGTTGGCGTGGCGCGCGCGCTCGCGTCGCGACCCGATCTCATGTTGATGGACGAACCGTTCGGCGCGCTCGACCCGATTATCCGAACCCGTGCGCAAGAGGATCTTCGACGCATCCAGCAAAGGTTGGGATCAACCATCATGCTGGTGACGCATGACATGGAGGAGGCCATTCGCCTGGGCGATTTCGTCGCCGTGATGGATGGTGGCAAGCTGGTGCAGCATGGCACCCCGACCGAGATCATCGCCAGACCGGCAACCGAGTTCGTTGCCGACATGGTGGGTGATGTGGAACGCCCGTTGCGACTTTTGTCACTGATACCGGTGAGCGATGTCGTGGAGAGCGGCAGTGCTGAAGGCGCCGCGCTGGACGCGGGTGCAAGCCTGCGTGACGCGCTGTCCGCCTGCCTTTGGACAGGGCGAACGGCTGTTCCTGTCACCCGTGACGGAAAGCCTGTGGGACAGGTGACTCTCGCGGCCATACGCGCGCGGGCGGAGGCGCACGCATGAAGATCGGGATGGTCTTGCGCCCGATCCTGATGGCCCTGCTTCTTGCATTGGTCTTGAAGCCGCACTGGTTCACGGCCGTTTTTGCACCGCTCGCGCCGGAGGGCGGTCCGGTGATCTATGAGCGCACGTCGCTGCTGTCGCTGTCGCTCAGTCATCTTGGACTTGTCGCGGCGGCCTCGGTGGCGGCGACGATTGTTGCCGTGGGGTTGGCGATCCTGGTGACGCGTCCGGTCGGCGCGGCATTCCGGCCACTGTCACGGACCATCACCAACATGGGGCAGACCTTTCCGCCTGTCGCGGTGCTGGCATTGGCGGTCCCCGCCTTGGGGTTCGGAGCGGGGCCGACGCTGGTGGCGTTGTTCCTTTACGGTTTGTTGCCGATTTTTGAAAATGCGATCACCGGTCTGTCGACGCTCCCGCCCGCGACCATGGAGGCCGCGCGTGGTATCGGGCTGAACCGGTGGCAAAGGTTGCTGCGCGTCGAGCTGCCGCTTGCGCTGCCGGTGACCTTGACGGGTATCCGCTTGTCCGTCGTGATTGCTCTGGGCACGGCCACAATCGGGTCCACCGTAGCGGCGAGAACCTTGGGCGAGGTGATCATCGCAGGCTTGCTGACGAACAACACCGCCTATGTCTTGCAGGGCGGCCTGATCGTCGGCCTGTTTGCCGTCCTCATCTACGACGCGATGGTCCAGATCGAGGCACGGCTGGTGCGTCGGATGGGGCACTGACGGCCGCTGCCGACGATCAAGTGGGAGGCAGACCCCGCCTGTGGGGATCTGCCGGAATATCGCCTATACCGATTGCATCAAGGCAACCCTGCCGCTCCAGTCAGGATCATCGACAGCACGCGCCAGCGCGGTTGCAACGTCGCCACGCGCCGCTGACGCTTCGACATCGACATCATCGCCAAATCGCATGTCGCCGGTGCCGTCTTCCTCGGTCAACCTGACCGGCCGGAGGATCGCGTAGTCAAGGCCGGACGCCTTCAGATGCTCGTCGGCATCGTGTTTTGCCTGCAGGTAATGCTCAAGGTCGCCGCCGTCTTCGGGATTTCCCGCACCGACACTGCTCAGCATGACGAACCGAGAAACTCCGGCTTTGCCGGCAATGTCGATCAGGCTTTTGGCGCCGTCGCGATCCACCTTGTCGGTCATCTCGGGGCCGGTGGAACCACCGGAACCGGCGGCAAAGACAACTGCATCGCAGCCGTCACAAACCGCGTCATCCAGCTCGGTCAGATCGCCCTGACGGCGCTCTATATCGGACGGAAGACCGCTGGTGTCGGATGACGGGCGAACCAAGGCGATCGGGTTATGCCCCTTGGATTTCAGCTCGCGAACCAGACGAAGGCCGGTTTTGCCGGTTGCGCCGGCGACTAGGATATTCATGTGATGCTCCAATCTATGTCAGGTGACGTGGATTCCTGGCGGCTGCGTGATGAGTGGCGGGTGCCGCTTGAAGGCCCAACGGTTCGCGCAAGCGTCCGTTCCAAGGGTGGGGTTCGTTATCCACCGGCGGAACCTCACATAAGCGTGTGCGTTATCAGATGTCAGGTAGGAGAAAACCGTCATGGCGCCGCGCGCACTTTGGAAAGGACAGCTGAGACTGTCGCTGGTATCCATTCCGGTCGAGATATTCTCGGCCACGAAAACCGGGGCGCGGGTCTCATTCCGACAAATCCACGAACCGTCCGGCAAACGTGTGCGGTACGAAAAAACCGTGCCCGGCATCGGTCCGGTCAAGTCCGACGACATCGTCAAGGGATACGAAGTGGATGACGATGAGTATGTCCTGCTCGACCCCGACGAAATCGAAGCCATCAAGCTGGATACGAAGAAAACCTTCGAGCTGGTGCAATTCGTGGATGCGTGTGAAATTTCTCCGCTCTATTTCAACAAACCCTATTATATCACCGCCTCTGATGATCTGGCGCAAGATGCCTACCGCGTGGTGAGAGACGCGTTGCGCGAAGCGGGCAAGGTCGGGCTTGGACAGGTCACGATGCGGGGCAAGGAATATCTGGCGGCGGTCAAACCATGCGGCGACGGGCTGCTGATGGAAACACTACGCTACGAAGACGAACTGCGGGAAGCAGACGAAATTTTCACCGAGATGGAGGACGAAAAGGTCGACAGCGATCTGCTTGAGGTCGCGACCTCGCTCATCGACCGCAAGAGCGCGCCATTCGATGCCAGTGCGTATCGGGATAAATACGCCGAGGCAATGCAAACGCTTCTGGATGCCAAGATCAAGGACAAGAAAACGCCGCGTGTTCGCGCCGACGATGATGGCACAGACGCCGGTGACAATGTCGTCGATCTGATGAGCGCCTTGAAACAAAGCTTGAAAGAGGCGGACGGCAAGAAGAAGAAAAAGGCGCCGCGCAAAAAGGCGTCCTAGATGGCGAGACCCACCGATCCTCTGGCCGACTATAACCGAAAGCGTGATTTTTCCCGCACTGCCGAGCCGCGCGGTGAGGTTGGAGCGGTGCATGGACGGCGCGATTTTGTCGTCCAGAAACATGCCGCCACCCGGCTACACTATGATTTTCGCCTTCAATGGAATGGTGTGCTGCTCAGTTGGGCCGTCACGAAAGGGCCGTCCTCGAACCCCGGTGACAAGAGATTGGCGGTTCGCACAGAGGATCATCCGCTGGATTACGGCACCTTCGAAGGGACCATTCCAAAGGGCGAGTATGGCGGCGGCACTGTCATGCTTTGGGATACCGGCAGTTGGGTTCCGCAAGAGGATTTCAGCAAGGGTTTGAAGGACGGAAAGCTGAAGTTCACTCTTCAAGGCCAGCGCATGAAAGGGGGCTGGGCCTTGGTACGAATGCGCAAGAAGTCAGGAGAAAAGCGCGAGAATTGGCTGTTGATAAAAGAGCGCGACGATTACGCCAGCGACACGTCATCGGGTTTGACCCGCGACCATACAGTCTCGGTCAAAACGGGTCGGACGATGGACGAGATCAAAAAGGACGCCCCGGCAAAGGACATCCCCGACACTTCGCCCGACCATGCCCTCAAGCGCCCGGCCTTCATAAGACCGCAGCTCGCAACATTGGTGGATGCAGCACCCGAAGGTGACGGCTGGTTGCACGAGACCAAGTTTGACGGCTATCGCTGCCTCGCCGCGCTGGGCAAGGGCGGCACGCGGCTGTTCACGAGATCGGGCAAGGATTGGACCGACAGATTTCACGCCCTCAGCGGTGCCTTCGACGCGTTGCCCTGCGAGTCCGCCCTGATCGACGGGGAGGTGATGGCCGCCCGCATTGACGGCTCGGCGTTCTCCTCGTTGCAGATGGCGCTGAAAAAGGGGCACGCGCTGGTCTATTTCGCGTTTGATCTGTTGCAGATCGACGGCGAGGACTTGCGCAAGACACCGCAGATCGACCGGCGCGAGAGGCTGGCGGAACTGCTGTCGGGCATCGGGAACGGCCCGCTTCGGATCAGCGAGCACATCATTGGAAACGGTCCGGACGTCTTTGCCAGCGCCTGCAAGGCCGGTGCTGAAGGCATTATCAGCAAGCGCGTTGATGGCCCGTATCGGAGCACGCGCAGCACAGCCTGGCGCAAGGTCAAATGCAGTCAAAGACAAGAGTTTGTCATCATCGGATATTCCCCATCGGACAAGAAAGGCCGGCCCTTTGCCTCGGTTCTGCTGGCCACTCATGAAAATGGCGATCTCAGGTATAAAGGCCGCGTCGGAACGGGGTTCTCGGAGGCGATGATGAGCGAGTTGAGCAACCGCATGACAGCGCGCAAGACACCTCCGTCCGCAGATGTGCCTGACACAATTGCACGCAATGCGCGCTGGGTCCGGCCCGAGCTTGTCGCCGAGATCGAATTCACCGAATTCACCGCTGACGGCTACGTCAGACATGGAAGCTTCGTCGGCTTGAGAGAGGACAAGATGGCTTCGGAGATCAAGTTGGAGAAGGCGATGGCGGACGAATCCTCAACCACTGTCAGCGGCATTCGGATAAGCAATGCGGACCGCCCCGTTTTCCCCGGTCAGGGTTGCACGAAGGGAGATGTGGCGCGGCATTACGCTCGTGTGTCCGAGCGGTTGCTCGACCTTGCCGGACACCGGCCGCTGTCATTGTTTCGTTGTCCGTCAGGGATCGAGGATGCGTGCTTTTTCCAAAAGCACGACGGCGGCGGTATGCCGAATGAGCTGTCGCGCATTGCCATTGAGGAAAGCGATGGCGATAGCGCGAATTACCTGTATGCCACCCGACGCGAGAGCCTAGTCGCTGCCGCGCAGATGGGATGTATCGAGTTCCATATCTGGGGCGCACGCACCGACCGGCTGGAACGCCCCGACCGACTGGTGTTTGACCTTGATCCGGACGAAGGGCTTGACTGGAGTGACGTTCGCAAGGCCGCGTTCGATGTGCGTGACACACTGGCGGAACTGGGCCTCAACAGCGGCGCAATCGTCACCGGCGGGAAAGGGGTGCACGTCTGGCTGGCCCTGCGCCGCACGCGCGGTTGGGACACTGTGAAACTTTTCGCCAAGACGTTTGCCCATGTCATGGCCGGTCAGAAACCGGAACGCTACACCGCGACGATGTCGAAATCCAAGCGCAAGGGGCGCGTCTTTATTGACTGGTTGCGCAATGAACGGGGCGCAACCGCGATCGCTTCGTATTCACTTCGCGCCCGTCCCGGCGCCCCGGTCGCCGTTCCCGTGACATGGGACGAGTTGAAAGAGCTTGACGGCGCAAACAGCTTTTCGATGTCCGACATGGACGCCCGTTTGAAGCGCGACTGTCCCGGGCTGGCCGTGCAGAAGGATTTGCATACGCTCAGCGACGGTGTGATCGACGCGCTCCAGAAATTTTCAGAGACCTGACCTCCGCCGAAACCGAAAACGGGTGGATCGAGAGCTCGCGATACTGACACAAATCGGAATGCTTGATCGAACTGGACATCTGTGGTGCGGACGGGTTCATTAGCCTCACACAATCGCAGGTCAGATCGACCTGCGGGATGATGCGAGGAGACATTCAATGGACAGACGTAATTTCCTGAAACGGTCCGCTTTGGCTGGCACCGGCCTCACGGCGCTTGCTGCACCGGCGGTGGCGCAGGGCAATATCACTTGGCGGATGGTGACGACCTGGCCCAAGAACTTTCCCGGTTTGGGCGTCGGCGCGCAGCGCATGGCCGACCGGATCACCGCCGCGTCGGACGGTCGCCTGACCATTCAGGTCTACTCGGCCGGAGAACTGGTGCCGCCACTGCAATCGCTGGACGCCGTGATCGACGGGTCTGCCGAGATGAGCCACAGTGCCGCCTATTACTGGCAGAACAAATCCACGGCTCTCACCTTTTTCACCGGGGTGCCCTACGGGATGACCACAGGCGAGCTTTCGGCCTGGGTGCGGCAGATGGGCGGTCAGGAAATCTGGGACGAGGTCTATGATCAGTTCGGCGTTCAGGGGTTCCTGTCGGGCAACACCGGGGTTCAGGCAGGCGGCTGGTTCCGCAATGAACTGACCGGATTGGACGACGTGCAGGGATTGCGGTTCCGCACGCCGGGTCTTGGCGGTCAGGTCTGGGAAAAGCTGGGTGCCTCCGTCACCAACATGGCAGCGGGCGAAATCTTTCAGGCGCTTCAGGCGGGCACGCTCGACGCGGCCGAGTTTGTCGGACCATACAACGATCTCGCACTTGGCTTCCATCAGGTTGCCAAGAACTACTATTTCCCCTCATTCGTCGAACCGGGTCTTGCGACCGAACTGGTTGTCGACAAGGCCAAGTATCAGGCACTTCCGGAGGATCTTCAGCTGTTGATCCGGGATGTGTGTCAGGCGGAATACGATCAGGTCTCCGCTGATTTCGTGGCCAACGATCCTCGCGCGCTCCAGACGCTCGTGAATGACCACGGCGTCAAGGTCCTTCAGTTCCCTGAAGAGATCGTCAAGGCGGGTGCCGACGCGGCCAAGGAAATCCTCACCGGCCTGCGCGATTCCGGCGACGATCTGACAAAGCGTACCGCTGAGAGCTTTATCGAGGCGTTGAAAATCCTGCGGCTGCGCACCGAAGGGACAGACGCGCCTTTTGTTGAGGCACGCCGTAAGTATTTCGAGATCTGACACGTACGGGAATTTTACCAAGACAATAGGGGCGCCCGATTTGGGCGCCCTTTTTTTGTCCCGTCAGCCCTGAATCGTGGCTACCACCTCCAAGTCTAAGCCTAGCGCCGCGGCGCTCTATGAGGGAAAGATTGCTTTACGTTGGGTCATCTGGCATTCTGGTGCGACATTTTTGACTATCTATTTTGGAGAATACAGATGATTACTCACACACGTTTTAGTCTTGCCGTTGCAACCTTTGCCGCACTTGGCGCGTGCGGTGTCTCGGGGATTTTGCGCGTCGATCAGGATCGCTACAGCAACGGGTTCGCGCTCTTGCGAAGCACTACGATCCTCGGACCTCCCGAAGAGGACTCAATCGGCGAAATCCGTCCGCCTGTTCGCATCACCGATGCCACACCCTTTGATATGGGCCGCGCCGTGCTGATCGGAGATCGCGCCGAGTTTCTCACCGATCCGAACCATACGGTACCCAGCCGCTATCAAATCGTCTGGACCGGCGCGCGGACCTCGGTCAGCGATGCGGTAAACAACATCATCCTACGCGATGACGATGGCCGTGAAGCGCTGCGCATCCAGTACACTCTAAACCGCATCGACGCGATTTGGGCTGATGATGTGGGCCTTGCTCCGGGCACATTGAATGCGAGCCTACCGCACGAGGTGCGTATCATTTTGTATATGACCGGGGTCAAACGCGCCGATGTCACCGCAACTCGCGACGGGGAAGTGCTGTTCCAGCGCACCGGGATCGAATTGATCGACAGTGGGTTCAGCCGCCTCGACGCGGTCGAAGTGCGCAGTCAGACCGATTATTTCATGCGCGATCTGGTCGCCACGACTTTGGGCAATTGAGCCGTCAAGCCCTTCGCGGCCAGCGACAGATGGTACTAGGGGCGCCCGAGTTGGGCGCCCTTTTTTTAACGACAGCGCTTCATCGTCAAGTCAGCCACGGGGCAGCCACAAGACGATCTCAGGGAAGGCAAACAGCAAACCGATTGCAATCAGCTGCAAGACGACAAACGGAATGATACCGCGATAGATGGCGCTGGTGGGCAGGCTGTTGGGTGCGACGCCGCGCAGGTAGAAGAGTGCAAATCCGAACGGCGGTGTGAGGAACGAGGTCTGCAAATTGACCCCGACCATCACGCCAAGCCAAATCGGATCAATATCCAGCGCGAGCAGCACGGGGGCGGTGATCGGGATCACGATGAAGATGATTTCGAACGTATCGAGGATGAACCCCAGCACGAACATGATCGCCATGACCACGATCATCGCCGTTATCGCACCACCCGGCAGCGACGTGAGCACCGAGTGCACCAGATTGTCGCCGCCCATCAGGCGGAACACGATGGAGAACACGCTTGCGCCAAACAGGATGATGAACACCATCGACGTGATTGTCGCCGTTGCGATCACGACTTGCGTCAGTATCTCCAGAGACAGTCGCCAGCGCAGTGCCGCCAGAAGCATCGCGCCGACGGCACCGACAGACGCCGCCTCGGTCGGTGTTGCAATACCTCCAAGGATCGAGCCGAGCACTGCCAAGATCAGCAACAGAGGCGGCACGAGCGCCACCGCAACCTCGCGCCACAGACCGCTGCGTTCTTCGTAAGGCACCGGCGTTGCGGGGCAACTGTCGGGATCGGTGATCGCCTTGAAGATGACATAGCCCGCATAAAGCCCGACAAGCAGAACACCGGGCAGCAGTGCTCCGGCAAAAAGATCGCCTACGGAGACCGGAACCGGCGCGAAATTGCCCTTTTCCATCTGCACCTGCGAATTGATCCCGGACAGCATGTCGCCCATGAAGATCAGGACCGTGGAGGGGGGAATGATCTGGCCCAACGTGCCTGAAGCGCAGATAACGCCGGTCGCCAGTTTCGGATCATAACCGGCGCGCAACATCGCAGGCAGGGAAATCAGCCCCATCGTCACGACCGTGGCCCCGACCACCCCGGTGGAGGCCGCAAGCATCGCACCAACCATCACCACCGACAGACCGAGACCACCGCGCAGGTTCCCGAACAGTTTTGACATCGTCAGGAGCAATTGCTCGGCGATGCCGGATTTTTCCAGCATCACACCCATGAAGATGAATAGCGGCACCGCCACCAAAACCTCGCTCGACATGAAGCCGATATAGCGGTTCGGCAAACTGCCAAGGTTGGAGGGATCAAAGACGCCAAAGTTCCAGCCGACAAGACCGAAGAGCAGCGACACGCCCGCAAGAGTGAACGCGACTGGGAAGCCCAGCATCAGGAAGCCGATGATGCCAAAGAACATCAGACTGGCGAGAATCTCGCCCAGCAGAACCGGATCCATCACAATGTCCCTTCAAGAGAGGCATCTTCATCCGGCGGATAGCGCAAGTGCTCTGGCAGCAGGTCTTCACGATCGGCCAGCACCAGAGTCGCGCGCAGGGCCATGGCGATACCTTGCAAGGCGACCAGAACGGCAAAGACAATGATGAACGATTTCAGGACATAGAGACCCGGCATTCCGCCAACATTCGACGACCCTTCCATGTAGCTCCAGGAGCGCGCGACGAAGGGCCATGAGTAGACCAGAACGACGCCCATGAAGGGCAGCAGAAAGACCACCACGCCGATGAGGTCGATGACGGCCTTCTTTCGGATGCTGGCGGGCCGGTAGAAAATATCGACCCGCACATGGTCACCGCGCAAGAGCGCAAAGCCGGCGACAGCGGTGAACATCGCGCCGTTGAGCCAGATATAAAGATCACGCAGCCACAAATAGCTGATACCGAACACGTATCGCTGCACCACGACCGTGAAACACGCGATCACGATCCCCAGGGCGAGCCAGGAGGCGGTGCGTCCGACAAAGGCGTTGATGGCGCTGATGATGCGTATTGCGTTGGCTATGGCCTGCATGACCCTCATTCTCCTATCGCGACGTCACCTGCCTTTGTCACGATTTTTTGCGTCGGACAACTGGAAGCGAGCCTGTTGGAAGACCATCTTGCCGGATCAAGTTTCTAGAGTTCGATCCGGATATCATGTATCCACAGCTTTGGCGGCCTTGACAGAACGAAGACCACAACATCCGCCAGATCATCGGGTTCGGTGAAAATGTGGTTCGGGACATCCTCACCGGCCTTGGCGAACATATCCGTGTTGGTGCCTGACTGATAAACGCCACCAACACGCACACCGGTGGTTTCCTCGTCTGCTTTCAACACTTCGGTAAATCCGCGCACGCCAAATTTGGTGGCGGTGTAAACCGATTGCCCGGCCTGCGCGACGACGCCGGATTTCGAGACGATGTTCAGGACGATGCCTTCGTCGTTATCCCGCAGCGCCGGAAGCGCGGCCTGTGTGATCTGCATCAGACCAGTGAGGTTGGTCTGAACCGTTGCCTGTAAGGTTTCGGACGGGATTGTATCGAGCGGCCCGGTTTTGTGCCAGATGCCGGCATTGTTGATCAGGATGTCCAGTCCGCCGAAGGTCTCTGTCACCTTTTCGACAGCCGCAAGAATCGCGTCATGGTCCTGAAGATCGCATTCGATTCCGATTGCATGCTTGGCACCGGCAGATGTGCATTCCGACTCAACGCGGCGCAGGCGATCGGTGTCACGGCCCAAAATCGCCAGTTGCGTTCCCGCGGCGGCAAGTTTCAGGCAGATATGCCGCCCGATCCCATCGCTGCCACCCGTGACAATAACGCGCTTGTTCGTCAAATCCATGAAGTTCTCCTGTGATGCGCCGCAAGTCTGTCACTTGTCCTACCGTCGAGGTAGCGTATTCGGCTGGATTGAAGCCGACCCTAAGAGGCACACCGCTTGCGATACAAGGGAGCAGTGACAAAGTGGCATCTTCGGTCGCGGGTCAGCGGGATGGTCAAACCGCGAAATCGCGCTATACCTTTGATCGACGGCGCAGAAAATTTTCGTTAATCTGCGAGCGACGACTCTTGGATTGACGTCCGTTAATGCTTCACAACGCCGGATCAGGGATTCGGTGTCGTGACCGCACTGCAATCCACCAGACTTTAAGGAGATGTTTCCATGTCAGACAATGATCACTACAAAATCACGCCAACTGGTCATTCCACCACCGGATCGGGCGCACCGGCGCAAAGTGATCGCAATTCACTGACCATTGGCGCTGACGGGCCGATCGTTTTGCAGGATGTGCATTTTCTTGAGCAGATGGCGCATTTCAACCGTGAGAAGGTTCCAGAGCGTCAACCCCATGCCAAGGGTGCAGGCGCCTTCGGAACGTTCGAGACAACCGAGGACGTGTCGCGCTACACCAAGGCATCGCTGTTCCAGAAAGGGGCCAGCACCGACATGCTGGCACGCTTTTCGACAGTCGCCGGCGAGATGGGCAGCCCGGACACCTGGCGCGATGTGCGTGGGTTTTCGCTGAAGTTCTATACCGACGAAGGAAATTACGACCTCGTCGGAAACAACACTCCGATTTTCTTCGTGCGCGACCCGATGAAGTTTCCTCACTTCATCCGCAGCCAGAAGCGGCTTCCGGATTCCGGCCTGCGTGACAATCATATGCAGTGGGATTTCTGGACCAACAACCCGGAAAGCGCCCATCAGGTGACCTACCTCATGGGCGTGCGCGGCCTGCCGCGGACCTGGCGGCACATGAACGGCTACGGGTCGCATACCTACATGTGGGTGAACGCCGACGGCGAAAGGTTCTGGGTGAAATACCACTTCCACACCGAACAGGGCATGGAGTTTTTCACCAACGAGGAAGCTGCCGCCATGTCCGGGGCGGATGCCGATTTCCACCGCCGCGATTTGTTCGATGCGATCGGACGCGGCGAGCATCCAAGCTGGATCATGTCGGTCCAGGTCATGCCATATGAAGAGGGCAAGACCTATCGCTTGAATCCGTTCGACCTGACAAAGACATGGCCGCACGCCGATTATCCGCTGATCAGGGTCGGAAAAATGACCCTCAACCGGAACCCCGAAAACTTCTTTGCCCAGATCGAACAGGCGGCGTTTTCGCCGGGCAACACGGTTCCGGGCATTGGTCTGTCGCCGGACAAGATGTTGCAGGGCCGCGCGTTCGCCTATGCCGATGCACAGCGCAACCGGATCGGCGTCAACTTCCATCAACTGCCGGTGAACCAACCGAAGGTGCCGGTCAACACCTATATGTTCGACGGACAGATGGCCTATCACCACACCGGCAACGCGCCTGTCTACGTGCCCAACAGCGGTGATCGCCCGTGGGCTGACGAAGAGGGGCCGATGGACGATGGTTGGGAAGCCGATGGCGAGATGGTCCGCAGCGCATACAATCTGCGCCCTGACGATGACGATTTCAGCCAGCCGGGCACTCTGGTGCGCGACGTGTTCGATGACGAGGAGAGAGCAAAGCTGGTTGATCAGGTCGCAGCCAGCCTGTCCGGCGTGCGCGAGCCGGTGTTGGGCCGCGCCTTCGAATACTGGAAGAATATCGACGGCGATGTCGGCGCGCGGATCGAAGACAAGGTGCGCAGCGCGGACATGTGAGCGATGCACACCGTTTCGGCGTCAAGGCCGGACGATACGTGATTACATCAGGGGCCGGAGCGGAATACCACCGCTCCGGCCCCGTCTATTGTGCGTCGCGTGTCCTGGTGTTTTCGAGACCCTCCGCAGGCGCAGTCTTTCGACTTGGCCGTATGTCTTGCAGCACCGCATAGAACGCCGGCAGGACGACGAGGATCAAGACCGTTGCAGCCAGCAGGCCAAAGACAACCGAGATGACAAGCGGTTTCAGAGTCTGCGCTTGCGTCGAGCTTTCCAGCAGGAGCGGCGCCATGCCCATGATCGTGGTCGACACAGACACGAATATCGGGCGGAAGCGGGCGCGCACCGCTTGACCGGCCGCCTCCGATGCGGGCAAGCCTTCGGCGCGTCGGGTGTTGATGACGCCGACCAACAGGATCGCGTTATTGACCACGATCCCGGCCAGTGACGCCGCCCCCACGAGCGATGGCATCGAGATATTGTAGCCCATCAGTGCATGGCCCCAGATCACCCCGAGAAACGCCAGCGGGATGGTGATCATCACGATCAGCGGTTCGACGTAGCTGCGAAACTGGAAACTGAGAACGAGGTAAATCCCGATCAGCCCGATGACGAAGCCGCGCAGGATCGAAGCGACCGTCTCTGCCGAATTCGCGGCTTGCCCGCCAATGTCAAATCGAAGCCCCGGCGTGGTGAGGGCAAGCTCTTTCAGGAATCCGTCGGCCAGTCGCGCGGTGATGGCGTCGGCATTGCCGATCCGGCCGTCGACATCTGCCGCCACCGTGAGCGTGCGCTGGCCATTGCGGCGGCTGATGCTGCCCCAGCCGCGCGCGTCCTCGATCTGCGCGATGCTGGCCAGTGGCACGGTCCCGCCAGCGGGCAGGGCAATTTCCAACTCCGAAAGATCGGCGCGTGTGGCGCGGTCATCGTCCGCGAGCAGCACTTCCAGATCCCATGCCAGATCGCCGCGACGAATTTCAGTCAACTGGGTGCCAAGAAATGCTGCGCGCACCTGTCCTGCGACATCCGATGCGGTCAGTCCCAACGCCTCGGCACCGGGCGACAGGGACAGGTGCAATTCCGGCGCGCCGGGGCGCAAATCGACAATTGCGTTTCGCACGCCGGCATAGGTTTCAAGTTCGGCCAGTGTCGCGCGGCCCGCGGTTTCCAGTGTCGTGAGGTCGCGATGGCTCAGACGCAGTTCAACGGCGATCCCTTGCGGGCCGATGCCTGGTTCGGTGAGGATCAGCGACGTGACGCCGGGCAGGGGGCCGATCTCGGCGCGCCAGAGCGTGACAATATCGTCCAGAGTACTGCTGCGCGTTTCGGCGCCCAGCAAGTCGACTGCGACGGTGGCCACATGAGTTCCGGTTTCGTTTGCGGACAGGTTGCGGCCCAGACGGGTGATACGGCGCGTCACCAGCGGCGTCTCGTCCGGTTGCTGGGGCGTGAGTTCGGCATTGACCCGATCTAGCGCCGCCTCGACCTGCGCCACTGCCTCACTGGTGCGTGCCAACGGGGTTCCGGCGGGCAACAGCAATCGCGCCTCAAGAACATCGCCGTCGATTTCGGGCATCGCCTCGCGTTTGACGATCCCGCCACCCAGCGCTCCGACCGTGACGATCAGCGCGCCGATGGCGAGTCCGGCAACCAGCCAGCGCCAGCGGATCGCCGCATCCGCCAGACGTCCGACGCCGCGTTCCCGCACGATGTCGAAACCGTGGTCAAAGCGGGCGCGAAACCGCGATGGCGCCGTGTCCTTCAGCCCGCTCTTGAGGTGGTGCGGAAGGATCAGGAACGCCTCGATCAGCGACGCAGCCAGTGCCGCCAGCAAGACCACCGGCAACACTTCAAGCACCGCGCCAAGTTCTCCGGCAAGGAAGGCCAGCGGCAGGAATACGGCAAAGGTTGTCAGGAACGACGAAATCACACCCGGTGCCACAGCGCCAACACCGGCAACGACGTTTTCGATCGTCGCGCCCTTTGCGGAATGCACGGCGATCGAATCCGCGATCACGATGGAATCGTCCATCACGATCCCGATTGCCATCAGCAACGCCACCAGCGTCATCATGTTCAGGCTCAGCCCTGTCAGCCCCATCCAGACGAACGCGCCGGCAAAGGCGACCGGCAGGCCCATCGCGGCCCAAACGGCAAAGCCGGGCCGGAAGAACAGGCTCATCACGGCGACGACCAGAACCAGACCGATCACTCCGTTCTGCACCAGCATCAACAACCGCTCGCGGATGATCGACGTGACATCCTGCACCACCTCGATGCGGATCGCGTCAGGCAGGCGCACGGTTTCGGAGTCCACCAGCGCGGTCACGGCGTCCAGAACGCGCAAGGCGTCGGCATCCAGCCCCTTCGTGACGTCGATCAGGATCGCCGGAGTGCCATCGACGGTGGCACGGTCGAAAGTCGGCTCAAAGCGCTCCTCGATGACAGCCAGATCTCCGAGGGTCAGCGTCGCCCCGTTGGGCATTACAAGAACCGGAACCGTTGCCAATGCGGCTGCGGTGTCGTGGTCCGCGCTGAAGCGCAAGGTCCGGTCGGTTCCGGCACCTTCCAGCGTCCCGGCAGGAAGATCAATGTTCTGGCTGGCGATCGCGTTGGCAAGGGCGGCCGGCGTCAGGCCGTGACTGTCAAGCACGGCGCGTTGTGCGGTCACGCTGAGCGTGCGCGTGCCCAGTCCGCTGCGGTTGACGGTCGCCACACCGGGCAGCGCGGTCAACTCATCCGACAGCGCATCGGCGTAGACATCGAGTTCGTGCAAGGGAAGCAGGCCCGAAATGGCAACTGAGGTCACTGGATCAGAGCGGTGCAACTCGCGCACGATTGCCGGATCGGCGCGTTCGGGAAAGGTGTCGATGGCCGAAACCTCGGTGCGGAGCGAATTCACGAACCGCAACGGATCGTTGCCGGACGCCATCGTGGCAACCGCTTGCGCGCGCCCGGTCTGGGCCGTGCAAGTGAAGGTCTCGAGAGCTTCGACGCCCTGCACCCCGTCCCAAAGCGGCGCGCAGATCGCGCTCTCGACGTCCTCGGCGCTGGCGCCGCGATAGGTGACGGTGATCGCGGCTTCGGTGGCGCGGAAATCCGGGAATGTCTCGCGCAGGAGCCCCGGCGCGGCAAAGACACCGGCGGCGAGGATCAACAGGAGCAACAGGTTGCCCGCTGTCGGGTGACCAGTGAACCAGCGGATCATTCCGCGGCCTCGATCGGGTTCAGCAGCAAGCCCGGGATCGCCGGTGAAACATCGTCAAGAAGAACCCGATCCCCGGCGGCAAGACCGTCCGTCAGTATCACACGTTCGTTTTGCCGGAAGGCTGCTGTGACCGGGCGCAGAGCCAGTTTGTTGTCGCCATCGACGATACGCACCATGCCGGAATGATAGGCGGATTCCGGAATCGCGATGCCTTGGCTCAGCGGGGCGCCCGACAGCGTCAATTGCACTTGCATGTTCGGCACCAAGGGCAGGCGTCGGGGCGGGTCAGCCCCGGCATAAGGCTCATCGACCGTCACCACCACTGGCACCGTGCGTGCGCGGGCGTCCAGTGCGCCTTCGATCCGTGAAACCCGGGCGGGCCATTCCTGCGTCGGATCGGAGAGCGGGCTGAGAACGACATCGAGCGCGGTTGCCGGAATATCGCGCATCACCTCGGTCAGGGGTTTGTCGGACGGCAGATTGGCGATCAACCGGCGGAACGCGTCGAGCGGCAGATGCGCGACCACTTCTGCGGTGGCGATCCCGTCGCCGCGGATCACGACCTGTCCGGGGGAAACCGTCTGGTACAGCTCGGCCGTCACCTCGGTCACGCGCACATCGAACGGGATCGTCATGGTGGTACGAGACAATGAGCGTTGGGCGCTGTCGCGTGCGGCCGCGCTGCGCGCGGTTTGGGCGCTCAGTCGCGCCTCGCGGGATGGGACGAGGCTCAGCGTGTTTTCAAGTTCCGCGACCGTGCGGCGGGCAAGCAATGTGGCGCGCTCGGATTCGTCGGCCCGCGATTGCGGTACGGTGCCCTGTTCAGCAAGCGATCGCGTGCGCGTCAGATCGGCTTCTGCCAAGGCAAGGCGGTCTCGTTCCAGATCCAGAATGCGACTGGTGTTAGACTCCTCAGCCGACAATTGTGTTCGTTCGGCCTCGAGCGCTGCCAGATCGGCCTCGGCCTGCGCCAATGCCAGCTCGTAATCCGCAGGGTCGATGCGCAGAACTTCGGTTCCGGCCGTGATAAGGCGTCCGGGTTCGAGATCCGGGTGCCGCCAGATCACCTCGCCCTGCACCTCGGCGACCGCAACCCACCTGTCGGCGGCGCGCAGGTTGCCCCAAGCGGTGACCGTCGGGCGTATCTCTTCGGGCGTGACCGCCACGACCCGCACCGGCAGCGCCGGACGCTCGCCGTCCACCTGTGACGGGCCGGGCGCGGTCGATATCATCCAGACCGCCACGGCTATACCAAGCGCGACAGGGGGAACGGCGAGGAGGGGAGCGAGGCGCATAAGTGGTCAGCCCTGCACGCGGCGCATCCGCGCCATCGTGCCGTCGCGCAAGATAAACTGGTGATACAGTGCGCCGACCACGTGCAGTGCGATCAAGGCCAGCAGGATGATCTTCAAGATGTTATGGCCCTGTGCTGCCAGATCAACGCCGCCGAACCACGCGACTGCGCCGCTGAGGGGCATCAGGATCATCAGAGCGTACAATCCAAGATGGGTCAGCTTGGCGATCACGCCCTGGACCCTGCTGGATTCGATGGCGGCCGGAACACCGTGCCGCGACCGCAAGCCAAGCCGCCAGAGCGCCAGCAAGAACACCAGCGCGCCGCCGGCGACATGGGCCAGAACCAACAGGTCGAACCCGGCCTCGCCGCCTTCGGTCAGTCGTTGCCACGCATCCGACATGGCGTCCTTGAACAGATATTGCTGCGCGATGAGTGCAAAAACCACCCAGTGCAACACGATTTGCGTGCGGGAATATGATGTTGAAACAGCCATGGCAGGTGTCCTTCGCTCGGGTGCCGGAATGCTGTGGCAGGTATTGATTTGCGGTGAAGTATATGTTAGTGAGTTATAACTAACAAGGGAAAATCGTATGGCCGCTCGACAAAGCGCGGAAGACCGAAAGGCGCAAATCGTTGCCGAGATGTTGCGCCTTGCTGACGAGATCGGGCCGGATCGTCTGAGTACGACAGATGTGGCCCGTGCGGTCGGTCTGAGCCAGCCAGCGATATTCCGGCATTTTCCGACCAAGGGCGCGCTGTGGCTGGCCGTGGCCGAAGACATCGCCGCACGCCTGACAGAAAGATGGCAAGCCGCAGCGGCCGGAGCGTCGGCACCGCACGATACGCTTCGCGCCCTGATCGGGGCGCAACTCACGGCGATTGCCGAGACACCGGCGCTCCCGTCGATCCTGTTCTCGCGCGAGTTGCAGGTCGACAACCCGCCCTTGCGAGACGTGTTTCGTACCTTGCTCGGCACGTTCGAGGCGCATCTTGTCGCTGCGATTGCCGCTTTGCATGACGATGGCCGTTTGCGTCGCGAAGTGAAAGCGGCGGATGTGGCGATGTTGTTGACAGCCCTGATACAGGGCGTGGCAATCCGCTGGACGCTGGGCGCGCGGGGCTTTCCGCTGGTTGAGGAGGGGTTGCGGCTTTTCGACGTTCAGATGGCGCTGTTGACCCGCCAAGAGGAGACGAACAATGGCTAGTTCAGTGTCGATGTTGCGTATCGCCGGAGCGGTTGCCGTGCTGTTCGGTGCGCTGACGGTCATGTCGGGGGCGAGCACGCTGCTCGGTACGCTCGATATGGGGGCGGTCGTGCCGGTGGTGCTGTGGTTCAACACGGTCGCCGGGATCGCCTATATCGTGGCCGGATATGGGCTGTGGCAACGGCGTCACTGGGCCTATGCGCTGTCGTTTGCGATTTTCGCCGCGACAGCTCTGGTTTTCGCGATCTTCTGGTTCGAGGTCACCCGCGGAGGCGCGTTCGAGATGCGAACGGTGTTCGCGATGGCGCTGCGCAGCGCTGTCTGGGCGGCCATCACGCTTGTCGCTCGCAAGGGTTTGAAAAAATCCGGCAATCCAGTGTCACGTTGATCCAGGTCAATGCTGCGCCTGTATAGATGATAATTATATTCGATAATTGGAATTTGAATTCAACCCGTTGGACCTGCGCTTCTCTAAGACGCGTCCTTCATCACTGACGCAAGGAAAGGATCCCGATGTCGACCGAGGCAACACAGACGGCCAGCGCGTCACGCGTTGCGCATTTCCCGATCACCTTTTTTGCCATCGGCATGGGCATGATGGGCTTGACGCTGGCGCTGCGCGCCGCCGAGACGAGTTTTGCGCACGGTCATGCAGTGTCCCAGGCGGTGCTGGTCGTGTCCGTTCTGATGCTGCTGGCGGTGTCGGTGGGCTATATCCTCAAGGCGATGCGCCATCCCGAAGAGGTGGCCGCCGAATGGAACCATCCGGTGCGGATCGCTTTCTTTCCCGCCATTTCGATCTCGCTTCTCCTTCTGGCGACGGCCCTGCTCGAAACGGCGCCCTCGTTGGCGACACCTGTCTGGATGGTCGCGACCGCATTGCAGGGTGTGCTTGCACTGTCTGTTCTGTCTGCTTGGATCGGACACCGCCCGTTTCAATTCAGCTCCATGACACCGGCCTGGTTCATTCCGGCGGTGGGGAACGTGATCGTGCCGCTGGCCGGTGCGAGGCTGGGCTACGTCGAAATCTCGTGGCTGTTCTTTTCGGCCGGTCTGATCTTCTGGGTCATGCTGCTGACGCTGGTGATGAATAGGCTGATGTTTCACGACCCGTTGCCCGGCAAGATGCTCCCCACGATGATGATCCTGGTGGCACCGCCCGCCGTGGCCTTCACCGCTTGGACGCGCATGGTGGAAGAGCCGGGAGCGTTTGGCCATTTCCTGCTCAGCGTGGCCTATGTGTTTGCGTTGCTGGTCGCCACCCAAGCGCCGAAGTTTCGCCAATTGCCATTCGCGATGTCGTGGTGGGCGCTGTCGTTCCCGCTGGCCGCGTTGTCCATCGCCAGTTTCGGTTATGCCCATGCGTCCGGCTCCGAGCCGCATCTCTGGATCGGGGCTGGCTTGCTGGTCTTGCTGATTGCCGTCGTTGCCTTGCTGATCCTGCGGACCGCTCAGGCGATGCGCGCTGGCAAGGTCTGCGTTCCTGAATAAACATCCCACCGCATTGAAGGAGTTTCCAAATGCGTCTTCCCAAAATTCTAACGGCCTCTGCACTTGCTCTGGGTCTTGCCACCACGGCGCAGGCACAGGACGTCAACAAGCTGGTCACGATCCTGACCGCGCCAGAGCCGCAAACGCAGTTGATGGCGATGGTCCTGACGATGAACGCGATGGCAGCAGGTGCCGAAGCGGAATTGATGCTCTGCGGTCCGGCGGGGGATATCGCGTTGAAAGACGCTCCAGCCTCGGCCACCGACGGCCAGCCGCCGAAAGACGCCAGTCCGCAAGGCATGATGCAAACGATGATCGAGAAGAACGGCCTCAAGGTGCAGGTCTGCGCGATCTATCTGCCGGGGATGGGTGCTGACGCATCGGTTCTGGTGGAGGGCGTGACCGCCGCTGCACCGGATGCAATGGGCGCTGCCATCGTGGCCCCCGGCACATCCGTGATGAGCTTCTGAGCCAAACCAAAACGCCTTTGCGCCGCGCGGGCGCACAGGCTTCATCGAACACTGGGGAGGACATGATATGGACATGCAAAATCTGAAAGCCTCGCGGCGAGGGTTTCTTGGCCTGATGGCCGGCGGCATGGCCACGGCGGCATCGTTGCGGCCCGCTTCGGCGCAGGCGGTTGAGACCAACGCGCAGATTGTCATCATCGGGGCCGGTGCCGCCGGAACGTCGCTGGCGAACCGGCTTGTCCGTCGTCTCGACGGCGCGCGGATCACCATTCTCGATCCCAGCCCGATGCATTTCTATCAGCCCGGACTGTCGCTGGTTGCCGCTGGCCTGAAACCCGCATCCTATACGGAATCCGACACCACAGAGTGGTTGCCCAAGGACATCACGCTGATTTCTGAGGCTGCCGCCGCGATTGACCCGGTGGCCAAGACGGTCGCCACGACCGGCGGGCAGAGCGTGCCGTATGATTTCCTGGTCGTTGCCCCCGGTCTGGTGCTGGATCACGACGCGATCGAGGGGTTCTCGCTCGACATGGTGGGAAAGGACGGGATCGGCGCACTTTATGCCGGACCGCAATACGCCGCGCGCACATGGGAGGCCGCATCGGCCTTTGCCGAGACCGGCGGTGTGGGCCTGTTCACCCGCCCTGCGACCGAGATGAAATGCGCAGGTGCGCCGCTCAAGCACACATTTCTGATCGAGGATATCGCCACCCGCACTGCCGGGGCGGGCAAGCACGAAATGCATTACGCGGCCAACAACAACAGCTTGTTCGGTGTGCCCATCGTGTCGGAAAAGGTGCGGATGCTGTTTGATGAACGCGGGATCACGCCCCATTACAGCCATGTGCTCAAAGCCATCGATGCCGGACGCAAGATCGCGACGTTTACCACCCCTGACGGGGATGCGGAGTTGCAATACGATTACCTGCACGTCATCCCGCCACAACGCGCCCCCGAGGTCATTCGCCAATCGGGACTGAGCTGGGCCGACAAATGGACAGATCAGGGTTGGGTCGAGGTGGACATGAAAACCCTGCGCCACCTGCGCTATCCCGACGTCTTCGCGCTGGGCGACGTCGCCGGTGTGCCCAAGGGCAAGACCGCCGCGTCTGTGAAATGGCAGGTGCCGGTGGTCGAGGATCATTTGGTGGCTGCAATTCAGGGAGGCGAGGGGCGGCTGGCCTATGACGGCTACACCTCGTGCCCGCTCATCACCCGCGTCGGACGCGCGATGCTGGTGGAGTTCGATTATCACAACAATCTGGTGCCCTCGTTCCCCGGCGTCATCGCGCCACTCGAGGAGCTCTGGATCAGTTGGTTGATGAAAGAGGTGGCCCTGAAAGCAACCTACAACGCCATGCTGCGCGGCAAGGCCTGAAACGAGGAGACCGGTTATGGAACAACTGACATTCGAAACGATGATCGCGGTGTTCGAGGAGATCTTCGGACAGGCGCTGTTCTGGATCATGGTCGCGGCGGCGCTGATCGTGACACTTGCCTATCTCTACGTCCTGATCCGCGACAGAGAGATGTCGATGCGCAAATTCCTGCTGGCGCAGCTGTCGATGCCCGTCGGCGCGGTGGCGGCGATATTCTTCGTGCTGGCGGTGACAGATTCGCATCTGCGTGACATTGGCGGACCCATCGACGTAGTGATGATGCTGGGTGTGGCGGCCCTGGGCGCGGTCGGTATCGCGATACTGGTTTACACCCTGCAATCGCTGTTCCGAAAAACGCCCGAAGCCTGACATCGACCAAGGGCCGGTGGTATCATCGGCCCTTATTGCACCGACGGAAAGTAATCGGCCGGGGAGAGACGGATCGCGGATGGAATGTCTTGCTCTGGCGTCAGCAAGGTGATGCTCGGCCCGATGCGCAAGCCGGTGTGCGTACCCGCATCGCCCGACGTGGCCTGCCGGATCGCAATGACACCCTGTTGCATCGGGTCGTCAAAGGCGACTGCACTCACCTGCCCATTCATCAACCCGCGCAGAACGGTGTGGCTGATATAGGTGGACATCAGAACCGGCGGGTCGACGGCGGGTGCATTGGCAAGATATCCGATCGCTGCTTCGATGGCGGGTGCGCTGCCAATCAGGTAATCGGCGTTCGGATATTGCGCGAGTGCGGTTTCCACCAGAGCAAGCTGTTGGCGCAGTCCGGTATCCGCTCCGAATACGTCGGCAACCGTCACCGTACTGCCGGCCAGGCCGGTGCGCAGACCCTCCTCAAGCGGCCCGGTCCAACCCGCCTGCGACGGACCGGATATATAGATTGCGGTTTTCGGCGCGGCACCCGTGGGGTTTTGTTTTGTCAGATATCGTCCGAGGGCGAGGCCCATGTCTCTCCAGTCAACACCGATTTCCCCTGTGAGCGCATCGCTGTGCATCTCGTTGACAAGGCTGAACACCGGCGTCACCGGCGCAATCCGCGCGATGGCGTCCAACAGGTCGGGCTGATCGGCGGCAACCGTGCCGATGAGGATCGCATCCACATCGCGGGCGGCGCAGGCGTTTAGTTGCGCCAGCTGGGATTCCAGCGATCGGTAGCCGCCCGCCTCGAAGTACTCCAGATCGATATCCTGCCGCGCTGCTTCCTGTTCCAGCCCATAACCGACGCTGAGCCAGTATTCATCCTTGAAATGGGGCACCAGAACGCAAAACGTCTGCGTCGCGGCAACCAGGGACGTCGTGGTGCAAAGCACAGCGCCAAGTACAAGAGCCGCGATTGTGCCGGCGCGGGCGGCCCCGTACTGTCGGGTCATGCGACGAACGAGATTTGACACGAGACTGATCCAGATCCTCACCGCGATGGCGGCAATGGCCATTATCGTGGGAGTCGCCGCAATCGCCGTCAACCGCTATCTGGTGCGAAGCCAGAACGCGATGATCCAGTCAACCTTGCCGACGGCCGAGCTGGCCAGCCGGATCGGAGCGTCCGCCGAGGTTGCGGGCACGCTGGCAACGGCGTTCGTGCAAGCGGGAACAAGCGAGGATCTCGACCAGATCACCGCGTCGCTGAACGCCGCGGTTGCGGAGATGGAACGGGGTGCGCGGGTTCTGGACGGCTTGACGCCGGAGGCGCGCTCGGACGGGGCGATGTCGCAATCCAGCGGTATCGTCGCGCGTATGGCAGAAAACGGACATGCTCTGTTGGAGCTTGACGAGCGGATCAACGAGCAACGCCAGAATGCCGATCGCACAGGTGAGGCGCTGGATGCCTTGATCGAGGCGGCAACCGATCTGGCGCGCCTGCGCATTACCGCCGGCATTGCCGGGATTTATGCCGACCCGGAAACTGATCTGCGGCCGGCGCTCGACACGCTTGCGGATAGGTATTTCTTTGCCTTCGAACGCTTGTCCGAACTCGGCCGGATGGTGGATGCGACGCGGCTGCAATTGCAACAGGTGCCGCGCATCGACGCGCCGGATGATCTGGCGCGGGCGCGCGCGGCGCTTGCTGAGCGGCTTGATCTGGCCGCGCGGCGGGTGATTTACCTGCCGTCGCCCGCAACGCGCCAGGAGGCGCGCGCCCTGCTTGACGCTGAAGCGGCGGCGCTGGAACCGGGTGGCCTGCTCGCGCTACAGGGTGAAAAGATCGCGTTGCGTGAGAGCATTGCCGCCGACAGCGCCGCACTCAGAGACGCATTGTCGGCGCTTTCAGAGCAAGCCCGCCGTGCGCGCGATGCCGCGCAGGCGCGCGCCATCGAGCAGATCGACGAGGCGGAGCGGCGTGCGACCCTGATGAGTGCCGCGCTTTTGGCGTTGGTGGTGGGCGCCGTGGGTGTTGGCGCGGTGCTTTGGCTCTATGCGCGCCGGCAGTTGGTGGCGCGGCTGTCGAACGTGTCGCGCCGCATTGTCTCGGTCGCAGGTGCGGACTATGGCGCGCCGTTGCGTCTGAGCGGACATGACGAGATCGGACGGATGGAGAAAGCGCTCAACATCCTGCGCCGCCGCGCCATAGATGCCGAAATGTTGCGGGAAAGCCTGGAGGACGCCGTCATCGCGCGCACCGGAGATGTCGTCGCGCAGATGCAGGACGCTGACGCCGCGCGCGCCAAGGCCGAATCGGCTGATCGCAGCAAAACCGAATTTCTCGCCCGCATGAGCCACGAGATTCGCACACCTCTGAACGGCATCATCGGCATGTTGTCATTGCTGGAAACCGAGGTCGGAAACGAGGATCGCCGTGAGCGGGTAAAGACGGCGCATCGCTCGGCGCAGGATTTGTTGGAGATCACCAACGATATCCTGCATTTTGCCAGCGGCGAGGATCGCGCAAATCGCGGTAACCCCATTCATTTCGCCTTGCGTGAATTCGTGGGCCAACTGGGTCATCAACTGCAATCGCTGGCCGGTGCAAAGGGACTTGATGCGGTGGTCGACCTTGTTGACCCGACGCCATTGGTTCTGTTTGGCGATGTGGTGAAAATTCGCCAGATCATCGGCAATCTGATGTCCAATGCGGCCAAGTACACCCAGCGCGGTACGGTGGCGCTCTCGGTCGATCATGCGGTGGACGAGGCAACCGGCGACGTGGTGGTCAGCTTCACGGTCAGTGATACCGGTGTCGGAATGTCTCAGGACACGATTTCCCATGCCTTTGATGCCTATTCCCGGACCGAAGATGCCAGACGGTCGGGGATCGAGGGGCTGGGCCTTGGGCTTGCCATATCGCGAACGCTGACCGATGCGCTCGGGGGCGCGTTGAGCGTGGAGAGCGAGCCGGGCCTCGGTAGCCGCTTCACGCTGACAGTGCCGCTGCAACAGGGCGATGCTGCCCTCATCGAGGAGGCGGATGCGCCCGTGGCTTCGGACAGTCGCTGCCGCGACGTGTTGGTGATAGATGACCACGCCGTCAACCGCATGGTGGCACGCGGGTATCTGGAACGACTGGGCTGCCGCGTCTTCGAGGCCGCGACCGGAACCGCCGGGTTGGAGATGCTAAACAGTCGCCGCCTTGACCTCGTGCTGATCGACGTCGATCTGCCGGACATGCAGGGTGATGAGGTCGCCGCCCGCAGTCCTGCTGGTCCGGTACTGGTCGCGCTGACGGCGCATTTGATTGATGACACTCTGGAAAACCGCGACCGGTTGGGAGTGGCGCGCATCCTGTCCAAACCGATCTCGCCTCGGGCACTACACGAGGTCCTGGCGCTTTGTGGATCGGATGACGGAGAGAATGAGCCAGCGATACTGCACAGCCTGCAAAGCGATATCGACGATCTTGGCGCGGCCGTCACCAGCCAGATCGTGCAGGAATTTCTTGCCGATATGCCAGCCGCACTGAGCGCAATTACCACGTCCGAACCTGACGCGCAGCGCAAGGCCGCGCATCGCTTGAAAGGAGCAGCGTCGAATTTCGCTCTCGATCAGTTCTGCGCCGTGTTGGCGCAGGTCGAGGCGACGCCGGGCGCTTTGGACCGCGCCTTGATTGCGCGCGTCAAGCAAGGGGCAGATACCGCGGTGGCCGCCTTGCAGGCCGCAACGGCGCAGGCCGGCCTTCAGACCGAGGCGGGATCGACAAAGCGGTAACCGTGGCCGTGATCCGTCATGATCCATTCCGGGTCGTTCGAATTCTGCTCGAGTTTCTTGCGCAGCCGCCCCACCACGACGTCGATCATCCGGTCATTGGAGCGATGCGCGGGCCGTCCGATCATCTCTGACAGGCGGGCGCGGCTCAGGGTCTGGCCCGGATGATCCGCCAGCGCCGAGAAGACCTCGAATTCCTGCGGTGTCAGCGACTCGGTGCGCGCGGCCGAGACCAGTCGGCGGCGGATGCGGTCAAAGCACCAGACGCCGAAAGTCTCCACCGGCTCGGGGCCCTGCGGCGCTTGCCCGATATCGGCGATCCGCGCCAGCAGGTTCTTGATCCGCGCGGCCAGTTCCCGTTTATCAAACGGTTTGGTGACGTAATCGTCAGCGCCCATCTCAAGCCCGACGATCTTGTCGACCTGATCGTCCCGTGCCGTCAGCAGGATGATCCCGACGCGCGAGACGGCGCGCTGTTCGCGGGTGATCGTCAGCCCGTCCTTGCCCTCCAGATTGATGTCGACCAGCAACAGCTCGGGCGGGTCGATACGAATGATGGACTCCATTTCATCGGCGTCCTCGGCTTCGCTGACACGGTAATTCTGGGTGCGAAGATAAGCAGCAAGTCGCTTTCGCGAGGTTCTGTCATCTTCGACGATGAGGATATGCTGTGCCATGCAGCAAGGTTACAAATCTTTACATCTTCGAACAAGCCGTCTTGCGCGGGGTCAAGGCTGTGCTCGGGCACAAAGGTTAATTTGCGGTCAATGAATTTGGCCACAGGAGACATGTCATGTCGTTCAACCAACCCACCCGCCGCGCGTTTCTGCAAGGTGGTGCCGCCGCATTCGGCGCAACCAACCTCATGGGAACAACCGCGCTGGCCGCGCTCGATCCCAACTCGTTCAGCGAACGCATCTTTCATGCGACCCATTTCGGCTCCTTCGAAGCCATCGTGCGCGACGGCAAGCTGATCCAGATCGACACCGTCGAGGAAGTCGACAAGCGTCCGACAGCCATGCTGAAGCTCGGCATTATGGACCGGACCTATGACAAGTCCCGCATCAACTATCCAATGGTGCGCAAGTCCTATCTCGAGGGCTGGGAAACCGGAGACATCAAGCCCGAGCTGCGCGGCAAGGAAGAATACGTCCAGGTCGACTGGGACACCGTCTGGAGCCTGAGCGCGAAGGCGCTGCTCGATACTGCCGTCAATCATGGCAACGAGGCGATTTTCAGCTCGTCCTATGGCGGCTGGTCGAACGCGGGCAGCTTCCGCCCCAACGTGCTTCAGGGGCGTCTGATCAACCTGATCGGCGGTTGCACCAACACGGCTGGCGACTGGTCCGCCGGCGCCTCGCAGGTGTCCTTGCCGCACGTCATCGGCGATATGGAAGTGTACTCCCCGCAATCGGCGTGGGAAACCATCCGCGACGAATGCGACGTTTTCGTTCTGGTCGGCTGTGATCCGGTCAAGAACAACCGCATCGAATTCACGGTGGCCGACCACGACATGTCGTCGCGCTGGGAGATGATCCGCGATGCGGGCGTCAAGTTCATCTCGATCAACCCGCAAAAAACCGCCTCTGACGAAGTTCTGGGCGCTGAATGGGTCAAGATCGTTCCCAACACCGACGTTGCCCTGTTCCTCGGCATGGCCAATCACGTTCTGGAGCAGGGTCTGGAAGACCGTGCCTACATGGACACATACACCGTCGGCGCGGACAAGTGGATCGCCTACGTCAAGGGCGATACCGACGCCACGCCAAAGACACCCGAATGGGCGTCTGAAATCACCGGTATCGACGCCGACAAGATCCGCGAAATGGCCGAGCTGTTCGCCAAGTCCAACACCAACATCGCGGGTGCATGGTCGCTGCAACGCGCCCAGCACGGCGAGATGACCCACTGGGCCATCATCAACTTTGCCGCGCTGACCGGCAAGATCGGCAAGCCCGGCAGCGGGGTCGGGTTCTCCTGGCACTACGGTGGCGGCGGCATGCCGCAATCGGGCAAGGCAACGCCGGTGGGCATGAGCCAGGGCCGGAACTTCGTGAAGACCGTCTGCCCGGCAAGCCGCATCACCGACATGCTGGAAAACCCCGGCAAACAGGTGTTCTACAACGGCAACACGCATACCTATCCCGACGTGAAAGTGGTCTTCAACTCCGGCAACAACTTCATGTCGCACCAGCAGGACACCAACCGCCTGATCCGTGCGCTCGAGAAAGTCGAAACCATCATCAGTGTGGATGTGTGGTGGACAGCGGCGACACGCTGGGCCGACATCGTCATGCCGGCGGCGACGACGCTCGAGCAGGACGACATCAGTGTCGGCGGGACGTACTCGAACGACAAGATCTACGCGATGAAGAAAGTGATCGAGCCGATTGGCGACAGCCTGCCGGACTACGAGATCTTCGAAGGGCTGGCCGACAAGCTGGATATGTGGATGCAGTTCACCGAAGGTGAAGACAAGATGTATCACATCCGCCTTGCCTACGAGGCCACCAGCGCGGCCAAGCACACTCCGTTCGAGGAATTCTGGGAAAAAGGCTATGCACGTCAGGAGGTGCCGGAGGCAGCTCACAAGTGGACGCGGCACAGCGAATTCTACAACGACCCGGAAGGTTCGCCATTGCACACGACATCCGGCAAGATCGAAATGTTCTGCGACGACTTCGCGAAACTCGAGATCGACGATTGCCCCGGCATGCCGATGTGGATGGAAAAGCACGAATACCTCGGCAATGCCAAGGAAGGCCAGTTGCACGTCGTGTCACCCCACCCGTGGTTCCGCCTGCACAGCCAGATGGATCAGTCTGAAAAGCTGCGCAGCCTCTACAAGATCCAGGGCCGGGAACCGGTGCGGATCAACACCGAGGACGCCGCATCTCGCGGTATCGAAAACGGTGATCTGGTCGAGCTTTACAACGACCGCGGTACAGTGATTGCGGGGGCCGTCATCAGCGATGACATCATGCCGGGCGTGGTCTCGATCTATGAGGGCGCGTGGCCGTCACTTGACAGCAAGGGGCGCTGCAACTCGGGTCTGGTGAACTTCCTGACCTCGACACAGCCGTCCTCGGGCCTTGCTCAGGCGACAACCGCGAACACAACGTTGTGCTCCATGCGCAAATGCGAAGACCCCGAAGGTCCGAACCAGGCGTATGAAAAGCCCGCGATCATCGAGGATTACGAGTTGGCGGAAATCGATTACGACAAGCTTGGTCTTGACCGGATCTACGAGCTGACCGAGAACCTCTATGCCGACATGGGGCCGGGCGAAAAGCTGTACTATGAGCGGTGCACCGTCTGCCACGCGCCACGCGAGGTGACACACTTCTCCAAGCAGCAGTGGAACGGCATCATGCCATCCATGTTCCCGCGCGCCGGATTTGACGAAGCAGAATCCGCGCTTGTGAAAGACTACCTCATGATGAACGCCTCCGACGCCATGTAGCGTCAGCGGCACAGCAGGCGGCCTTTGCCTCCCTTGGGCCGCCTGCACCAAATCTACCCACTCCCTATCTGTGGCAAGGAACAAGCAGATGCACATGGACAGAACCATCGGCGGCTGCGGCTGCGACAGCATTGCGGCAACCGGCGATCTGACCAGCGTGGACGACGCGCTGGCCTGTGCGTTGCAACAGGTCACAGAGCTGACCGGAACCGACCGGGTATCGCTGGATGACGCGATGGGCCGGATCACGGCGCAGCCCCTCGTCGCTCCGGCCGCCCTGCCACTGTTTGACAATTCCGCAATGGACGGCTTTGCTTTTCGTCGCTCCGATCTTGACGGGCGGTGCTGTTTGCCGGTGGCGGGCACCGTTGCCGCTGGCGATGCACCACGCGATTTGCCTCCGGGAACCGCGTTGCGCATTTTCACCGGCGCGCCGTTGCCCACAAGTGCGGACACGGTGGTGATGATCGAGGCGTGCATCGACAAGGGAACCAAGGTGCATATCGAAACTGCCCCCGCGCGTGGTGCTAACATGCGCCTCAAGGGGAGCGATCAGGCCGAGGGTCAGACGATCATCGCCACCCGTACCCGCGTTGCGCCGCACCATATCGGTCTTCTGGCCGCCAATGGTGTCACCCATGTCGAGGTGGTCCGCCGCCCGCGAGTGGCGGTATTTTCAACCGGAGACGAACTGGGCCACGGTCCGCTCGGGCCTGGCCAAATCCCCGACGCCAACCGCCCCATGCTGCGCGCGCTTTTGCGGCAGGCGGGGGCGGATATCTGCGATCTTGGCGTTCTTCCCGATGATATGAAGACGACCGCGAGAGCGCTGGGTGCCTTGAACGACAGGTTTGATCTGATCGTGACAACCGGCGCCGTGTCGATGGGCGGTAAGGACCATATTCAGGCGGCGCTCGTTGCTGCTGGCGGCACCGTCAAGGGCTGGCGCGTGGCATTGAAACCCGGCAAGCCGGTGCTTTTTGGCACCTTGGAGCGTGCGGCGTTTACCGGTCTTCCGGGCAATCCCTTTGCCGTCCATGTTGGCTTTCACCTGTTTCTCAGTGCCCAATTGGCGCGCCTGACGGGCCGCACGCCACGCCCGTTCGCCTCGGTTCCCGCGATTGCGGGCTTTGACTGGTCGCGCAAGACCGGACGCGCCGAAGTGTTTCCGGTGCGGCGGCTTGGCTATGACGACATGGGCCGCCCGGTGCTGGAGCGTTTGGGAAACAGCGTGTCCGCGACACTCTTGCCGCTGACGGCCGCGGACGGGCTCGCCATGGTCGCGGCCGATTGCGCCAACGTCACCAACGGCGCGCCGCTGACCTGGCACCCCTTCTGCCAAGCGGAGGCGGGAGATGCTTGATTGCTCGACCGCGACCGTGCCGCTGACCGACGGTTTTGGCCGCAGCGTCAGCTATCTGCGTCTGTCAGTCACCGACCGCTGCGATCTGCGCTGTACCTATTGCATGGCCGAAAAGATGGTTTTCCTGCCCAAGCGGGACGTGCTGACGCTCGAGGAACTGGCGCGGCTCAGCGATGTGTTCATTCGCAACGGCGTGCGCAAACTGCGGATTACCGGCGGCGAGCCTCTGGTGCGGCGTGATGTGATGGACCTGTTTCGCGATCTGTCGCGCCATCTTGCAACCGGTGCGCTGGACGAATTGACCCTGACCACCAATGGCACGCTGCTCGCCCGTCACGCCGACGCGCTTGCTGCCTGCGGGGTGCGCCGGGTCAATGTCTCGCTCGACACGCTTGATCCGGCGCGCTACCGCGCGGTGACGCGGCTGGGCGATATCAATCGCGTTCTGACCGGTATCCAAGCCGCCAGGGAGGCGGGGCTGAAGGTCAAGCTGAACGCAGTGGCCAGCCGTGGCGCATTTGAAGAAGAATTGGACGACCTGATCCGCTTTGCGCATGACGGAGATCTGGACCTCACACTGATCGAGGAGATGCCGCTCGGCGACACCGGTCAGGACCGGAGCGAAACCGGGCTTTCGCTGCGCCATCTGCAAAATCAACTGGCCGCGCGCTGGACCCTGACGCCGCATCGCCACACGACCGGCGGCCCGGCGCGCTATATGCGGGTGGCGGAAACCGGCGGGATCCTGGGCTTCATCTCTCCGATGTCGTGCAACTTTTGCGCGCTTTGCAACCGCGTGCGGGTCAGTTGTACGGGGCGGCTTTACACATGCATGGGCGACGAAGGCTCTGTCGATTTGCGCGCACCTCTGCGCCACTCCGATCACGCCACACTCACGGCCATCACGCAGGCGCTCAAAGCCAAGCCCGAGCGTCACGCATTTGACGCCACACGTCTGGAAAGGCCGGCCATAGCGCGGCATATGTCCACACTTGGCGGGTGACGCAGAACGTTTTATGTAGAGCGGAACAGCATCTGCACATCTCTATTGCCAAACTCCAGCACACAGAAGGATTTCACATGAGCAAGCATTTACCGGGCGCGGCAGGCGAACTGGCCGAAACGAACCCGTCGGTTTGGGACGCCTATTCCGCCTTGGGCGAAGCCACCGCAATGGCTGGCGACCTGACGGATCGCGAACGCCGTCTGGTCAAGCTCGCGCTGTCGATCGGCGCGCGCTCTGAGGGGGCGGTTCACTCGCACACACGGCGCGGGCTCGAAGAAGACATTCCGGCCAGGGATTTGCACCAGGTCGCCTTGCTTGCGATCGGACCGCTTGGCTTGCCGCGCGCGGTCGCCGCAGGGACGTGGATTTCCGACGTCACCGACGAAAAGTAACTCCTGCGCGCCCGATCAGCCCGGTTTGGTATCCTCCGGGGCGCGGTCGGGCCAAAACCGGACACCGGGGCGCGCGCGACCGCCACCCAGCGCCGCAACGGTGCCATCGGCGCGCCAGCAGGCGGCTCCTTCCATCGTGCCGTCGGGATGTCTGGCAATCGCGTTCATGCCGCCGCCGACATGAGGCATCACGCGGACGGAGTGACCGCGTGCGCGCAGCGCGTCGGCCTGCGGCTCAAGTGGCTTCTCGATTTCAAGATCGTGGCCTTCGGTCCAGATGCGGGGTGCCTCGATCGCCTGTTGCAGGGTCATGCCGTGGTCGATCAGGTTGACGATGGTCTGGAATGCCGACGGGAAAATCCGCAACCCTCCGGGCAGGCCAAGCGCCCAGCGTAAGGCGCCGTTCTTCAGGATCATCATCGGTGCCATGGACGTCGGCACCCTTTTGCCCGGCGCAACCGACAGGGCGCGGCCGGGGTGGGGATCAAAGTTCATCATGTAATTGTTGGGAATGATCCCGGTGCCGGGCACGACAAAGCGCGCGCCGAACAGGCCGTTGATGGTATGCGTGGCCGATACGACATTGCCCTCGCCATCAGCGACGGTGATATGGGTTGTGTCGTGGCTTTCGTATCCGCCCCTCACCGGTGTGGGGGCCGCCACATCGCGCAGCCGGGACTGCGATTGCTCGGCATAGGCTTTGGAGATCAGCTTTTCGACTGGCACGTCGATAAAGTCCGGATCGCCGCTGGCGGCGCGCCGGTCCTCGAACCCGATGCGCAAGACCTCGGCCAGCAGGTGCAGCCCGTCTGCCGACCCAAAGCCAAGTCGCGCCACATCATGCGGCTCCAGTAGGTTGAGCATTTGTGCGATATGCACGCCGGAGGATGCGGGCGGCGGTGGGCCGATGATGTCAAAGCTGCGATACGTGCCGTGGATTACAGAGCGTTCGCGCGTCTTGTATCTGGCCAGATCGTCTTGCGTGACCCATCCGGCATCGTCACCGCCGGTGGCGATCCGCTCGGCCATGGCGGCACCCAGCGCGCCGCCATGCAGCGCCGCCGCGCCCTCTTGCGCGATCAGGCGCAGCGATTGCGCAAAGTCGCCCTGAACCAGACGGCTGCCAGCCGGGCAGGGCGCACCGCCGGGCAGGAACAGGTCGGAAATGGCGCGATCAAGCGCCAGATCCTCGGCGCCTTCGGTGATGGCCCCCTCCAGATAGGGTGTGACGATGAACCCGCGTTCGGCAAGACGGATCGCGGGTTCGATGACATCGGCAAACGGCAGCTTTCCCCAGCGGTCGTGCATCTCGCACCACGCCGCCAGATTTCCCGGCACGGCAACCGCAGACGCCCCGAGCGCAGAGCGACGGTTGCGCGTTTCCATGTGGTTGGGCGGAGTGTCGGAGACCGGATCGTAGATGTCGGGCGTGGTGCTGGCGGCGGCGTGGGCCAATCCGTCGATCACCGTGTGCGTGCCATCGGACAGGCGAATATGCGCCAGACCACCGCCCGCGATTCCCACCATCATCGGCTCCACCACGCACAGCGCCAGCATCGCCCCGACGGCCGCATCCACCGCCGTACCCCCTGCGGCTAGGATTTCGTAACCCGCCGCGGTTCCAAGGGGATGGTTCGTCACGACCATCCCGCCCGATCCAAGCGCCGGGGTTTTTTCGCAGCTGAAAGGGAGCTGGGACATGGACGTTTCCTTTCTCTAGAAGCCCGATCTTGATGGTCCGGCATCGGCCAGGGCGGCCACGACCCGCGGCATGGAGCCAAGGTGTTCCTTGGTGATCTCCAGCGCCCGGCTTTCATCATGTGCGGCCAATGCATCGGCAAGCGCGCGGTGCATGGTGCCTTCGCGCTGCTTGGGCACGCCCAACTGAAACGAGAGCATGGCCACACGGGTCAGGTTGGCCCGCAGATTTTCGAACACCTGATTGAGCACCGCGTTCCCCGCGGTTCTGACAATCGTTTCGTGGAACCGGTGGTTGAGATCGGCAAACGCCAGAAAATCATCCTCGGCGATCGTCGCGTGTTTGTCGCACAGATCAAAGAGAAGTTGGGGAATAGGGGCTTTTTCCCGACAGATGCGACTCACGGCATGGCTTTCGACCATCAGGCGCACATCGTAAAGGTCGAACAATTCGTTGGTCGAGATCGGCTTGACCATCGCGCCACGGCGCGGATGCAAGACAAGAAACCCTTCGGCCGCAAGACGACTGAGAGCCTCGCGCACCGGCGTGCGCGACACGCCTGTGGCCTTCGTCGCCATCGCTTCTTCGATGAATTCGCCGGGCGGGAAATCGCCGCTCAAGATCCCCTTGCGCAGCCCGTCATAGGCGCGCTGGCGTGCCGACAATCCCTTCGACTCAGCTCTCCGATGGGCCGGTGGAGAACCGTCAGCGTTCAGTGTCGTGTCGGATTGGGTCATGGCGCAACTCGCTCTGCCACAGGCACGGGTGAAAATTTCTCTGGACTCAAAGCGCGTCCTCCTCTTGTATACATGGTGTGCACATTCTGACCAACACAAGTTTTTCGGGGTGTGCCTCGCAAAAATCGCACCGGTTCGGGGCAAACTAGCTGTTTTTGTCCGCTGATCCACGCACGAACAATCAGACCCGGAAAACCGGGCGCATCACCAACATTCGGAGGACACCAGAATGAACAAAGTTATCAAGTTTTCCCTTGCTGCGGCGGTCGCGCTTGGCATGGGCGGTATGGCCAGCGCCGAGACGACCTGGCGCATGGCAACCAAAATGCCGGTCGACAGCCCCGAAGGAAAGGTATTCCAACGGTTTGCGGAGTTGACCGAAGAATACACCGACGGTGAATTGAAAATCGACGTTTACCCGAACGAGCAGCTTGGCAAGGAAGACGCCGTGCTGGAACAGTTGCAGGCGGGCATCGTCAATATTTACGCCGAGGGCTATTCCTACATGCGCAAATGGGCGCCCGAAGTGTCATGGATGACACCGGCTTTCGTCTTTGATGATTACGACCACTGGGTCCGGTTCATGGAGACCGATCTCGTCAAAAGCTGGTTCGACAAGGCGGCGGCTGAATCCGGCGTCGGGCCGCTTGGCAATCCGACGGCGATCCTGCGCGGCCCGTTCCGGGTGATGGTGTCCAACAAACCGGTCGAAACGCTGGAGGACGTGCAGGGTCTGAAAATGCGGATGCACCCGGAAAAGCTCGCCATTGCGATCTGGAGCCATCTTGGCGCGGAAGTCATCACCCTGCCGTGGACGGAAGTTTACCAATCGATCCAGAAAGACATCGTGCAGGCGGTGAATTCGCCCATCGCACTGGTGGAATCGATGCGCTTCAACGAAGTTGCCCCCTATATTTCGCGTCACAACGAATATTGGCAGTCTGTTGGCTTCATGATGAACCTCGACGCGTATGACGCGCTTGACGAGGACACCCGCGAAGGTCTGTTGCGCGCCTATGAAGAGGCAGGGACCTATTCGCAGGAGATCATGGGCGACGTTGCCGAATCCAGCATCAAGTCAATGGTCGATGCAGGTGCCACCTATCAGGAGATCGACACCGGTCCGTTCATCGAAAAGATGCAAAGCTTCTATGAAGGGCTGGCGGCGGATGGTGAATTGCCCGAGGGCTACCTCGAGGCCGTCGAAGCGACCCGCTCGAAATGATCGCCTTTCGCGATATCGAACCCAAGGGTGCCCTGCAGGGCGCCCTTCTTGCCGCCGACCGGTTCACCTGGAACCTCGGCGGCGTGTTCCAGTGGATCTGCAACATTTGTCTGTTGGTGATGCTGGTGCTGACCGCCGTGACGATCATCGGTCGGCCGCTGGGCTTCTCGGCTTATTGGATCTGGCCCTGGACGATGGTGTTTTTCGTCTGGCTGTCGTTCTTCGGGTTCTTCGCGATTTTCGTTCGTCTCAAGGACGTGCGGATCGACTTTGTCGCCAATCACATGGGGCGCTTTGGCTATCCGATCACGCGCGTCGTTTCGGACCTTTCGGCATTGGCGATCTGCTCCGTGCTGCTGTGGCAGATGCCCACCGTCATCGCCACGTCACGCGGCTTTGTGGATGGTGCGATCCTGCCCGGCGGCGAGGAATTGTTCCGCCAGGCCCTGTCGATCCCGCTGTTCATCTCGTCGGCGCTCATCGTCCTGACGGCGCTTGTCGATCTGGGCAAGATGATCGTCGGGCTGCCTGAAAACATCACCGAACATCATCCAGAGGCCTGAACAATGGCGTATATCCTTTTCGGCAGCTTCATGGCGCTGATCCTGCTTCGGGTGCCGATTTCCATCGCCATCGGTGTCGCCGCGCTCCTGACCTTCCTGACCTCTGATTTCTCGACCTTCCTGCAGATCATTCCGCAACATATGCTGGAGGGGGTGAACAAGGCGTCGCTCACCGCCGTGCCGTTCTTCATCATGGCGGGCAACCTGATGAACGTGACCGGCGTGACCGAACGCATCTTTGCCTTCGCCAACGCCCTGGTCGGCCACCTTCGTGCGGGTCTGGCGCAGGTCAATATCCTGAGTTCCATGATCTTTGCCGGGATTTCCGGCGCGGCGGTCGCCGATTGCGCCGGGCTAGGCGCGATCGAGATCAAGGCGATGCGCGAACGCGGCTACAAGCCCGACTTTGCGGCCGCGATCACGGTAGCATCCTCGGTCATCGGCCCGCTGATCCCGCCCTCCATCGGACTGGTCATCTATGCGTTTCTCGCGCAGCAATCCATCGAACGGATGTTTCTTGCGGGGCTGGTTCCGGGGGTCGTCGTCGGCTTCGCGCTGATGGTGTATGTCCGCGTCGTGGCGCAGTTTCGCGATTTTCCGACCCAACCGCGCGCGACCGTGCGCGAAGTGGCCGGCACCGCCAAGCACGGGTTTCTGGCCCTTCTCGCACCGGCGATCATCCTCGGCTCGATCCTGTTCGGCTTTGTGACCGCGACAGAGGCGGGCGTGCTGGCTTGCATCTACTGCATCGGACTTGGCATCTGGTACCGCGAACTGACTGTCAGGAAATTCTTTCAGGCGCTCACCGACAGTGCCATGATGACGTCGGTAATCATGATCATCATCGCCTTTTCCATCGCGATGGGATGGCTTCTGGCGATTGACCAGACGCCACAGAAGATGGCCGAGGCGACATTTGCACTGACCGAAAACAAGAATGTCTTTCTGGCGCTTCTTCTGGTCTTTATCATCATCGTCGGTTGCGTGGTCGAAGGCGTTCCGGCCAAGCTGATCCTCGTGCCGACACTGTTGCCGGTGATCGACGCCTACGGCATCGACCGCGTGCATTTCGGCATCATCATCCAGCTTGGCCTGCTGATCGGCATCGCGACACCTCCGATGGGCATCGGCCTCTACATCGTCGCCGAAGTGGGCCGCGTGCGGTTTGAAAAAGTCACGATGGCCGTGTTGCCGATGCTGGTGCCGCTGCTCGCTGTGCTGGTTCTCCTCACCTACGTGCCGCAAGTCACAACCTTTCTTCCCGACCTTATTCTTGGAACCGATTGACAAGGACACACTATGAGCAATCTCGTTTACAAACTGAACCCAATGCCGCCCAAGCTGCCGCAGGACAAACTGGACCGGCTGGCCAAGCTCGAGACGGCCACGATCGGACATTTCTATCACTACGGTTTCGCCGCTCCGGCAATCCAGCCGGTCCTGCCGGGCAAAGTGGTGGCCGCGACCGTGACGACACTGGCAATTCCGGGGCTGGACAGCACCCTGCTGCATCACTGCCTTAGCGACGTTGGGCCGGGTTATTTCATGGCGGTCGACCGTCTGGGCGACACCAAATACGCCTGCTGGGGCGGCGGCGTGACGCGGATGGCGTCGCTGATGAAGCTGTCTGGTGCCTGTGTCGACGGCCCCCACACCGACACCGCAGAAGTCATTGAGCAGGACTTTCCCATGTGGTCGCGCGGCCCGTCTCCGGTGACGACACGGCTTTATGACACCGGTGGCGGCTTCAACGTGCCCGTCAGCATCGGCGGCGCGGCGGTTCTACCCGGCTATGCGGTACTCGCCGACGAGTCCGGCGTGCTGTTCATCGCGCCCGAGGATCTCGACGAGGTGCTGGCATTGGGCGAGGAAAAGACCGAGAAAGGCCGGATCAACGAGGCCAAAATCTCGGACGGTACCTATCTTGGCGAAATGTCGGGCGCATCCGCAATGGTACAGGCGCGCAGCCAGAAATGATGAAGAAACTCCAAAGGAACCACCCGTGACCGTAGCAATCTATCTTCCCTCGCAAAGCAACACCGACTGGTGGGTGACATTGATGCAAGGCCTGCTGCCGGACTGGGACATCACCTCAATGGCCTCGGTCACCGATCCCGCGACCGTCGACTACGCGGTTGTCTGGCAGCCCCGGACAGGGGACATCGCCAAGTTTGAAAATCTCAAGGCGATCGTTTCTGTGGGGGCGGGCATCGACCATGTGCTGGCCGACCCTGAATTGCCTCAAGGCGTGCCGATCATCCGCACGGTGGGCAAGGATCTGACCCAGCGGATGCAGGAATACGTCGCGCTTCATGTGCTGCGTCATCACCGCGACATGCCGCGCCAATTGCAGGCGCAGGCCGAGAAAGACTGGCATTCCATCGTGGTGCCGGTCGCGCCAAGACGGACGGTCGGTGTGATGGGCTTGGGCAATCTGGGTGCCGCATCGGCGCGGGTGCTGGCACAGATCGGCTTTTCGGTCCGCGGCTGGTCGAAATCGCCGAAGTCCATCGACGGGGTTGAGACTTTTACCGGCGATTCAGAGCTCGACGAATTTCTGGACGGGTGCGAGATTCTCGTGAACCTGCTGCCGCTTACACCGGCCACACGTGGCATTCTCAACGCCGAGCTATTTGCAAAACTGCCCAAGGACGCCTGCGTCATCAATTGCGCACGCGGTCAGCATCTGGTCGACGATGATCTGCTCGCAGCCTTGGAAAGTGGCCATGTCAAGCAGGCCACGCTGGATGTGTTCCATCAGGAACCACTGCCCCCAAGCCACACGTTCTGGGATCATCCGGCGATCACTGTCACGCCGCACATCTCGTCCCGCATCGACGCCGAAACCGGCGGGCGGCTGATTGCCGAAAACCTCAAGATCTTTGACGCGACAGGAACCTGCCCCGATGTCGCGGACGCTGCACGGGGGTATTAGCACCGGGCTCAGACGAGCCAGGTCCGATCTCGGCTCGGTTGAGATCGCTGAACGGTTATCGGATGTGCGAAGATGTTTCAGCCGGCGCAGAAGAAACGCGCCGGCTGTTGGTTCATGTCAGTCCACAATGGCAAACTGTTCGCCGTCCCATTGCATCAGGAAGACGTCCGTGCGCGCGGTCTTGTCGGCATCTTCTCCGCCGACCACGAGAACGCCGTCATCCACCGTGAAGGAGCCGCCATAGGCCAACCCTGCGGGCAACTCGCCGACCTGCGTCCATGCATTGTCCCGAAGCGCGAAGACCTCGGATGCCCAATGCTTGGCGAGGCCGTCATGGGCGTACCAATTGCCTGAATCGGCGTTGGCGCGCGCGCCCTGAAAGTTCGCGCCGCCGGCGACCAGAACGCCGCCGTTCGACAGTCCGGCATAGGCCCCGGCAAGACCTTCCTGCACATCGCTGCCGTCCGCCGCCGGCAACGGAGACACGTCGGACCATTCCGCCGAATCTGATCCGATGCTGACCGATCTGACCGCATCGGTGCGCAGCCCCGGCTTGATTTCGCCGTTGATGATCAGGAAGGTGCCCGGGTCTGTCTCGACCACTGCCGAGCCGGTGTTCGGAAGCGCGGGATCAGAGCCGAGATCGCCCCACGTATTCGTGGCGGGTTCGTAGGTGAGCACCAGATCGTTCCAGCGGTAGTCTTCCGGTTTCATACCCATGTAGTTGTTCACGACGGTGTTCCAGCCATCGGGATCAGCGTCCTTGTCGATGGCCAGAACGTCGGCAAGATACGTGTCGAACAGCTCCTTGTTGTATCCGCCGAAGATGGCAATGCGGCCACCGTCAAGAGCCACGGCGCTTGCGCCCAAGAGGCCGGCGGGCGTGGTGGTGTCGATGGTTTCCCATGTGTTCGCGTCGGCGTCATAACGGCTGACGGTTTCGAAGATGATCGGCGATGTCGCGTCTTCGGTCGCGTTGCCGGACCCGCTGAACACGTACAGTGCACCGTCGACGACCGTGGCCGCGGGTTGTGAGGGTGCGGGGCCATTGAATTCGGCAAGTTCTGTCCAACCGGCAGCGGTGTCATTCAGATCCAGCGCAAAGACCTGCGTGCCGGCGCTGCCCAGACCGACGATCAGCCGGTCGCCGATGCGTTCTGCGATGCCGTTCTTCACGCCGACAGGCAGGTCAGGCCATTCCTCGGCCATGGCAGTTCCTGCTGTTGCAAGAAGGGCAAATGCGCCCGCTCCACCGAGTATTTGTGTGCGTAGTGTCATTGAGTATTCTCCTCCTGAAGTAATATTCTCGTTGCCGGTTTTCCGGTTTGGTCAAGGATCGTCTCAGACGAGCCAGGGCTTGATCTCGGACCGGTCCAAGACAGCGCGCATATGCGCCTCTGCCTTATCGTTCGACATGCGCAACGCCATCGGTGCGCGGGTCGGACCGCAGTCGATGCCAAGAACGCGTAACGCGGCCTTCATCCCGGGCAGAACGCCGGTTTCCAGAAGCGCTTCGACGAAAATTTGCGATGCGTCCTGCAACTCTTGGGCGCGCGCCAGATCACCGGCACGCAAGGCCTTGTCCAAAGCGACATAAAGCTTGCCCAGAATGTTATAGGTCGTGCCGATGCCGCCATCAGCGCCCAACACTCCGCCGGTCAGGTAAATCTCGTCAAAACCGAAGAAATAGCTGACATCAGGACGGCGGCGGCGCAGCATCGAGAACTTGAACAAATCGGTCGATGTGAACTTGATCCCCGACACATTCGGCAGGTCGAGAATACGCTCAAGCGACTCCAAAGGGATCGGGCGACCGGTGCGGATCGGCACTTCATAGACGATCAGCGGCAGGTCGGTGGCAGCGGCCAGATCGCGGTAGTAACCTTCGATCTCGGCGTCGCTGAACGGATAGGAGTGCGGGGGCAGGGCGGACAGGCCGTGATAGCCAAGCTCGGAGGCCTGTTCGGCAAGACGAATTGAGTCGCGCAGGTTCGGCATGCCGACATGCGCGATCAGCGTTGCGTCGCGTCCTTTCGCACAATCGGCGACGATGCCCTGCTGTGTTGCGAGTTCGTCAACACCCAAGAGCCCGGATTCACCGCTGCTTCCGCCAACATAAAGCCCATCAAGCCCCTGGTTCAGAACATAGTCGGTCAGGCTGCGTTGCCGCGCTTCGTCGAAGTCTCCGGCGTCGTTCAGTCCAGTCATCAGCGCGGCATACATGCCAGTCAATCGTTCGGTCATCGTCGGAGTCTACCTTTTGCTCTGCGGTGCCATCGGAGCAGGTGGCTATACGGGCCTGGCCAGACAGGATTACAGCTCCAATGTTCTGAATGGTCATAAACCTTGATTTTTAGTTTGACAAGAAAATTATATGGTAATACCAAACCGACAGGAGGACGTCGTTTTGGACACCGGAACCGAGAATCCACACACGCCGCGACGCACGCCAGACGTGATCGCGGAGACGCTGATCGCAGAGATCCGTCGCGGTACGTTTCCGCCGGAATCCCCTCTGCCGACCGAGCGTGATCTGTGCGAGCGGTTCTCGGCATCGCGACCGACGGTCCGAGAGGCGTTGGCTCAATTGCAGATGCGCGGCTACGCGACCGCAGGCGCAGGCAAGCGGCCGCGCGCGACCCTTCCCTCGATTGCGACCGTTCTGAAAGGAACCGGCGATCTGATTCGCGAAGTTCTGGGAGATGCTGAAAGCGGCGCACATTTGGAACAGATGCGGCAGTTCATCGAAACCGGAGCCGCGCGCGAAGCCGCGAAGCGGGCCGACAATATCCAACTGGCAAAGCTTCAGACCGCGCTCGAGCAGAATTTCCAGGCCATCGGCACCACAGATTTCGCGCCAACCGACATCGCGTTCCACCGAGCACTGGTGTCCGTTGTCGGCAATCCGGTCATCCTGACATTGCACGACATGTTCGTCAGTTCGATGATCGCGCACCGCCCTCCGACAAAGGATGCAACGCGCTACGACCGGATCGCGTATGATGAGCATCGCGAGATCTATCAGGCGATTCTGGATGGCGACGTGGTGGCGGCAACCGATGTCATGGACCGCCATCTGGCCCGATCCTATCGCGCCCGCCTCAAGGCACCGGAACTGACGCCCGACAGCACTTCACGAACGACACACTGACACAAGGCGGGCCAATCCGCCGTTCATCGAAAATCAAGGAGGATACGATGAAACTCAAGACCACTCTACTCGCCTGCGCGGCGTCTCTGGCACTGGCCGCTCCGGCTTTGGCCGAACGCGAACTGACATTCGGCTTGCAGGACAATGAAGCGTCAAACGTCTACAAGGGCGCTCAGGAGTTTGCCAGCAAGGTCGAGGAATTGTCGGGTGGCGAACTGACGGTGAACCTGTTCCCGTCCTCGACCTTGGGTGATTTCAAGGCGATGGTCGCGCAGCTTCAGGCGGGCGAGCTGGATATGGTGATCACCGGCTATCCCGACATGAGCTACATCATCCCCGAACTGAACCTGATCGGCGCGCCATATGTGGCCGATGATTTCGATCACCTGCAGGACATCATCGCCGGTGACTGGGGTCAGGAGATGTCAGCCAAGTTCGAGGAGAAGGGCGTCAAGCTTCTGGATGTCTGGTATTACGGCACGCGCCAGACCACATCGAACCGGGCGATTGAATCGATCGAAGATATGGAAGGCCTGCGCCTGCGCACGCCGAACGTGCCCTTCCTGATCGCCTATGCCGAAAACGTAGGCGCGACACCCGCTCCGGTGGCCTTTGCCGAAGTGTATCTCGCGTTGCAGACCAATCAGGTCGATGCCGAGGAAAACCCGTTGCCCACGATCGAGGCGATGAAGTTCTACGAAGTGCAAAGCCATGTTGCGATGACCAACCACTTCATCGCGTCGGCGGCCGTACAGATCTCCAATGACCTCTGGAACAGCCTGAGCGATGAAGAAAAGGGCTGGATCAACGAAGCGGTCGAAGCCGGTGGCGAGACCAACGACTCCCTGACCAAACAGGCCGAGGAAGACCTGATCGCAACCTTTGAGGAGCGCGGTCTGACCATCACCCGCCCTGATCTTGCGCCCTTCCGCGACGCGATGCAGCCCTATTACGATACGCTCGAAGAGCAGTTCGGCGAAGGTGCCATCGCCCGCGTGCGCGGCAAATAAGCCCATGCCCCGCGGATGCCCACCGCCCGCGGGGACAGTCCGTCCGTTAGGAGGCCGCGATGAAGAAGCCGCAGAAATACAGTGTCGAGGGCATCGTTGCATCGGTGTTCTTTATTGTCCTGATCGGCGTCGTGCTTGTTCAGGTGTTCGGGCGCACGCCATTGTTCCGTGGCCCCGTCTGGAGCGAAGAGGCGGCGCGCTGGCTTTGGGTCTGGATGGCCTTCATCGGCATCGCCGAGGTTGAACGGCAGGACAGCCAGCTGAAGATGGCATTTCTTGCCGATCTGCTTCCCGTCGGTGCGCGCCGTGTGCTCTATACGATCATCGATCTCGTTTATCTGGGCATCATGGGTCACCTGGCATGGATCGGGTACAAGACCGTCCTGCGCACATCCGGCAATGTCACCGTCACCCTGCCGACCACGGATGCGCTTCTTTACGCATCGGGTTTCGTCGCTGCCCTTCTCATCATTCACCGGATCATTCGCCGCCTGATGGGCCGCCGCGACGTTTCGGTCTCGCGGGAGCCGTCGCTATGATCCTCGCTACTGTTGGCATTCTATGGCTCGTCTTTGTCCTGATCGGCGTGCCGATCGGGATTGCCATGATCTTCGTGTCCATGGGATATTTCTATTACACCGGCATGGGGATCAGTTTCGCCATGCAGCGGATGATCGACGGGCTGAACAGCTTCCCGTTGCTGGCCGTGCCATTGTTCATTCTGGCCGCTGGCGTGTTGAACTCTGCCGGGATCACGAACCACCTGTTCGGTTTTGCCCGCAGCCTTGTCGGCCACATCACCGGCGGCCTGGGGCACGTCAACGTTCTGGCGTCGCTGTTTTTCTCCGGCATGTCCGGCTCTGCGCTGGCTGATGCCGGCGGTCTGGGCAAGATGGAGATTGAGGCGATGCGCGAGGCCGGATATGACGACGATTTCGCCGGTGCCGTCACCGCCGCATCGTCGATGATCGGCCCTCTGGTGCCGCCCTCGATCACGATGGTTCTTTATGGCGTCATCGCCAACGTTTCGATCGGCAAGCTGTTTCTTGGCGGCATCATACCGGGTTTCCTGTGCGCCGCGGCGCTGATGGTGATGGTGTGGTTCATCGCCCGCAAACGCGACTATCCGCGCGACCCGCGCCGCAGCGGCGGCGAGATCGGAACGCTGTTCGTCAAATCCCTGCCAGCGCTCATGACTCCGGTCGTGATCGTCGGCGGCATCTTCTCCGGCCTGTTCTCGCCCACGGAAGCGGCCGCCGTGACCGTGCTCTATGCCATCCTGATCGACCTCATCTTCTATCGCGAACTGACCTTGAAGCGTCTGTGGGATGCGATCTACGAAACCACCGTCACCTCGGCGTCCATCGCCACCATCGTGGCGGGTGTGGCGCTGCTGAGCTTCATCATGGCGCGCGAGCAGGCGCCCCAGCAGATCGCGACGTTCTTTCTGTCAATTGCCGACAGCCCGGTCACATTCCTGATCGCCGTCAACATCATGATCTTCTTCCTCGGCTGTTTCATCGAGGCGCTGGTCATTCTTCTGGTCGTTGTGCCGATCCTTGTGCCGGTCGCGATGGGCTTTGGCATCGACCCGGTGCATTTCGGAATCATCACCGTGCTCAACCTGATGATCTCGATCCTGACGCCGCCGATGGGGATGGCGTTGTTCGTGGTCGCGCAGGTGGGCGGTATCCCGTATCAGCGGCTGGCGAAGGCGATCCTGCCCTGGCTGATCCCCCCCTTCGTCGTGCTGTTTCTCGTATGCGCCTTCCCAATCCTCGCAACCGGCCTGCCGAGCCTGATGGACTGATACCATGACACTTCTTGATACCCTGCGCGGCGGTCTTGTCGTGTCCTGTCAGCCGGTTGACGATGGGCCGATGGATCGCCCCGATATCGTCGCGGCGATGGCTGCCGCCGCCGTGGCGGGTGGAGCGGACGGCCTTCGCATCGAGGGTGTCGCCAATCTGAAAGCCACGCGAGCCGCAGTGTCGGTGCCGATCGTCGCCATCCTGAAACGCGATCTGGCAGACAGTCCGGTGCGGATCACCCCGTATCTCGACGACGTGCGCGCACTGGCTAGGGCAGGTGCCGACATCATCGCCTATGATGCAACCGACCGGCCCCGCCCCGAAACAAGCGCGGCACTTGTTGCCGAAATCCGCGCTGCGGGCGTGATGGCGATGGCCGATTGCTCGACACTGGCGGATGGCAAACGGGCTCAGGCGGAAGGGGCGGCAATCCTCGGCACAACCTTGTCGGGCTACACCGAAGAGACCTCCGGGCGCGGTGACGGAGTCGACACCGATCTGATCCGCGCGTTTCATGATCTGGGCGCGTTCGTCATGGCCGAAGGCCGGGTCAACACGCCCGACCTTGCCGCTCTGGCGATGGCGTCGGGTGCCGATGCCGTGACCGTCGGCACCGCGCTGACGCGACTGGAGCATGTCACCGGTTGGTTCAAGGCCGCGGTCAAGGCTGTCTGATGCAGGATATGTCTCGCAATTCCCTGACCGGCTTCGCCGCCGATCTGGGCGGCACCAAGATCGCTGCTGCCCGGATCGAGAACGGCACCGTCGTGGACCGTCTGATCGCACCGACAGACAGCGCCGCCGATCCCGAGGCGCAAATCGCGACGATCGGCAGTCTGCTTGTCAAACTGGGTCACGAGGCCGGCGCACCGCTGGGCGTGGCCGTGGCCGGGCGCGTGGATGCTTCGGGCGCATGGCACGCGGTCAATCGAGGGACGCTGCCAGCGATCCTCGGGTTCGGGCTGGAACAATATCTCAATCGCCGCTTTGGCGCCGCCACATGCCTGAATGACGCAGCGGCTGCGGCATTCGCCGAAGGGCTGTTCGGTGCCGGGCGTGACAGCGACAGCTTTGCCTATCTGACCGTGTCCACGGGCGTTGGCGGTGGGCTGGTTCTGGGCAAACGACTGGTGTCGAGCGCAAACGGTCTGGCCGGGCATGTCGGGTTTGTCACCAGCAGATTCGCCAGCCTTCCGTGCGGCAGTGGACGAATGGCGACCGTCGAGAGCACAGCCGGCGGGCGCGGAATTGCCGCCGCCGCCGCTGCGGGCGGACATCCGGGGATGGACGCGCGGGCAGTTTTTGCGGCCGCTGCGCAAGGTGAGCATTGGGCTGAAGGCATCGTTGCCAATTCAGCCAAAGCCGTCGCAGCACTGATCGGCGATCTTGCCGCCATTCTCGGCCTTGAAACAGTGGCGATGGGCGGCAGCATCGGCCTTGCCCCCGGATATATCGAGCACACCCGCTCCGCACTTGACGAGGAACCGGCGCTTTTTCGGCCGACCCTCGTCGCGGCAGAGCTTGGCCATGACGCGCCGCTGATCGGCGCACTGGCCGCCCATTTGAGAAAGGAACACCCATGAAGGTCCTGATCCTTCCCGACGAACACTCCGCCATGCAACGTGCCGCTGACATCGTGGCCCGGACCGTGCGGAACAAGCCGGATGCGGTGTTGGGGCTTGCCACCGGCGGCACCATGCTGCCGCTCTACGAGGCACTTGCGCAGCGTCACCGCGACGAGGGGCTGTCGTTCGCCGCCACGACCAGTTTCAATCTGGATGAATATATCGGTTTGGCTCCCGAACATCCCTGTTCCTATCACAGCTACATGCGCGAGGCCTTTTTCGACCGCGTCGATATTGACCGGACCCGCACCCATCTGCCCAAGGGCGACGCCGATGATCCACAGGCCGCGTCGCTTGAATACGAGGCCTTGATCGAGAACGCCGGAGGCATTGACCTGCAACTTCTCGGGATCGGCCAGAACGGCCATATCGGCTTCAACGAACCGACTGCCAGCCTCGGCTCGCGCACGCGCATCAAGACCCTGACCGACAGCACCAGACGCGCCAATCAACGCTATTTCAACTCCTTCGAAGAAACGCCGCGCTATGCCATAACCATGGGTGTCGCCACCATCCTCGCGTCGCGCAAATGCCTTTTGCTTGCCACCGGAGAGGCCAAGGCCGACGCCGTCGCCCGCATGGTCGAAGGCCCGCTCAGCGCCGCATGCCCCGCCTCGGCACTGCAATTGCACGCGAAAGCCACCATCATTCTCGATGACGCCGCCGCCGGACAGTTGACGCTCACGGATTACTACGAAAACGTCCACCCGCAGGGTCGCGATAGCGTCTTTGATTGATTTTTGGCTGAGGTTCGTTTCCGGCTTGCAGCGTCGTTAACCTGAGCCGAGCGACCGCGACACGCCCGCGGTCCATTCTTTGCGTCAGTGCTGAGTCGGATTGGCCAAAGTGGCGGAGGGAATGACTCGAAAACTAAATCGGCTGTTTTGGCAGTTCGGGTCGAGTCTAGACGCCAGGAAAATCCCTGAAATCTTGAGAAATCTG